>NZ_CP014213.1:687500-1375000 GCF_003268005.1 Methanosphaera sp. BMS | reverse complement strand
TGATGCTGATGGTGTATATTCAATTGTCTACCTTCCATTATACAATGGAACAGTAGATGTAAAAGTTGTATATGCCGGAAACAGTACAGTTGACGCAGTTGAAAATACAACCAGCTTTACAGTCGATAAGATTGCTACAATTACAAATGTTGAAGTAATTAACACGACACTATCCAATGTGACAGTCAGAGTAAACGTAACAAACACTACTGAAGATCTTGTAATTGATGGTCATGTCATCGTATATAACTCATCTGATTCAAGTATTATACTTGGAGAAGCTGACATTACTGGTGGTGTAGCCGATATTACATTGGATATTCATGATGCAGTAGCTGTTGACATAACAGTTAGCTATGTTGAAAATGACTTATACCTTGCAAGCAGTACTGATTCAAACGTTGCTGTAAGTAAAATACCTACAAAAGCAAGTGTTTCAATACTTAACAATACCGCAGGTAACGTCACAATTGAAGTAACAGTTACAAACATGACTGATGTTGTTGTAAACAATGGATCAGTAAACATACTTGACAAAGATGGTAACGTAATCAGTACAATACCAACTGCAGAATTAACTGATGGTAAAGCAGTTATCACAATACCGGTGGCTAGTGATGATACATTGGAAGTAATTGTTCACTACAATGAAAATGATGTATACATGGCAAGCAATGCTACAAATTCATCTGCCGCAAGTCCTGAATATGAAAACGTAACCGTAATTGACTTGGTTAAACAGGAAGCTTCAATTACAATTGAAGTTGTTAATCCTAGTGTGATTATGGGTGATGTTGTAACTATTCGTGGTCAGGTATTTGATGGTATGGGCAACCTCATAACCGAAGGTAATGTTGATGTGGTTGTTGATGGACAGACAGTTCATGCGACAATCAGTGATGGTTATTACACCGTTGAGAATGCAACTTACACTGCTGGTGTTTATGATGTGAACGCTACATATCTTGGTAATGCTACGGTTGATGGTGTAACTAGTGAAACTGTTGACTTTACTGTTAATAAGATGCCGACAACTACTGTTGTTGAAGTCTTGAATAATACTGCTGGTAATGTGACTATTGATGTGGTTGTTACCAACAGTAGTGGTGAAGTTGTAACTAGTGGTCAGTTTAACGTTACAGTTGCTGGTAAGAATGTGACTGTTGATGTGGCTGGTGTTAATACGACAGTTAAACTTGACATTGCTGATGCTGGTGATGTGGCTGTAAGTGTAACATATCTTGAAAATGAGAATTACACTTCAAGTGTGGGTGTTGATAAGGCTTCCGGTGAAGTCTTTGAAAACATTACGGTAGGATTGCAGAATGCTACAATCACTGTTAATGCAACACCTATTGCTGCTATAGTTTATCAGGAGGTAACTATAAACGGTACACTCACAGATGGAATGAATAATCCTATTGCCGATGCATATGTTGAAGTAATCGTAAACGGTACAAGCATCATCACAAAAACAAATGATGACGGTGTATATTCCATAGTCTACACACCAATATACAATGGAACAGTAGACGTAAAAGTAGTATATGCCGGAAACAGTGCAGTTGACGCAGTTGAAAATACAACCAGCTTTACAGTCGATAAGATTGCTACAGTAACAAATGTTGAAATATTAAACACAACACTATCCAATGTAACAATCAGAGTAAACGTAACAAACAATACCGAGGACTTAGTAACTAAGGGAAGCATAATAGTATACGATACCGATTCAAATGAATTAGCAAAAGCTAACCTAACTGATGGAGTAGCAGATATACTTATTCCTGCAGAAGCAATCGGTCCATTGGAAGTAGTTGTCAAATACGTTGAAAACGACCTATACCTAAACAGTACAGCACTAAATGACACGGCACTACCTGGCAAAGAAAACATAACTGTTATAGATGTTACAAGAATCCCTACAATTACCACAGTAGAAATACTTGATAATGTAGCAGGAAACGTAACACTAAATGTAACAGTAACCAACATGACAGGAGAATCCGTAACAACAGGTGACGTATACATACACAACGCTTCAAACTATGAACAAATACTGGCAACAGGCAGAATCAACGAAGGCAATGCCGTAATTAAACTGGACTCAGTACTTGAATCCGGATTAATTGAAGTAGTAGTTGAATATCAACAGAATGACATTTACTTTGCAAGTAACGCTACAAACGAAAGTGCTACCGAACCAGAACGTGAAAACATCACAGTAATTGATGTACAAAAACAAAGTGTAACTATAACCATAGACCTCACTGAAACATCAATTATCATCTCAGAAAATACAAACATAACCGGTCAGGTATTTGATGGAATGGGTGAAGTAGTCAAAGCAGGTAGCGTAACGGTATATGTTACCGATGAAGACGGAACAACATCAGAAAAAACAGTTGAAATAGCCGATGAAAAATACTCACTCACCTACACAGGAATAACTGCAGGTAACTACATAGTCAAAGCCAAATATCTTGGTAATGCCAGTATGACCCCTGCAATGAGTGAAGAATTAACCTTTACAGTAAATAAAATACCTACAATTACAAATGTAGAAATACTTAACACAACATTAAACAATGTAACATTAAGTGTAAATGTAACTAACCTTACAAAAACATTAGTAAACAAAGGTACAATCACTGTAAAAGATACAACTGGAAAAGTATTAAATGAAAGCACATTACATGAAGGTGTAGCTAACATTACAATACCAGTAGACAGCATAGGACAGTTAAGAGTAATTGTAACCTACAATGAAAACAACATCTATGCTCAAAGCAACGCTACAAACAGCAGTGCAATCGGAACACCTGATGAGGAAATCATACTCATAGATGTAACGAGAATACCTACAATTACAACAGTTGAAATACTAAACACCAGTATCAACAATGTAACACTAGGTATAACCGTAACAAACACATCAAATGGAGATGTATCAACTGGTTCAGTTGTAGTAACCGATACAACAGGTAAAATACTTGCAAACGGTGAACTAACAGATTCACATGTAACCTTGCAAATTCCGGCCACAACATCCGGACCAATCGAGGTAATAGTAACATATCAAGAAAACGATATCTACTATGCAAGTAACGCTACAAACAGTAGTGCAGCACCTGGTAAAGAAAATATCACAGTCATAAACGTAACAAAACTCCCTACAATCACCAATGTTGAAATACTAAACACAACACTCGGTAATGTAACAATAGGAGTAAATGTAACAAATATGACAGATAGTCTTGTAGACAAAGGAAGTGTAGTGGTATATGATGCAGATGGCAATATCATAGTAGATGAAACACCACTTGTAAACGGTCGTGTAAACATCACAGTACCTGCAACAATTGGTGGAGAACTTGAAATAAGAGTAGAATATCAGGAAAATGACTACTACTATTCAAGCAATGCTACAAACAAATCAGCTGTTGATCCTGAGAAGGAAAACATAATAGTTATAGATGTAACCAAAATGCCTACAGTTACAATAGCAGATATACTAAACCATACTGCTGGAAACGTAACGGTACACGTTGAAGTTACAAACATGACAACTAGTTATGTAAGCGAAGGAACAGTTATCATAAAAGATAACTCAACAGGTGAAGCCATAGCAACAGGCAAATTAACTGACGGTAAAGCTAACATCACAATACCAGTATCCAACACAGATACACTCCATGTAATAGTAGAATATCAGGAAAATGATTACTACTATGCAAGCAACGCTACAAACAGTAGTGCAGCACCTGGTGAAGAAAGCATCACGGTTATTGACGTAGTAAAACAAAAATCTACAATAACTATTGAAGTAAACAACAATAGCATAATAATCAGTGATAGCGTAATCATCACTGGAGAGGTAAGAGATGAACTTGGAAACGTCATTACAGAAGGTAAAGTATCAGTTAACGTAAACGGAACCGAAGAAATCGTTGACATAATTGATTCCAAATACACTCTTGAATACACTCCAAGTGAAATAGCAAACTACACAGTAAATGCCACATACCTTGGAAATGACACTGTTGAAGAATCCACAAGTCAAACAATTAACTTCACAGTCGGTAAGATACCTACCAAGACAAATGTAACAATCATAAACACAACAGTCGGAAATGTGACAATAGGCGTAAATGTAACAAATCTAACCGATGAAAACGTAATACAGGGTAACATAACCGTTTATGACATGAACGGTAATGAACTTGTAAGCGAAAACTTAACGGATGGACTTGCAAACATTACAATACCTGTAGAACATGATGGACAGTTAAGCGTGGTTGTAACATACAATGAAAATGACCTATACTTAGCAAGCAATGCAACAAACAGTAGTGCCGCTGGAACAGCAAGTGAAGAAATAATCGTAGTAGACGTTGAAAAACAAGATGCGGATATTACAATATCTCTTGACAAGGATGAAGTAACCATTGGTGAAGTGGTAACCATCAATGGTACAGTAACGGATGGAATGGGTGAACCTATAGCTAACGGAACTGTAACAATAGATATTGACGGCAAAAAATACACAGTAAACGTAACTGATGGAAAATACTCATATGATTACACTACAGATAAGGCCGGTAAACTCCCAGTAACCGCTACCTATAACGGTAAGGATGGAGTGATAAATCCAGTCACAAGTGAAAGCAAAGAGTTAACCGTCAACAAGAAAGAGACTTCAATGGCTGTAGCACAAGTGGGTAACACTCCAGGAAATACTTCACTGGAAGTCAACGTAACTGATAGTGATGGAAAACCTGTAGATGAAGGTAATGTAATCGTAACACTGCCAAATGGTACAAACATAACTGCACCTGTCAAAAACGGTAAAGCAGTAGTGCCACTTGACACAATACCTGGAACAATGGATGTAAACGTAACATACAACGGTACAGGTGTCTACGATAAATTAAATACCACCGCTAGTGTAAAAACAGTAAAACTCAACACTACAATCCCAATTGATAAGATAAATGATGTGACAATCGGTGATAACGTCACCATACACGGTAGTTTAGAAGATCAAAACGGTGTTGACATTACAAACGCTAATATAACAGTCACAATAAATGGTAAAAGATACAATACCACTACAAATAAGGCAGGTGAATACACACTTGTCTACACAACAACAACTAGTGGTAAAAACAATATCACAGTAGAATATGATGGAAATGTAATTTATAACCCAACAGCTAACAAAACAAACTTCACAGTCAACAAGAAGGATGTTGTACTGGATGTAAAACAAACCAATGATACGGCAGGAAACACTTCAATAGAAGTAAAAGTAACTGATAATGAAGGAAGACCTGTTAAAAATGGAACAGTAATTGTAACAATGCCTGACGGTACAAATGTAACGGCTCCGGTTGTAAACGGTACGGCTAAAGTACCACTTAACACAACACCTGGAAAAACGCCGATTAACATAACATACAATGGTACGGGCGAGTACAAAAAACAAAGTACAAGCACTACAATTACAACCCAGAAAATCAACACTACAATCCCAATAAATACTATAAAAACAGTATCTGTTGGAGATAAAGTGAACATTACTGGTAAGTTATTAGATTCAAACAACAAGCCAATAGCAAATGCTAACATAACAGTGAAAGTTAACAACAAGTCATACACTACCACCACTAACAGCAAGGGTGTCTACACGCTTGCATACACAACCACTACTGGTGGTGTAAACAATGTGACAGTTAGTTACGCAGGAAATAAAACATATAATCCATCAAATAATCAGACAAAATTCACAGTAAAAGTAAACTCTACAATAAAATCCAAACAAACAGGATCAAATGTAGGAAACACCACAATACAAGTAAACGTCACAGACAAAAACGGTAACAAAGTTCCAAATGGAACAGTAACCGTTACAGACAAGGATGGTAAAGTGATAGGAACAGGAGTTGTCAAAAACGGAACTGCAACTATCAAATTAGATGTACCTGCAGGAAAACAAAACGTAACCATTACATATAATGGAAATGACTTTGTAAATCCTTCAAGTAAAACTCAAGCAATCTCTGTCAACAAAAACAAGGCAATCATCACAATCAACCCAATCAAAAACATTACCCTTACACAAAAAGCACAAATCACGGGTAAACTTACTGATATTAATGGAAACCCAATAGCCAAGGCAAAAGTAACACTTAACATGGATGGAGTAACAAAAACAGTTACAACAGACCGTTATGGTGACTACACACTGGAATATAATACTACATATGTAGGATTAAATAATGTAACGGCACAGTTTAATGGTGATGACACCTATAACTCCGCTAAAGCAAACAGCACCTACAATGCAAGTAAGATAATTACATTTGTAAAAGTAGATGATGTAAAAGGAGTACTCGGTGACAACATCACATTACGTGCAACAGTTACGGATGAATTTGGTACAAAAGTGACCGGTGGACAATTTGTATTTAAGGTTAACGGATTAACATTAAGAACAAATGGTAAGTTTAGCCCTGAAGGAGATCCTATGATATTATCACCAGTAAACGGAACAGTTACAGTTACAGTAGTGGCAGATACATACCTAAGATCTGCTGTAAACATAACTGGAGCATACGGTGGAAACAGCAAATATTATAGTTCAAGATCAATTGTGCCCGGACAGGCAAGTCTTGTAAAACGAGACGCTCAAATCACAGTTACAACTGTAAAAACTACTAAACAGGATGTAAACATTACACTCAAGGCAGTAGTAACTGACGTAACCGGCGGTAAGAATAATGGACGGGTAAAAGACTATGATGATAACTTTGTAGTATTTAAGGTAAACGGTATAACCATTAAGAATGAGGATGGAACAGCTAAACAGGCCAAAGTTGTAAACGGTGTAGCAACCATGCAGTATTATGTACCAGCAGGTCTTGCCGGTAAATACACAAATCTTACCGATAAGAATTACACTGTAATGGCAGTATTCGGCAGTGGAAGCTACAACCCAGGTGTAAACAACACTACAACATTCGGCGTTGAAAGATCCCCAATCTCATTTGTAAACAATAGCGTAAAATTAAATACACAGACTAAGGAAATGACCATCAAATCCAAGATAGTGGATTATCATAAGAACCTGCTTAAAGGAACAAACACATTATGTTTAAAAATAAATGGTCAAACCTATAAAATCAATAACAGGACAGTCTTCTATGAGGCTGTTGATGGAGATGTTGACTTAAACATCATATTACCATACAACGTCGATAAGATAAACAGTATAGAACTTGTAACAGGGGAAAGAGTTGGATATCTTGGTGGCAGATACACTACTACCAACATAACCAAAGTATAATTAGAAATAATTATACACTCCTTTTTCTTTTGATTATTTTTTCTACACTAAATTTACCATTTTTTTTCTTTTTTTATTTTTTTTAGCATTTATTTTAGAAATCAACTCATTTTTACCGGATATTTATGAATTTAGTTTTTTTCATGTGTTTTTTTATATGACCCATTATAGTAACTAATACCTGTTTTTTCCATTTCCTAAAACCTATCATATAATCAAATGGAAATTATTTAATATGAATAGTGTCCATGTTAAATTGATTTAAATCATGTCTATTTTATATTATTTGTAGGGTCTTTTCTTTACATGATTATTAAATGATTATATGATATATCATGTTGAATAGGTATGTGAATGTTTAGAAGTCACAAGTTTTTTATGAGCTTTCCTTTAAAGATAGTCTTTCTATTTAACTATAAAAGTGTTTTTTGGGTCGTTATGGGGTATGTGGAGATATTATTCTTATTTTATCTATGCTGGTTTAAATTTTTTGCCAATTATTTGTTATTCTAAAACTTCATGAATGATAATGTATTATCCAAAAAAATACGTCAAGGCTATAACGATCTATTTTTCAAGGACAAAATTTTTTTATCATATTTTTGTATCTAATTTAAAGTTGATATGAATACATCTATTAAAAATTTATTGATACATGTATTTCTTATTAAATATTAACAATATTTGCATTTTATTCTTTGCATTTTAAAAAAGAGATGTAATTAAACATCTAAATACATTTTTTTATCATTTTCAATAAATAATAATCTCATTTTTATCAAGCCATTTATGAAAAAATTTTTCTTTCAATCAAACTCAATAATACTTCTTTTAATTCGAAAAAACTATCAAAAACTAAAAAATAATCTTCACTAAAAATTAATAATTATTATATATTATAAGAAATAAAATAGAAAGTATGGCTAAATTATGGATTAGCTATCAATAGGATATTATCATTGGATATTGTCATTTTAAACGATGTTTATCATTGAAAATGAGCAGTTATTTTAATAAGTTTCTGTGTAAAATAATATGTATTTCATAATCAATTAAACATTGTTTATTATATGATACTATTAATGAACTAATATATATTGATTCATCGATATGTTTCTATAAAGTAATAGCTTTCTATATCTAATTTTGAACAAAAATAGATATAAAGAGTTTATCCTTGTTAATATTTATTTTTAAAATAGCAAGGATAAACACAACGACTACTACATGAATATAATATTAAAAGATGGATAACTTCCATAATCAATCCGTGTTTAGCTTATTTTAAACTGTTGATATGTACCTAAAACAATTTAAAATCTAAGAAAATGTTTAAAAATAGGAGTCACAAGATGACAACGATTAAAAAACATGTTCTTATATTACTTGTAACGGTGCTTATTCTCCTAATGGGAATGTCTATGGTTTCGGCGATAGACGATAACAGTTCACAAGTAATAAAGGACACAAATAGTTTATCCACACCCGCCAACTATGATGTGGATAATGTGGTACAATCCGATGCGGCAACTGCTGCACCGGAGGCAGACGTAGAAAAAATAGCTAATACAAGTGATACAACAAATACACAAACGACTTCAAGCGACGACAAAGAATCGACAAAAACAATTACAAAAACCGGCGAAAAATCACTTAAGGCTGCACAGTATAATTATACTGCTAATAATTATCAGGATATTCTGAATATAATAAATGGACGAACTTATACTATGGATGACGTAGTTAGGATTACTCTTAATCCTGGAACATATACTGCAGATCAGTTGATTCAAATTACAGAAAATACTCAAGTTAAACAATTAGTTATCAATGGTAATGGACAAACTATTAATGCTAATGGTATTACAGTTTTCCAATCTAATAATGATGGAATGATTACTTTAGCAAATTTAACTATGATTAATGGTGGGGGTACATCGTTAATTGTTTCTAATTGGCATGGTAGTATTAATCTTATCAACAGTACTTTTGTAAATAATAGTGCTACACATATTGTCCATGGAATTGCTGGTAAGGTATACTCATCAAATTGTACTTTTGAAAACAATACAGGTGATAATGGTACTGTATTTAGGCTAGATTCTGGAGTAACTGAGGCTAGAATAATTAATAATAGAATTTTCAATAATACTGCAACTAATATGTCTGCAGCATTTTATCTAAATACTCAAAATGATGTTTTGATAGAAGGAAACACTATTATTAATAATAGTGCAAATCAAGGTACAGTCTTTGGTGTTCAATTATCTTCTACAAATGTGAAAGTTAGGAATAATACTATTGAATATAACACGGGTATTAAAAAGGGTGTTGTTGTAGATGTAGAAATGGGTTCTCAGACTTTTGTAATTGAAAACAATACCATTAAATATAACTATTTACCTGATGGTCATGTAAGAAATGAGGAAGAAGATTGTTTATTCTATGCAATGAGTGGTAATTTAACACTTATAGGTAATGATATTTCTGAAAATATTGGATATGGAACATCTTGTTTATTTAATATTGAAGGAGTATTTTGTTTAATAAATAATACAATAGCTAAGAACCACTTGGAAGGTTCATCTATTGTCTATATGAATCCTCATGTTTTAAGTGCACCTTCTCTTTATGCATATGGTAACACTTTTGATTCAAATGAAATATGGGAAAATGGTGAGTATCATCCATGGATAATTAACTTTTGTTCTAATGCAGATGGTACACCATCATGGTATCAAAATATTCAAATAGTTAACAACACTTTTAATAACAACACCGTTATTCCTCTTGATAGTACTACTGGATTATATGAAGATATATTGTTTGGTTATTTAGATCCGGATTATTATAATCCTCGAACACATCTTGTTGCCAACAACACATATGTTAACAATGCATTAAATGTAACTGATCCAGTAATTACTAATGTGGTTGATGGAGCAGAAACTTTAACATTAACTGTCAATATTGATGTAATGGATACTAGATATGAACCAGGACACTCTGAAGTTGGTGTTAATGGTTATTATAATTATTCAAGATATAATACTACAGTAACCAATGGTACTATTAGGGTCACAGATTCTAATGGTAATTTCATAGGTGATTTCCCAGTTGTAAATGGAACTGCAGTTATTACTCTTGATAAGGATGAAATAACTCCATTAACAGTTGATGATTTAAGAGTAAGCTTTATCTCTGATTATAAACATTATCAACACTATAGGAGACACATGCTTAGTGTCAATGCAGATCCTAAGATTGTAAGAGAAGGACATCTAGTAAAAATATTTGGTAACTATGAATCATTTGAAAATACTATTCAGGTTCAGATTACCGGTGGAGATCCAAATATCCATGAAAGGGTTAGTCTATACCGTAATGAAAATGGACAACTCGGTGAATTAGTAGCCAGATATATTGACGTATCCAGCGGTTCAGCAACAGTACTTATTCCTGCAACACTAGATGAAGTAAATGACTATCAAAGCCTACAATTCATAGCATTATACGATAACATCGAACATGCTCCATTAACCGCAGTACCTATCGGTGCATCCAACAATGCGGCAAATCAAGAAGTAACTCTAAGAGTAGGTTCAGATGTAGTAACAGCCCATACTGATGAAAATGGTTATTACCAACATTATCGTACAACCCGATTAGTAGGTGAAAAAACCGTATATGCATATACTCCTACTGACAGTGCAAGTACAAATTACTTTGTAACCAGAGCTACTTTAAATGCTACAGCAGTACCTGCTGTTGACAGATTAAATGATAAAGTAATGATTTACGGTTACCTTGATTATGTGGCCAATTTCACATATAATGTACACGTTGATAACGTAAACCTCAGAGACAATCCATATCTAAATGTCACATTATACGGTGGCCAATACGATGAAGGTCAAGGTGAATTATTAGCCAGTTACATGGAAATTGATCAAAATGACATGACCGTTACGGTATATGTAAGTAATCGTGACATGATACAATACATGGAAGACCCAAGCAGTCTTAACATAGTATTCACATGTAATGATACAGCCTTAATTACACCTACATTAATAGGTAACAGTTCAGTAAATAACTCTGAAATTACTCTTTTAGTATATGACAGAGAACATACAGTAACTACAGATAATGAAGGTTACTATGAGTATGAAGCAACAGCATTAGAATATGGTAGAACACCTGTTCTTGCCACATATCATTTAAATGAATTATTTGACATTTATGGTAGAACAAACTTCCAAGTTGTCCAATTAAACGGGACTCTTGAACCAAAAGCAGTAAATGTCGGTGAAGATGTAACTATTTCAGGTGACTTTAACTATTTAGGTTATGTTGTATTGGATATTAATATAACTGACCCAACAGATAACAATAGAAAAGTACCTGAATGTACAATAAATATCACAGCTCATGACAGTACTACTGGTGAAGATATTATTATTGCAAGAGAATTGGAAGTTATCGGTGGAAATATCGATTATGAAATACCATTAAGTCGTGAAGAAAGAAACAAAGTAAGGGATGGAACTTTAACATTCAATGTAGTAGCTAATGAACATGACTACTATGAAGTTAGCTCTGCTACCCAAGAGTTCTATGACCCACAGGTAATTGACTTTACATTAATGATTGACAGTGTGGAATATCCATGCCAAACAGATGCTACAGGTCACTTCGAATATGTATACACAAGTGATAGAGAAGGTAAAATACCAGTTATTCTACTACTTCCAGTAACACATGAAGGTCAAGAAGTAACATTCAGTAAAAACTTATCATTCAACGTAGCTAAGATTACTGTGGATGTAAATCCAAGTACAGTAACACTTGATGATACATTTGACATTACTGGAAACCTTGACTATGTAAGTAATGTAACACTTAAAATAAACGTTACTGATAAAGAATTTGATGACTGGACAGATGACGGTAGAGTAAACATTACAATTGGAAATTCATACTTCAATGATGTAAGAGTATTGCATGGTATTGCAGAAGTATCAGTCACATTAAGCAATGATGACTATAATGAATTATTAAACAGAATTGACGATGGACAAATCAGTATTGATCAAAGAGTAGATTCTGATGATCAAACACTACCTATAAATCAATTCATTAAAATTAATTATAAAGGTACTGATGCAGACCCATATGTACGTTACACAATAACAGGAATGGAAGGCATTGCAGGAAAATCCGTTACACTAAACATTAGTGGTACTCCTATAACTACCACTACGGTAGACGCTAACGGTGATTACACTGTAACTGGCATAAAAGTTTCAGATTATGTTCAGGAAACTGGCACAGTGCCAGTCGGTGCACTTCACATGTTTGATGGAGAATATCCAATATTCGACACTACAGATTTGGTTATTGACTCATCTAAAGATCCAACTGAAGTTTGGATAATAGGGGCTGACAGTTATACTGTCGGAGAGACGGCAACTATTCAATTCAGATTAGTTAACCAGACAGCTCTAACAGATGCTGATGTTCCAAATCCTGGAATAGCAAATCAGCCACTAACCGTAACAATCGGTGGTACAACATACACTGTATCAAACACTGATAATGATGGATATACAAGCGTAAGCTTTATTCCTGAAAGTAACAGTGAAGATATACTTATTGTTGTAAGATATGCTGGAAATAATGTTTTCAAATCAAGCGAAAATCAAACAACAATCCGTGGAGAAGATATTGCACTAGCTGATACGTTATTAAATGTAAGTGTAACTCCAAACAGTAAACACATCAACGGAACATTTACCATAACAGGTAACCTCAGTTATGCTAACGGTACAAAAATAGCCGGTCAGACAGTACACCTTACTGCAGACGGTTATACCATAAACGATGTGACTACTGAAAGTGATGGAACATTCACAACAACCTTTACAGCAAAAGCACCAATTGGCACATTCACATTAACCGCAACATTTGACGGCATTGAAAATAATGCAAATGGCCAAACCAATACAAGTAGCTTTACTGTAACAAAAGTACCTACAATAACTGACGTAACAACATCCGCAACAGGTGGAGTAGTTTCATATGGTGATACAATAACAATTACAGCTAATGTAGTTGAAGATATTGATAATCCAACAGCCATTAACTATAATGGTAATTTCACATTCATAATTAATGGTGAAGAAACAACAGTTAATGTAGTAAATGGAGTTGCAACAACTACATACACAGCAAATACAGTTGGACCAATAAGCATAACCGGTTCATTCGGTGAAAATGAATTATTCCTATACAGTACTGGTTCAGAAACACTCACAATGAATCCAGTAGAGGCAACATTGGTAATTGATGAAATTAGTAATGTATATATCAATCAAACAGCAAGTATTACAGCACATCTACAGTTCAACGGACAGGATGTGACAGATACTGGTAGTATTACCATTACAATTGATGTTTATACAAGCACTGCTACAAAAACCGATGAATTAATAAGTGCAACATTTTCAGATTACAGTAGTCCTACAATAGGAACAAAAACAGTCACCGCTACATACAGTGGAACCCAGTATTATGTAACAAGTCCTGTTACAGAAACATTTGAAGTAACTAAAGTTCCTACAACTGTAACACTTCCGGAAGTTTCCACAACAACCGGTACTCCTGTTGAAATCAAGGCATATGTAAACCCAACACTTGGTGGATATCCACCGGTCAATTCAGCAGGTACATTCACATTCATAATTAATGGAGAACAAAGTGTAACAGTTGACGTAGTGGATGGAGTTGCAACCACAACCTATCCAGCAACTACCGCTGGTGAATTTTCAGTCACAGGTACATTTGCAGGTGATGATTATTACTTAGGTGATGATGACACCAACCAAATAAACGTAATCGACGATCGTTATGTAACCGATATCGAGATAACAACCTCAACTGATCAATTCAAAGTATTTGAATCATTTGACATAACAGTCAAATTAACAAATAGGACAGGCGGAGAAGCTCTTGAAGGTAAAAACATTTATGTAAACGTAACTGTTGACGGAACTCCAAAAATATATGATGTTAAAATAACAGATGGTCAGGGAACTATTACTGTAGCTTACGAACCACAAAACATTCACACAATCAACATTACAGCTAATTTCAATGGTGATGATTACTATTTCAAATCAAGCAATTATAAAATTATTGATACTTCCGAGATAGAATTACCAACAGCTAAATTAACCGTAGCCGTGAATAAAACACCAATATTCGTAAATGAATCCATAAAAATTTATGGTTATGCAAAATACTACAATGATAGACCTATCAAAAATCAAAACGTTACATTATCCATCAATGATGGAGAAAGAATCATAGTATTAACGGATGATAACGGTTATTACTATTTAGACATGGCTAAAAACAATCAATACTATCCATATCTAGCATATAATAGCCAACCTTATGTTGTCATAGCAGAATACGGTGGAGAAAGGGATGTTACATATAACAGTCCTGCAGCACATACCACATATACTGTAAATAAAATTGAAACTGCATTAGACATCATAACACCTAGTACTGTTAAAATTAATGAAACATTCGATATAGTAATTAACTTAACAAATACCACTGATGCTAAGGAAGTAATCAATCAAAAAACAGTAAATGTAAATGTTACAATTGATGGAGAAACAACACAGTACACATTACAGACAAATAATGGTATCGTAACAATTCCATCAGTCAAATCAGAAAATGCCGGTACAATTATAGTACGTGCAACCTTTGACGGTGACGATTTATATGAGGCCAGTGTTGCTACAAAAGATGTAACAGTTGAAAAAATTGATACGACAACAGTCGTTAACGCATTACCTGAGGCTAAAGTACATAGTGAAATGACTATTACAGCAACTGTAACCCCAGAAACAGGAGTAGTAAACTCCAATGGAACGGTTGTATTTACTATTAATGGTCATAGACAAGAAGCAGTAAATGTAACAAATGGAATTGCAACAATTAAATATACTCCTACACAAAGAGGAGAATTAACCGTAACTGCACAATTTATTGGTGATGATTATTATAATCCTAGTGAAGATGATAGTGAAGAATCAATAATAGTTGCAAAAGGAGATGCAAATATTACTGTTGTAAGTGTTACAAATAACACTATAAATCAAACAGTATCCATTAAGGTAAATGTTACAAATGGTGAAAGAAAATTAACTCTTGGTACCATTCTAATGGATATCGAAGGAAAGACATATGTTGCTAATTTAACTTCAGATAATGATTATGAAGTAAACTTAACATCTGAACATGCAGGAAAGAATATTCCAGTATTAATATATGATATTGGACAGGAATATCAGGCAGAGTCAATCAGTACAACATTTGATGTTTATAAGATTAACACTACAACCACAATCACTGCTAATGGTCCTGCTAAGGTTAATGAGGAATTCACAATCACGGCAAATGTAAATCCGGTTGGAAATAATTTACCTCCAGTTAACGAAGGTTACGTGGAATTTTATGTAAATGACCAGTCAATCGGCACAATCGATGTAGCAAACGGAGTTGCAACCACAACATATGTTCCTGCAGACAATACGCCTTTAAGTATCAAAGCAGTATATGTTGAAAATGATTACTATAATGGTAGTGACGATACTACTGTAGATGACATTCCAGTTAACGCAGGTGATGCAGTAATAAATGTAATAGAAGTAGTAAACAACACAATTGGTGAAACTGCTAGCGTAAGAGTAAATGTAACCGTTGGGGAAACCAAACTAACTGACGGTACAATAACAATGAAAATCAATGATATAACCTACACTGCTAATAAAACAGTTGACGGTGATTTCATTGTTGAATTAGTATCAGATGTAGCAGGAGTATTCCCTGTTGACATAGGTTATTATGACAATGCAAATTATGCAGCAGAAAACACAACTACAAATGTAGAAATATACCGTTATAACACTACAATCGACATAGACATTACAAATGTAAACGTTGTAAAAAGACCATTTAATATTACAGTAACTCTAAGAAATGCTACTGATAATATTATCCTTCAAGGTAAAACTGTACATGCAAATGTAACAATTGATAATGTGGTAGTTCGACAAATACATGATACTACTGATGCAAATGGTCAAATAAGCTTTGAATATACTCCTCGTACCATCACAGATGTTGTAATTACAGCAGCATTCGATGGAGATGAAGTATACAATGCTAGCAGCAATACTGCTAGGGATAAGGCATCACTTATTGCAAGCAGATTAACATTGGATGTAAATCCTGATCCTGCTTACATAAATGAAACTGTAATTATATCAGGTAAACTATCTGATGAAGTATCCGAATACATTCCGTATGCACCTATAGTTATTTCAATAAATGGTGAAGAAGTAGCTACTGTAAATACAAATGGCAGTGGTGAATATTCATTAGTCCTAACAAATGATGATGAAAATCTAAGACAATACCTACAATACACTGGAACACGTTATCAAGTTACAGCTAAATATGATATGGTATTAGATGTAACTAATGGTGCAACAGAATCCAAAGCATATGACATCGTTAAAATACCTACAAAAGTAACCATTAACCCAATGGAAAACGATGTATACAACCGTTCTACAATAACTATTACAGCCAATGTTGAAGTGGATGACAGTATCGAAAGATTAGAAGGTTATCCAGTAGTTAACTATAATGGAAACTTCACATTCATAATCAACGATCAAGAACAAGCACCTGTAAATGTAGTTAATGGAGTAGCAACTATTTCATATAACACAGATACAGTTGGTGAAATAACAGTTAAAGGTATGTTCGGAGAAAATGATGTATATCTATACAGTGAAGACTCTGAAATAATTGAAGTATTAGACAGCAGAATACCTACAAATGCTACTATAGAAGTAGATGGTGTACGTTATGCTAAAGAAGAATTCACTGCAACAGTAACATTAAAAGATACTGAAAATGATGCTATAATTGCTGGTGCTCCAGTAACTACTGAAATTATTGTAAATAATAATGTAGTAGCAACATTCAATAATGTAACGGGTACTGATGGTAAATTTATCATTGCATACACGCCAACAAACATATCAGAAGTTACAATACGTGTAACCTATGATGGAAATTACACATTCAAGCCATGTGTAAATGAAACAATCGTCAAAGCAGATTTAATGCCATCTGACTTATCAGTAAATGTAAATCCAAACCCATCCTATGTAAATCAAAGCATAGTGATATCAGGTAATTTACATGACCAGGTCGGAAACATTAGTAATGCAAAAATTAAATTGTACATCAATGGAGAAAACATCGCTAATGTAACAACTGACACTAATGGAAACTATTCATACACAGTAACTACAAATCCTTGGGATGAATTCCTAGCATATAGTGCAGACTCATATGTAGTACAAGCCGTATACGACTATGTACTTGATGTAACCAATGGGGCAGAAGCAATTACCGCATACAGAGTAATTAAAATGCCAACATTAATTACAATCGAAGACGTCACTGATGCTGAAGTAAACAAGACAATAACAATCAAAGTAAATCTCACAAATACTACCGATGCAAAAGAGGTAATTGATGGTAAATCAATTATCATAAATGTAAACAGTCAAAATATTGACACAACTGGTCTTACAACAGTTAATGGTGTAATAGAAGTACAATACACACCTAAAGACAATTCAACATTACGTGTAACAGCACAATTTGCTGAAGATGAACTTTATCAGGGTACTACTGCAACTAAAGATATCTCAGTTGCACTTCTTAAACCAACATTAACATGTGAAGCAGTTGAAGATGAAGTATACGTCGATGAAAACGTAACCATCACAGGTAAATTAACCACCGATGGTGAACATGCAATTGCAAATGCAATTATAAGACTATTCATCGATGATGAAGGAGTAACTACAGTTATCACAGATTCAAACGGCCAATATTCCTATAATGTAAGCAAATCACGGGCTGATACTTACACAGTTAAAGCAGTATATGATGGTATGGAAACATTCTATGATACCGTAACTTCAGATGAAGATACATTTGATGTAGTCAAAATACCTACAACAACAACAATGACCCTACTAAACAATACTGCAGGTAACGTAACAATAGCCGTAACTGTAGTTGACAAAGACAACAACCCAGTTACACAAGGACAATTCACAGTAACTGTATTGCAACAAACACCATTTACCGTAGATATCAATGGAACAACTACTCCAGTAAAACTCAACATTGATGAAGCTGGCGTACCATTTACTGTAAAAGTAAAATATCTTGGTGATGAAAAATACGAAGCAAGTATAGCTACCAACGAAAGCGGTTCCGATCAAATCATAAATGTAACAGTTAAACAAAACGCTACATTAACAATTGAAGAAGGACCAAGTCCAGTATATGTATATGAAGAAGTAACATATGAAGGTACATTACTTGACGGTATGGGCAAACCAATCGCTGATGCTACAATACGCATTATAGTAATGAGCGGTGAAAATGAGATTGCTAAAAACGAAACAGTCAAGACGGATGAAGACGGACATTATTCATGGACGAGAGAATCCATTGCTGTTGGTCAGCTTCTTAACGTAACAGCATACTATGGTGGTAATGAGGTTGTCAATGCAGTAAACAATTCCACTGTATACACAGTTAACAAACGTCCAACAACCACTATTGTAAATGTTGTAAATGACACAGTAGGATTTACAAGCATTGACGTAGTTGTTGAGGATGCTCTTGAAGATAATGTAATACTCAAGGAAGGTACATTAACAGTTACTGTCGGTACAGATGAATTTACCAAAAACATTGACAGTACCGGAACAACTCACATAGACATACCTACAACCCACGCTGGATATATAGCAGTAACAGTTAAATACGATGGAAACGCTACATACAATGAAAGTATGGGTAACATTACAAACATTACGGCAACTACCCAAACAGCAAACCTAACCATTAGCAATAATGCTAGTGATGCTAAAGTTGGTGATGTTGTAATGATTAACGGTACACTCAAAGACGGCGGTAACCAACCAATGGCTAACCGTGAAATTACATTAGTCCTCGATGAGGTCTCACACTACCTGACAACAGATGCAAACGGTAGATATGAATACAACTACACAACTGTCAAAGAAGGCACATTCACGGCAGTCGCAACATTCTACGATACGGAAGGTGTAGTTGATACATTAAGTAACCAAACAACCTTTGAAGTATCCAAACTGGACACAACTACAGTTGTTACAGTTGCAAGCAATATTGCAGGTAATGTAACAATTGATGTAAACGTGACCGATGAACGTAACATGCCAGTTACAAGTGGAAACATCGAGGTAAAAGTTGAAGATCAACCTGCTCAGGTTATTGAAGTAACCGGCGGAGTTATTCCTGTTAAACTTGATGTTGAAACTAACGGTACCGTACATGTTACAGTTAACTATCTTGGTAATGACAAGTACAACCCAAGTACTGGTATGAACGGAACCGATGATGGTTCAGAGCCATTTACCGAAGTTGACGTTGAAAAACAGAATGTAACACTAACAGTCGGTACATTCCGTGATTCAGTTTATGTAACCACAGGTATGACGATAACCGGTACCTTATTGAATGCTAGTGGAATGCCTATAGCAGATGCTACTGTAACCTTAACATTCAATGGTATGGATGCAGTAAACGTAACAACCAACGGTGTAGGTTATTACACCTATGTAAGATATGTTAATATACCGGATGTTGTTGCTGTTGTGGCTTACTACAACGGTAGTGACAAGTACAACAATGCAACCAATCATACAAGTTATTTCGGTGAAAAATTACCTACTAACACAACAGTAATTATTGCCAACAATACTGTTGGAAATGTAAGCATTAACGTTAGCGTAGTTGACAAATTCCATTATGACAGTCCAATTACCGCAGGTACAATTAATGTAACAATCGGTGACGGTGAACCTGTATCATATCCAATAACTGGATCAGTAACCAATATTCCATTGGATATCACAACTACCAACACGGTTGATGTGAAAGTAGAATATGTTGGAAACGACACATTCCTACCAAGTATCGGATATGACGAGGATCAACTAAACGAATTTACCGATATCACCGCTGACAAACAGAACGCTACATTAACCATACAAGAAAAACCAGGTCCTGTATATGTATATGAGGATGTTAGCTATGAGGGTACTTTACTTGACGGTATGGGTGAACCTATTAAGGATGCTACAATACGTATTATCGTAATGAGTGGTACTACTGAGATTGCAAGAAATGAAACAGTCAAGACGGATGAAGACGGACATTATTCATGGACGAGAGAATCCATTGCTGTTGGTCATGTTCTTAACGTAACTGCTTACTACGATGGTAATGACACTATCAATGCGGTTCAGAATTCAACCGTATATGAAGTATATAAACGTCCTACAACAACAGGTGTAACGGTTCTAAATAATACAGTAGGTGCTACAGACATTAATGTAGTTGTCAAAGATGCAATTAATACTGATACAGTACTCACTAATGGTATTTTGACAGTTACAGTTGGAGATGCCGAATCATTTGATGTTGAAATTAACTCTACAGGAGTTACTCATATTGACTTACCTACAACTCAGGCAGGTTATACTCCTGTAACGGTAGTTTACAATGGTAATGCTACTTATGAAGCAAGTACGGGTAATATTACAAATATTACAGTATTAACCCAGCATGCAAATCTAACCATTTACAATAATGCTAGTGATGCTAAAGTGGGTGATGTTGTAATGATTAACGGTACGCTTAAGGATGGTCTTGGAGAGATAATGGCTAACCGTGCAATTACGTTAGTTGTTGACTCTGTTGGACATGATCTGTTCACCGATGAAAACGGTGTTTACGAGTATGAGTACACGACCGTTAGAGATGGTGAAATTACGGCAGTCGCTACATTTACGTCAACGCTTGGTACAGTAGGTTCAATCAGTAATGAGACAACCTTTGAAGTATCTAAACTGGACACTACTACAGTTGTTACAGTTGTAAGCAATGTTGCAGGTAATGTAACTATTGATGTAAACGTGACTGATGAACGTGACAATCCGGTAACCAGTGGAAACATTGAGGTAAAAGTTGAAGATCAACCTGCTCAGGTTATTGAAGTAACCGGTGGAGTTATCCCTGTTAAACTTGATGTTGAAACTAGTGGTACGGTACATGTAACGGTTAACTATCTTGGTAATGACAAGTACAACCCTAGTGTTGGTATGAACGGAACCGATGATGGTTCAGAGCCATTTACCGAAGTTGACGTTGAAAAACAGAATGTAACACTAACAGTCGGTACATTCCGTGATTCAGTTTATGTAACCACAGGTATGATGATATCTGGTTACCTGTTAAATGCTAGTGGAATGCCTATAGCAGATGCTACTGTAACCTTATCATTCAATGGTATGGATGCAGTTAACGTAACAACCAACGGTGCAGGTTACTACACACATGAAAGATATGTGCATATACCTGGTCTTGTTGCTGTTGTGGCTTACTACAACGGTAGTGACAAGTACAACAATGCAACCAATCTTACAAGTTATACTGGTGAAAAATTACCTACTAACACAACAGTGATTATTGCAAACAATACCGTTGGAAATGTAAGTATAAACGTAAGTGTAACTGATAAGTTCCACAATCTTCCAATTACCGCAGGTACAATTAATGTAACAATCGGTGATGGAGAACCTGTATCATATCCAATAACTGGAACAGTAACCAATATTCCATTGGATATCACAACTACCAACACGGTTGATGTGAAAGTAGAATATGTTGGAAACGACACATTCCTACCAAGTATCGGATATGATGAGGATCAACTAAACGAATTTACCGATATCACCGCTGACAAACAGAACGTTACATTAACCATACAGGAAGGTCCAAGTCCTGTATATGTATACGAGGATGTTACATATGAAGGTACTTTACTTGACGGTATGGGTGAACCTATTAAGGATGCTACAATACGTATTATCGTAATGAGTGGTACTACTGAGATTGCAAGAAATGAAACAGTCAAGACGGATGAAGACGGACATTATTCATGGACGAGAGAATCCATCGCTGTTGGTCATGTTCTTAACGTAACTGCTTACTACGATGGTAATGACACAATCAATGCGGTTCAGAATTCAACCATATATGAAGTGGATAAACGTCCTACCATAACCGGTGTAACGGTTGTGAACAATACCGTTGGTGCTACAAGTATTGACGTTGTTGTTGAGGATGCTCTTGAAACTGATGTAATCCTTAAAGAAGGTACTTTAACTGTTACTGTAGGTGATAAGACATTAGATCCTATCAGTATCAATGTAAGTGGAGTTACTCATATTGAATTGCCTGTTGAACATGCAGGTTATACTCCTGTAACGGTAGTTTACAATGGTAATGCTACTTATGAGGCAAGTACGGGTAACATTACAAATATTACAGTATTAACCCAGCATGCAAATCTAACCATTTACAATAATGCTAGTGATGCTAAAGTGGGTGATGTTGTAATGATTAACGGTACGCTTAAGGATGGTCTTGGAGAGATAATGGCTAACCGTGCAATTACGTTAGTTGTTGACTCTGTTGGACATGATCTGTTCACTGATGAAAACGGTGTTTACGAGTATGAGTACACGACCGTTAGAGCTGGTGAAATTACAGCAGTCGCTACATTTACGTCAACGCTTGGTACAGTAGGTTCAATCAGTAATGAGACAACCTTTGAAGTATCTAAACTGGACACTACTACAGTTGTTACAGTTGTAAGCAATGTTGCAGGTAATGTAACTATTGATGTAAATGTGACCGATGAACGTGACAATCCGGTAACCAGTGGAAACATTACTGTAGAAGTTGAAGGTCAACCTGCTCAGGTTATTGAAGTAACCGGTGGAGTTATTCCTGTTAAACTTGATGTTGAAACTAGTGGTACGGTACATGTAACGGTTAACTATCTTGGTGATACAAAGTACAACCCAAGTACTGGTATGAACGGAACCGAAGAAGGATCCACACCATTTACCGAAGTTGACGTTGAAAAACAGAATGTAACACTAACAGTCGGTACATTCCGTGATTCAGTTCCTGTAACCACAGGTATGACGATAATAGGTACATTAATGAATGCTAGTGGAATGCCTATAGCAGATGCTACTGTAACCTTATCATTCAATGGTATGGATGCAGTAAACGTAACAACCAACGGTGCAGGTTACTACACCTATGTAAGACATGTGCATATACCTGATGTTGTTGAAGTTGTGGCTTACTACAACGGTAGTGACAAGTACAACAATGCAACCAATCTTACAAGTTATACTGGTGAAAAATTACCTACTAACACAACAGTGATTATTGCTAATAATACCGTTGGAAATGTAAGTATAAACGTAAGTGTAACTGATAAGTTCCACGATCTTCCAATTACCGAAGGTACAATTAATGTAACAATCGGTGATGGAGAACCTGTATCATACCCAATAACTGGAACAGTAACCAATATTCCATTGGATATCACAACTACCAACACGGTTGATGTGAAAGTAGAATATGTTGGAAACGACACATTCCTACCAAGTATCGGATATGACCAGGATCAACTAAACGAATTTACCGATATCACCGCTGACAAACAGAACGCTACATTAACCATTAAGGAAGGACCAAGTCCTGTATACGTATTCAACAACATAACCTACAACGGTACACTTGTTGACGGAATGGGAAACCCACTTAACGGTGTAGTAAACCTAACTTTAATATATGGCGGTGAAGTAGTACAATTTATACCAAACGTTGAAGTTAAAGATGGATTCTATGAATACAACAGAACTTCACTAAAAGTTGGAATAATAAACGTAACTGCCGTTTATGGTGGAAACGATTATGTAAACCCAACAAATGCATCTACAACCTACGAAGTAGACAAACGTCCAACAAATACGTATGTAACTGTTGTAAATGATACAATGGGTAACCTACAGATAGACGTTGAAGTAAAAGATGCATTGAATGGTTCAAACATTACAAGTGGTGGAAAACTATTATCTATCGCTATCCTCGAAGGAACATACACCTATGAGATTAATGAAACTGGAGTTACAAGAATCACAGTTCCTGTAACACAAAACAGAAAAGTAGTGGCAATTACCGTAAGATACCTTGGTAATGATACCTATGAAGCAAGTACCGGATATGACAATGTTACACATGAACTATTTACCAATATAACTGCAAAACTACACAACTCAACTTTAAGTATAAATGTAGATCCTACAGAATCAACAGTAGGAGCAGTATACAATATTTCAGGTAACTTTGTAGATGCAAACGGTACGGCAATCGTTGGAGAAGACCTAGTAATTAGGGTAAACGGCACAAGATTTGACGTAACAACACTAGAAGACGGATACTACAGCGTAAACTACACATCATATAAGGAAGGAATATTCACTGCAGAAGTTGAATTTGTCGGTAATGACTTAATCAACAAACAAACCAATAGCACAACCTTCACTGTAAATAAAATACCTACAAATACAGTTGTAAGTATAATCAACAATACAGTAGGAAATGTAACTATTGGCGTAAACGTTACTGATGAAAATGATGCTGCTATTACAAGCGGTATACTTGAAGTAACTGTGGATGGTACAACAACAACCGAGAGAATCACAGGCACACAAACCGTAATAGGATTAGATATTACAACAACCGATACGGTAAGTGTAAGTGTCAAATACCTCGGTAATGACACATACCTTGAAAGTATTGGAATGGATGCCGATAATCTTGATGAACCATTCGATGAGATTACAGCAGATAAAGACCATGCACAAATCGAATTAGACGTCACACCTGACGAAAGATTCGTAGGTCAAAGTGTACGTATAGTGGTAGGCCTCTATGATATGGATGATAACCCTATATCAAGAGCTCCAGTAAACATCACAATATATGATCAAGATGGAAATGTTGTATTCTCCGAAAATAGGACAACAAGCAGAAACGGAATAATCCAATTTACAAAAGACTGTGACATTGCAGGTAATTTCACTGTAAACGCATCATTCATAAATGACATTTATGAATATGTAAGTGCAAATGCCACATTCAATGTAAGTAAAATACCTACAGCTACAACAGTAGATATTTTAAACAATACAAAAGGCAATGTGACTATAAGTGTAAGAGTAACTGATACACAGTTTAACAAAGTAATCACCGAAGGTAAACTAAACCTAACTGTTGACGGCGAATCCAGACCCGTGGATATAACCGGTCAGGACACTATTATAAAAATAGACAGTGATGAAGCTGAGATCCAAGTATCAGTAGTCTATCCTGGAAACGACACATACCTAAACAGTACAGGTAAAACACGCGACGGTAATGAATTTACTCACATAGACACCGTTGACACAGCAGTGCTTATCACAATCAATGCTGATAAAGACGAAATCCTTGTGGGTGAATACATAACAATCAACGGTAAAGTAACCTATGCTGATGGTGTAACATTCGTAGAAGACGGATATGTAATAGTAACATTATCCAACGGAACAGAAATCAGATACGACTCACCTGATGAGTATCTAAATGGTATCAGCAGTCAATACGTAACTTACGGTCAATACACCGCAAATGCAACATATTATGATGCAAATGATGAGCCAATCGTCACAAGTGATGAAATAACATTCACCGTAAACAGAATCCCTACAAAAACAAACGTTACAATACTCAACAACACTGTTGGAAATGTAACATTGGCAATTACCACAACCAACAATACAAATGAACCTGTAAGAACAGGTCATGTTGTAGTACGTGACAGTACAGGTCTAGTAATTGCTGAAGGTGACTTAGTAAACGGTGGAATAAACCTAACACTGGATGTTAACGAAGTTGGCCCAATCGGTGTAAACGTAACATACATTGATAATGAGATTTACCTTGGAAGCAACGCTACAGACTCTGATAAGATAGGTCAACCTGATGAAAACGTAATCGATATTGAAGTATTTCCACAAACCGCTACAATAACAATTGAAGCTGTGCCTGAATCAGTAATCGTAGGAGATCCAGTAACAATAACTGGTGAAGTACGTGATGATACAGATGCACCAGTTGAATCAGGAATAGTTAAAATCTTTGTAAATGGAGACGAAGTAGGTGAAGTAGAAATCCATGATGGTATCTATTCATATGAATACACACCATTAACAATTGGAGATTACCATGCAAATGCAACATTTGTCGGTACTGAAACAATTGCACAGGCAGAAAGTGAAAACGTAACGTTCACTGCTACAAAAATCCCTACAAAAACAACCGTGGAAATAATAAACAACACAGTTGGAAACGTGACATTAGCTATCACAGTAACCAATACTACCGATGAAGCCCAAAAAGTTTCAACCGGGTCAGTATCCGTACTTAATACTAATGGTGAAGTAATAGTTACAAAAGATTTAACTGATGGTGAAGTTAACATTACCCTAGATGATGTTCCTGCAGGAGAATTCATGGTAGTTGTACATTACAATGAAAATGAAATATACCTTGCAAGCAATGCTACAAACGAGTCAGCTATCGGTACACCTCAAGGAGAAATCATCATAGTTGATGTTGAGAAAATCCCTACAATTACAACTGTAGAGATACTTGACAATACATTAACCAATGTAACAATTGGAGTAACAGTCACAGATGAAAACCTTGATTTCGTATCTATAGGTGAAGTATATGTTAAAGATGCTCAGACAGGAGAAATGTTGACTAGTAAAAAATTAACCGATGGACAAGCTACTATACTCATCCCTGCAACTCACGCTGGTGAGCTAAAAGTAATAGTCGAATATCAGGAAAACGACATTTACTATGCAAGTAATGCTACAAACAGCAGTGCTTTAGGTACACCTGATGAAAACATCACAGTAATAGATGTAAGTAAAATACCTACAAATACAACAGTTACAATAGTAAATGCTACAGTAAACAATGTTGTGCTGGAGGTAAACGTTACAAACAAAACTGGACACTTTGTATCTGAAGGATATGTATCATTATTAGGCTTAGACAATAGTGAAATAATCACTGTAGAACTAATTAAAGGAAAAGCTACTATAACACTTGATGATGTAGCAGCCGGAGAATTAAGTGTGATTGTTCACTACAATGAAAATGATATATACCTAGCAAGCAATGCTACCAATAAAAGCCAAATAGGCACACTATTGGAAAATGTCACAGTTATCGATGTAAAAAAAATACCTACAGTTACAAGTGTAGAAATATTAAACACTACCCTTGGTAATGTAACAATAGGCATAACCGTTACAAACGAAACTACTGATATTGTAACTACAGGTGAAGTATACATTAAGGATGCTCAAGGAAATATACTCAAAAACGTGCCAATCGATGGAGTAACAATTGTTCCTCTAGAGATAAGCAAAGCCGGTGAGCTAAAAGTAGTCGTTGAGTATCAGGAAAATGAGATTTACCTTGCAAGTAACGCTATAAACGAGTCAGCAATCAGTCCTGACGACGAAAACATAATAGTCATTGGCGTGGATAAAATCCCAACAATCACAAATGTTGAAATTTTAAACACTACCTTAACTAATGTGACTATTGCTGTTAACGTAACAAACAGTAGCACTGAACTTGTAAGTGAAGGTGACGTATACGTATTTGATACTCAAGGCAATAAGATTGCTAATGCTACCTTAGCAGCTGGTAAAGCTACAATAACTATCCCAGCAGAACACGCTGGAGAGTTTAAGGTTGTAGTTGAGTATCAGGAAAACGACATTTACCTACCAAGTAGAGCCATTAACGAGTCAGCTATCGATACTCCTGATGAAGAAGTTGTAATCATCGATGTAACCAAAATACCTACAAAAACAACGGTTGAAGTATTAAACAATACTCTCGGCAATGTAACAATAGGCGTAACGGTTACAAACATGACTGAAAGTCCAGTAAAAACCGGTGAAGTATACGTTAAAGACCTAAACGGTGAAAAAATAACAAATGCAACACTGGTAAACGGACGTGCAACAATCAACATCCCATGTGATGACTCAGGAAGACTAATGGTAGTTGTCGAGTATCAGGAAAATGACATATACCTTGCAAGCAATGCTACTAACGAGTCAGCCATTAATACACCTACAGAAGAAGTTGTAGTTATCGATGTAAATAAAATACCTACAATTACAAGCGTAGAAATTTTAAACCATACATTAGGTAACGTAACTATTTCTGTAAATGTAACCAATGAAACTCTTGACTTAGTAAGAAAAGGTGATATAGTAATACGCAACGCTTCAAACAATGCAATATTAAACTCCACTACATTAGATGGTGGAAAAGCTACAATAGTTATTCCAACAGGTAGTGTAGGAGAACTTAAAGTCATTGTCGAATATCTTGAAAATGATATCTACAATGCAAGTAAAGCTGTCAACCAGTCAGCTATTGGAACAGATGATGAATACATCACTATTATTGATGTGACTAAAATACCTACAATTACAAGTGTTGAGATACTAAACACAACTCTTGGAAATGTAACAATCGGTGTAAATGTTACAAATGAAACCAGAGATCTTGTAACTATAGGTACAGTAGTTATTAAAGATGAATCTGGTGAAACAATAATTAGTAAAGAATTATCTGGAGAAAAAACAATTATTCAACTGCCAGTAACAAAAGCTGGAGAATTAAAAGTAATTGTAGAATACCAAGAAAATGAGATTTACCTTGCAAGTAACGCTATAAACGAGTCAGCAATCAGTCCTGACGACGAAAACATCATAGTCATTGGTGTGGATAAAATCCCAACAATCACAAATGTTGAAATTTTAAACACTACCTTAAGTAATGTGACTATTGCTGTTAACGTAACAAACAGTAGCACTGAACTTGTAAGTGAAGGTGACGTATACGTATTTGATACTCAAGGCAATAAGATTGCTGAAGCTCGCCTAGCATATGGTAAAGCTACAATCACTATCCCGGCAGAACACGCTGGAGAGTTTAAGGTTGTAGTTGAGTATCAGGAAAATGACATTTACCTATCAAGTAAAGCCATTAACGAGTCAGCTATCGATCCTCTTGATAAAGAAGTTGTAATCATTGATGTAACCAAAATACCTACAAAAACAACGGTTGAAGTATTAAACAATACTCTCGGCAATGTAACAATAGGCGTAACGGTTACAAACATGACTGAAATTCCAGTAACAACTGGTGAAGTATACGTTAAAGACCTAAACGGTGAAAATATAACAAATGCTACACTGGTAAACGGACGTGCAACAATCAACATACCTGCTGATGACGCAGGAAAACTCGTAGTTGTTGTCGAGTATCAGGAAAATGACATATACCTTGCAAGCAATGCTACTAACGAGTCAGCCATTGGTACACCTCAAGAACACATAACCGTTATTGATGTTGAAAAAATACCTACAATCACAAATGTAGAAATATTAGATCACACAGTCGGTAATGTAACTATTGCTGTAAATGTAACCAATGAAACTCTTAACTTAGTAAGAAAAGGTGAAGTAATAGTACGCAATGCTACAAACAACAAAATAATAACAGCCGCTACATTAGATGGTGGAAAAGCTACAATAGTAATTCCAACAGACAGTGTGGGCGAAGTTAAAGTTGTCGTTGAATATCAGGAAAATGATATCTATAATGCAAGTAAAGCTGTCAACCAGTCCGCTATAGGAACACCTGATGAAGAAGTTGTCGTAATAGATGTAAGTAAAATACCTACAATAACAAGTGTGGAAATCCTAAACAATTCCTTAAGCAATGTAACGATAGGTGTAAACGTTACAAACAGTTCAGGTGACTTAGTAACCAAAGGTGAAGTATTAGTAAGAAATGCTGATAACAAACGGGTAATCACAAGTCAAATCCTAACTGGTGGTCAGGCAACTATAACTCTACCGGTAAATGAGGCCGGAGAACTCAGAGTAATAGTTGAATACCAGGAAAACGATATATACCTTGCAAGTAACGCTACTAACAGCAGTGCTATAGGTACACCTGATGAAAACGTTACTGTAATAGACGTGGCAAAAATCCCAACAGTCACAACAGTTGAGATTTTAAACACAACATTAAGTAATGTAACGATAGGTGTAAGCGTAACCAACATGACAGGTGATTCTGTAAGCAAAGGTACGGTCATAGTCATGGAGGAATCTGGAAACATCTTAAAATCACAAGTACTGGCAAACGGTAAAGCAAACATAACTATCCCAGCAGAACAAGCAGGAGAAATTAGAGTTATCGTTCAATACCAGGAAAACGATATTTACCTAGCAAGCAACGCTACTAACAGCAGTGCTATAGGTACACCTAATGAAAACATCACGGTAATAGATGTAACTAAAATACCTACAAAAACAAGCGTGGAAATATTAAACAATACAACCACAAACGTAACAGTAGGCGTTAAAGTAACCAACCAGACAAACGAACCTGTAACAGAAGGTATTGTAATAGTCAAAGACATTGACGGTAACCAACTTGCTAGTGAAGAATTAACAAATGGCGTAGCAAACATTACAATCCCAGTAAGCGAATCCGGAAAACTACTTGTACAAGTGGAATACCAGGAAAACGATTACTACCTTGCAAGTAACGCTACCAACCAATCCGCTGTTGGCAAAGCAACAGAAAACATCACAATCATTGATGTGGAAAAAGTTGATTCAAACCTAACAGTAGACACTACAAGTCCTATCAAGGCAAATGAAACACTTGAAATTAACGGTACACTCACGGACGAATATGGCAATCCAATTCCAAATGCACCAATAGAAATAAGCATTGACGGAGTTGTAATTGACACCGTAACTACAGATGATGATGGTAACTATGAAACTTACACAGTAGCAAAAGCAGGTAATCACACAGTAACCGTGGATTACCCAGGTAATGAAACCTATAACCCAGCAAGTGAATCCAAAGAATTCACAGTTGATAAAATAGATGTAACTACCGATGCTAATGTTACAGATTCAAACCCTACCAACACAACCATACAAGTAAACGTAACCGATGAGGATGGAGACCCAGTTGATGACATACCAGTAGTCATTAAAGATGAAAACGGTACAGTAATTGGAAATGGTACAGTACACAACGGAACCGTTGACATAACAGTTCCACTGGAACCTGGAGAACATAATCTAACTGTTGAAACCTTGCCTACAGATGATTATCCATCTACGACAAAAGACGTAACAGTCAATGTTCCAAAACACAACTCAACAATTACGCCGGATCCAATCAAAAACACTACATACGGTAACACCACCCAGATAAGTGGTAAATTAACTGATGAGGATGGAAATCCAATTCCAAACGCACCAGTTACAATTACAGTAAACGGTGAAGACATACCTGTAAAAACAGATGAAAATGGAGTATACAACTACACATACCCAGCAGATACAGTTGGAGTCAACAATGTAACAGTCACCTATGCAGGTGATGATGACCATGAAGCTACAAAAGTTGACACGAAATTCAACGTATCCAAAGCAGGCGTAAAAATAGTTGTAGATCCTATCAAATCATATGTTGAAGAGGAAATCATCCTACAAGCTAACATCACCGATGCAAACGGTGACAAAGTAACTGAAGGAAATGTAATCTTCAAGATAAACGGTGTAACACTCAAAGATGGTGGAAAACTATCAGGTGCAAATGTACTTAAAGTTCCAGTAGTAGACGGTGTAGCCAAATACACATTCACTGCTACAAGAGAACTAATCAGCTCTAAAAACATCACCGCAGTATACATTGCAAATGAACACTACGCTGAAAACAGAACTGATGGTACAACACCGGCAAACGTAAGCCTAAGAACCGCTCAAGTAATCGCTTCAACAGAACCAACAATTGGAAAACAAAGACAGAACATCACACTTGTTGCAGACATTTACGACATTACACACAACCTACGTGACGTAAGGCCAATAAATGATGCGGGAAGCTATGTGATATTCAAAGTCAATGGACTAACCGTCAAAGATGCTGATGGAAACGTCCTAAAAGTACCAGTTGTAAATGGAGTTGCTAAGACCGAATACTACATACCTAACGGTATGGGTGGAATGAAAGGTAACACAGGTAACTACAAAAACTACACAGTAACAGCTGTATATCACCATCCTGACTACTATGATGTACGTAACACGTCCAACTTCAACATCGAAAGAGAAGATAACATCTCATTTGTTGTTGATAAGGTGACAATGGATAACCGTACAGTATCAATCGATGCAAACCTAGTTGAAGGAGATGGGGATAACGTTGTAGGTACAAATGTTGTCGGAGTAAAAGTCAATGGAATAACACTTACGGATGAAAATGGTAAACCGGTACTATTCAATGCTACAAATGGTAAAGTCGATGTAGACTTTAAACTACCTGATAATGTAAAAGAAGTTAAAAACATAACTCTTGTAACAGGTAACCGTGAAGCATATGGTAGTGCCACCACTACCATTTCCAACCTCCCTAAACAAGCCAGCGTAATTACCGTAAGTCCAGTAACAGCATTTGTTGAAGAGAATATGACTCTTTCAGCAAGAGTTACAGATACTAACGGTAACCCATTAAACGGTGGATATGTAATCTACAAGTTCAATGGTCAGACACTACGTAAAGGTGGACTATTAGAGGGAGATAATCCAATAGTAAAAATAGGTGTTAAAGACGGATGGGCAAATTACACATTTGTTGCAAACAATAAATTGGTTTCATCCAAAAAACTTGACGCAGCATATAGTGGAAATGCTAACTATAATTCATCCAAGACAACCACTTCATCTAAAATGAATATATCATTAAGAAAAGCACAAGTTGTTGTAACAGCCACCCCAAATATGGTTCAACAAAATCAGAATATTGTATTTACAATTAATGTTACAGACAAGACTCATAACAAAAATAATGTTGCACCGATCAACTCAGCAAAAGCACTTGCAACATTAAAAGTCAACGGAATAACATTAACCGATGCAAACAACAAGACGGTTCAAATATCCATCAAGAATGGAACCGGCTCCTACAAGTATAGAATACCTAGAGGAGTTGGAGGAAAAGTCTTAGGTACAGATGACTATAAAAACTACACGGTTGTAGCACACTATACTCATCCGGACTATGTTGATGCTTCAAATCAGACCACATACAATATCGAACAGTCAACGACAAGTGTCCAGTTCTATAATGTGACATTCAAACAGGCAACTAAGAAGATAACAATTAATGCCGTCATTAAGGATTATCAGAAAAATGACGTTGTAGGAAACACCAGATTCAACATAAAAGTTAATGGGGTAACTATGAAGGATACATCTGGAGAAGTAATCAAATACTCTGCAATGGATGGAAAAATCAGTATGACTATTGATTCAATGACATCTAATCCTAAGGAAGTCATGATTGTAACACTTGGTAGAGAAGCTTATTCATCTACGCGTGCTACCTATACTACAATTCTAAAAGTATGATTTTTTATAACTTTGAAGGCTTAGTTCCTTCAAAGTTTTTTTCTTACTATTTTTTAAAAACAACAATTTATTTAATCCATATTATTTTCCAACAATCTTTTTTATTAAACTCTTAACTTATAAGTTATAACTTATATGTAAAAAGTTATAAGTTATTAATTTTAAAACAATCTTCTCCAATCCTGATATATCCTAACAATAATTAAATAGGTAACAAGGAATGATTCGATAGGAGTTGTTGTCCCCTAGATGTTAAAGAATTAAAATAATTAGACAATGCTGATTTATAGTTATTATTAAAAACCATAATTAAGAAAATTGATTGCAAGAAAAAGAAACGATTAAAAAAAATATTTAAAAAAAGGGAAACCGTTATCCTTCGGTTTCATTAGTAATATCAACTATAACAGGTGTATCGCTACCACTGTCAGAGCTACTACTTCCACTATCTGTGTTAGCTGAACTGCTACCACTATTATCATTATTGCTGCTGTCACCAGTTACTTCACCAATATATGCTCCACCGGTAATCTGACCTGTTTTGGTGTTTACTTCGGTCTCACCAACGAGCTTACCATTCTTATACTGTCCGTAAACATTATACACTGTACCGTCAACAATAAATGAACTGATAAATCTGGTTGATGTAGCACCCATTTGAATACCTGCACTACGGGCAACACTATAAGCATCTATCGTAGATTGACTACCTGCATTCTGGCCGGAACCACCGGTTGATGCAGTTGATGTGCCGGTTGAGGAACCACTTGAGGATGAACCTCCATTTCTTGTTGAAGATACCTTATTGTTCTGTTTAGAACTGCTTTTATAAGAACTTTTTTTTGCAGTTTGCTTATTCTTATTTGAACTAGCACTATTTGCTGAGTCAGCACCGATAACAGAATCTACACTATCACTAGCACCGGCTTCAACCTGTAATTCAGGTTCAACATCCGTATATGAATTGGTTAAATTATTTGTATTATTTATTTGATATGTTGCAGCAACCACTCCTACTAATGCAACGATTGCTATTGCTAATATTAATTTAGTATTCATACTAACCTCCCTATTTACTCAAATTAACAAATTCAATCATATATATTCCACTGTATATTATATATGTAAATATACTAAATAAAGTATTCTATAATTTTGTTCATGATACTATTTAAATACTTTCGTAATTAATTAAATGGTACTCCAGTACTTATCAATCCCGCTTCACATTTATATTACTTAAAGGTTATAACATAATATATGCAAAGAAAAGGTTTTGTGAATCTGCCGTTACATACCGATCATACACCGCGGTGGCTATGGCATAGGATGGTAAAGTTATCGGGGGCCATTACGGAGGTCATACTGGAGGAGTATGGACATGAGGAATTTTTAAACAGAATATCCAATCCATACTGGTTTCAGGCATTCTCATGTGTTATAGGATTTGACTGGCACTCCTCGGGTACAACCACTACAACATGCGGTGCATTGCGTGCAAGCCTGAATGCCGAAGAACATGGCATAGCGGTTCTAGGTGGTAAGGGTAAAAATTCACTGAAAACTCCCGGACAACTGCTCAGGATGGGGGATGAATTTAACTTATCTGATAAGACAACAGATTACTTGGTCAGGTCATCAAAGCTATCTGCAAAGATTGATAACTCCTGCATACAGGATAAGTACACATTATATCAGCATAACTTCTTCTTAACGGAGGAGGGCAGTTGGGCCGTAGTCCAGCAGGGTATGAACCTGGACAACAAGTATGCACGCCGTTATCATTGGATGAGCACGGATTTGGACGAATTCCTCTCAAGTCCGCACACTGCGATTGAATGTGACAAGAAAGAACCGGATACATTGGACATGTCAAGCAAGGATAGTAGGGAGGCTAGGGACATAAGCGTTGACTTGATAAACGATAACCCTGAACATCTACGAACATACTTTAAAAGAAAGGATCCTAAACAGACATTATTAAGCGACTACTTCAACCTTGACTCTACGGATGATGATCCCACTTCATTTAACAATCAACCGAACTTTACCATGCCCTCACATCATCCAGTACTGGATATGGACTTATCCGATAGGGAATTTGAAGTACTCAAGAATGCTTATGAAGTACAGCCCGACAATTACAGGGAACTGATATCCCTCAAGGGAATCGGGCCAAAGAAGATAAGGGCACTTGCACTAATCAGTGACCTGGTATATGGTAAGAAGGCAAGCTGGGAAGATCCCGTTAAGTATAGCTTTGCCCATGGGGGAAAGGACGGCTTCCCATATCCTGTTGACAGGGAGGTATATGACCATTCTATACAGACAATCAAGGATTCCCTGGAGCAGGCAAAGCTTGATAATAAAGAAAAGCATGATGCCATAAAAAGATTGACAAAGTATATACAGTAATGTAATGATAAATAAATATAACAATTTAAAAACAAAAACAAAAGGTGAAAATAATATGGATTGTATGGAAGCTCTAAAAACAAGAAGAAGCGTAAAGAAATTTACCGATAAACAGATAAGCGATGATGATTTGAGGGAAATATTGGATGCCGCATGTAATGCCCCTAGTGGTATGAACCTTCAATCACCAAAGATAATTGTTATCCAAAGAAAGGATATCATTGAAAGATTCTCCAAGTGGAACTTGTCCTGTTTTCCTGATGAAATACAAGAAAAGTTGGGTGATATTGATCCGTTCTATAATGCTCCAACACTTTTGATAGTTCTTGCCGATAAGAATGTACCTACATGTGTCGAGGATGCGTCATTAACCATTGGCAATATATTGAATGCAGCAACGGCATTGGATATAGGGTCATGTTGGATTCACAGGGCTCGTGAAGAATTTGATTCAGTACAGGCCAAGGAATTGCTTAAGGTATGGGGCTTATCAGAGGATTATATAGGTGTTGGCCATGTGGTATTGGGTTATCCTGCAGATGACTATGAAGTACCAAAAAAGAGTATAAAAGAGGATTATGTTATATTTGCCGATGAACTTTTATAGTCGTCCATCATGAGAATTTTGATTTTAGTTTCCACGTGGTGGATGATTCCACTTCTTCTTTAAATTTTTTTAATTCATTGTTTTCTGTTTTCAACATCTCGATTTGATTATTTAATGATTCTATTTTTTCTTTGAGTTTTTTTATCTCATACTCATAATCTTCATTCTGGAAGATGACCTGTCCTACTTCCATGGCCATTTTCTTATAATCGTTTGTTTTGGCATCTAATTCATCTTGGATTATCTTATTGGTGGTTTCTAATTCCTTTATTCTATTTTCCAATTGTTCTATTTTCTCTTCTGTCATGTTATTATATCTGTATCTTGTTAAGTATTTATTTTATCAGGATGTAATTTTAGGCTTACCTAAATATATATAGTAGTTGTTATATAATTATTACATAGTGCTGATTTTTGTAAGAAATTAATATATTGATTAAAAAACAATTTCCATTTCAATAAAAATTAAATAAAAATAATTATTCAAATCTATTCATGAAAATACGCTATAACATATTTGAATAAATAAATCAAAAGGAGGTAAATAAAACAATGTCACAAATCATAGAATTTAAGAACGTAACAAAAGAATACATAATAGGAACAAATGTACTCAAAGCTGCAAACAATCTTAACTTCACAATAGATGAGGGAGAGTTCGTAGTAATACTGGGACCATCAGGAAGTGGAAAGTCAACACTGCTTAATCTACTTGGAGGACTGGATAAACTAACAAGCGGTACCATAACAGTAGACAATGAGGAAATATCTAACTACAATGAAAAACAACTAACACAATATCGTGCAGATAAAGTAGGATTCATCTTTCAATTCTACAACCTCATACCAAACCTAACGGCAATAGAAAATATAGAACTAATAAATGACGTGATAGATAACAAAATAGATGGCATCAAATACCTAAGGCAGGTAGGCCTCGAAGAACACGCCAATCAATTCCCATCAGAACTATCCGGTGGAGAACAACAAAGAGTATCCATAGCAAGGGCAATATCCAAACAACCTGCACTGCTATTATGTGATGAACCTACAGGTGCACTGGACTCCAATACAGGATACCATATAATCGGCATGCTTCTAAACTTAGCCAGAGAACATAAAACAACGGTAATCATAGTAACACATAACAACCAACTGTCATACCTGGCAGATAAAATAATACACATCAAAAATGGACAAATAGAAGATGTGGAAATAAACCGAAATCCAATGGACATAGACCAGATAGAGTGGTGATACAAATGCTAATTAGAAAGATGCTAAGGGACATGAAAGAACACAAAATGCAATTTATATCAATATTTCTCATGTCCTTTCTAACACTCATGATCTATGCCGGCGTAGGAGCAGAGGCAACGGGAATACAACAAACAGTCGATTCATTCTACCAGGACAACAACATGGCAGATATATGGGTATACTCTGATAATATAAATAACACCACCTTAGATAAAATAAAAAACATGGATTCAACCGATGATGTTGAACGACAACTTGTAATAAGTACCACCGCAGAGATGGACTCGAATCCCACGGTGAAGCTTCACTACATAGAATCAAACAAGATATCCAAATACCAGGCTGTAGAAGGACAGAACATAAATCTCGATGATGAGGATGGAATATGGATGGACAAAAGATTTGCAGATGCCCATAATCTAAAGATAGGAGATAACATAACTCTCAAATACAATGGATTAAACATAGAAAAGACCATACGCGGACTGGGTTATTCACCAGAATACGTATATGAACAGTCAGATGAAAGTATAATACCTGACTTTAAACTACAGGGTTTTGCCTACGCATCATACAAGGCATATCCAACAGACAACATCCCATATACGACGCTATTGATAAAAACAAAAGACACACCTGAAAAGTATCAGGGTAAATTGGATGACAATGTAAAGCTTAAAAACTACACGTTCCTTCCATTCAAGGACCATACCAGCGTACTGCAATTCCAGTCTGAAATCGATCAGCATAAGATGCTTGGAAGCATGTTTCCGGTGATATTTGTAGTGGTTGCCCTACTGACCTTAATAACCACAATGACACGTATAGTATCACACCAGAGAACACAGATTGGAACATTAAAGGCACTTGGTTTCAGTAACAAATCACTCATATATCATTTCATATCCTATGGATTATATCTTACGGTAGCCGGAAGCGTTCTCGGATTGGTAATAGGCGTAAACTCTTTACCATACCTATTCTATCCATCAATGAGTTCATTCTACACACTTCCCGTATGGAAATCCGGATTTGATATCTCATTTGTATATGTTGCATTACTCTTGATAGTTATATCAGTATTGTTCACATATCTATCCACAAAAAACATCGTAAGACAAACGCCCGCAGAGACATTGGAACCTAAGCCACCAAAGATATCCGGCAATTCAATACTTGAAAAAACGGTAATATGGAAAAAGTTGGGATTCAATGCCCGCTGGAATATCCGTGACATCAAAAGAAACAAGATAAGGTCTCTTGTAACGGTCGTAAGCATAATCGGTTGTACAATATTATTAATCTCCGCATTTGGCATGTCGGATGGGATGAATGACTTAAAAACATGGCAGTATGGAACTATCAATCACTATGAAACCCAACTTATAATAGAGGAAAATGCAACGATAGCCCAAGTTGATGACGTGACAAAAAAGGTCAACGGAACACAGATAATGACAAAACCCATAGAAATAAGGGCCAATGATATCAAAAAGACAGTAAACCTAAACGTATATAACGACACCTCACTTATCACACCGACAGATGAAAAAATGAAGGCGATGAAACTGCCTCATGATGGTGTAACATTAACCAGAAAAACAGCAGAAATACTGGGAGTGGATAAGGGGGATAGTATCCAGTGGAGATTATATGGAGAAGACAAGTGGATTAACTCCATCATTGATGAGATTAATGCAGATCCATCCAATCAGGGAATAACCATCAGTCAAGATAAATCGGATAAACTTGACATAAATTTCACACCAACGATGATTGTAACCAGAAACGCTGTTAATGGTAGTTACGATGGAATATCCGCCATATTTACCATTGACGACTTACAAAAAAGTTGGGATGATATGATGGAATCTGGTAATCTGTTAATAGCAATACTTCTTATCTTTGCATTGCTGCTTTCTATAGTGATGCTCTATGGCCTGGGAATTTTATCTTTTACTGAGGTTGAAATAGATCTTGCTACCCTGAAGGTTTTGGGTTTTACCAGCGGCATCATACGTAGGATGTTTCTAGCCCAACATATATTCCTGGCATCAATCGGATTTATCCTGGGAGTACCCCTGGGCTATAAGGTCTTGAGGGTAATCATGGACTCATCGGGGGATACGTTCTACTATCCCATAAACTATAACCTGCCGACGATAATGATAACATTTGTTTGCGTAATAGGTTTAACCATAGTAGTTAACTTATTGTTAAGTCGTAAAATCAAGGAGATTGACATGGTCGAATCCCTGAAAAAATCAAGGGAATAATTTTTTCCTTTATCCTTTTTTATTTTTGAATAGTGATTAACGGCCTTTTTTTCATTTATGGTAATATACATAATTGATTTCTTATAAACAATTACTGACAAATACTCTTTTATATAGTTTGACTGTTTATCGTATTTTTTAATATGTTGTAATTATGCTAAAACTTATTATATATTTGATACATAGATTTAATTGTTTAATTAAAGATAATTAAACACAATTTACAAAATTGTTAAAAACTTATAAAACTTAACTTATTTGTATTGATTTTAAGGAGTATTAATCAGTACATTTAAGGTATTTATGAAATGGAGTCACATCTATTTCTATTATATCCTATAATGTTTAATAAAGAGTTCTTTCTCTTTATTATTCATTCAAAATAAAACTTGTTTTTTCATTAATTATGCTTCTATTATTGTCCAGCAAATTATATGTATTACTTATTATATAATTTATTATTACAACTATTATGATTAACAAATACATATTAAAAGATTTTATCACGGACTTTGAAGACCTGATAAGAAAAGAGAAAATAAACAACAAGCAAATACGTGGACGAATAACAGACATCAAAGATGACATCATAGGTGTATCATTATACAAATCATCCAAGATAGCTCAAAACACAACAGTGGAGATAAATAAAATACAGGGCATCATACTTAAAAACAATAACAAGAACTTGAAAATAAAGCTAAACAATAAGTCATCATTCTATAAAAATCAGGAAATAAAAATAAACAACCTCCAAAATGATATTATAATACTTAAACTTGAAAATTTGCTTACAGCAATAAAGGACAATAAGCTTAACCAACAAAATATTGAAGTTTTAGAGGCACTGCTTGATGATTATAATAACAGATATGACGACAAACAATGCAATGTAAAATCATTGAACCAGCGACAGCAGTTGGCATTAAACAGTTCCATCTCAACAAGGAAGTTTCATATAATCAAGGGGCCGCCCGGAACTGGTAAGACCCATTCCATTGTGGAAATAATAAAATACCTCTACAGTAACAATTATAGAATTCTGATTACAACACACACCCACATAGCCATAGACAACATCTTGGAAAAGCTGGGCGACTTGCCCGAGGACAATATTCTACGAATAGGAAATAGGGATAAAATAAATCCTAAACTACACCACTACCATATCGATTCTAAGTTAAAAAAACACCCATCATTTCCAATCATCAAGGACCTTGAATTGCGGAATAAATTGTTAAGAGAAGATCAAAGTAAATACGAAAGATTATCTGTTGATGATGAATATATGCTGGTAAAGAAAAATAATCATCACTCACTAATTAGAAGAATAATATCAAAATTCTATCACCTCGATAATAATGAATATAGCCTTCGAAATATCGACACTAAATTAATCAGAAGCAATATTATTGAAGAGATATCTAAAAATAATGATAGAATAGATGAAATAAAGAAAATAATAACAACGGATGTATATCAACATGCACAAATTATAGCATCCACTGTACTATCCTCTTCATCAGCACTGACCAAGGACATGGAATTTGATTACGTAATCATGGATGAGGCAAGTCAAGTACCAACATACCTGGCATTAATAGCACTGCTTAAGACAGATAAGTTCATACTTATAGGAGATGACATGCAACTTCAGCCCATCACCATAAATCATGATTCAATACTAACAAAGTCAATATTCAACCATATGATAGAAAAATATCCCGATGATTACACATTTCTCAATATACAATACCGTATGAATCCCCAGATATCTGACATATCAAGCAAACTCTACTATAACAACCGACTTAAAAGTCATGAAAAAAATGTATATAAAAAACTGGTATTAATCAATGACAATCATCTGCTGCTTGATGAATCACCAGTAACGCTCATCGACACATCAAACGTGGAATACTATCAACTGAATACCGACGGCGGATGCATCAACGAATATGAGGCAGAACTGGTCATGTCAATAATCGATGCACTTATTATAAATGAAATATCATGTGATGAAATAGGTGTGATAACACCCTACAAAAAACAGAAAATGTATATCAAGGGATTGCTTGAAGATAAGCAATTGGATATAGAATGTGATACAATATACAGATTTCAGGGAAGAGAAAAAGATGTTATATTAATTTCATTCTGTAAAAGTTCAAGAAGACTTCTGAATGATTTTCAAAAAAAGTTTTTATCCCAGAAGAATCAGTTAAACGTTTCAATAACAAGGGCTAGAAAAAAGTTGATAATTATAGCAGATAGGTCATTGTTGGATGGTGCCACCAATATGAATAATCTGTTCGATTCGATATCCCTATTTGACACCATCTTCTTGGAGGATTTATTCAGTTAATTCCTCTGCTTTCTCTGCGGCAACTAATTCCTTGACCTCTTCAGGTATTCTGTTAAATAGTCTGTCGATTAGGCTCATGTTTTCCAGCTTACCCATAGCATAGGAGTATTTTTCCAATTTTTTCAATGCTTCGTTTAACTCTAATTGCTGTTTGTTCAATACTTCCTGTGTATGTTCCTTTTTATTTACTGCCTTCTTGTACTCGGAGAGCTGGTTTTCATATTGGGCTTCTGAATCTACAAGATTCTGTGTAAGCTGATTATTTTCTGTCTGTAATCTTTTTCTTTCTTTTTTAAGTTCTTCGATTTCTTCAAGGTTTTTCTTTTTATCTTCCTTAAGGTCATTTACCTGTTTTTGAAGAATTTCATTATTCCTATTTGACTTATCAATGTTTTGTTGTAGAAGTTTTTCCTTATCGTTTATATTTTGGATATCCTTTTCATAGTCATTTAACTGTAGTTTGGCACTTGTTTTCTCATCAGTTAACTTTTTATTCTCATATGAAAGATTTTCATTGATTTGGGTTAGTTCATCTATTTTTGATTCGAGTTGGGATCTGTTGTTTTGTGACTGTTGTTTCATGTTGTTTATTTCATTATTCTTATTGTTGTTGTCTTCTTCAAGTCTTTCGACTTCTTTGTTTAAGTGTTGAATTTCATTATCCTTATGTTGCATTTGGGAATCTAATTGTTGAATTTTATTCTGGGCCTCTTTTTCGTCTAATTTAAGTTGGGTATTTTCCTGTTTTAAATTGTTTATCGTATCTCTTAACTCTTCTTTTTCATTAGGGTCCTGATCTATATTGTTTACATAGTTTGTTATTGCTGTTTCTATTGCTTCGCCCTGTTTTTTATAGGTTGTGCCATATATCTCTTCTATCCTATTTTGAAATTGATCCCATAATGAATTTTTTATTTGTATAGTTTTTCGTATAATTTTATCTTCAGACATTTTTATCAGATTCCCATTTTATATTGATTTTATATTTATAGTTAATATTATTTTAATGTTGCTTTTCATGTTGACTTTGTATCAGTTAAATATATATACTATAAAAAATATAACAATTGTTATATAATTTTTTGAATGAAAATTATATTTCTTAAAATGATTATACTTAAAAAATAATAACTTATAAAATACATTTTAAACATAGATTAATAAAGACAAAAGAAACAAAAAGAAGTGATATAATGGCGTACGAAATAAAGAATAAAAAAAATATTGCCACAATAGGGCTGCATGTAGGACAAGAAGAAACCGACAATAGCGGATCAAGAGCAGTACCTATATACCAAACAACATCCTACGTATTTGACGACACCCAGCAGGCTGCAAATAGATTTGCCCTACAGGAAGGTGGAAACATATATACAAGGCTGACAAATCCAACCACGGAAGCCTTCGAAAAAAGAATGGCTGCAATTGAAGGTGGAACAGCAGCATATGCTACATCATCTGGATTATCCGCAATATTCTATGCTATAATTAACCTGACTCAAGTAGGAGATAATATTGTATCAGCAGATAACTTATACGGTGGAACATTTGAATTATTTGAAAACACATTAAAAGATTTGGGAAGAGAAGTAAAATTTGTAGATTCACAGTCACCGGATGAATTTGCTGATGCTATAGATGAAAAAACACGTGCAATATATGTAGAATCCATTGGAAACCCGAAACTTGACATACCTGACTTTGATGTAATCTCCGAGATAGCACATGAAAACGGCATACCATTAATAGCAGACAATACCGTAGGAATAGGATCAGTCAGACCATTTGACCACGGTGCAGACATAATAGCAAGCAGTGCAACAAAATACATTGGAGGACACGGAACAACACTCGGTGGTATCATCATAGAAAAAGGAGAATTCAATTGGGACAATGGAAAATTCCCTGGATTAACACAACCCGATGAAACATACAACGGATTAAAATTCTATGAAACATTTGGTCCTGCATCATTCACTACAAGAATAAGAGCAGTACTGGGAAGAGATACCGGAGCTGTACCAAGTCCATTCGGTTCATTCTTACTCCTGCAGGGACTTGAAACACTTAGTTTAAGGATTGAAAAACATGCAGAAAACGCTTTAGCAGTAGCTAAACACTTGGAAGCACATCCAAAAGTAGCATGGGTAACCTATTCCGGACTTGAAAGCAGTCCAAACCATAAAATAGCATCAAAATATGCGGAAAAAGGTTATGGTGGAATAGTCTCCTTCGGATTAAAATCAGGATATGACGGAGCAATCCAATTTATAAACAATACTGAACTATTGTCCTTACTGGCTAATATAGGTGATGCAAAATCATTGGTAATACATCCAGCATCCACTACACATTCACAGCTTACCGAAGAACAACAACTAGCTACTGGTGTAACCCCAGATTTGATTAGATTCTCTGTTGGAATCGAAGATTTAGAGGATATACTGGCTGATGTGGACCAGGCATTGGATAAAATCCAATAATTATACAATACTTTTTAACCTCCCACCTACCTTTTTTTTCAATGATTTTTTCAAAAAAATACTTTAAAAATATATACCATGAAATAAATAAAGATTATTAATAGAAAATAAATTAATAGGGGTGAGAACATGAGCTATGGAAAATCGATAGGTATGATAAAAACACAATATTGTCATTTGGAAGAAGATTTGGAATTGGAAATTGGTACAAAATTAAAAAAACCTACAATTGCATATGAAACATATGGAACTTTAAATGATGAAAAAAGCAATGTAATATTGGTTTGTCATCCATTTACCGGAAGTGCACATGCTGCCGGCTGGCATGATGGTGATGAAAAGCCTGGCTGGTGGAATTCCATAATAGGACCTGGTAAACCTATAGATACAAAAAAATATTTTGTCATATGTTCTAACGTTATCGGCAGTTGCAAAGGATCAACAGGGCCTAGTGACATAAATCCAGATACAGGTGACTTTTATGCATTGGATTTTCCAATAATCACCATTAAGGATATGGTTAATGCACAAAAAAAGTTACTAGACTATCTTGATATTAAATATATCTTTGCTATCATTGGGGGTTCAATGGGTGGTATGCAAACATTACAATGGGCGGTATCATATCCGCACATGATACGCAATGCTATTGTAATAGCTGCTGGAGCCTACTCTACTACTCAACAAATAGCATTTAATGAGGTTCAACGTAGAGCAATACTTGAAGATCCATCTTGGAATCAAGGTAAATATTACAATACCAATTCCTATCCGGAATATGGATTATCATTAGCAAGAATGATTGGACATATCACTTATCTCAGTAATGATTCGATGCGTGAGAAATTTGGTAGACGTCTTCAGGACAAAGATCAATTTAGCTACAACTTTGATACGGAGTTCCAAGTTGAAAGTTACCTTAAGCACCAAGGATTTTCATTTACTAAACGCTTCGACGCCAATAGTTACCTTTACCTTACTAAAGCATTGGATTACTTTGACTTGCGTGTTAATAATTCCCTTGAGGAAGGACTTAAACATATCAAATCACGTATGCTAATTATATCTATATCATCTGATTGGCTTTATACACAAGAACAACTTGAAGAAATTGTAATGGTACTTAATTCACTTAACGTCGATGTATCCTATTCTAAGTTAAATTCTGAATATGGTCATGATGCATTTCTTATTGAAAATGGTCAACTGAATTATATCTTATCAAATTTCCTATCAAAGGCTCGTGTTAAAGATGTCATGTCTAAACAAGTTCTCACACTATCAGTGAATCAGGGAATTAAAGAGGCAGCTGAATTAATGTTAAATGGGAATAAAACACACATACCCGTACTTAATGACAAAAATCAATTGATAGGTATAGTAACTGCTTGGGATTTATCTAAAGCAATTGCTACTGACTCAGATACTATTGATGAAATAATGACTAAAGATGTTTTAACTTGTTATGAAGATGACTCAATTTATGATGTCTCTTCCAAGCTTAAAGAACACAATATTTCTGGTTTACCTGTAATTGATCGTGACAATAATGTAATAGGTATTATTACAACTGCCCATCTCTCTAATTTGATTTATAAGGATTAATATATTTTATTCCTTATTGAATCATTATTGATTTTAATATTGACATTTTTTTTATGTTGACTTCTTTGTTTCATTTGACCTAGACTGTTGTAATCTATGGAATCAAATGTTGAGTCAATTTTTATCATGTTGTATTTCATATTTTATTATTTATTCTTTGATGTATTTAAAGGTTTCTATGTTGAAGTGATATTTTCATTATGTTGACTTCACTTTTTTTATGATGAATTTATATTTTTTCATGTTGTTTTAATGTTGTTTTCTTAAAAAATTCAGATTCAGAAGTTTACTTATTTTAATGTTACTCTTATATTTATTTCTATTTTTTTAGCATTATTTATTATTTTTATATAATTTTATTGGTATATTGTTCAATGTTGAATTTTAATTTTTTCTACTTATGAGTGATGAAATATGTTGCATTTCAATGATGAAATGATGTAATTATGATGAATTCAATGATGATTAAAAATAATTATGTTGACATTGATTTTTAGTAATGTTTCATAAAAAAAGTTATGTTGAATTTAATGAAACATCCATGTTGACTTAATTTTTCAATGATGAATTTGTATTTTTTTAATGTTTATTTTATGATGAGTTTTAATAATCATTAAGAAAATATTATTGAAGTTAATGATGTATTTCAACCTAATAAAAAAATTGTAAAAATTGCTTTGTTGATATGGGGGTCACTAATAAAAAAAAATGAATATGTAAAAAATTACATATCTTCAAATCTGTCTTCAAGTTTTTCTAGTACACCAGGAAGACTTGTGTATTCCATTTCATCAGAAGGTAATCTGTGAGGTTCAAATGGACCATGTCTTCTCATGTAGTTAGCTACTTTTGTAGCGGTTTTTCTTGCTTCATCAAATGCTGGATCTGCAAACATGTCAACTGGACCAATTAATCTGGCATTACTTACTTGGAAACCAAGTCCTAATACACGTGGTGGTCCGTCGAATCTTACAGGTCTTGCATCAGCTTCAGCACAAGGCATTAAAGGACCGTTGTGTGATCCTCTCATCCATCCACTTACTAAGTGTGGGAATGCGAATGGTTCGGATGTTTCTCCACCAGCTGGGAATCCGGATTGTGATCTTACAATTGCAACTGGGTCATCTTTACCTATGTATTTACCGGCCATTAAGTTTAATCTGTCGGTACTTACAGCTGCTGCTATTTCACCATCTGATCTTCTGAAGATTCTTTTAATTACATATCTACCTGTTGAACCGATTAATGCTAATAAGTCGTACATTTCATCCGGACAGGACATTGTAACTTTTCTGTTTTCAATTACATCATATACTTCAAAGTCGAATCCACCGTGTAATGTAGGGTCGATTACTAATCCTGCAGTATTGAATGGGTCTGCAAACATTCTGAATAATGGTAAGTTAAATGCTCCTGGTTCTGTTTTGTCACAACAGTAAGCAAAGACTGGGTCTGAGCCTCTTTCTTTGAATTCAATTTCTGCACTACCTGGACCCATACCTTTTATGTTTCCACTGAATGTGTCTGATAATAAGTCTTGACCTGCACCGTATAATTTTAAATCTCTTGCAATTTCAGTTCCGGCCATGAAAGTATCAAATGCTAATTTGTGTACTTCTTCATTGTCTGGTCCGTTGGTGTGGGTCATTATCATATCGATGTCGTCACCACAGTTGGTTATGTAAAAATCAGTTAATAATCCACTTTCTTTAGCTTGTGCTAACATTTCATTACATTTGTCTTTAAGAGCTTGGTGTGTTACAGCGTGTCCACCTACACTACCAATATCTGCTTTAATAATACTTACAGTTGTTTTCATTTATTGTACCCTCCAAGGTAAATAATATTCATTTGATTACTAGAAAATTCTTCTAGCTTATTTTTTAGTTATTTATGAACATTTTCCATCTAATATGACAGAAAATTCTTGGGTTATCAAATATTGAAGTAACCAAGCTATCCCCCTTTGTTCTTAGGGTTCACTAAAGTTAATTATTCTTATGGGTGTGTTGTTTTTAAAGCCCATTTGTTATTATTTTAACTAAATAAATAAATTATATATTTATATTTATGTTCTTTATACTAATAATATATTTTGTTGAAGAATTATAGAATTATTTTTTTAAAGATATTACATTTTTTGGAGTATGGCTGTTGTTATATCGTTTGTATTGTGATTGCCTCCAAGGTCGGGTGTTTTGACTTTTCCTTCCTTGATAACATCTTCCACTGCATTGTTAACTAGTTCTGCTTCATTATTTATTCCCAAGTATTCAAGCATTAATGCACTTGATAATATTGTTGCTATTGGGTTGGCCTTGTTTTTGCCTGCAATATCTGGTGCTGAGCCATGTACTGGTTCAAATAATCCCGTTTCATCTCCAATGTTTGCTGATGGCAATAATCCCAAGGAACCGACAACTCCGGCTGCTTCATCTGAGAGTATGTCTCCAAATAAATTTGTTGTAACTATGACCTCAAAGTATTCTGGTTTGGTTATCAAATACATTGCAGTGGCATCTATATAATAATCATCAGATTCAATGTTTTTGTAGGCCTCTGCAATATTATAGAATGTGTCCTTGAAAATTCCATCGGTTACGGGTAAAACATTGGCTTTGTGGCTTGCTGTAACTCGTTTCCTATTAGTCTTGTTTGCATATTCAAATGCATATTTTATGATGCGTTCACAGCCATTGTATGTAATTTTTCTAGTGGCAATGCATTCATCACCATGATCTTCCTCAATATTTGCATATAGTCCCTCTGAGTTTTCACGTATAATCGTGAAGTTTATGTCTTCTTTTTCATATGATCTTATGGGTCTTTGGTTAACATACAGGTCAAGTTCACGTCTAAGAGTTACTATAGCACTTTTTTGTTGAGGTATTGATGTAACAGCACCAAATAATGTGGCATCACTGATTCTACAGGACTCAATGGTATCTGATGGTAGGTTCGTACCACATTTATCATAGCAATCCTTACCTGCATCTTGATAAACAAAGTCAAATTTGGTATTTAAAGTTTCAAGAATTTCAACGGCTGATTGGATAACTTCTGTACCTATGCCATCGCCCGGTATGACTGTGATTTTAAACATAATTATTCTCCTTCATATAAATATTATTTTTCACAAATTAATTTCTTAATCATTTTTAATTCTTGATTAAAGCATATCTCTTTTATATTATGCATATATTATTGTATATTCTTTAATAGGTTAATATAACTTATGTAGGAATTTCAATTCCTTAATAATGATGTGCCTCTATTTTTGCTATTCGGTTAATAAAAGCAATTCGTTAAAAATATATACTTTACAGTACTATTAATGTATAAGGAAAAGTAAAAAACATAATGATAAATATTAATAAATTTTATGAGGAATTATTATGAGTGCTGAAGATGTAAGAAATGCTATCAAAGACTTAAATGATTTAGATGATTTTGTAAGATTAGAGGCAGAAAATACCGTTGCCATGAATATGCCTGAAGAAATTGAAGTTTTGCATGAAGAATTATTAAAACCTTATCACAAGAATATTAAGGTTACATTAATTGACATAGTTAAAAGTTTCAAAGATCCAAGCAGTATTCCTGTCTTAGCAGAACTACTGTATGATAATAACAAATGGGTTAGAAGACATGCAAGTACGGCATTAGCTGACTACGGAACGGATGCTCTTGAAGTATTAAATAAGGAAGCTAAAAGTGAAGATTGGAGAGCTCGTGGTCAGGCAGTATGGGCTATAAGTAAAATTGCTGATCCAAGTTCACTTGATGTTCTAATTGAAGCATCAAAAGATGAAAAAAGCTATGTAAGAAGTGGTAGTGTACTTGGTTTAGGAGCTATAGGTGGACCTGAAGCTAAAAAAGCATTAGAGGATTTAATTGAAATAGAAGAAACTGGGTTTACCAAGGTCAATGCTCAAGCTGCTTTGGATAAAATGAATGAATAACCTCTCTACTCCTACTTTTTTTGGAATTTATTTTTAATTATTATTTTTAATCGTGTAATCCAATATCTTTTATTCTTATTTTTTTATTATTGTTCTTTTCAGGAGAATCTTGTTTCAAAAAACTTTCATATTTCTTTTGATAAAAACTTTTTTTTATTATGAATTACATATATAAAATTAATATATAAATTTAAACAAATTAAAGGGGTTGATTAAAAGATGGTAAAGATTACAATTATTGGTGCTTCAGGTACGATTGGTAAAAATGTAGCATTCAAATTGGCTAAGGAAGATCAGATACATGAAATAGTATTGTTTTCAAGAAAAACTAGTAATGAACGAGTAAAAGGTGAAATACGTGATATGTATGATGCACTATCTGCTGACAACATTGATGTAACATTAACCCCTTCCTATGACTATGAGGATATAAGAGGTTCGGAGATTGTTCTAATCACTTCCGGTACACCACGTAAACAGGGTATGAGTCGACTTGACTTGGCCGTTCCAAATGCTAAGATTATTGAGGAATATGCCAGAAACATTGCAGTATATGCACCGGATTGCATAATATTGATAGTAACAAATCCTGTTGATGTGATGACAACAATTGCATTAGAGGCTAGTGGATTTGATAAATCACGTGTTATCGGTCTTGGGAATCACCTTGATTCCCTTAGGTTAAAGACAATGCTTGCAAAGCATTATAATATCAACAGTGGGGAAATACATACGAGGGTTATCGGTGAACACGGCGATCATATGGTTCCGTTGTTGAGTTCTACAACTATCGGTGGTATACCATTGAAATATTTTGTAGAAGATAGTGATTTGGATATACATGACTTGGTTAAATCTGTTAAATCCGCTGGTAACAAGATAATCAGTAAAAAGGGTGCTACAGAGTATGGCCCTGCATATGCTATATCAAATTTGATTGCCACAATTGTCAATGATTCACATAAGATTTTAAGTGTCAGTACCTATTTGGAAGGTGAAGTTGAAGGAGTATATGATGTATCGTTGGGTGTTCCTGTAATTTTATGTAAACGAGGGGTACAAACTATTGTGCCGGTTAAGATGGCTGAAGATGAAAAATTGGATTTCTTTGAAGCTGCTCGTGCCGTTAAAAGGTGTACATACAAGATAAAAGACGTATTAGAATTATGATAAATCATTATATTTGATATATTCATTCTTCATTATTAATCATTAATAATATAATGATAATTGTCAAATCTTTTTTCCTATTTTTTTATAACATTATTAAATATTTCTGTTTTTATCAATATTATTTTCATTTATATTATCATAATATTAAACATTGTCTATATATTCTTTATAATTATTTAAAGATAAATATATATAATATTAAGTTTATAGTATAATTAAGAATTAGTTTGATTATTAATTATGGGTAGTCAATTAATATCTTTAAGCAAAATGAGGTAATAAATATGAAAGTTGCAATTATTGGTGGAACAGGAGCACAAGGTTTAAACATCGCTAAAAGATTGGCAATAGCTGGTGAGGAAATCATAGTCGGTTCAAGAACCGAAGAAAAAGCTTTGACAAAAGTAGAGGAAGTTAAAGAATTATTATCAGATTATGATATAAACATTTGTGGTATGGCAAATGAAGACGCTGCAAAAGAAGGGGAACTATTAATATTAACGGTACCACTTGCAGCACAAAAACCAACATTAAATTCAATCAAGGAATTTGTGGATGATAAAATACTAATCGATGCAACAGTGCCACTTGAAACAGCCATCGGTGGTTCTCCTGCAAGATTTGTTGACTTAATGGAAGGATCAGCAGCTGAAAGAACAGCCAAAATACTCAAAAAAACTAGTGTAAAAGTAGTATCAGCATTTAACAACATAAGTAATTCACACCTGGAAAACATACCTGAGCCTATTGACTGTGACTGTTTAATATCAGGTGATGACAATGACGCTAAAAAGACAGTTGCAGAACTAATCGAACAAATACCAGGTGTAAGATGCATTGACTGTGGAAAACTAGAAAAAGCACGTATGGTAGAAAAAATCACACCACTGCTTATCGGATTAAATATCAAATACAAATCCCACTATGGTGGACTAAGAATAACTGGAATTCCACAATTTGATGAAAAATAATTGATTTTTCTCCAATATCCTTTTTTTTATAGTAAAGTTATCCTTCTTTGATTTAAAGTTTTATAAACAATATTCTGTGGATATTGAGTATCTATTTTTTTATTTATTTCAATATTTTATTAAAAAAATGGGGGTTATGGGAGTTCAGGTATTAAAAATGTTATAATGCACCTTCGCCACGTTCTCCGGTTCTTATTCTGATGACCTCTTCAATGTCTTTGATGAATATCTTACCATCACCTACATGACCCGTGCGTGCTGCTTGACATATTGTTTCCACTGCAGTTTCTACCTGGTCATCCTTTACAACGCTAACCAACTTGATTTTTGGAAGCAAGTCAATCCTATAACTGTTTCCACGATATTTCTCTTCAACACCCAGCTGTTCTCCTCTACCTTTAACTTCCATGACTGTTATACCCTTACAATCAATCTCTTCAAGGGAGTCTTTAACAGCATCCAATCGTTCCGTTCTTATTATCGCAGTTATCTCTTTCATATTATCACTAATCCTATATTCTGTAACCTATCTCTTCATGTTCGTTCATGTCTAATCCGTCGATCTCTGTTTTTTCATCCACTCTTAGACCTACTGTTTTGTCAAGTACTTTTGCTATTACATAAGTCAATATGAATGAATAGATGGCTACTGCCACTATGCTTATTATCTGTATTACAAGTTGTGTTGGATTTCCATACAGTAGTCCTGCAACACCGTTTATTGCTGGTGAAGCGAATACTCCCGTTAGTATTGCACCCCAGGTACCGCTCATTCCATGTACTCCGAATGCATCCAATGCATCATCATAACCCAGTTTTGGTTTCAGGTATGATATTGAATAGTATGAAATAAATACGGTTGTAAAACCGATAACTATTGAAGCGGGAACATCTACAAATCCGGCTGCAGGTGTTACTGCAACTAGTCCTGCAACCGCACCGGTTATTGCACCGAGTACTGATGGTTTTCCTGTTTTAAATATATCTATAAGTACCCATGTAATCATAGCAACAGCCGCAGCTGTATTTGTTGTTATCATGGCATTTGCTGCCAGTCCATTTGCTGCTAGGGCAGAACCTCCGTTGAATCCGAACCATCCGAACCATAGTAATGCTGCACCCATCACAGCATATCCTAAGTGGTGAGGTAGTAATCTTGTATCTTTCCGAGGACCTAATAATATAATCAGCGCAAGAGCAGCTATACCTGAGTTAAGATGTACTACGGCTCCTCCTGCAAAGTCCAATGCACCCATCTGAGCTAACCATCCTCCACCCCATACCCAGTGTGCTACTGGGATATATACGAGTGTTAGCCATATTACTGTGAATAATATCCATGTTTTTGCTTTCATCCTTCCTACTATAGCTCCTGTTATCAGGGCTACTGTTATTGCCGCAAATGTTGCTTGGAATACAACAAATAATAATTCGGGTATGGTAGTATCGGGATGTATCATGTCTATTGGTATTCCCTGTAATAGGAAATTTGCAGGCATTCCTATAAATCCACCGATGGTACTTCCAAATGCGAATTGATATCCATAACATACCCATATTACACAGGCTATTGCAAATGCAATTAATGATAAGAACATCGTGTTCAGCACGTTTTTCTTTTTACTCATCCCTCCGTAAAATAATGCTAGACCGGGTAGTGTCATAATCATTACTAATGCTGTTGATATGAGTATCCATGCGGTATCTCCTGTGTTTAGTAGTGCTTCAGTGGTCACTTATTAATCCTCCTTTGTTAATTATTATTATGTTTGTTTTCTTTCTTTTATTTTTTCTTAAATTTATTTTATATAGTATCGGAAATCGGAATCACACTTCCGATAATACTACTTTAAACTACATAGTATATAAATGTATTGCAAAAAACAATTAAACAAAAATACAAAAATCGATAAAAAAAGTAATAAAAAAAGGGTAATCAGTATAAAATATTACATATTTTTACTGAAAGCATCTTGAATTGCTGCTACACTGCTACCTGCATCAAATTCAAATCCAAACTCTTTAAGGGTCATTTCCAAGCATGTAAATGTCATTGCTAATTCATGTAAACCGGTAATACCCATGTGACCAATTCTGAAAACATTACCGCTTAGGTGATCTTGACCACCTGCAATTTCAATTTGGTATTTGTTTCTCATAGTTCCACGAAGATCACCATCGCTTACTCCTTCAGGCATGTTGATAGCTGTTAATGTGTTGGAACGATCACCTTCACGGGCAAACAAGCTAAGTCCTAATGCTTCAGCAGCTGCACGAGTTGCTTTAGCACCTGTGTGGTGACGTTTGATACGGTTATCAAGTCCTTCTTCTAAGACCATGCTTAATGCTTCATTCATAGCATAGGTCAATGATACGTTAGGAGTATATGGAGTCTGAGGTGGATTTTTGTTTCCCATTTTTCTCATTTTTTTCATGTTCAAGTAGTATGTAGGTGAGTCAACCTCATCAATGACTTTCCATGCATCATCGCCTACTGTAATGGCTGCCATACCAGGTGGTGCTGCAATACATTTTTGTGAACCGCTAAGACAGATGTCTATTCCATAGTCATCGACTTTAACTGTGTCACCTGCAAGTGATGAAACTGTATCAACAACAAATAGTGCATCATAATCATTCAATACTTTACCTACCTCTTCAATTGGGTTTACTACAGCTGTTGAACTTTCATTGTGAATCATTGTAACGGCTTTTGCGTCATTGTTTTCATCAAGTGCTTTTCTAACTTCTTCAGGATCTACTGCCTGACCCCATGGTACTGTTACCTCTATTGATTCTCCACCAAACACTTCTGTTAGTTGTTGGAGTCTTTCACCGAATTTACCACTGACGACATTGATGACTTTATCTCCTTTCTGGACAATGTTTGCAATAGCTGCTTCCATTGCGGAAGTTCCTGATCCTGTTAACAGGTATGACTGATTATCAGTTTGGAACACTTCTGACATCATAGCGGTAGTTTCGGCTAATATTTCACCATAGACAGGTCCACGGTGGTTTGTAATAGGTTGAGCCATAGCGTCAAGTACTCTTTTAGGGACGGTAGTTGGTCCTGGAATCATTAATAATGTATCTTCCATAGGTTATCCTCCAAATATGATATTTTAATAAAATAATTCTATAATAAGGTTATTTAGTTATTTGGTTTAACTAATATCAACAATATCTAAAATTTAACAACTTACTATATTAATATCTATATATGTTTTTCATTCTTTTTAATCTTTCTCAATCTTTTTCAATAATCTTTTTTAAGTAATTAATCAATATATCTAAGTATAAGTAAACTATGGATTCGGATGTCAAATGATAAGTGTAAAATACAATAACTGGGATAAGTGGTATGAACGGATATTGGATGATTTTGGCTATGATATGAAGGCCGATGAGATATCTGCACAACTGCTTGATTCATTAATTCATCAAAAAACAACGGTTGATGTACATGGCGTGGATAAATGTATCATTTTTGGAGCAGGACCATCAATAAAAAAACATATATCATCAATTAAAACCATACTTGATGAAGACAATTATATAATAATTGCAGCTGATGGGGCTACAACGGCACTTGTTGAAGAAGGGATAATCCCCGACATTATTGTCACAGACCTTGACGGGAAAATGGATGACATCATCTACTCAAACAGAAACAAATCAACCATATATGTACATGCACATGGAGACAACATGGATAAAATCAGAAAATATGTTCCTCAACTTGAAAGGGTAGTTGCCACAACACAAACAAATCCAATAGGACATGTTGTTAACTATGGCGGATTTACCGATGGGGACCGTGCAATACACATAGCAGTATACGCACTTAAAATGAAGAAGATCATATTGGCGGGTATGGACTTCGGTGAATATACCACTAAATACTCACGGCCAAACAATAAAGAAACGATAGAAAAGGCTGATGATATCAAAAGATTAAAATTGGATTATGCCCGACGAATAACCGATGATTTAATAAAAAACAATCCTCAAATTGAATTTGAAATGCTCAAATGAAAATACAACTGCAAGTATTCGGGTAATTGAACTTAAAAATTAGTAATCTTGGATTTTGAAAAAAATGAAAAACTGTGATTGAAATAATCATACGAAAAATTATTGAATCACAAGTTTTTAAATTATATATGTCTGTGGGTATACTATATAATATGAATGAAATAACATATAAACCTTAACTTATTTACTCTTAAATTTCGATTATTTCTATTCTATGAAAATTAAAGCTTCGTAGCTACTTGAACTATTTTTTTACTATACTTAACATTTATTAAATTAAATTTAAATTGTGTATTTATAGAATAAGCTTATAATATAATAAAATATTCGTTAAAATTAGTGTTGAATGAATTAAAACATGCTTTATAAAAAAAGTTTAATAAAAAGAATTTGTGACTAGTATAATTTAGTGAAGAATTATATTTATCACAAATGTAATTATATGTTTCTGTGGGTACAATTAATTATTTACATAAACTATCATATAAAATTAATTAAGTTTTACTTAACATTTTGCTTATTTTCAATCCAATGTTTTTAAAAGTTCGTAATAACAAGACCTATTTTTAACAATTGGATTTTTCTAAATTTTTACTATCTAAACTATGTGTTGTCATGTATCATTAGTTTGGTGAAATGTCACTTAGCAAAGTATTGCATACTGATCCTAGTTTAAAATCGGTAAAATAAGTGCTTAGCCTGTGTGATAAAACATCCATAATCAATTCGGACAAGATAACTCATAATGGATTGAAAAAGTAATAATAACAGAATAATTTATATATAAATTGGTTTAAAGTTTCTAAAAATAAGATAAAAATAAACTGTGATTCTATATAATTTTTTTATATAGACAATTATATGATGAAATCACAATTTTTAATAATAAAAATTCTTGTGGGTACAATTAATTATATACTCATTATATAATATATATGCTACCCAATATTTTGTAAAGATTACATTAAAAGTGTTTAACATTTCTTTAATTTGAAATATTATTTTTTAATGATGATTCTTACGATGTCATGATCTTCAAGTACATGGTCCAATCCCACTTTTTGACCAGGGAATTTAACCGATTTACCCCATACCTTAGCGTATTTGAAGTTCTTGACAAAATCCCTGTGTAATTTACGAGCAACATCCTCAATAGTTGAACCCCGTCGTATAATCAATGGTTCATCCATATCAGCCTTCTTACCCTGCGGCTTAAGGTACAGTCTCATCAGGTCAAGATCAACGAATATCCTTTCCTTCATCTCTTCCATCATAATCCCATCGTCTGCCGATACAAAGAGTGCATTTGGAAGTTTCTTTCGTAGCTTTTCAAGGTGTTCCTCACTTGCAAGGTCTATCTTGTTAACTACTATTGTCATTGGTATGTATGCCCTGTTTGGCTCCAATGCATCGATGAACCTGTCTATTGTAACGTCTTCCCTTATAACCACATCAGCACTGTGAATACCGTATTCACTTAAAATTGAATGGATGGTCTTTTCATCTATATAAGTTAGTGGTACAGTTGAGACGATATTTAATCCTCCCATTTTCTTCTTGGATACCTTTACCAGTGGCTTTTTCTCGTTAGGCCTTACACCGATATTTCTCACTTCCTCAAGGATTACATCCATATGTTCCGGCTGGAACACGTCAAGTACCATGATGATTAAATCCGCGTTTCTGGTAGCAGACAATATTTCACGGCCCTTACCCTTACCCTTACTTGCACCTTTGATGATTCCTGGAATATCCAGTATCTGTATCTTAGCGTCCTCATAACTCATTATTCCGGGTACAATGTCCAGTGTTGTAAATTCATATGCTCCTACCTTTGAATTTGCATTTGTAAGGTAGTTTAGGATTGTCGATTTACCCACTGATGGGAATCCTAAAAGTACCGCAGTTGAATCTCCACTTTTTTTCACGTGGAAACCTTCTCCCTTGGATCCTTGACTGTTACGTTTTTCAATCTTTTCTTTAAGCTGTGCTATTTGGGCCTTAAGCTTACCTATATGGTGTGATGTTGCCTTATTCTTTTGAGTTTTCTTAATTTCTGCCTCAATCTCTTTAATTCTATCTTCTGCTGCTGACATTTTATCACACTAAATAAGTTTTATTAATTTTAAATTAAAATCAGTTTAAATATAATTTTTAAATATCCACTTTATGTTATCTTTTTGTATTTTATTCTTAATATTATTAACTAATATTCCTGTTGGTATTTTCTTATTTTCCTATTTTTTCTTAAAAATATTGATATGTATACATTAATATGCATATGTATATCATCCAATTATCTAAATTTTCTTAGCTATTTGATTATGTTTCAATTGGCTATTACGATATGGTATTTTGATGGGCTTCTATGGTGAATTATCAATGTTGTCTTTAATAAAAGTGCCACTATTAATCACGGAAAAATATTACATGTGAAATCTGCAGTTTGTCCATCTAATTTTAAAATATGCAAGCCGATATTCATATTCAAAAAGTTGAGATGAATGCACTATAATTGAAACTACATTAAAAATTAGATGAAAAAAAGATTAAAAAAGGGTTAATGAATTAAAATAATCATTTTGCTACAATATCCTTCCAAGGTCTAATGTATACGCTGGATATCAATCCATTTTCGGAACTGTTAGACACGATTTTACAGAACGTGTAAATCAAGTTCATAAATCCGAGCTTTTCACCGTTGACTTCAACATAGGCTGGGCTATCCTTGGTATCGTTCATTGTTGAAACAATCTCATCAGCTATTGAAACATATTCGTCCTGAGTTAACTGAATCTCTTCTGTGATGTTTTCACTGGATACTTTAGGTGGGTTGAATTTGGTAATCATAATATTGGAGCGGTCATCATCATTTAACTTTGTAATGCTTGATGCAAGTGCATATAATAGGTTTCCAATGCTTATCTGATCCTTTTTAATAGCTATTTTACCAGGTAGTTTTTTGTTTACATCAATCCATTTGGTTAATCTGTAACAGGCATTCTGCAGGTCAAATAATGATACTTCAACTGGTTTGTCATGATTTAAATATAACTTTGCAGTAGCATCAGCAGGATCAGAGTGTTCTGTTCCACCGTAAATCATGTATAAGTCATATTCGTCATCATATAAATCTGAAAAATCGTGTTCCTCTTCAAATATGCCGTTTACAACATATCCCTGGATACGTGAAATATGATTGATTTTAACAATTGCCCTACCGTTTAAGGGTACTCCATCTGCATTTTTAACTTCTGCTCTAACTTTACCCATTTCCCATGTATTTACTCTAACGTCGTCTAATTTAATTATGGATTCCATTTTATTTTCACCTGATTGGTCTTTGAAATTATGGTTTAATGTAATCTTATTCTATTTTTGATAAAATAATTACCATTTATTATTGATTATACTATATGTAATTTGATATTTAAAAAAGTTATTATTTGTTTTCTTTCTAATCTAAAAAAATAATTATGGAAAAAATAGAAGGCCTTAAATTATATGCAGATAATTCAAGACATTTAATGCTATGATGAGTACTACCGGAATAAGCAGGTATAATATGCTGTTTAGGGATAATCGTTCATCCTTATAATATATTGTACTGCTGGCACTATATCCTCTGCTTGCCATACTGTTGTACACGCTTTCTCCACGTTCATATGAACGAATAAACATCATCAGAAATACGTATCCGACCTGTTTGACCTTCCACAGGTATGGCGTATTGTTTGATAGGCTGAAGCATCTGCTGTTTTGTGCCTGCCGAATACTTTCGAATTCATCATAAAACAGGAATATGAACCTGACGAACAATGAAAAAATCATTGCAAATTCATTTGGCATATGCAACCTTCTGAATGCCTCTGCAATACTGTTCATTGGGGTAATAAATGAGAATAACACGATGGCCGTTATGCTTATCACCAATCGTGACAACAGAAGCTGTGCAAATTGAAGACCCTGCAGTGTTATATTGATTCCAAACGGTAACGTGTACAATACATCTCCTGGCTGGATAAACGGCTGAAATAATGCAATGAATAATCCGAAGGGCAGTATTACAAGTACCTTGATAAATGCCTGCTTGAGGGGTATCTTGGCAATGATAACCAATGCTATAAGGTATAGCTCAAGTATGACAAGAATCGTGTAGTTTGTTGTTGTAACCGCAGCTAGTATAGTCAATATTAGGACTATAAGTTTAATCCTACTGTCGATGTTGTGTAGAATGCTGTCTTTACTGGATAAAAGTTCCTGTTCCATTAATGCACTTGCACTTACCATGTCATTACTCCCTGTTGTTGTCAGTAGTTAATTATGTCTTTTTAGTTATATATTATATTCTGTCAATATGATGGATAATCTTTCAATTAAATTGTATAATCTTATTAACTGTTTTTGTAATATCAGTTATTAAAAGGAAAGGGGTTTAGGGAGTATAAATATCATTTATACTATTTTTTTGTTATTACGTAGAATACTCCGTAAGCTAAGGCTACAGTCAGGATGGCTCCAAATATCAGACAGGCCACACCTACTAGAGGATTATCTTCCATGCCTTCAAATGTATAATCAGGCATGACTGGAGCTACTACAGGTTCAGCTTCTAATGCTGCTATAGCGGCATCGTGAGTTTCACCAATATGTTCTGCTGATGCTTCTAAACCATCAGGATCACCTGAAGCTAAAAATGGTGATAAGACACATACAATTAATGCTATTGCGAATATTCCTATGTATACATGTTTTGCTTCCATATTATCACCTATTCCAAGCTAATAAGTCTGGTCTTACAGATTCTAATCCTTTGATTATGACTACTGTAATGATTGCTTCGATAAATCCTATCATTGCATGGTATCCACCCATGTAGAACAATCCTAAGTCAAGTGGGAATGTTCCGCTTAAAGCCATTTCGACAGCAGCTACAAGGGCAGCTATAAAACAACCGGCCCAAGCGGCTATGAATATGCTTGGGTATTTTCCGATTTTGTCTTTTAAGAAGTCAAATCCGTAGAATCCTACAAATCCACCTACTATTGCCATGTTTAATATGTTTGCTCCTAGTGTAGTTATTCCTCCGTCACCGAAGAACAATGCTTGTAATATAAGCACTACACTTAATACTATTATTGCAGCATATGGGCTACAGAATATGATTGCAACCAATGCGGCACCCAGTAGATGACCACTTGAACCAAATGGTACCGGTAGGTTAAATGATTGGATTGCAAATATTCCTGCGGCAAGCACTGCAAGTAATGGTATGTATTTTTCATCTAGGTTTTCTCTGCTCCATTTGAATGCGAAATACAATGCAACGATTGCAATGATATATGTGATTATGTCAATTGGAAGTGAGAGATAACCATCACCTATGTGCATTTTATTTACTCCTTGAAAATTTTTTTCTTTAAAGATTTGATAATAGTAATATAAAATTATTAATTCGTATTACTCATTGTCATATAATATATTTTATTTTTATTATATATAAAGTATTTGATAAATGAGCTATTTTTCATGGATTTTTGAAGAAAATAAGGTCAATAGGTAATACTTTTTTAAAATAAGCTTTATATACTCGTATTATTGTAATACTATTATATAAATGGTCAAAGATAAAAGTAATACGTTTTTTTAACATGTTATGAAAAACTCAAATGGGAATTTACATTTATAAACAATTATTGAACATATTTGAAATCCAACGATAAAAAATAGTTATAATAAGCAATGAATATTTTTAAAATAAAAAAAGAAAGAAATTATGGTGGTTATTTAACGTTCAGCTCATCTTCAGAGAATTCCTCTGACTGACGTGATACAAGACCATCCATCTCTTTTTCCTTCTCAGCATAGAAGTCCGGATCGTGTATAGGACAACATTTGAGTTTCTTATATGGTGAATAGAGTTCTGTAATTTCACTTTTGTTGATGTCCCTGATTTCCTTTAACCTTCTGAGGATGGTTAAAACGGTACCGTCTTCCATAAGCTTACCTAAAAATCCTGGCCTGGTATTTTCCTTCTGCATGATTAGATAGATAATCTTCTGGATTGTGATAAGATCAAGCCTTTTGATTAGCTCATGGTTGTTGATGTAATTCCAACCTTTTTCCTCCCAATCCTTGAGGTTGTCATATGTCCTGTAGATGTTTTCCTGATAGATGTCATCCTTGAAGAAGTCCGCCTCATCGTCATAATAGCGTTGACCGTTTTCGATTCTTACAAACTCGTTTGTCGTATCTTCAAAGTATGGCAGGTATTCAAGGATTGCATCCACGTTTTCGATGTTAGGGAATTTGAAGATGTTACCGAATGATTTGTTAAGTCCCATCTGTAGTGTCTTGTAGTCAAGTACCTTGATGTGTGACTTTTCATCATTGAACAGACGGTGATCCCATACAACGAGAATGTTACGAATATCCTCAGTAGCCTTACACTTATACTTGATTTGGTTATCCGTAATTCTTTCAATTTCAAGTAACAAATAACTTACACGTGTCAAGTTCTGTGCCTTTACCGAGTTTGTCATACGTAGACAGATGTATGGATATTTGAGCAGCGGTTTGAACTTGGCACTTAACTCTTCAGGCAAGTCATGGAAGAATATCTGCATAACAGTGGTGTGTTCCATGGAATTTTCCTCTACCTGGTAGTAGTATTCGGCCAGTTCGGATACCCCTGCTTTCTGGAATGTAATTGTACCTTTTGTGGTTTCAAGTACCTCCAAGGTATTTAAAAGTACGTACAATTCAAATAGTTTGTCATTGCTTAGTGCCGTTAGGATGTTTGTCGTGATGGTATTGTACAGCTCCATTTTGGATGGGAAAACAAATAGCTCATCATAAACCTCATATGATTTTGCAAGGTTGTATATTTCATCACTGGCCTTACATGCCTCTTCAAGAAGGTATAAGTCTACGATATCAGGCACTTGGCAATCTGCCATCAGGTCGCTTTTAAGTATTTGGCTGATTTTCTTCTTGTTGTCCAGAATCGTTGAGTTGATGCATGCCAGTTTATCCCCGTCAAAGTTCGTGTTTTCAACCTTGTTTGCATCACTGTTTTTAACGTTTTCAAACATGTATTTGATTACCTGAAGTATGCTGGAGTATGGTTTTTCGGTGGTATCCTTATCTGCAAGGTATTCTTCAAGTTCATCGAAGTTTTCTATGATGTACTTTGTTTCAGGAATGTTTAAGAAGTATGCTAATTTAAATCCTGTAAGTTCCTGTTGTGATATTTCGATGATTTTACCCATTATTTCTGCTTCATCTTTAAATATTTTAGTAAATAAGTAATGGTGTAATCTTGTTTCAACATAATTAAATACGGTTTGTCTATCATAATTTGTCCATATTTCCTCTAATTCTTCAACCATTATAAACACCTTTTTTAGTAATTTTCAAAGTATATAATTTATTATTATTTATAATTAATTTTATTTCTAATTTAATATTTAAAAATATGGCTATTTTAATTAATTTTACTCTTAACTATAATCAACTAATTAATAATTATTATATGTTATAAGTTATAACTTACAAGTTATAATTTACTTATCATTTATAAATGAAAATATCTCATCTAAAAAGGAAAGTCATATTCATATAAAATAATTCATTTTAAAAAAGATAAAGCGGAAGGGGATTATTTCGAAGTAAAACATCAGAAGTCAACTCTAAAACTATCAGATACCCGTAACAAATTGGCCAATGCCCAACGTGATATTGGCTTCAATAAATGCCGCAACAAGAAGCAATACCGCGATTATAACCATAAGCACGGCACTGTCAACAATCATCATCAGACAATTCTCGGCATTCCTGAAGAAATATTCCCCCTTATTTTCCACCTTGAAGTTGATTCCCGCAAATAACTTTAGGATTCCATGAGTCAACCTGAAACTGGCAGCACCAGATAATATGATGGCAGTCAACTCAAAGATACCATGTGGCAGGGTGTAGGCCAAGAAGTAATTCAATGGCAAACTGGCACCTGTATAACCGACCATGGCCGCATTATATGCCAGCAGATAAAGTGACGGAATGCTCAGGTAGATGCCGCTGGTATAAATGTTTAGAGCAACCGTAAAGTTATTTATAAATAATGACGTTGTCTCAAGAAGTATCTGTCCATTAGTTACACCATCACGCATGTTCTGCAGAGCCTGACTCATTATGCTACTAAAGAATGATGGATAAAAGTATGATAACAGAAGAAATGCAACAAAAATCACCATTGATAATAAACAGTAATACTTCATTCTGTTAAAATAGTCAACACTTATCTTTTTAATATTCACATTCACATTCATCACTTCGTTAATAATAACCTTTTAGTAGATAATAATTAATAAACTTTACCTGAAGCCATTGCTTTAATTCTGCTTACAGTAGGTTTTCGGCAATCTCTTCGGCTTCGCTTCTTTTTGAGTTCAAGTCTTCAAACATTTTCTCTAACAGCTCACAGGCACATGCCTTACACTCGCCACAGAGAATTTCACCATTGAGACATTTGTCCTTGATTTCTTCCAGTTTACTGTCATCATCCACCAGATGGTATACAAGCAACTCATATATTGAACACTTATCCGGCTGTCCTCCAAGTTCCTTCTGCTCTTTAAGACTGTCACGTCCGCCCGTCTTGGCACTTTTGGTCTTTTTAACAGCATCCTTAACAGTATCGGTTAAGTATATTGCGGTTTTAGGTTTGCTGCTGCTCATCTTCTCTCCCGTAAGGCCGGTCATGAAGCGGTGGAACGTAGCTGACGGCTCAACAAAGGAGTACTCTTCATTAAACTTTGCCGCAATGTCCCTTGTAAGTCTTATATGTGGGTCCTGGTCGGGACCGACAGGTACAATGACGGGTTTAGGACCGCCATGTTCCTCCAGTTGTGGATGCAAAATGTCGGCTACCTGCAAAAGCGGCGTGTAGATATGAGATATGTTGGTACTGTTGTCAAAACCGTAGATACTACGCATCTGGCTAAATGTAATCTTCTTACCAATCAGATACGCCAGGTTTTTAACGTCATCATTTTCCGATTGCAGATACAAATGGAAGTTATCCCTTGTAACATCAAGGCCCAATGCAATATAATTGACGATGTACTCCTCCAATGCAAGGCGTCTTGACTCCTCCTTGTTTATGTTACGTGCAGCATATGCCTCCATATCCGCAATTGACAGGTAGATGTCAGAGCCCATGGACTGATACCACTTAAGCTGATCCACAACCATCTTATGTCCGATATGCATACGGCCGCTGGGCATCATACCGGTCATGGTAGCAAATTTCTTGTTGTTATTCAATGCATCGGTTATCTTTTCATAATCCCTATGACCAAAGATGATTCCTCTGGTCATCAATTTACTGGCATCCGGAATGTCACCTACAACATCCTTAAATGCCTTTATACCAAACTGTTGTGTGAGCTTCTCATAGTCAATGATGGAAGAACCCCATGGATCAATCATATTCAAATTAAAACACTCCTTAAACTAATTTCAAAGATAATATTAATATGTCATAATATATTTTTTTAGATTTTTCTTTAATAATTATTTCTTTCAAATAATCCTTTTTACATTTTCGCTTTTTGAGATTATTCTTTCCAAGTAAAATCCCATTCTTTTTAACACTCTACAAACCTGTTACGGCCTTGTCCATTCAACATTATAATAGGTAATGTCATACTCGTCATCAACAACAGCCAACAGCAAAGTCTTACGGACACCATGAGCTACACGAACATAGCTTGAAAAGTCAGTGACATTAATGTTCTGTTCCTCTGACAAAATCTTCACAAGAAAACTGGAATGACCGTCACCGGGGCTATGTCCACGCTCATATATCCTGAAGTCACTTCCATACTTAAATCCGGTCTTGATGATATAGCCGCGTGTACGAAGGTCACTATAGACAAGATAATGGGAATAGATATGCCTGTCCTTTATGATGCCAGTCAAACGTTTTTCATCAACGATGTTTTCACCATCAAAGATAAGTATCTTGTCCTTGTTTAAAAGATACAATGCTTCAATGAGTGATAACTCCAGTCCGATATTGGTAAGGTTACCATAATAACGCTTATTATATAGGTTATGGGCATGTTCATCAATAACTATTACACGGTCATCCTTTAAAATAGAATTCATCATAATAAACACCTAAATCCTTTCAATACTCTTCAAATAGTCAATGCTCTTATATACATTGGCAAGACTTTTAACCTCAATGACACATATGCCGTCATATTTAATCCTTTCAAGAGTGTCAAATACCCCTACAAAGTCAATATCCCCGGAGCCTAACGCGTCATGCATATCATATGAGCCGTCATTGTCGCTAAGATGCACGTGACGGATATCACTTGATTTGAACATCTCATCAACGCCGAATGCATTGGTATATGCATGTCCCACGTCCATACAAATGTCACAGTGAAGTGTCTGTTCAACAAACTCAAAGAGGGCATCAATATTCGAGTACAGCAGTCCATCAACCAAGGGCATGTTTTCAAGACACATCCTGACGCCATACTCCTCGGCAAGTCGTTGACACTTAACTAGGCTGTCCGTGTTGTACTCCAAAATCTTATCGGTAAACTTATATGCCATCGAAGAAATTGTACCCGGATGAACCACGACACATTCGGCATTGATATCATTGGCCATCCTGAAGGAATCTTCAATCTCCCTGATTGAAGCCTCCCTGATTTTGTCCATATGGCTTGCTATGTTAATGTCACTGATTGGTGAGTGAATGCTGCAGTTAATATCATAACTTGATAGGTCATCGCTTGTCACATCATAATATGGATATTCCTTAACAATCTCCAAATACCTGAAGTGAACCCTGTCAATAAACTCCAAAACATTTTCAATCTTTGCAGGATACAATCCATGAGTTGAAATACTGAATTTCATAATAATAATCTCCCGAATAATTCAATGCTTAATAAAAGTCCTCATTTCTTAGTCTGGCATATACCGGTTCATCCTTTTTCATGGCTTTGATGATAATCTCGCCCATCTCAATATTTCTTTTAAGTCTGATATTGGCCTTTTTACCAACAGTAGCGGTAAAAAGATACTCTCCTTCAACTATGATATCATAACTTGCACCAATATCCTCTTTTCTAAAGTTAAGTGAGATATAGTTGCCGGAAATGCTTACAGGGATAATCTTCTTGTCCTCAATTTCCTTGACTTCCAAGTCCTGCACTTCAATGCTTATACCGGCTCTTTCCTCTATTTTCTCTATTGTCTTGCCGTTCTTGCCTATAATGGTACCTGCATATTCAGGGTCAATCTCTACAAGTGCACGGTTATTTGACAACAGTGATATCTCAACAGCCACGTTAGGCACTATCCTGTAAATTTCATTTCTAATGACACGGGTTACAATCTTGTCAACTGATGACTTGTCCTCCTTATTTGAATCCTTCGGCTTGTTGACGTTCATCACGATTGTCTGTTCACCATATGTATATATTTCATACAGCAATTCCTCAGTTTCCAAATCCTTTATTTCTATAACAGGCCTTGCCAAGTCAGCCTCAATCATACCGGTAGGCACCTTGACTGTCAGTTCAATGGAGTAGACTGATCTAATCTCACCATCCTCTATATAGATTGTAGTATCGATGACAGATGGGATGACACCCAACTCCAATCGTCCCAGAAATCTTTGAATTGCATCAATTGCACGTGTAGCATGGACAATTCCAATCATTCCCACACCCGCAAGTCTCATATCTGAGTATATTTCAAAGTCACGGGTCTTTCTAACCTCATCAAACAAAGTGAAGTCCGGCCTCACAAGAAGAAGTATGTCAGCCGTATCCTCCATGCTTCCCTCCAGTGGAGCATACTGTGTAATGTTATCATCAAGATTCAAGTCCCTAGGATTTTCCATGGTCTTAACAATCTTTTCCAAATCATAATGATAATATTCCGCCAAAGCCTGGGCAAAGGTTGACTTACCCGCACCTGGAGAACCTGCTACAAGTATTCCCTTAGCCTCATCGGATAATCTTTTAAGCAACTTCTCGGAAACGTCGTAGTCTATCAAGTCAAGCCTGTTAACAGGTTTAATGGCAGTTATCTCAAATCCATCCGCAAATGGACGTTTGGCAACAGTTACTCTTAAATTGCCGAATTGAATGACTTTCACTCCATTTTTTTCTATTTCAATAAATGCGTCCTGTCTAAGCTGGGTCTGAGCCAACAGTTCATTCGTTATCCTGTCAAGGTCATTATATCTAAGCGGAACATAGTCAAGTTCAATCAACTCGATTTGACCGGGCTTTCCACGCTTGGCCATTGGCACGGTATTTTCCCTAAGATGTATGCTTGATATGTCATCTGCAAAGTACTTCTCAAGTTCGGTTTTAACAATTTGCGGGGCCTGCTTCTGGTAGAAGTATGTGTCAATGCCCTGTGCCTCTGCTATCTGACTTTGAAGTCTGTCACTGGTAACCAGGGTGGCGTTGTGTTTTCTTGCAATATCCCTGATCATCGCATCTATTTCACCACCGCGTGCAAGTGAAACCTCATCCAACTGTGGACGTCTGCCGACATACTTAAGGTCAATAACTCCCTCATCAGCAAGGGTACGCAGCCTCTTTAGCTCATCAATACCACTATATCCAATATCCTTTCTTCTGTTTGCATGGTTTTCAATCTCTGACTGCACGGCCTCCGGTATCAGCACTTCCGCATTTTCAAAACAATCCTCTATCAGTTTGGTAAGCATTTGATCTATAATAATGCTGGTATCAGGTACAATTTTCATGGATTACACCTACTTGCTATAGATTTCATCCGGGTCAAATACCTTATCGCCAAATTCTATAAGACTGTTATTGTCACTTGACAGCACGCTATAGAAGCAGGAATAATGACCAGTATGACATGCTCCACCATTCTGTTTGACCTTGAATATCACGGCATCCCTGTCACAGTCAAAGAGTATCTTTTGTACTTCCTGTGTATGGCCTGACTCTTCACCCTTAAGCCATATTTTATTTCTGCTGGTACTATAGAAGTGTGCCTTCTTGGTTTTTACTGTTTTGATATAAGCATCTTTATCGATAAATGCAAGCATCAGCACTTCATTTGTATTATAATCCTGGACAATGGCGGTTGCTAACTTTTTACCATTGATTTCATGCCTAAAGTTAGGTTCAATCATACAATACACTTCCCTACTCGTTTAGTATATTGTCCACAAGTTCATCACGTGGAATTGTTACCTGCTCTTTGCTATCCATATGCTTTAACGTAACGGTACCATCCTCAACTTCCTGTGCTCCAATCAACACTACATTGTTGATGTTGTTGCTGTTTGCAAAGGACAGATTTTTCTTAAGCTTCTTGCCCTTAAGGTCAATGTCCGTTATGATATCTGCATTTCTAAGTAATTGTGCAACCTTGATGGCTTCCATTTTGAATTCCTTCTTGATAGGAACGACAAGTACCTTGTTGTAGTTGTCCTCTTCCACTTCAAGTTTCTGCTTGTGGAACGCTTCCATGATACGGTCAAAACCAAATGCAAATCCCGTGGATTCTACGTCTTCACTGTCAAATAGGCTTGTTAGCTTGTATGTTCCACCACCGGTAATCTGTTTTTGGGCACCAAGCTCGGGTACATATATCTCAAATACGACGCCCGTGTAATAGTCAAGACCACGTGCAATGGATAACTTCACGGTATAATCATCAAATCCGAATGCCTCAACAACGGTCAATATTTCATTCAACTGCTCTAATGCTTCCATACTTTCTGGTATGTCCAGCAGTAAATCCCGGATGCTGTTTAAATCATCATGTGAGCCGTTGACATTGATGATGCTTGTGATGATGTTTTTATATTCATCGTTGACATTGCATGTTGTAAGGATTTCATCAAGCAAATCATAATCTTGCTTATCGATACTGGCAATGATTTGTGTCTGTTTATCTGATGGGATATCCAGGTGGTTTAGAACACCCTTTATTATTCCCAAATGGCCTATTGCAACCTCATAGTTTTGAATCTTCAATCTTTTAAGGGTCTCGTTTGCCATTGCTATTATCTCGGCCTCGTTATAGACGGGTGTTCCACCTATAACCTCCACGCCAAACTGCCAGAACTGTCTGAAACGTCCTGCCTGTGGTCGTTCATATCTGAAACAGCTGCCGAAGTAGTACATCTTCAACGGTTTTGCACTCTTCTGGAGGTTGTTGTCATATAAACGTGACACGCTGGCTGTAAGTTCCGGCCTTAATGCCAAGTCACGGCCGCCCTTATCCTGGAAGTGATAAATCTCCTCCTTTATTGCATCTCCACTTTTTGTGGTAAACAGTTCCAAATCCTCAAATATCGGCGTTTTTATCTCATTGAATCCATAACTTTCAACTGTCTTTCTAATGGTATTTTCAACGTATTTACGTTCCTTCATATCCTCTATTAGAAAATCCCTTGTTCCTCTTGGTTTTGTAAAATCCATATTTAATACACGTCCTAAAATTACTTATAAAATTTAATTCTATACTGGAATACTTACATTAATCATAATCCATACAGTCAAGATAAATAAACCAGGGTAAAACTAAATAAAACACATCTTATCCTAATAATATAAAAAAATAGGTGGTTTAAATATACTTTAAAACAAGACACATTTTAAACTCTTGAAAAAATAATTAAACATTCACATAAACTGTCAAAGGATATCACTGTATCCATCAACAATTCATACAGACATTTTCATTATTTACTAATATTTAAATATATATAACTAATAGTATAATAATTTTAACTAAAAATATGTAAAACAACAATATGATGACTTTAATTATTTTTGTGATAATCGATAATTGATAAGGAAGATGAACATATGATAACAGGAAAGACAAAAGTGGTGGCCGTAATAGGCAATCCCATAGAACACAGTCTATCTCCACCGATGCACAACGCGGCATATAAACAACTGGGTATGGACTATGTATACGTGGCATTCAAGATAGAAAAAGGGAATTTATCCCATCTTATAGAATCGGCCAAGACCATGGGATTGGTTGGATTGAATGTGACAATACCCTACAAGACGGATATAATAGAATACCTGGATGAAGTTGACGACACGGCAAGACGAATCAATGCGGTAAATACAATAAGATTTAAGGATGGGATAGCCAGGGGATACAATACCGATGGAACCGGGGCAGTTAAGTCCATTGAAAAATACACGGATCTTAAAGATAAAAAGGTACTCGTACTGGGTGCTGGAGGAGCGTCAAAGGCGATAACATTCACATTGCTCAATCATGGAATAAACAGTTTAACAATAGCAAACAGAAGCAGGGACAATGCAATTCAATTGATAGACAACCTAAAAAAACAAACGGGATTTGACCAGATAAGCTATGTGGACATTGAAAAAGCAGACATTATACTTGAAGATGTGGATATAATCATAAACACCACACCAATAGGAATGTATCCTAATGTAGATGCAGATACTCCCATAAAAACCGAAAAAATAAATGGAAATCATGTGGTAATGGATATAATCTACAATCCGCTGGAGACAAAACTACTTAAAATGGCAAAGGATAATGGAGCCACCACAATCAGTGGTACAAACATGCTGATTTATCAGGGAATAACCGCTTTTGAAATATTCACGGATAGGACCCCATCTTATGAATCGTTTGAAAAGGCATTGCTTGAACAATTGAAATAATCCCTTTTTTCTTATTTTTCTTGATGACATACATCAATCATTAATCTTTTCCCACTTTTTTTGGATGTTATTTTTCATTAACCCGCTTTCCAGTCACATGTTCGATTTCCAACTCCAAAATCAATGTACGGTCCTTGAATTTGGCAATTTCATCGTTTGTAATATCATTGCTTGGAAAATACTTATCACCAAACAACCTTAAAATGGAAATTATCTTTTCTTTATCATCAATTTCATTTATCCTTCCAAAACAGATGACATTCCTAAATGTAAGCCACCAGTTATCCTCCAGTTTAACTCCATCATCAAGTATGCAAAAGGATACCTTATCATGATTTCTTATGCTGTCTAGCTTATGACCTTCCTGGGCTCCATGAAAATAGATCTTATCGTCATAATAAACATAATTTAAGACAACGGTATATGGGTAGTCATCATCACCCAGAACAGCCAATGTACCCCTGGGGGACTTTTCAATTATACTCATACATTCATTCATATCTAACTGTTGATTAATTCTTCTCATAGGTCTAAACATAAATGTATATATTTAAAAAGAGATTTATGTACTTTTTTATAAAAAAATGATAAAAGGAGTGTGTTTATGTCATTACACTTCCATCCTTATTGTAAAGCCTGGTTACAACCTTGGCGTCCTTGTTGTATCCAACATGCTGGCCACTTTTATAGTCAAATGAAAACTCCTGGTTATTTTCTATCTGGAAGCACTCGGTATCCCTGTCATGATGAAGATCATATACAAAGTTAAAACCGCCACTTCCCCAGATTACAGCATCAGGCCCAAATGAATCACTATACTTGTTTAAGTCATACTCTACCAGCTTATGCAGGGTGTAGTCACGCTTACCGAGAGTATCTGCCTGCTCGTCACTCATATAGAAGACTCCATCATCCGTTGCAATGGAGTAGGTATAACCGGAACTTCCCGCCGGGGTGTCAAGGCCATAGTAACCTATCAAATCATCATAACCTGCCGAAGCCATACCAACAGCACTTACACTTGATATTAACATTGGTATGATTACAACAACTGCCGTTATCATCAATATCTTTTTATACATTTAAATTGCTCCAATTATTTAAATTCTTAATATTATCTATGATTAATGTTATTAAAATGATTTGCCATGGATTTCCTGAATTATTATTGAAATAATTACCATGGGATTAGTTAAAAAAATAGTAAATTAATGGGGGTTATCTAATTGTTCTTTCCTACAACTTCATCAATGGCATTCTTGAGTTCATTTAATGTTTCATCATTATTTTTTAGCTTATGGAAGTTATTCTGAATGTTTTTTCTGTACTTGTCGGTATTATCAAGGAAATTGTCAAGTATCTCCTGGTTGATGGTATCATGATGCTCACCATAGCCCAGCCTATCGATATAGATTGCATTAAGTATCTGTTCGAACTGCTTATTGACTGGAATGCTCAAAACAGGCTTTTCCAACTGCAAGGCCTCGGTGATAAATGAAAAACCGCCATTGGTAATGACACATTCGGCACTTCTAAAGTCATCATACAGCTGTGTTTCGCTGAATGTTCTAAAGAGAAGATTATCATCCCTTAAGTCCTTGTGAAAACCATATATGATAAATTTCTTGTCCGGATTATCCTTAAGAAGTTCAATTAACTTCCTATTGGAGTCACTCGTCTGATATACGAGGATATGACTTCCAACCGTTGATTTAAGGTTAATAATTTCGTCCCTAATAATCGGATCAACATACTTGGTGCCCTCGTTTTTAAGTTCGGGATAGAAGTATGAATAGATTAATGTTCTGTCGGCCTTCTGTATGAATGCATGAACAACCGCTTCACTGAAAATCCTATCCTTCAGGTACTTATGGGGGGATGAATACCTGGCCTCGGTCAATACGTGCATATTGTCAATACTGATAAGAGGTATTCTCAGCATATGCGAAAGCAGGTTTGCATAAAATTCAAAGTCAGATACGATAATGTCCGGCTTAAACTTCCTGGCCAACTTATACATCATGCTCATATTGTTTTTAAGATCACTTGGCACGTCCTTCATGTTATATGCAAAGGTCTTCTTGTTTTTTACACTGTTGTTTTCATAAACGGTATTGAATCCGCCAATATAATACACATTCTCAAATTTGGCGTTAAGATAATCATAAGCACGGTCACTGGCAAATACCATCAGGTCGTATCCCTCATTTATTAAGAATTCAATCACAACGGCACTACGGATTGCATGACCCAATCCCTCACCACAAAGGGAATAGAATATACGCGTGTTATGCTTTTCATGCTCAAAGCTATAGTCAAGCTGCTTAAGGGTAACCTTACGTCCCATCAACTGGTATGCAGTACTTTTGGCGTACTTCCAGGCAATTGTTTTAAGGCCTTCCTCCTTAAGCCTACGGGTTGATATGAGAAGCCGTGGAGTCTCAAGTACCTTAAACCTGCTAATTTTAGCCACTCTTTCAATATAATCGGTATCCTCTCCAAAATCAATGGCCTCATCAAAGCCGCCCACCTCTTCATGCAGTGATTTATAAGTCAATATGCCGTAACAGCCGGCACCATGTGGCTTGATGGCAGAAATCTTCTTGGTCATGTAATTTGCAAATTCATGTGATAATTCATTAATAAAACCCTTCTCTAACGGTACAATCTGTGTAATTGCAATGCCGAGGTTATGCAGCTCAAACTCCTCAACAGCCTGTTTAAGATAGTCATTTGTCAACACAGAATCGGAGTCTAAAAATAACAGAAACTCCCCAGTGGCAATACGTGCACCATTATTTCTACCTACAGCCGGAAGACCGCCATTTACAATTTTACAACCGTAACTGTTTGCTATTTCAACCGTTTTGTCCGTGGAATGGCTATCTGCCACGATTACCTCCAAATCATCAAAATCCTGCCTTTTGATGCTTTCAAGTAGATTCGGCAAGTATTCCTCTTCATTATATGTAGGTATAATAATACTAAGTTTCATAAAAAATCACATTAAATCATTGTCAATAAAGATATATGTTAAATATGCTATTTATTATTTAATAATCTGTTATTAATGCCTTTTAAGATTTGAAAAAATAAGGTGCCGGGTGGTGTTATACTGAATGATTATTCAATATCTCCACATTTGGATTGTCAAAGTATGAGTAGAAGTTCCAGGACATGAATGTTGCATCACTTTTATCCTTAAACTTATCAAATACCGATGTAATCAACTCTTTATCCGGTATCGTCGTGTTCATCACATAGGTTGTTTTTTCACCGTCCTGAATACATTCAACAATGTTATACTCACTCATGTCAACCGGTTCGCTTTGGTTTATAACGGTCAGTGTATGATATGTCGTGTCACTACCACCAACCTCGCAAATCATTGCAACCAGGAGAATATATCCCATTATAACGACAGGCTTTATGAAGTGCTTAAGCTTCAGCTTTTCATCATTTGTATAATACATCAGCCATAAAAATCCAATACCTATTAAAAACGGCTGAGAATATAAGCCTCCATCAAGCAGGCCGATAAGTGCCAGAGTCAATGCAATGATACAAACCACCTTGTTAAGTCCGGTCATCTTATGAAATGCAAGTAATCCTGTAATGTATGATACAAGCCATACAGGTATTACAACATATGCATATGGGGCCACATACTTAAGTATTGATATGCCGGTATTTACATGACTTGGCGCCATATAATATGAAACGATACCGAAAACTGATTTATATGCGTGTGAATGCATTGGACTGGATGTGCTGGGATAGGGGTGCATTGATGTCAATATCGTAAATGGACTAACGCCCATGGATTGACGAATATATAACTCCACTATAAATCCGAAGAATGCACAGCCAAGTAGGATAAGTATTGTTGCCAGCAAATATCTAAATCGATTATTGTCATTAAAGTAGAATTTGTCATTGATAAATTTGCTTTTGTCAAGTGCCACATCAAGTATGATAAATAAGCCAATCATTCCAAGAAATATGACTGTTTTTCCCTCGGATGATCCCTCAAGAAGTGGCCATAGAATGTTGGTTATGACAGCATCAATGCTGTCGGTTACGAGTATGATGATTGCCAATAGGATTAATGAGAAGGCTACCAGTAGCTTAAAGCGTGTCTTTCCAAATAATTCTCTATTAATCTCCATTTTTACAACCTTTTTATGTGAATAATTTTTATCAAAAGTATAATATTATATATTTTGATTTTCATATAAAATTTTTTTTCTAATTATGAGCAATTAAACAGGTGACATCAATATTGTAGTCACTCGTAAATTTTTCAAAAAAAGGGTTCATATTATATAATTGTGGATAATCAATAATCCGGATTGAAGCATAACTTAAATCGGTTATTATACTCTGGGATAAATCATTAAAAAAATAGTTGGGTGGTTAGATTTATGATAAATCTAACATTCTCTGGATTGCAACACGTGCCTTGCTTGCAATAGGCTCGTCAACTGTTACTTCGTATTTTTCCTCTTTAAGACATTCAAATACCTTTTCAAGTGTTATGAGTTTCATGGTTAGACAGAAGGCGTCACGTCTTAACGGATAAAATTCCTTATCGGGATTTTCACGTTTAAGCCTAGTGGCCAAATCAATTTCGGTCCCGACAACCAACTCCTTGATTGATGGATCTTTGGCCAATCTTACCATACCACCGGTACTTTCAACATAATCTGCAAGTTGTCTTACATCATCATTACATTCTGGGTGTACAACTATCTTTGCATTTGGATGATCCTCTCTTGCTTTTTCGATGTCTTCAACTTTAAACATTGTATGCACATAGCAATGTCCATCTTCCGGTACTATTAATGCATTTTTATCTGATAACTTGGCTGAGTATGTTCCAAGGTTATAGTCCGGTGCAAATATGAAGTTGTCACCGTCAAGACTGCTTACAACCTTGCCCGCATTGGCTGATGTACATACGATATCTGCCTCGCTTTTGGTTTCAGCACGACTGTTTACATAGAGTACCACAGGACTGTCTGGATTTTCACTTTTCTTCTGTTTTAACTCTTCAAGTGAAACCATATCTGCCATCTGACAGTTTGCACGATTATCAGGCAGTAGAACTTTTTTCTCAGGACTTATTATTGCGGCAGTTTCTGCCATGAAGTTTACTCCACAGAACACTATGATGTCGGCATCATCCACCTGGCTTGCCTTGATACATAACTCCAGTGAGTCACCTACAAAATCTGCTATTTCCTGAATTTCCTTTGGCTGATAATTATGTGCAAGAATTATAGCATTTTTTTCTTCTTTGAGTTTTTCAATTTCATTAATGATATTGTCTATCATAGTACACCCCTTGATTAAGATTTTTTTTTATTTATAATATAACGCTCTTATATTTTCTATTATTATTTTATCTTATTTATATTATTGCATCATTTAACAATTTTTTACAGCTACAATCCCTATTTTTGTCAGTTTTTTTAATTGTACTTGTCAATAATTCAATTAAATTTTCCTCACACATTTTCATGGCATCAACAACTTCACTGACTGTAAGGTTGGTGGGGGATATTGATGCGGCGTAGTTGCTGACGGCACATATGCTGGCATAACACATCTGTTTTTCCCTTGCCAACACCACTTCCGGTACGCCTGTCATGCCTACAACCTTTCCACCGATACTCTTATAAAACTGAATCTCGGCACCGGTCTCGAATCGTGGCCCCTCAGTGGCTATGTATATTCCCCTTGGACAAACGTCATTGCCTTCAATCAGAAGATTTCTTAAACCCTCACAGTATGGATTGGTACAGTCGATGTGAACTACTTTATCATCATAAAATGTCTGAACCCTATTTTTTGTAAAGTCTATGAAGTTATCCGGAATAAGCAGCGTTCCAGGTTGTATGTCAACATCAAGTGAACCCACGGAGTTTGTGGCAAATACGTCACTTACTCCAATCAGGTGCAGTGCCTCAATGTTTGCCCTGTAGTTAATCATGTGTGGAGGAGTACTGTGACCTTTGCTGTGACGTGGAATATATGCTACCTGTCTATTTTCAACCTCAAGTATGCTGATTGTAGGACTTACTCCATAGTCCGTTTTGATATCCCTGCTTTCAATAAGAGGGTACATGTCAAGTATGCCTTCGGCACCTGTTCCTCCAATAACGCCAATCATTTAATTACCCCTTAATCACACCAAGCGGTAACATCTGTGCAACAAGTTTGCTGATACCCGTGTCATTTGCCGTTTTAACAACACTGTCAACATCCTTATATGCTCCAGGTGCTTCTTCGGCTATAACGGATGGACTGTTGGCCTTAAGAACAATGCCCTTCTTGGCTAATTGCTGTGATATCTCTTCAGGTGTGTACTCTTTCTTAGCACCACTTCTTGAAAGCATCCTGCCGGCACCGTGAGCAGTTGAACCGAAGGTTTCCTCCATTGCAGTATCGGTACCTGCAAGTACATATGAAGCAGTACCCATTGTACCAGGTATTAGAACAGGTTGTCCCACATCACGATAATCCTGTGTAACCTCCTTACGTCCTGGACCGAATGCCCTTGTTGCACCTTTACGGTGGACGTAGACAGTCTTGTTCATCTTGCCTATCTTATGCTGTTCACGTTTTACTATATTGTGTGCCACATCATATAACACGTTCATGCCAAGGCTGTCCGCGTCCTGTTTAAGGATTGTCTCAAATGATTCACGTAGCCAGTGCTGGATCATCTGACGGTTGGTCCATGCATAGTTTGCCCCACATGCCATTGCCTGCAGGTATTTCTGTGCCTCTTCTGAGTCTATCGGTGCACATGCAAGTTGTCTGTCAGGTATGTCCATCTTCAATCTTTTTGCTACCTTATCCATCTCCCTCAGGTTGTCGGCACATATCTGGTAACCGCAGCCACGAGAACCTGTATGGATGAGAACGACTACCTGGTCCTTTTCAAGCCCATATACCTTTGCGGTATCCTCATCATATATGTCTCCAATTGTCTGGATTTCCAGGAAATGATTACCGCTACCGAGAGAACCGAGTTGTGGAATGCCACGACGTTTTGCCTTTGATGATACCTCATCAGGATTTGCTATGTCCATACAACCGTTTTCTTCCAGGTATTTGAGGTCTTCATCCCATCCGTAACCGTTTTCCACGGCCCATTTGGCACCGTTTTGAAGTACTTCATCAATCTCTGTTTCCTTAAGGTGTTTTATGCCGTTGCTTCCTAGACCTGATGGTATCTTTTTGAACAGGTCTTCAACCAGGTCATTCATGTATGGTGCAATGTCCTCTTTGGTTAGGTTTGTCTTGACAAGCCTTACTCCACAGTTTATGTCAAAACCCACACCACCTGGGCTGATGACACCGTTGTTTTCGGCAAATGCTGCCACTCCACCGATACTGAAACCGTATCCGAAGTGAATATCTGGAAGTCCAATGGATCTTTTCTGTATACCCTCTAGGTGTGCTACGTTAGCTACTTGTTGAAGGGTACCGTCATCTATCGTCTTTACGGATTCATCATCCATATATACTCTGGCAGATACTCTCATACCTTTTTCCTTGCTGGATGCAATTTCATATACTCCGTCTCTTACTTTTTCTAAATCAGCTTTAGTTACCATATGTTATCACGTGTAAAATATTATTATTATAAAAAAATTTGTTTATCATTTATTATTATATAATTATGTGTTTAGGATAGTATTTTATTTTTTCGTATGAACTTTTTATTTTCCTTCGGATACATTCCATTGGAGGAAATGTTGTCCTCTGATAATTATATTTTTCATAACTGGGGATATGTTCATTAAATGAAAAAATAATTAAGTGGAAATGGTGAGATGTTGGTAGTTGCCATAGAGTTATTTCCTAAATGTCAGATAAAAAGCTTCAATGCAATCATCCAATGGGGGACATTAACTATCTGATTTAATATTTAACGCGTGACTAAAAAAAGTGGGATGTGGGGAAAAATTGGATTATGGGTTAGTTTAAAATGAATAAATAATCTAAAAAATTATTTATGCAAATACCCCTAATAAAGGGATGACTTAATCAGTTTCTCATAAGTCCTGTTATACTTCAGGGTATCCTGATTTCCGACGATAATCAGTTTACGTTTGGCACGTGTTATGGCCACATTCAAACGCCGCAGGTCATTGAGAAATCCCAGCTCCCCATTGTCGTTGCTTCGTACGGTGGATATGATAATGATTTCCTTTTCACGGCCCTGAAATCCGTCGACACTTTTTACTTCAACATCGATGTGTTCGGATATCAGTTTTACCTGGTCGGCGTATGGGCTGATAATGCCGATGTCCTCCTTCTTTACTCCTTTGTCAAGGTAGTCGTTAGCTAGCTCTATACATATTCTGGCTTCGGTTCTGTTGACGAATGATTTTGAGTCGTTCAGGTGAGCTTCCCTGTTATCGTTCATGTTGCTGGTGTCAATAAACTCCATGGTTTTTTCATCATTAATATCAAAGTCATTTAATGTAATGTCAAATACACTGCTGTCGGTTTCAAGTAGGTTATCATAGAACTGACTATTAGAAAACCTCATCAATTCATCATTCATACGATATTGGACATTAAGCAGCTGGCCCTTGTGGGGGTATTTTTCTATCAACGATTCAAACAACGTTTCCTCCAACTCATATGCATCAGTGCTTATAACGGTTGGGGGCAACTGCTTGTGGTCACCTGCAAGTATGAATCTATGTGCCTTGGCTATCGGTATGAGCACACTTGGTATGGTTGTCTGTGATGCCTCATCAATAACCGCCACGTCAAACTTGTACTTTGCTATTACATCAAGTGCCGCAGAGGAATTCGTGGATACGATAACATCACTTTCCTCAATAATCTCCCTGACTATCTTGTCTTCAAGAACCTTGACCTTGTCATAGATTTCCTTAACCTTCTCGTCATAGTCAATCCACCTGGCCATGGACTGGATGATCTTTTTATCCACGCCACGGGTTGATTTGTTCTTGCTGGCACATCTTTTTATCTGATTGTCGGTTAATCCACGTCTCAGCTGTGGCTTCGGCTTGGTATAATATGTTTTTTCCTCATTATATTCATCTATGATGTTATAGTAGCTTTCAAGGTTAGCACCTAGGGGGTGACTGTTGATTTTATATGCCAGTGTGTGTTTAATGTTTTCGGAAGATACCCTTTGAGGATGACCAAGTCTTGTTATATTTATCTTTTCATTCATGGCAAGTCTTTCAAGAAGGTTATCTACGGCCGTGTTGCTTTCAGCCGTTGCAAGTACCTTATTGTCCTGTCTTAGTTCCTGATATATCAGTTCAACGAGTGTCCTGGTTTTACCTGTACCGAAGGGTCCGTGAATAAGATAAAAGTCCTGGGAGGACAACGCGTTTTTAACGGCCAGTTTTTGTGAATCATTCAGTGACGTATCGATGTATTCCAGGTAGACATCGTTTTCCTTTTTGGGACTTTTCATGTTCAGATGATATTCAAGTGCATGTTTTGCATTAATCGACAGGTTCTTAAGGTTATCCTCCATTCTCCTGAAAGTCACGTCATTAACGTACAAATCCAGGCGTACCTTCTTCTTGAGAGCCCATCGGGGTACTTTGGATTCAAATGCCACCTGAAGATATCTGCCGCCCTTTTCTGTGACGGTTGCAGTCAGGTTACTTTTAAGGGGATTGTCCGTACTGATAAGCACAACATCTCCCACGTTTATCTCGCAGTCGATTCTCTTTTTTCTACCGTACTGGACTATGGTCATACCAAGTTCCTTGGCAAGGCGTTTGCCCTTCATGTTGTTTACGGCTCTTCCTATCTGTTCTCTCTCATAGGAGGTCATCTTCTTTATTTCATTGACCATTACCTTGACTTCTTCCTCTCTTTCATAGTTGATTAATGTTATTAATCTTTCAATATATCGTTTCATGGGACTTCACTTCATTATTATGTGGGATTTGTCAAATAAGAAAATTATCGTTATGGACTTTATGCTTTGAAATCATTTTCTAGATATCCACAATAAACTTCACATGATACTCATTTTCAACAGACTCTATTTTCATCATGTGGTATGTTATGGCCTTGACCTCTGTCTTATAGTTGTACCTGTTTGTATCGTAGGTATCTCCGTATAGTTTTGCACTCAACTTGTAGTTCTCATCATCTTTAGTGATTTTTAAGTCATACCTGTTGGCGATAAAGAAGTCACAGTTCATAAGCATGATTACCTCAGTTACCCAGTCATAGAGCAAAGCGTACAAATCCTCGGATACAAGCTCAACTTCCTCTGTTATTACCGGATTTATCTTGTCAACGTCCGTTACAAGATTCATCGTGGCAAGAGCCGAGCTTATGAAGGCATCCTCTATGCTGTTTGCCCTTACATCTATGCCTATATCTGCTGTTGTCTCAAAATAATTGAATTTATCCATAATAATATCTTCCTCATAATTGTTTCATAAAAAAAAGTGTGATTGGATTAAGTAATATATTTACTTAATATAGTTTAGGGGCATGTTGTTTAAGATTTTCTTTAATGTCCTTACTGTCAAATCGCAGTGTGATGATTCTGCTGTTTCCTACTTTGCCTGTACTGGTATAGGTGGTATCTATCAGTCTGTAGAATTCAAGCTTGTTTACAAGACGATTGAATGTAGGATAGCTTATGTTATTTTCCCTCTTATATCCCTTGTATAGTTTACCCGATGTTAACTCTTCCTCACTTGCCCTTGCAATGTACAATAGTAGTTTCTGTTCATTTTCATTTAATGCGTCGAGTATGTAATTGAGGCTCATGCTTGTAGCACTCTTGATTGCCTTATCAACATCTTCCTGTGTTATCTTACGTGAAGCGTTTATCTCTGCATTGTTTCCGCTTGTTCTTAACAGGTCAATTCCCAGTCGTAAATCTCCACTTTCATAGGTGTAATCGGTTATTTGTTCTATAAGATCATCCGAGATGACACCCGGGAAAAATCCAAGACGTACCCTTTCCTCAAGTATCTTGTACGTTTCATCATATGTGTATGGATTGAAGTTTATCTCATTTGCATTGAATATTGATCCTACGTTCTGGTCAAGAACATGTCTGAAGTTAAGGTCACTCAGTACGCCAAACAGTCCTGTACGTACACCTTCAAAGGATTCATATGCCCTTAGAATGTCATAAAATACTTCACTGATCATGTTGCTTGCAAAGAGGTGGTTGATGTCATCCAATGCAACTATCAATGCTTTATCCGATTCGATAAGATGATTCATTATCTTGTTGTATATCCTTGAAAATGGGACACCCGTCTCAGGAGGGGCATGTCCGAATATCTTCTTGTATATCTGACTGAATATGTCGAATTTTGTTGAGTGCAGCTGACAGTTGATGTATACGCATATCAACGTGTCGTCACAGTCGAAGTCGGCCATTTCAAACAGCTTCTTGATTGCAGTTGTCTTACCGGTAGCCGGTGGTCCCAGTATAAGGTTGTTTATAGGCTTGCCCTTGAGCAGTGCAGGTCTTAATGATAATGCCATCTCTTCCATTTGTGCCTGTCTTAGCTTGAAGTTTTCAGGGATGTAATCTGAGTTGAATACTGTCATGTCCTGAAAGATTGTCTCGTCATGTAATAAAATGTCACTAATGTCCATTAATTTTGTCTCCCTATTTGTTTGTTTAAATCACACTTCCGAATATGAACGATACGAATGCTATGAGCATTGCGATTTTCATATATTTCGATACCTTATGTAATATATCTTTGTCATGATTCTTAAGGGTTAATACTCCACAGTATATGAATATTATGTCCGCTACTAGTACCACTATCATATAATATTGTGAGAAGATTCCATAGACATATAGCAGTGGTGTGAGTATGCAGGTCAATATGTTTGTTGCAAAGGCCAGCTTTATGCTGTTTTCTATACCATATGCTATCGGAAGGGTATGGGCATTCTCCTTAATATCTCCCTCGATGTCCTCACAGTCCTTTATAATCTCACGTGAGAGTGTCATCAGAAATGCAAATGCCGCAAGTATAACGCTTATGTACAAGTCATGCGTTATAAGTCCACCGAATACGAAGGTCAACGCGGTAAGCAGACTGACGGTAACGTTTCCTATCAGGCATCTTTTCTTGAAGTCATAGGCATATACAATCATTATGGCCGAACAGAGTATTACCAGTATTCCATTTGGAACTGATATGTAAAAGCCAATTATTGTTGCTATGGCAAATAGTATTAGGCTGTAGTATAATGCATTTTTCAGGGATATTCTGCCTGATGGAATTGGCCGGGCGGGCTTGTTTATCTTGTCGATTTCATAGTCATAGTAATCGTTGATAGTGTTTCCGGCACCCGTTGCTATACATACGGCTAGTGCACCAAAGATGATGTTGATGTTGTATACGTGGCTTATTACTGCCATGAGCAGCACTGCTATTGATGCCATCACCGCATTTGCAGGTCGTAATATTTCAATATATGGATTCATAATAACTTTATCCTCATGGAATTATTTAAAGATTATATGGTTATATATCATATATATACTATACTTCATTAAAAAAATTTTTGGAAAAAATATCCTTTTTGAGGATATGTCATGTTATACTTTAGTATAAATTCATGATTTCAAAAAAAAGTAATAATGGGGGTTCATTAATCCTTTGGATTATTGATATATTTTGTGCTGTCAGGTAATGTGATTGCTCGTATTGCCAATGGAATTATGTGGATGCATGCGGAATTAGTTTTTACTTTGATAATGTCTTTTGTCTGTCTGATCTTATTTTGGATAGTTGGACGCTTGTCTTTTTGAATATGAAACTGTAGTATATCATAACTGCCATTATGCTTGTAATGCTGACTATATTTATTATGTCGGTTATTAGTGTCATGTTCATTTCGGGTTCCTCTTATTTATTATTTAGGGATATCTTTAATATACCTATACCCCTATGGGTATAATTATATATGGGTATACTAATATATAAATGATGACTCCTCCCAGTTAAAGATGAAAAGAAAAACATGAAAGCAACATTGAATCAACATGATTAGCACGTGACAACTAAGAATTAAATCAGCTCTGTGATGATGGGATACACATCAATTTCATGATTCAATAAATATGTCCTTCTGTACCATCGCAAAGTATTTATATTATACAAAACATAGTATTAAATAACTAATTTTTAACATACTTAAAACTGTGAGCGAATGAGTATCACTCATTAAGGAGTTTTAAATTAGAATATTTTTTAATATAAAATTTATATTTTTAGAATGGCCATTTAATCAGACAACAAGTTCTTAAAAATTACAGTCGGGTGTATTAATATTTTATATAATAATCAGACAATCAACTTATCGTTAGATAATTTGATGTAACTTTTTAGACCTTGAAATGGATGGTTAAAAAGCCAGATGATAATTGGAGGAAATTAAATGGCAAATTTTGAAGTACCAAAAGAAATAGCTGATAAAGTTTATGAAGCTTTAGAAATAGCAAGAGATACAGGTAAAATAGGAAAAGGAACTAACGAAGTTACTAAAAATATCGAAAGAAGCAATGTAGCACTCGCTATAATTGCAGAAGATATTGAACCAGCTGAAATCGTAGCACACTTACCTATCTTAGCAGAAGAAAAAGAAATTCCTTACGTATATCTTCCAACCAAAGAAGAATTAGGAGAAGCTGCAGGACTTAAAGTTGGTACCGCATCCGCATGTATCATTGATGCTGGTGAAGGTCAAGAACTTGTAAATGAAATTGTTGAAAAAGTCGCAGAACTCAAAAACTAATCGTGATTGGACCTAGTTTAGGAAAATAAGTATCTTAAATTGAAGTATCATAATTTTACACTATTTAAACGGACTTAAAAGATATTCTATTATAAGGAAACGATGTTCTTATTCTTTCTTTTAATTTTTTAAATATAGTAAAAAAACTTCAGTATTAGATTTTTATACCAATCAAATTTTATAAGGTGATTATATGGAAGACGGTACTCCAGCAGAAGTTATTGAAGTTTTAAAAAGAACAGGAATGACTGGAGAAGTAATGCAAGTAAAATGCAGAATACTTGATGGAAGAGATAAAGGAAGAATTCTCACTAGAAACGTTATGGGAGCTATCAAAGAAGGCGACATCCTAATGTTACTGGATACAATAAGAGAAGCAAAAGAAATCAGAACTCCATAGATTCTATGGATGATGATTGTAATCTTTTTTATTGTAAAAGAAATTCTTTTATATACATAACAGGAGTTTAAAAATGAGAACATGTTCATTCTGTGGAGAAGAAATACCAGAAGGTACAGGAAAAATGTACGTTCGTAAAGATGGATCAATTTATTTCTTCTGTAGTAGTAAATGTGAAAAAAATAATAAACTTGGAAGAATACCAAGAAAAGTTAAGTGGGTTAAACAATGAAACAAAGAACATTCGCAATGTTAAAACCTGATGCAGTCAAAAGACGATTAACAGGTAAAATCCTTTCAAGATTTGAAGAACGTGGATTAAAAGTAATAGCAGCTAAAACTCTTATGATTTCAGAAGACCTTGCAAAAACACACTATGGTGAACATAGTGAAAAACCATTCTTTGCAGATTTAGTATCATACATAACCTCAGGACCAGTATTTGCAATGGTACTTGAAGGTGATGACGTAATAGCTCAAGTAAGAAAAATGGTTGGAGCAACAAACCCAAAAGAAGCAGATGTAGGTACAATCAGAGGCGACTTTGCAATAGACTTAGGCCGTAATGTAGTACACGCTTCAGATTCTGAACAATCAGCAGAAAGAGAAATTAAATTATTCTTCGACGAATCAGAATTCTGTGATTATGAATTACCTGATGAAGCAATAATTTATGAAGAGCTATAAGAAAAGCAATAATTTTCTTTAATTTTGCTCTTTTTGTTATTACATTTAACAAAACAAAAATTATTGGATAGTGCATAAAGACTAATAACTCATCCAAAAACCCTTTAAAAAATTTATTTTAATTTACGCGTAAAAAAATAATAAAATAAAAAAAAACCACGACTTATTAGTTTGAGTGAATTTATTCAATACATTAAAATAAGCAATATGTTCTAGGATTAACCATTCTTTTTCAGGAAATCAAGAAAATAGTTGTCAGAGTCACATCAGGATAAAAACAATAGAACTTTGAACTTATTTAACCCGGTTAAAAGGATTATACAAATTGTATAATGAAATGTTTTTTTAAGGAGATAAGGAAAATGAAGACTAGATCACCGATAGTATCTGTTCTAGGTCATGTAGACCATGGAAAAACTACTCTTTTAGATAATATAAGGGGCAGTACTGTTGCATCCAAGGAGGCCGGTGGAATAACACAGCACATCGGAGCAACGGAAATTCCAATGGATGTTATCTCATCAATCTGTGGTGATTTTCTGGCAAAAATGAATATCCAAGAAAAGCTACCAGGATTATTCTTTATAGACACGCCAGGTCATGAAGCATTCACGACCCTTCGTAAAAGAGGAGGTTCGCTTGCCGATTTAGCAATCTTAATAATGGATATCAATGAAGGATTTAAACCTCAAACATATGAGGCATTAAGCATATTGAAATCATCCAAAACACCATTTGTAGTAGCTGCAAACAAGATTGACAGAATCCCTGGATGGAATTCACCAGATGATGAAGAAGATACAGAATCAAAAAAATACGTATCCTTCTCAGAATCAATACAAAATCAGCATAAGAATGTGGCATTTGATTTAGATCAAAAGATTTATGAAATAGTTGGAGAATTGCATAAAAAAGGATTTGAATCAGAAAGATTTGACCGTGTAAGTAACTTTGCAAGTCAAATAACAATAGTACCTATCAGTGCCATGACAGGTGAAGGAATACCTGAACTATTGACCATGCTACTGGGACTGGCATACCAATACCTCAGTCAGCAACTTCAAATAGAAGAGGACGCACCTGCAGCAGGAACGGTACTTGAAGTTAAGGAAGAAAAGGGTCTCGGTTTAACCATCGACACAATATTATACGATGGAGTACTAAACAAGGATGACCGCATAATGCTACTTACAAAGGACAACAAGGTAATATCTACCAAGATACGATCACTTCTTAAACCGAATGCACTGGAGGAAATCAGGGAATCCCATACAATGTTTGAGGATACCGAACAGATAGTTGCAGCAGCCGGTGTAAAGATAGTGGCACCACACGTCGATGATGTGGTATCAGGTTCACCCCTCAAGGTGGCAAACGACAATGATGCAAACATCCATGAGGAATTGCTATCAGAAGTGGACAATATACGCATACAGACAAATGATGTCGGAATAATCGTAAAGGCAGACACACTTGGATCCCTGGAGGCACTCGTAAACATATTTGATGGAATGGACATTCCAATCAAGTCCGCTGAAATAGGGGACGTATCACGTCGTGACATCATAAATGCATCAATAATGCATGAAGAGGATGAAAAATACGGTGTAATCATAGCATTCAACGTAAACCTATTGCCATCAGCACAGGAAGAACTACAGGGTCAAGACATAAAGATATTCCGAGATAAAGTAATCTATCAAATAACCGAGGATTACCAGGAATGGTTACTGACGGCTCAAGAACGTAAGAAGAAGGCAAGACTGGATTCAATCATACGTCCTGCTAAAATCAGAATAATACCTAAATTAGTATTCAGAAAAAGCAAACCTGCAATCGCCGGTATTGAAGTAATGAGTGGAATAATCGAAAAAGGCGTTACTTTAATCAACAAGGACGGTCATATTGTAGGAACCGTAGACAGTATGGAAGATAAGGGAGAAACACTGCCGAAATCATCCAGAGGTTCAAAGGTTGCAATGGCCATAGGCTCAGCAGTCTTCCAAAAGGACTTTGAAGAAGGCGACGTACTATACGTGGACATGGACGAGGCAAACTTTTTAACACTCAAGAATGAATTCGAAAGCAAATTCCTTGACGACGAAATACTGACCATGGAAGAGCTACAGCAAATCAAACAGGAATGTGAAGATTCAATGTGGGGAGTAGTCAATACAGACTGGAGCCAACTTGACACACTTGATGATGGCGAGTTTGAAGATTACTATGAATAGGTAAATAAAAAAAAAGGTAGAATAAACTACCCTTCAATAAATAAATTAAACAAATAACGGAGGCATATAATGGTATACAAAGTAGTTGTATCAGATGCAGATGTAACATACCAATTAGAATTAGATGATAAAGATGCAAAAATCGTTAACGGACTTAAAATTGGTGATGAATTTAACGGTGGAGTTTTAGGACTCAAAGGTTACAAATTACAAATCACCGGTGGAAGTGACAAAAACGGATTCCCAATGAAACCAGATGTAGACGGATCACGCAGATTCAAAAGTTTAGTAAGTGGTGGAATTGGATTTAAACCAACAAGAAAAGGTTTAAGAAGAAGAAAAACTGTACGTGGAAACACAATTGCAGATGATATCTCACAAATTAATGTAAAAGTTTCAGAAAGAGGAGAACAAACACTAACTGAAATTTTCGCAGAACCAGCTGAAGAAGAACAAGAAGAATAGATTCTTAATATACCATTAATAATCTATATGGGGGTGTAACTTATGAAAGTACAATCCGAAGTAAATATTGGATTAGTAGGTCACGTTGATCATGGTAAAACCACACTCACAAAGGCTTTATCAGGAATATGGACTGATACTCATAGCGAAGAAGCTAAAAGAGGGATTTCAATCAGATTAGGTTATGCTGACATAACCTTCAGAAGATGCAATGAATGTCCATCACCTCAATGTTACACTACAAAAGAAACTTGTGAACACTGCGGTTCTAAAACTGATGTACTTAGAAAAGTATCATTTGTTGATTCACCGGGACACGAAACATTAATGGCAACAATGCTTTCAGGAGCCGCCATAATGGACGGTGCAATATTGGTTATCGGTGCCAACGAGCCATGTCCTCAACCACAGACAAAAGAGCACTTAATGGCATTGGATGTAATAGGTGTTCAAAACGTAATTGTAGTTCAGAACAAAATAGATACAGTACCAAAAGAAAAGGCTATAGAAAACTATCATGAAATCAAGGAGTTCGTAAAGGGAACCTGTGCAGAAGGAGTACCTATCATACCTATATCAGCTCAGCAGGGTGCAAACATCGACGTATTAATCAAGACAATACAGAAGTTTATCAAGACACCTAGAAGATCAGTACGTAAAAATCCTAAACTATTCGTAGCAAGATCATTTGATATAAACAAACCGGGTACACATCCAAAGAAAATCAAAGGTGGAATCATTGGAGGTTCACTCGTACAGGGTAAATTCAAACTCGGCGATGAGATAGAAATAAAACCTGGAATACAGGTTAAACGTAAGGGCAAATCCGAATGGGTCAGCTTAATATCAACAATCACCGGACTTGAAGCTGCCGATGAATTCGTTGACGATGTTGGACCTGGAGGATTAATAGGTATAGCATTACTGCTTGACCCAGCTCTTACCAAGGCAGATTCATTATCAGGTTCTATAGCAGGAAAACCAGGTACTTTACCACCAACAATCCAGGAGTTTACCATGAAGACAAACCTGCTTGAAAGGGTTGTCGGAACCAAGGATGAAACAGACGTGGAACCTATACATTCTTCTGAAAACTTGATGATAAACGTGGGAACGTCCACTACCATAGGACTTGTTACCAGTGCTAGAGATAAGGAAGTAGATGTAAAACTAAAATTACCAGTATGTGCAGAAGAAGGACAACGTGTTGCATTAAGCCGTCGTGTTGGAGCTAGATGGAGGCTAATAGGTTATGGTATCATCAAATCATAAGGCGGTTGTTGATACAAATTTTTGATGATGATGATTCAAAAGGATGTGGATGTAGTCACACAACTTACGAGTCGGTTACCATCATATTATGAATTAATAGTTCCATCACTTGTACTTGATGAATTAGATAAACTAAAAAGAAATTCCAAAGGTAAAAACAAGCTGGCCGCTACAATTGCATTGCAGATAGCTAAAAGTGAAGTTTTTAAAACAGTTCAAATAGACAAGACAGAACACGTGGATAATCTACTGCTTAAATATTGCACAGCAGATGACGTGCTGTGTACAAATGACAGGAATCTTCGTAAAAAGGCTAGAGAACTTGGCATAAGTGTAGTTTATCTAAGACAACACAGATATTTGGAAGTCGATGGTTATATAAAACGTAACAAATAACGAAAAGCATTAATTACTGGAGGAAAAATAATGAATCTTTGGAAAGATATAGAAGCAGGATCAGACGTACCTAATGAAATCACAGTTGTAGTAGAAATACCAACAGGGTCACGTAACAAATACGAATACGATAAGGACAAAGAAGCATTTGCTCTTGACAGAGTGTTATTCTCACCATTCCATTATCCGGCTGAATATGGATTCATGCCAAAATCATTATGGGAAGATGGAGATCCATTTGACGTACTCGTAATAATGGACCAGGCAACTTTCCCTGGATGTATCATTGACGCAAGACCAATAGGTATCATGAGAATGATAGATCAAGGAGACAGCGACGATAAATTATTAGCAGTACCTGTAGAAGATCCAAGATTTGCAGATATAACTGATATATCACAATTACCAGAACATTATCTTAAGGAAATTGAACATTTCTTCAGCCAATATAAGGCACTTGAAAACAAAACAGTTGAAATCAATGGCTGGGAAGATAATGAAGCTGCAAAAGAAGCAGTACTTCACGCAATAGAACTCTATAAAGAAAAATATGAATAAGTCTTGTGGGGTATAGAAAGTGTATGAATTAACAACAATTGAAGATACTGTTAGAATACCACCAAGTAGCTTTGATAATCCATTTAAAGAAACAGCAATTGAAATCTTAAACAGGAAATATGTCGGTAAGACAGATAAGAAATTAGGTATATTGGTAATGGTCACTGACATACTTGAACATAATGTTGGTCAAGTGGTCATAGGTGATGGATCAGCATTTTATCATGTAACATTTAAAGCACTATTCTTTAAACCGGTACTGCATGAAGTGGTTGACGGTGAAGTAATGGAAGTAACCGAATTCGGTGCATTCATACGAATAGGACCAATCGATGGATTAGTCCACGTATCCCAGGTAACCGATGACTTCATAACATATGATCAAAAACGTGGAGCATTGGTGGCTAAAGAAACTCCTAAATCTTTAGAAAAGCCTGACTTTGTACGTGCCAGAATTGTGGCAGTAAGTATAAAGGGTAAAACAACCAAGGACTGTAAGATTGGTTTGACCATGAGACAACCTGGACTAGGTCGTTTTGAATGGATTGATGAAGAAAAAAGCAAGAAAAAGTAAAAGTATGAACAAGTTATATAGGAGATTATGTGATGGCAGAAAAAGCATGTCCAAGATGTAATATAATATCATTTGAGGATGAATGTCCATTATGTGGATATAAAACATCAAACAATTGGAATGGATTAGTAGTTATCCTAGATCCTGATGATTCAGACTTAGCTAAGGAATTAAATATCACAATACCTGGAAGATATGCCTTAAGAGTTAAAGAAGAATAAATTTAAAGGGCGATATTTGTGCTAAAATTACCCAAATATTTAAGAAAAGAGTTGAAAAAACCATTAGGTAACTTGCATGAATCTATTGATGAAGTCAAAGAAGCAATACAAAAACAATTATCCGATGAAAAACTGGTAATCGGTATAGGGGACGTGACAACAAAAACATTAGTTGAGTTGGACTTAACGCCTCAGATATGTATTGTCGATAATTTAATAGAACGCAGGCCTGTACAACACAACTTGGATCATACAGACAACATAGTATATGTTGAAAATCCACCAGGAGTACTAACCGATGAATTAATAGAATTGATAACCGATTCAATCAAAACATCAACAAGCGACAATCCAATCATAATCGTAGTTGATGGTGAAGAGGATTTGGCAGTACTACCAGCAATACTCAATTCACCTGAAGATACATATATATTATATGGACAACCAAAAGAAGGGGTTGTATTGGTGAATTCAACAAAAGCCTATGATACGGCTTTAAATTATTATAATCAATTAATTAAGGAATAACGATAATATGGAAATAACAATATTAGAAAAAATAGAAAACCCATTATTAAATAGGACAGAAATCAAATTCGAATGTGACTATCCAACCGAAGGAACACCAAACATCCTAGATGTGAAACACAAACTCATAGCACTAGAAGACTCATCTAAGGATCTCCTCGTGGTGGACAGCATGAAGCCTAGTTACGGAGAAGCTAAAGCAGTAGGTTTAGCAAAAGTATATGACTCTGTAGAAAAATTAAATGAAATTGAAACTGAATCTGTAAAAGTTAAGAACGAAGAACCTGAAGAAGAAGCTCCAGCTGAAGAAGAAGCAGAAGAAGCTCCTGCTGAAGAAGAAGCTGAAGAAGCTCCAGCTGAAGAAGAAGCTGAAGACGAATAAATAAAGGGGATAGTTTAATGTCTAAAAAATACGAATTATACGAAGTAAAAGATGGTAAAATCGTAAGAAAAAACCCTGAATGTGTAAGATGTTCACATGGTATCTTCATGGCAGACCATGGGGACAGATATTCATGTGGTCGTTGTGGATACACACAATGGAAAAATGAATAAATATAACATACAATATAATATATAATTAGAAACACGAATCTAAAAATACATTAATCAACTGACCCCCAAAAAAAATTTTTATATTTTTTTTATTTTTATTTTGAAAAATCAATTGATTGGTACTATTATTACCAAACTAAGATTTATCATCTTTGGTTATTTTTACAACATTTGTTAATCATGTTTTGTCATATTTTCAATGTCAATTAATAACTATTTGTAATTGTTAGGATTAATAGGTTAATAAATAATTTATTTTTATGTAAATTATCATAATTTTCTAAAAAAAATCATAATGTTTCATTAAAAAATAAAAATAATGGTAATTATCATTATGATTAACTGTCATTACTAATCATTATTCTTTCATTTTATATTAAACATTGTATATTTTAAACAAAATTAGTATATGTCTCTTTAATATTATACAAAATAATCTAATATCATGATATTTATAATAATATTTATGTAATACAAAATGATATTTATAATAAAATTTATAAATAATGCTATTTTTAAAATAATATTATATAAAAAAATCCATCATAATTATCAAAATAAATAAACAAATTTCATTATTTCTCTGAATCCGGTGTATTACATCCAATAAAATCTAAGGATTATTTCTTGTTTAATGTTTAAATAAATCAATATATCAATGTTTTTTGATATGCCATTATTTATATATTCATAAATTCACATAATATATAATGTAATTAATTTTTTAATTAGTTACTATATATCAAGGAGGATAACACCTTGAAGTTTCATGTGAAATCGAGTTTGATATTTATCTCGATAACCATGATACTACTCTTGGGAATAACAGCATTAAGTGCTGCAAGCGTAGATGATGGAAATCAGACAAGTATTGAACAAAAGGTGGTTTCCGATACAACATCTGTCCAAGTGACACGTGATGTAGAAGAAACAGTAAGCAATACGAAGACGAATGAAATAAAGAAAGAAAACTATGAAGAAAAGAATACGAGAAATACGAATAATGAAATACAACAAACAGATACGACGCATAGTAAGAACATAAAACAGACGCCGACGGATAATCATTATCCAGACTACATATATGTAAGACCGCATTATGTAGGTACTATGGATAACCCGCCATCTGGTGGTGCTAAAGCAAATGAAAGACCTAATGCCGCAGGTACAATAAATGACCCGACTGATATATACACGGCATTTGCACGAGTTCAAGATGGTAATTCTCAGGCTTCTGTCATATATATGATGGCCGATGATAGTGATGATCTTGCTCATGAAACTGTTTATGAAGCAGAAGACTTTGCAGTATATGTTGCGGATAATAAACCTATCACTGTTACATTGATGGGAGAAGAAGGAAAAACCATAGTGTTCTCTGGTAAAAACTGGACAACCAACATGCTCAGTGTATCTATTGGAAGTACTGTCACAATCCAAAATATAGTATTCCGTGATGGAAACGCCAGTGGAATCAAACGTGGTCAAGAGGATTATCAAAAAACTGCAAATGTGGGAGGAGCTATCGATAACAGAGGTAATATACATGTAATCAATTGTACCTTTGAAAGAATTGAGGCAAACCAGTATGGTGGTGCAATAGCAAACTACAATCATGCTACAGCATTAATTGAAAATTCGACATTCCGGTTAATTAATTCGACCAATGTTACTAACATACAAGATCAACCAGAAAATATAGCATATGGTGGAGCAATTTCGGCAACCAAAACAAATAACAGTTATGCTTATCCGGTTCAAGTAACAGTTAGAAACTGTAATTTCACTAATGTAACTGGTGAAAACGGTGCAGTATTCCTAAATAATGAGGCTGTATTCAACGTTGAAAATGTGACAATCATCAATGCAACATCATCAGTTGAAGGTGGAGCTATCATTAACCATAACGGTAAGATGGACATTAAAAACGTCAACATGACAAACTTAACCTCTGCCAAGTATGGTGGTGCAATAGCAAATGTTGAAGGTAATATAACCATTAACAATTTAAATGTTGATAATGTCAACATCACCAAAACCGGAACTCAAGACGATGCATATGGTGGAACCATCTATAACAAACAAGGTAATGTAACAATTGGTAACTCATCATTAAATAATATGACTGGTGACTTCGGAGCTGCATTCAGTAATATTGCTGGTAATTTAACCATTATCAATACTACTATAAATGATACCGAAGCTTTAAGTCAAGGTGGAGCTATTGTAAACCGTAATGGTAGAACAAACATTACGAATGTTACTGTAGGTAATGTAACAGCAAAAAATTATGGTGGTGCAGTTGCTAACTTAGCAGGAACAGTTTTAATTAATGATACGGATATAGACTCTGTATCAATAAAAAATACTGGAGATGCTGATGCTAAATATGGTGGTACAATCTATAATATGGGTACTTTAACTATGGGTAATTCATCCATGAATAATGTTACTGGTGATTATGGTGCTGCTTTCAATAATATGGATGGTACTTTAACTATAATGAATACCACTATTAACAATGCCACTGCTTTAACTGAAGGTGGTGCTGTTATTAACGATGGTGGTAGAACCAACATTACCAATGTTACATTCACCAATTTAACATCTAGTAACTATGGTGGTGCCGTATCAAACTTATTGGGTACTGTATTGATAGATGATACTACTATTGAAAATGTTAACATCACTAAAACTGGTGGGGATGGTAAATATGGTGGTACTATATATAACCAAGCTACATTAAACATTACAAATTCAAGAATAGATAATGTGACTGGTGATTATGGTGCTGCTTTCAGTAACAGACGTGGTACATTAACTATAAAAAATACTACAATTAATGACACTACTGCTTTAAGTGATGGTGGTGCTGTTATTAACGATGGTGGTAAAACTAATATTACTAATGTAACAATTGGTAATGTAACTGCTAATAACTATGGTGGAGCAGTAGGAAACTTAGCTGGTACTGTTATCATTGATGATACAAATATTGAAGATGTACTCATTGTAAACACAGGTGATGACACAGCCAAATATGGTGGTACTATATATAATCAAGCCACATTAAACATTACAAATTCAAATATTGATAATGTTACTGGTGATTATGGTGCTGCTTTCAGCAACAATGGTGGTGATGCTACTTTAACCATAATTAATACTACTATTAATGATACAGAAGGTTTAAGTGAAGGTGGAGCTATCATAAACAATGGTGGTAAAACTAACATAACCAATACAACTATCGCAAATTCAACTGCTAAAAAATACGGTGGTGCAGTAGCAAACCTAGCAGGTACAGTAACAATGAACAACGCCACTATTGAAAACGTTGAAATTACAGAAGCTGACGATGAAGATGCCAGATATGGAGGTACAATCTATAACAAGGCTACATTAACAATCGGTAATTCAACAATGAATAACATGACTGGTGATTACGGTGCAGCATTCAGCAACAAAGGTGGAACATTAACCATTATCAATACAACCATTAATGACACCAACGCATTAAGTGAAGGTGGAGCTATCGTAAATGATGATGGTAAAACGGTTATTAACAACACTACCATGACCAATCTAACCGCAAATCAATACGGTGGTGCAGTTGCTAACTTAGCTGGTACAGTTGAAATAAATGATACTGATATTAGTGATGTAGAAATTAAGTATAAAGATGATGCTAGTGCTATGTATGGTGGTACCATATATAATAAGGCTACATTAACTATGGGTAATTCATCATTATATAATATGACTGGTGATTATGGTGCAGCATTCAGTAACAAGGGTGGAACATTAACAATTGACAATACCAGTATTACTAATGCTACAGCTTTAACACAAGGTGGAGCTATCATAAATGATGGTGGTAAAACTAATATTACTAATACAAATTTCACAAACTTAACTGCCAGTGACTTTGGTGGTGCTGTTGCTAACATTGGTGGAAACGTTGTTATAGACAATGTTAATATCACTAAAGTTCAGATACTTAAAGATGATTCTAGTTCATACTTTGGTGGTACCATTTATACTGAAAATTATGATGCTACTACAACAGTAAAAAATTCAAAGTTAACTGATATGACTGCAATGAATGGTGCAGCATTTAATGTTGATAGTGGTACTTTAATTGTTGAAAATACTGAAGTAAGAAATGGTTATGCAGATCAGTTTGGTGGACTACTAATTAATGCTGGTGGTGATGTCACCATGGATGGTCTGACTGTTGATAATATGAGTACTTCTGATGATCCTGATGATTTCTCAAGAGGTAATGGAGCATTATTTATGGATGAAGGAGGTACATTAACTGTAACAAACAGCGTATTTGCTAATAGTAAAGGTAGAGCGGGTACTATTGGTACTTTTGCTTTTGATGAAGCTTTATTCGAAAATAATAGGTTCATTAATAACACTATTAACAGTGTTGATGAAGAAAACTTTAATATTGAACCACTCTTTGGTGATGTTACTTTCAATAACAATTACTTTGAGAACAACACTAATAATTATCGTGATATGTTAGCAAGAGATAATTACTTTGGTGCACCTACAATGAGTGGAAACACATACATCAACAATACATTAAGTTATAACGTAACCCTTGTCCATGAACCTGATGTAAACCTAGTAAATGGTACAGAAATAACTGATGGTGTCAGTGTAATAGTAAATGCTACTGATAATACAACTGATGTTGAATTCAAACTCAGGGAAGTATATAATGATTTAGTAAGAAACGGTACAGTATATGCATACTTAAATGATGAAGAAACTCCATTTTTCACTGGAGAAGTTGATGATTCATTGATAACCATTGACTTTGCTGCCGATGACTTTACAGACTATGAAAACGTTGTAAGATTAGATTATAAATCAGATAAGCATTACCTGAACGGTACATATAAGTTCCGTGTATACTACATTAAAAATACAACAGTAACATTGGATACCGTGGATGAAGCATATGTCGGTGAAGAAATAGTAATCACAGGTATATTAAAAGATGAGGATGACAATCCTATAGGTTCAACTGATGAGAATCCTGTGGAAGTTGTAATTACTATTGGTAGGAATAATGAGCCATTAACGGTTCCTGTAAACCCTGATGGTACATATGAATCCATTCCAATAAAGATCAATTCAACATTCGATTACAATATCACTGTTACATATGCAGGAAATGACAGTTACAACCCATCCAACGCTTCAAAAGAGATTGATATAAAAATCAGACATATTCCTACACAATTAAATATTACATCAACTGACGTTTCAATTAATGAAACAAGTGACATTAATCTAGTAGTTACTGATGAAAATGGTAATTATATTAATGGTACAGTAAGATTAAGTGTAGATGGTAACTTTGTAGATGTACCAATAACTGATGGACTTGGATTATATCAATACACTAATACAGAGATTGGTAAACATGTAGAGATATCAGGTTACTTCATGGCAAATGAAACTAAAGGATATTTAGAATCACCTGTTAATTCAACCGAATTTGACGTATTAAAGTTAGGTACAGATATTGAAATCACAAACAGTTCTGATGTAACCGCTCACAAAGAAGCAACTGCTATAATCACATTAACTCATGATGGACAACCAGTTGTTGGTGAAGTAGTTAACATAGAAATTAAAGATGCATATGACAATATATTAGCTACTGAAATTGAAGCAGTAACCGATGAGAATGGTCAAGTGGAAGTTAAATTCATTCCAGTTACTGGCGGTGAAATTACAGTAATTGCTGATCATCCAGAAAATGAGGTATATAACCGGTCCGAGGCTACTAAAGAAATTGCACCTATCCTGTTAATTGATACAGTTACAGCAGTAACAGCAACCAATACCACAATTAACGGTACAAGTACCATTACTGCTGTCGTTACCGACTCAGAAGGTAATCCTGTAAAAGGTCAGGTTCAATTTACCATTGATGGTCAAGACTTACCACAAACCATTGAAACTGATGAAAATGGTATTGCAACATATACATATGATGATACAGAAACATACAAAGAAGTAAGTGTATCAGCCAAATATATTGCAAATGAAACAAATGGTTATAAAGCTTCAGAAAGTGATCCAACTTCATTTGTAGTAGATAGGTTAAACACTACAATCGACATACAAACAGAATCAAATCTTAAAGCACATAAACCTACAAGTGCAACAATCACAATATCCAACAGTACAAGTCACCTAGCAGAAGGTGAACCACTTGAAGTAATCATAACACAGGATGGAGAAATACTCAATTCAACAACAGTATATACCGATGAGGATGGTCAAGTCACAGTAGACTTCACACCATTAAACACAGAAGACATTGAAATAACAGTAAACTATGCAGAAAACGATGTATACAATGCTAATGAAGACGATAAAACACTCACGAACATCAAAGAGATGAAAACATACCTTGAACTTTCATCCAGTGATGTAAGTATCAATGAAACTGCAAATATTGGCATAACCGTAACCGATGAATTAGGTAATCCTGTAACCGGTACAGTATTACTCTTAGTGGATGGTAAATTCGTAGAAGTAGACATAACTAATGGTGCTGCTACATATCAATATAACAATACACATGTAGGTAAAACCGTGGAAGTATCAGGTTACTTCGAAGAAGACGCTGATAACGGATATGTAAAATCAAGAACCGATTCAACCGAATTTGAAGTTCTAAAACTCGACATATACACAGACATTGCATGTACAGATTTAACTGCTCACAAACCTGCAACAGCAACCATCACATTAACCAATGATACGGCAGATAATGTTGCCGGTGAAGTACTAAACGTAGTGATAACAGATGAAGAAGGCAATGTATTGGCCGATACAACTGCTACTACAGATAGCAATGGTCAAGTAATGGTTGACTTTACTCCTATAACAATCACTCCGGTAACGGTAACCGTTGAACACCCAGAAAGTGATGCATACAAATACACAACCGATGAGGATACATTTGATAATGTTGGAGAACGTGAAACTACGATAGAACTTACAACAGAAGACACCATAATCAACGGTACAAGCACTATAACAGTTGTTGTAACTGATGATGAAGGAAACCCTGTTGTCGGTGAAACAGTAGAATTAACAATTGAAGGTATCGATGAACCAGTACCAGTAGTAACTGATGAAAACGGTGTAGCAACATACACTTATGACAAAACAGAAATAAGTAAAACAGTCAGTGTAACTGCTGAACTGGTAGCTGGCGATGGTTATGCAGAATCCGAAGCTGGTCCTGAAACTTTCAAAGTAGATAAGTTAAACACTACAATTGATATTGACCCTGCAACTCCTGTGGTTGCTCATAAGGAAAGTAGTGCAGATATAACAGTTTCATGTGAAGATCAACCACTACCTGCTGGTGAACAAGTTAAAGTAACCGTAATGCAAAATGGCGAAGCAATCGCTACTGAAACATTAACGACAGACGAAAACGGTCAAGTAACAATAGACTTCACGCCACAAACTGCTGATGACATTGAAATCATAGTAGAATATGATGGCAACGATGATTATTATTATGGTACACAAGACAGCACAACAGTTTCAAGCATCAAACCAATCGATACGGTTATGACTATCACCGCTGATGATGTAAGCATCAATGGTACTGCTGTCATTAATGTTGAAGTTGTTGATGCTGAAGGTAATCCTGCAACTGGTACGGCAATATTAACCGTTGATGGTCAGCTTGTAGAAGTTCCTGTAGATAATGGTCATGGTGAAATTCAATACACCAATACCAGTGTTGGTAAAAACGTACCTGTAACCGGATACTTTGCTGATAATGTTACAAACGGCTACATCAGAAGTCCTGTAACATCTGATGACTTTGATGTACTCAAGTTACCTATTGACATTACTCTTGAAGTAAGTCAGGATTTAACTGCTAACGAGCCTGCAACTGCTACGGTAACGTTAACCAATGACACCGAGAAACAGGTTGTTGTTCCTGGTGAAGAGGTAACAGTCGTAATTACTGATGAGGACGGAAACGTACTTGCTAATGTGACTGCTACTACAGATGATGCTGGTCAAGTTGTAGTTGACTTTACTCCTGAAGATAGTGGTAAAATAACTGTTGAAGTAACACATCCTGAAAATGATGTATATCAATATGCAGACAATAAGGATGAAGCAACCGGTGAATATCCTACATTTAGTGTAGATGCAAAAGAGATTACTCTTGAAGTTACTCCACTGGATGACATTAAGATTAATGAAACAAATAATATTGAAATAGTTGTCACTGATGAGGATGGTAATCCTGTAGAGGGTGTACCTGTAAAAGTAACCATTGATGATGGTACTGGTGAGCCTATTGTTGTGACAATTCCTACAGGTGAAGATGGTACGATAACCATTCCTTATGATGATACTGAGGAAGGTAAGACTGTAAGTGTTACAGCCGATGTTGCCGAGGATGGTTATGATCTTTCTGATGAATCAAGTACAAGTGATGAATTCAAGGTAGATAAGTTAACTCCTACTATAAATATTGTACCTGAAGATGATGTAACTGCTCATAAAACAACAAGTGCTGAAATAACTATCACAACATTAGAAGGAATCATTCCTGTTGGTGAAACTGTAACAGTTACCGTAACTCAAGGTGATAATGAAGACACGTTATTCGAACAAGATATTACACTTAGCTACGATGGTAAATTTACAATAATGTTTACACCAGAAACTACTGAAGAGATTAACATTAAAGTAACATTTGATGAAACACCTCAATACTATAGTGCTGAACAACCTGCAACTATTACTGGTGTTGAATCTATTGGAACTCATGTTGAGATTACTCCAATAGATGATACAGTAATTGGCGGAACTACTCCTATTGAAGTAGTCGTAACTGATGAATTCGGTAATCCGGTTGCTGGTGTAGAAGTAGAGTTAACTATCGTCAATGAGGATGGCGAAGAGGAAACTATAACTATTGGTCCTACATATGAAAATGGTGTAGCAACAGTACCTTATACCAACACAACCGTTGGTAAAAACGTCACTGTAACAGCTAAGGTATTAGCTGATGAGGATAATGGTTATGCTGAATCAGAGCCTTCAGAACCAGATACATTTGAGGTAGCTAAGAAGGACACTACTATTGAGATAGTTCCTGAAAGACCTGTAACTGCTCATGAAGAAACAAGTGCTACCATAACAGTTACTAGTGATGATGAACCTTTACCTGAAGGTACAGAGATAAAAGTTACTATAACACAGAATGGCATACCACTTAATCAGACAACAGCTACTATTGATGCAAACGGTCAAGTGACAGTTCAATACACGCCAGTAAATACTGATGATGTGGAAATTAAAGTTGAATATGAAGGTGACGATGTATACAATGAAGCAGAAAACACTGCAATCGTAAATAACATCAAACCAATCGACACAGTGATGACAATCTCAACCGATGATGTAAGTATCAATGATACCGCCGTTATTAACGTTGAAGTTGTTGATGCTAATGGTAAACCAGTAACAGGTACTGCTATAATAACAGTTGATGGTCAACTTGTAGAAGTTCCTGTAGATAATGGTCATGGTGAATATCAATACACCAATACCAGTGTTGGTAAGAACGTAACTGTAACTGGTTACTTTGCTGATAATGTAACAAATGGTTATATTAGAAGTCCTGTGACATCTGATGAGTTTGAAGTTAAGAAACTTGATTTAACCATTGATATTGAGGTACCTGAACGGGTGATTGCTCACACGGATTACACTGCAACCATTACGTTAACCAATGAGACTGATGATAATGTTCCTGGTGAAGAGGTAATTGTAGTAATTAAGGATGGAGCAGGTAATGTACTTGCTAATGTCACCGCTGTTACTGATGCTGATGGTAAGGTTTATGTTGACTTTACTCCTGTAACAGCTGCAAGTGATTCAAAGATTACAATTACTGTTGAACATCCTGAAAGTGATGCATACAATGAAAAGGAAGCTTCAAAAGAAATAACTGACGTAAATGCAATAGGCACTCATATTGTCAATCTCGCAGCCGAAGACACTATAATAAATGGTACAAGCATTATTACAGCTACAGTACTCACTGATTTCACTGATGAGCCTGTAGCCGGTGTAAACGTAACATTTACGTTTGAGGTTGAAGGTCAAGAACCTGTAAAAGTAAATGTCACTACCGATGAGAATGGTATGGTAGTATATACATACACCGATACTGAAGAAGGTAAGCATGTAGATGTAAGTGCTGCAGCTCAAAATGATTGGGTAAATGGTTATGGTGCATCAGGAATTGCTAATGATGAATTTGAAGTAGCCAAACTAGAAACTACAATCGATATCGACTATGAAGATGGCATAACTGCTCACAGACCTACAAATGTAACAGTTACTGTTTCAACCGAGGAAGGAAGTGTTCCTGTCGGTGAAACTGTAAATGTAATCATTACTCAGGATAATGAGGAGTTATACAATGGTGAAGGTACTCTTGATGAAAACGGTCAGGTAGTAATTCCATTTACGCCAATAAATACGGAGGATATTGAAGTAAGAGTAATCTTTGATGAAACACCTCAATACAAGGATATCGATGCAGATGATGTCATAACTCCAGTGGAAGCTATGGGCATTGTTATGAACGTAACTGCTGAAAACACTACAATCAACGGTACAAGTAACATTACTGTTACATTAACTGATGAGGATGGTAATCCACTTAACGGAACTGTAAACATAACTATTCCTGGATTGGATGAACCTATACCTGTAGAAGTTGTAAATGGTACCGGATCAATTATCTATGAGGATACTGATGAAGGTAAAGTTATTGATGTAACTGCCGAATTGGTTGAACCAGTCGATGGTTATGATCCTGTTGAACCTGTTGTTGTACCGCTTGAAGTGGCTAAGCTGGACACTACTATTGAGATAGTGCCTGAAAGTCCTGTAAAAGCACATGAACCTACAAGCGCTAACATTACAGTATATAATGATACAAGTGCTTTAGCTGCAGGTGAAGAGGTTACAGTTATCATTAAACAGGGTGATATTGTACTTGTAAATGATACATTTGTAACAAATGATGATGGTACAGTAACTGTTGATTATACACCAGAGAATACTGATGATGTTACAATCACAGCAGTATTTAATGAAACACCTGTATATAACTCAGCTGAAGCTGAAACAACAATTGGTAACATTAAGTCTACAAATACCTATCTAAACATTACGTCTGAGGATGTATCCATTAACGGTACAAGTCACATTACATTGAATGTAACTGATGAGGAAGGCAATCCGGTAAACGGTACAGCTACCTTAATCGTTGATGGTCAGATTGTAGAAGTGGACGTTGTAGAAGGTAGTGCTGTATATGAATACAACAATACTCAGGTAGGTAAGAATGTAACTGTAACAGGTTACTTCGATGCAGATCCAGAAGCTGGATATCTCAAATCAAATGTAAACACAACAACATTTGAAGTTGAAAAGTTACCTATTGACATTACTCTTGAAGTAAGTCAGGATTTAACTGCTCACGAGCCTGCAACTGCTACGGTAACGTTAACCAATGACACCGAGAAACAGGTTGTTGTTCCAGGTGAAGAAGTAACAGTTGTAATAACTGATGAGGATGGAAATGTACTTGCAAATGTAACTGCTACTACAGATGATGCAGGTCAAGTTGTAGTTGACTTTACTCCTGAAGATAGTGGTAAAATAACTGTTGAAGTAACACATCCTGAAAATGATGTATATCAATATGCAGACAATAAAGATGAAGCAACTGGTGAATATCCTACATTTGATGTAGATACAAAAGAGATTACTCTTGAAGTTACTCAACTGGATGACATTAAGATTAATGAAACAAATAACGTTGAAATAGTTGTCACTGATGAGGATGGTAATCCTGTAGAGGGTGTACCTGTAAAAGTAACCATTGATGATGGTACTGGTGAACCTATTGTCGTGACAATTACTACCGGTGAAGATGGTACGATAACTATTCCTTATGATGACACTGAGGAAGGTAAGACTGTAAGTGTTACTGCCGAGGTTGCTGAGGATGGTTATGATCTTTCAGATGAGTCAAGTACAAGTGATGAATTTGATGTTGAAAAATTACCGGTTATAATTGATATTGTTCCTGAAGATGAAGTAACTGCTCATGTTCCTACAACTGCAACTATTACCGTTACAACCGAGGAAGGTAGTATACCTGTAGGTGAAACTGTAAGTGTTGTTATTACTCAGGATGATGAGGAGTTATTCAATGATGAAGTAACTCTTGATGAGAATGGTCAAGTTGTAATTCCATTCACTCCGGAAAATATGGAGGAAATTGAAATACTGGTAATCTTTGATGAAACACCTCAATATTATGATGGTGAAGAATCTGCAACTATCACTGATATAGATGCTATTGGTACTCATGTTGTAATTGCTCCAATAGACGATACCACAATCGGTGGTAAGACTCCTATAGAAGTAACCGTAACTGATGATGAAGGTAATCCTGTTGCTGGTGTAAAAGTTAATTTAACTATTGTTAATGAAGATGGCCAAGAGGATACTATTACTATTGGTCCTACTGATGAGAATGGTAAGGCAACAGTTGATTATACCAACACTACAGTTGGTAAGAATGTAACTGTGACTGCTACTGTATTAGCTGATGAGGATAATGGTTATGCTGAATCAGAGCCTTCAGAACCAGATACATTCGAGGTAGCTAAGAAGGACACAACTATTGAAATAGTTCCTGAAAGACCTGTAACTGCTCATGAAGAGACTAGTGCTACTATTACATTAACTAGTGATGGTGAAGCTTTACCTGAAGGTGAACCGGTCGTTGTTGTTATAAAACAGGGTGATACGGTATTATATGATTCAAGTGAGGAAGCCGAGCCATTAACTATCGATGAAAACGGTCAAGTAACAGTTTCATACATGCCGGAAAATACTGATGATGTAGTAATCACAGTAGAATATGAGGGTAGTCCTGTTTACAACGAGGCAGAAAACACTGCAACCGTTGGAAATGTTAAATCTACAAATACCTATCTAAACATTACGTCTGAGGATGTATCCATTAACGGTACAAGTCACATCAGGTTAAACGTAACTGATGAGGAAGGTAACCCTGTAACTGGTACAGTAATGTTAACAGTTGACGGTAACCTTGTGGAAGTAGAACTGGAAAGTGATGGTACTGCTGTATATGAGTACAATGATACCCATGTCGGTAAGGATGTCACAGTAACCGGTTACTATGTTGGTGACTCAGAAGCTGGATATCTCAAGTCCAGCGTAAACAGTACAACATTCGAAGTAAGTAAGTTACCTATTGACATTACTCTTGAAGTAAGTCAGGATTTAACTGCTCACGAGCCTGCAACTGCTACGGTAACGTTAACCAATGACACCGAGAAACAGGTTGTTGTTCCAGGTGAAGAAGTAACAGTTGTAATAACTGATGAGGATGGAAATGTACTTGCAAATGTAACTGCTACTACAGATGATGCAGGTCAAGTTGTAGTTGACTTTACTCCTGAAGATAGTGGTAAAATAACTGTTGAAGTAACACATCCTGAAAATGATGTATATCAATATGCAGACAATAAAGATGAAGCAACTGGTGAATATCCTACATTTGATGTAGATACAAAAGAGATTACTCTTGAAGTTACTCAACTGGATGACATTAAGATTAATGAAACAAATAACGTTGAAATAGTTGTCACTGATGAGGATGGTAATCCTGTAGAGGGTGTACCTGTAAAAGTAACCATTGATGATGGTACTGGTGAACCTATTGTCGTGACAATTACTACCGGTGAAGATGGTACGATAACTATTCCTTATGATGACACTGAGGAAGGTAAGACTGTAAGTGTTACTGCCGAGGTTGCTGAGGATGGTTATGATCTTTCAGATGAGTCAAGTACAAGTGATGAATTTGATGTTGAAAAATTACCGGTTATAATTGATATTGTTCCTGAAGATGAAGTAACTGCTCATGTTCCTACAACTGCAACTATTACCGTTACAACCGAGGAAGGTAGTATACCTGTAGGTGAAACTGTAAGTGTTGTTATTACTCAGGATGATGAGGAGTTATTCAATGATGAAGTAACTCTTGATGAGAATGGTCAAGTTGTAATTCCATTCACTCCGGAAAATATGGAGGAAATTGAAATACTGGTAATCTTTGATGAAACACCTCAATATTATGATGGTGAAGAATCTGCAACTATCACTGATATAGATGCTATTGGTACTCATGTTGTAATTGCTCCAATAGACGATACCACAATCGGTGGTAAGACTCCTATAGAAGTAACCGTAACTGATGATGAAGGTAATCCTGTTGCTGGTGTAAAAGTTAATTTAACTATTGTTAATGAAGATGGTGAAGAAGATACTATTACTATTGGTCCTACTGATGAGAATGGTATGACAACAGTTGATTATACCAACACTACAGTTGGTAAGAATGTAACTGTGACTGCTAAAGTATTGGCTGATGAGGATAATGGTTATGCTGAATCAGAACCTTCAGAACCAGATACATTTGAAGTAGCTAAATTAGACACTACTATTGAAATAGAACCTGAAAGTCCAATAACCGCTAATAAAGAAACAAGTGCTACTATTACATTATCAAGTGATGGTGTATTATTACCTAATCAGAAAGTTGAAGTTACCGTAACACAAAATGGTATTCCAGTACCTATCAAACAACCAGCAGATGATTTAGTCACTGATGAAGATGGAAAACTTGTAATAGACTTCACACCAATAAATACTGATGATGTAGTAATCACAGTTACATATGAAGGTGACGATGTATATAACCCATCAGAAAACAGTGCAACTGTTGGAAACATCAAATCTATTGGAACAAACCTTAACATTACATCTGAAGATGTATCAATCAATCATACAAGTCACATTACACTAAATGTAACTGATGATGAAGGTAAACCAGTAAGTGGAACAGTTGTCTTAACTATTGATGGTAACCTTGTAGAAGTTGAAACAAATGATGAAGGTATAGCAGTATATGACTACACCAATACAACAGTTGGTAAAACCGTAACTGTAACCGGTTACTTTGAAGCAGATCCAGAAAACGGATATCTAAAATCCAAAGTAAACAGTACAACATTTGAAGTTGAAAAATTACCAATCTACATGGATTTAGAGGTCAGTTCTGATTTAACTGCTCATGTTCCTGCAACTGCAACCGTTACATTAACCAATGACACTGATAAAACAGTTGTTGTTCCTGGTGAAGAGGTAACTGTTGTTATTACGGATGAAGCTGGTAATGTACTTGCTAATGTGACTGCTGTTACTAATGATAGGGGTCAGCTTGTTGTTGACTTTACACCTGTAACAGATGGAACTGTAACAATTGATGTTGTACATCCTGAAAATGATGTATATCTAGAATGTACGGCTATGGCTGAAAATTCAGTTGCTCAAATTAAAACTACAATTGAACTTGAAGAACCTGAAGATACAATTATCAATGGTACAACTGATGTTAAAGTTATTGTAACAGATGAATTAGGTAATCCTGTAATTGGTCAAATTGTGGGATTAACATTTGAGGATGAAAAGGGAAATATTGAAGCTGTAACTGTAACTACTGATGAAAATGGTGAAGCAGTATATGTCTACGATAATACCAAAGAGGGTAAAGTAGTGGAAGTAACTGCTGCATTAGTAGCAAATGATGATGGTTATGCAACATCTGAAACTGATGAACCGGAAGAATTCACAGTAGAGAAGTTAAATGTCATTATTGACATTGCACCTGAGGATGATGTGACTGCTCACAGACCTACAAATGCTACAATCTCTGTCTCAACCGAGGAAGGTAGTATTCCAGTTGGTGAAACTGTAAGTGTGATTGTAACTCAAGGTGATATTGAGTTATTCAATGATGAAGTTGAGCTTGATGAAAATGGTCAGGTAGTAATTCCATTTACACCAGAAAATACTGATGATATTGAAATTACTGTAATCTTTGATGAAACACCTCAATACAATGATGGTGAAGAAACAGAAATCATTGACGATGTAGAGGCTATGGGTATCAACATGACCGTTACCGCTGAAAACACCACAATCAACGGTACAAGTGTAATCACTATTAACTTGACTGACGAGGACGGCAATCCAATCAGTGGAACTGTTGAAGTGACAATTCCTGGTGAAGACGAACCTAGAATTGTAGCTGTTGATGAAACTGGTATTGCTACAATTGAATATATTGATACTAAGGAAGGTAAAAACGTAACCATAACCGCAGAGTTAACTGAACCTACAGAAGGTTATGAAGAAGTAGAACCAGTAGATGTAACATTTGAAGTAGCTAAATTGGACACTACTATGGAAATTGTAGCTGAAAGTCCTATTAAGGCACATGAACCTACAAGTGCTACAATAACTGTTTCAAATGAAACAAGCACATTATCGGCTGGTGAAACAGTAAATGTTACTGTAAAACAAGGTGATACAGTATTAGTGGACAACATGTCATTTACTACTGATGAAAATGGTGCTGTAGATGTTCCATTTGTGCCTGTAAACACTGATGATATAGTAATTTCAGCTGTATTCGATGAAACACCAGTATATCTGGCTAGTGATGCTGAAACAACAATTGGAAACATTAAATCTACAAACACATACCTAAACATCACATCAGAAGATGTATCCATCAATGGTACAAGTCACATTACAGTAAATGTAACTGATGAAGAAGGCAATCCTGTAACTGGTACTGTCGTATTAATCGTTGACGGTCAAATGGTAGAAGTTGAAACAAATGATGAAGGTATAGCAGTATATGACTACACCAATACAACAGTTGGTAAAGAGGTAACTGTAACAGGTTACTTTGAAGCAGATCCAGAAAACGGATATCTCAAATCAAAAACAAACAGTACAACGTTTGAAGTTGAAAAACTTGATATTACCATAGATATCGATGCACCAGAAGAGTTAACTGCTCATGTTCCTGCAACTGTCGTTATCACATTAACAAATGAAACTGAAGATAACGTAGCAGGTGAAGAGGTAACAGTAACAATTACCGATGAAGCAGGCAATGTATTAGCAGAAGTAACTGCTAAGACAAATGATGCTGGTCAGGTAACTGTTGACTTTACTCCAGTAACAACTGAACCAGTAACGATTAATGTTGTACATCCAGAAAATGATGTATATATTGAAGCAATTGCCGGTACAGTTATTCTTGATGTAAATGCTATGGGTACAAATGTTGAAATTACTCCTGTGGATGATACTGCAATTAACGGTACAACTCCTGTTGAAGTTGTTGTAACCGATGAATTAGGTTATCCTGTTGCCGGTGCAACTGTGGAGTTAACATTTGATGATGGCACTGGTGAACCTAAAGTTGAAACTGTAACTACTGATACAGAGGGTAAAGCAGTATATGTATATGATGATACGGAAGATGGTAAAACAGTCGAAGTAAGTGCTAAAGTATTAGCTGATGAGGATAATGGTTATGCCGAATCAGAACCTGATACTGATGAATTTGATGTAGACAAGTTAGATGTCATTATTGACATTGCACCTGAGGATGATGTGACTGCTCACAGACCTACAAATGCTACAATCACAGTCTCAACTGAGGAAGGTAGTATTCCTGTTGGTGAAACTGTAAGTGTGATTGTAACTCAAGGTGATATTGAGTTATTCAATGATGAAGTTGAGCTTGATGAAAATGGTCAGGTAGTAATTCCATTTACACCAGAAAATACTGATGATATTGAAATTACTGTAATCTTTGATGAAACACCTCAATACAATGATGGTGAAGAAACAGAAATCATTGAAGATGTAGGTGCTATGGGTATCAACATGACCGTTACCGCTGAAAACACTACAATCAACGGTACAAGCATAGTAACCATCAACTTAACTGATGAGGATGGTAATCCACTTGACGGAACTGTTCTTATAACAATTCCTGGAGTAGATGAACCAGTACCTGTTGAAGTTAAAGATGGTATCGGAACATATGAATTCAAAGATACTGAAGAAGGTAAAAACGTAACCATAACTGCAGAGTTAACTGAACCTACAGAAGGTTATGAAGAAGTAGAACCAGTAGATGTGACAATAGAAATAGCCAAACGAGAAACTACAATTGTAATCGAACCAGATGCACCAGTAACTGCACACAAACCAACAAGTGCTGTAATAACTGTTTCAAATGAAACAAGCACATTACCTGCTGGTGAAACTGTAAGTGTTGTAGTAACTCAAGACGGTAAAGAAATAGCTAGTGGAAACTTAACCACAGATGAAAATGGTCAGGTAACAATACCATATACACCATTCAATGCTGAACATATTGATATTGTCGCTGTATACAATGAAACACCAGTATATCTAGGTGCTGATAACGCAACAGAAGTCGTAAACGTAAAATACATGCCAACATTCATTAACATCACATCAAACGACGTGATAATTAATGGAACATCAAACATTAAAGTAAATGTAACCGATGAATTAGGTAACCCTGTAAACGGTACAGTATTATTAATCGTTGACGGTGACATCGTGGAAGTAGACATAACTGAAGGTAGTGGATTATACGAATACACCAACACAACCGTTGGTAAAAACGTAACAATTACCGGATACTATGTGGAAAACACAACAAACGCATACCTCAAATCCGAGTATAACAATACTTCATTTGAAGTAGCTAAACTTAACACAACTGTAAAAGCTACAGTAACAAACGCTACTGTAACAAACGTCACAATAGACGTTAAAGTTGATGGAAAAGACACAACCGGAAAAGTATTAAGTGGTAAAGTAGAAGTATTCGTTGATGACGTAAAAGTTGGAGAAGGAGAAGTAGTCGATGGAGTTGCAAGAAACATCAAATTAGATATTGATGAAGTCGGAAAATACACATTCAACATCAAATATGATGGAAATGACGTATTCAACGGTAATGAAACAACACTAAAAGATGTAAAAGTAACAAAAATCAATACAACCACCACACTGGAAGTCGTTAACAATACAGCAGGAAACGTAACAATTGAAGCAGAAGTCCTTGATGTAAACGGTAACAAAGTACCAAACGGTACAGTAACCATCCAAGCTACAGGTCCAGATGGCAAAACACAGACTATCGGACAGGCAGAAGTACATGATGGAATTGCAACAGTTGTCACAAACCTAAACAAAGAAGGCAAATACAACTTCACAGCAGCATACAATGGAACAGACAAATACCTACCAAGTAAATCTGCCAAAGTGCCGGAAGAAATAGTAGGTAGAACTGCAACAGTAAATGCTAGTGTAGTAAACGACACCTTAAACAAAACAGTTATCGGTGTAACATTAACTGATGATACTACAGGTAAACCTATACCAAATGCACCAGTTGAAATCTATGATGAAAACGGTACAAAAGTAGGAGAAGGTAAGACTGACAAAAACGGTAATGCAAACATAACCGCAAACGTACCGGTCGGACCTGAAGAATTAACCATAGTATACCCAGGAAATGACACATATAACACAACAAATACCACAGCAAAAGTGGATGTAAAACCACGTCCAACAAAAACAACTGCTCAAGTTACCAACAAAACAGCTGGTAACGTAACAGTCAAAGCAACTGTAACCGATAAACAAAACGGTAAACCAGTAACAAATGGTCCAGTTGACATAGTAGCTGTAGACAAATATGGTAATGAGAAAATTATTGGAAACGGAGTCTTAAATGGTACAAATACTGTATCCATAGTAACAGGTATTGATGAAATAGGAGACTACAACATAACGGCTAAATACAAAGGTAATGAAAATTACACTGAAAGCCAGTCAAGCCTAATTCCAACCAAAGTAGTTGGACGTAAAGCAACAATAACTCCTAAAGTAACAAACAGTACCCTTGGAAACACAACAGTAAACGTAACACTTACAGATCCTGCAACTGGAGAACCTATTCCAAATGCACCTATAACAGTAAAATTACCAAACGGTACAGAAATCCCAGCAACTACTGATTCAAACGGTAGTGTTGTAGTACCAGTTGACCTACCGGTAGGAAAACAAAATGTTGTAATAAACTATCCTGGTAACGAAACATACAGCCCTGCTAAAGTAACTGTTCCGATAGACGTAGCAAAACGTCCAACAAAAACAACCGGAAAAGTAACAAACAGAACAGCAGGAAACGTAACAATTACAGCTAACGTAACTGACAAAACAACTGGTGAAAGTATTCCAAACGGTCCTGTAACTGCGACTGTAGATGGAAAAGTAGTAGGAAAAGGAACAGTTAAAGATGGAGTGGCAACAATAGTCACCAACATAACGGATAAAGGTAAATATAACATTACCCTTGACTATGGAGGAAACAAAAACTTCACTAACTCATCAGCAACAATCAAGAATGTTGATGTGGTAGGACGTAAATCCGCCATGAACGCTACCGTCAATAACAATACCGTAGGAAATGCCAGTGTAAATGTAACACTAACTGATCCTGTAACAGGCAAACCTCTTGCAAATGCACCGGTTGAAATCTATGATGAAAACGGTAAAAAAGTAGGAGAAGGCAAAACCGACAAAAACGGAAATGCCGTGATACCTGTAAATGTACCTGCCGGAAGAACAAAACTCAACGTTACCTCTCCTGGTGACAGTACATATGCTCCAGTAAGTAAATCAGTTACAATGGATGCAAAACTCAACGTGAACATAACAATTCAACCGATAAACACTGTAAAAATCAACAAGACATATCTAATAAACGCTACTGTAAAAGATTCATATGGCAACCTAGTTAAAGAAGGAAACGTACAGCTATTTGTAAACGGTACAGATATAGGTACGGTCAAATTAACAAACGGAACCATATACAAAAACTACTCCAACAAACAAAATGGAATATATCCAGTAGAAGCCAGATATCTTGGAACTTCAAAATACAATAAGGATACGGACAACACAACCGTAGAAGTTATTAAACTTGAAACCAGGGTAGATCTGAATGATATGGAAGCAGTAATCGGTGACACAATTGAATTTGTTGCAAAAGTAACAGATGAAAACAACCATAAAGTAACAGAAGGTACTGTAGTAATAAAACTTAACGGTGTAACCCTAAAAGATGCTAATGGAACTCCTGTATCTGCCAAAGTAGAAAATGGAGTAGCTAAGGTCAAATTCACAGTTCCATTAAGTTGGAGAGGATCAAGCTATAACATTACAGCAGTATACAGTGGAACCAACAGAATCTATGAGGCAAGCCGTGGAGGACCAAATAAATTGACCATGAAATACAGAACAGCAAACATTAACTTAGCCGTAAGTCCGGGTACAAGCAGCATGGATAAAACAGTTAAATTCATCGCTACTGTAACAGACAACTCTACAAAAGCTAAACTACAAAATGGTGTTGTAATCTTTAAACTTAATGGTCAAACATTAAAAGATGCTAGCGGAAACCCAATACAAGTACAAGTTGTAAACGGTCAAGCTGTATTCAACTACACAGTCCCTGATGGTATGAAAGCAAGAAACTACACAATAAATGCTACATACTCATATAAAGACTTCTATGGTGCTAAAGCTAATGCAACTCTAACAATTGAAGCAGTTGACACACACTTTAATGTCACGGCAACGGTATCTAATGGAAAATTATCCATCAAAGGTAAACTCTTAGATCCGTCTAATCATACCACCGTAGGTACAACCACTTCATGTATAAAAATAAACGGTGAAACCTATGGTAAAGATAGCGGTACGAGTACATTTGCAATTGTAAACGGAACCGTTGACATAACAGTGGATATTCCAACCAAGTTCGCTAACACAACAATCAGAACTCTTGAAATGGTCGCTGGTGCAACCTACGCATACAATGCTTGTAGACAAAACATTACAGACATAAAAGTTCAATAATAAAATTACAATTTTATTCTTTTCCTTTTATTTTTTTTTCAAAAATCTTCAATAATTCAAATTCACATCCAAAAATCTAATTTTTATAATTAAAGTTATTCAGACATTTTTTTCTAATTTAATCTTATCACATCATTATCCATAATCATTTTAACAGGGATTCACCAACATATCCAAACTTTTCAAAATAAAAAAAATTTGCTATAATTAAAAGGAGTGGGGTGTCATTCGTTAATTTCATTAGATGGAAAATACAAAGATAAATAATAGATTACGAGAAATAATAAAAAACATTAATTTACGTTAACAATAAAAAATAATAAAATATGTGAAGTGATATCATGGATCTTAGAGCAGGACGTTTTGACGGTCAAATGACAGATGATGCAGCCAAGTTCTCATCATCAATAGAATTTGACAGAAGATTATTTGACGCTGATATAAAATGCAACCGGGCACATACAACAATGCTCATGGAAGAGGGCATAATACCTGAAGAATCCGCAAAAAAAATATTGGATGCATTGGATAAGCTGGAAACGGAAGGAATTGATGCATTGGATATGAATCCATCATTTGAGGATATTCATATGGCACTGGAAGACTACATAACAAAACTGATAGGTCAAGAGGCTGGCTTCATGCATACGGCCAAAAGCAGAAACGACCAGGTATGTACAGATGTTAGAATTGCCCTCAAGGAAGAAATAGAAAATACAATCGGTGCCATAAAGGATTTCATCCGGACAATAGTGGACATGGCAAAGGACAACCTTGACACACTGTTTATAGCATACACCCACCTGCAGCATGCTCAGCCAAACACATTTGCCCATCACCTGATGGCATATGCCAATGAGCTAAGAAGGGACTGTGAAAGATTTGAAGATACATATAAACGTGTGGACATGTCACCTCTTGGAAGTGCAGCACTAACTACCACAGGATTTCCAATAAACAGAAACAGGACGGCAGAATTGCTGGGCTTTACTAAGGTGATGGATAACTCCATAGATGGCGTAAGCAGCCGTGACTTTGCAGCAGAGGCAATATTTGACTATGCAATGCTATCCACAACTCTTGGTAAAATGGCTGATGAAGTGGTAATATGGAGCAGTTATGAATTTAGAATGGTGGAATGTTCAAACCAGTACTCCTCAACATCATCAATCATGCCACAGAAGAAAAACCCGGACATAGCAGAACTGGCCCGAGGAAAAAGTACCATAGCATATGGTGAACTGATGACTGTTCTTTCCATGATAAAGGGTATTCCACACAGCTACAACAGGGATTTACAGGAAGTATCTCCACACCTGTGGAATGCAATAGACAACACCAATGAAATATTGAAAATCATGCACGGCATGATTAGTACCTTGACGATAAATAAGGACCGTACCGAATACCTGGCGGGTGCAAACTTTGCAACTGCAACCGAACTGGCTGACGTAATGGTACGCCACAAGAATATCCCATTTAGGACAGCCCATAAGATAGTTGGAAGAATCGTCTCAGAGGCTATAGATGAAGGAATAGGCACTAACGATATTGATGATGACTATGTAAACCGGATATCAGAAATGGTTACGGGCAGTCCAATAAATCTGGGGGATGAACTGGTATCACAGGCATTAAATCCGCTTAAAAACGTAAAAAGTAGGACGGTTAAGGGTGGATGTGCTCCTAGTGCGGTGGAAGAATCCATTGAAATAATGGAAGATTATTTGAGTGAATAATCATTCATGAATAATCTCTTTTTAATCTCTTTTTTTCATTTAACTCTTTTATATAATAATTATGTTCTGTTATGGAAGATATCTTCAATATGTCTGCATTACTTTTAAATAATCAAAGTAATATATAATAGTATTATGTCAGACAATACAAACCAACTATTAAATGTGGCCGCTATCATCGGTGGTTTATTGATATTAATCTATCCGAATTTAGTGGCTTATGTTATTGCAATATTTTTGATAGTGTATGGTGTGCTTCAGATAATTAAATAGTTTTAATTAATTCAAGTGCCTCGCCGGGTTCCAATATACCGGAACGTGTTTCTCTAAGCACTCTTTGTATTGAGAATTGCTTATACTGTGGATATTTCTCATGCACTTGAACAATCAATGGGCAACCATATCCCTTTATTTTTTCAACATCAAACTTTGCATTGATATTTTTAATCTCTGTTTTTTCCATTCTAAATAGTGCCGGCAGGTTTATTCTAATAATGTCATCATCGATTATTATTGATCTTGAACCCGTTGACAGTAAATCTCCATAGATAACGATTTTAATGTCATCATCTTCAAGTTTCTGCTTTATTACACTTGAGGTATGGCTTGAACATTGTCCGCAGGGGTGGATGTTTCCCTTCAATGCTTCCTGTATCACCTCATCCATATCAGTTTCAAGGTATTCATGCTCCAAGTTGAGTTTATTGCACAGGTTGTTAATGTTTCTCTGGAATTTGCTCGGTAGGATGATGGTACCTGCAAATACGCTTATGCATTTAACGTCAAAGCCCAAGGCCTTTGCAAATATGGTTGAAAAACTGCTGTCTGCTCCACCGGATAATGCCACATAACACTTGGTGCCATCTATTTTTTTTCTGTCAATATTTTCGTCAATGAACATTTCTATCACAGACTTGTCATATATCGCTTCATGTTTTTGTTTTAAAAGATCGTGTATGCCGTTAAATACAATAGAATACTCCTCTGGTATTTTTTTGTCCTTGATTAACGATTCGACATGCTTTACAGATAAGCCTACTTGGTACTCTTTCAGTATCAGGTCAGTATATGCTACGATGTGAATCTGGTTTATCCCTAATTTTTCACGTAGTTTTCCCACTACCCATCCTCCTTTTCCGATTATGATGGATTTCTCTGGTCTATCTGGTGTTATGATTGTCAGTTCATCATTATTGTAGTGGATCTCCTTAATTTCTGGAACTACTTCCTCATGGCCTATTTCCTTTCTTATCTGCATTATTTCATGGATGAGCTGTTGTTTTGTGTACATATTATCTCCATTTGTAGTCTAATTGTATTGGTATATATGGGTTTATACTTAATATATTTGTTTGAATTTTTATCTGTTGTCCTTTTCATATATTGCCAGTTTATATTGGCTGTTGTTGTTTGAATATATCCTGTGATATCCTTCTATTCCTGTAAGGTTACTGCTTGAGTCTATGTAATATTTTGCATTTATCGAATCGAGTTTATCCTCCAGGCTTTCGTTACCGTTTTCAAGTACCCTTGGTATTGTGGTGTAGACGTATTTTTTAAGATACCAGCTGAATACTACTCCCCTGTCCGAGGATATGTTTTCTGTCGTAAGGTTATTGTCATAATCCTTTAGCCATTGTGTTGCCCTCTTTTCCTCCGTGGTATGGGGATTTTCATGGGTGATTGACTGCATGTAGCTAGCATTGAATGCTATCATCAATATCATGATTATCGTCAATATGGTTAATGGTACTTTGTTATTATTAAGATAATGGCTTATGTTGTCTACTGCTATAATCATGAAATATATTATTGGTATTATTATTGTCACAATATACCTATCAACTTTTACCGGGTGATAAGAATGCAATATAATAAAAATTCCCATCCATAATATCATAAGTAAGTCGATTTTATTTAATTTATTTGGAAGTAATTTGTATAATAATAACACCAATGCTATAAACAATAATTCTGTTATCAAGTAAGATATATGTGAATAACTAATTATTATAAAAATGCATATTATTGCCAATAATGCTATCTTATATTTGAATGATTTGTCTATGCGATTGTCCTCATTGAATATCTTTGCCATAAATAAGATCACACCCGCCGTCGACAGCAGTAAAATCACGTATGCCAACGGTGTGGGCGTATTATACACTGTAGATAATGATGAAAAGTACAAATCATTAACCGAATATGAACTGATAAACTGAGGCAGGTGTTCAATGTAATAGAACGTATTTAACTCATATCCCACATTGACGCTTGATACCTGATTGCTGTTTGACACTTCAATAAACTGGCTGATAAATGGAATGCCACCAAGATAAGAATAATATATGACTGATATGACTCCAAAAACCAATAAAAAGAACAGTACAAATTGCATAATATTCTTCTTGGTAAGTTGTCCCATAACCTTCTTGCGATTTAACAATATGTAGCATATCATTACAATAAGTACAAATCCTCCAGTAAATCTTGTGAAGAAGGATAATAAAAACAATCCGAAAGCAGGATAGTAGTATTTGAAATCCTCATTGACGGCCTTTATCGTAAATATGATGGCCCATATGGCAAATGCCAGTGACGGTAAATCATTGGATCCGCTTACGGCCCATGTAACAACAAGTGATGTCATTGAAAATATGATGCTTGCAATAAATGAATACTCACGTTTGAATCTGTAATTAAACAATATGTATATTCCTATCATCAAGAATACAAACAATACTCCACTTACACAAAAGAGCGTCAACTCGCTTATAAAGCCCATCTGGAATGGTATTGATGTAATCAGGGATAGAATCGGCGGAACACTCAGCTGGCTGCCGATGTTTATATGTGAAAACAGCATGGCGTTATTGAGGTAAACGAAGATATCCCAGTAACTGATTCCTATGATGTTTTGGCAGTAAATCAGAACTCCCGTATAAACGCATGAAATAATCACAAGCAGATATAACAGCTTGTCCGTTTTATAATCATAACTTTCCATTTACATCACCATAATTGCCCTTAACGCTTTCTAGTGTATTGTTGATATAGTTAATATAATCGTCGCATTCGACAGTTGCATTACTGTTGTTTAGTATGTAATCATTTTCATAGATAACCACATCCCCCGTCCGGTATATCTTGGTAAGTCCAGGATAGTCTGCCTTGATGTCATTGTGTGTGTCGATGTAATAGGTGGCCGCATGATTGGTCTCGTTTTGGATTAGTATGTCTCTTGAAAAGAGCCAGTAATGGGACTGATTCTTGACATTCAACACTCCCCTTTGACCATAAACATTCAAGTACCACGTAACCGCTGGCCAGTTGTCCGATACGATAATGGTCTGATTTGTTATGTTGTTGTCATAGCCGGTAAGCCAACTGCAGGCTTCTTCAATGTCTTCGTAATGATTCTCCGTCGGCGTGTCATAGCAGTATGCCAAAGAGTTTGCTATCAGGAAAACTATTAATATCGCCGATATGATGCTTGATAGTTTGACACTTCTCTTTTTGACTTCTAATGGGGATACATGCTTATCCATCAGTTCATATATCCATGATACTCCGCATGCTATGAAGTATGCTATAAACGGCAGGACCGTTATGAAGTATCGATCGTTTTTGGTGGATAATATTGACTGGAACACTAGATATACCACAAACAGGCTTATCATCAGAAATTCATAGTCGAGCTTTTCTATAGGGTAATCCTTCAACAGATAATATAATCCTCCAAGCACAACCATAAACAGCAGTATCGTGATGATGTATGATGTTCCTATGGTCAATATGCATACAGCCGCAACTATTGCAAGTACTGCCAGAAGGATAATGTTTTTTATTTGAAGGAAATCCTCTTTGTTGTCACGGACGGCCTTAAATATCTTGTAGACTATGGCGGCAAATCCAATTATCATCATTATAATCAGTATATATGAGATTATTGACGGGTCATTGAATGATGGATTTACCCAGCTGTTAAAATTGTTTGAATTGATATGGCTTGACAGGTATTGCGGCAGATTTCTCAGGAAGTATGTGTTATCAGGAAGATAACCGGAATCAAGGACGGGCGTGTTTTGTACAGTTCCACTGAACTGTCCAAGAAACGGAAATGGAGTGTCCAGTGCCTTGTTGAATTCATATAAGAACCATGAAATACTGATTACTCCAAGTATTGAACCTGCTATCATATATTTTAATTCTTTAAGATTTATCTTGTTGATTATTATGAAAAACAATATGGCAAAAATCATCACTCCTGCAGTATATCTTGATAGAAATGCATATGCCGCAATTGGAATTGCCAGAAGATAGAACTTGTTTGAATATTTATTTGAAATTAATATCAGGTAGACTGTCAGTATTGTTCCGGTTACTCCTATGATGTCGTTTCCTCCAATGCCGACCCATGAATACAGCAGGGTGAATGTCGCATAGATTATGCTTGCAAGAAGGCTTGTGTTGTAGTCAAACTTGTATCTTAAAAGCAGGTATAATGCTATTGCTCCCAGTATGTAAAATAATACGTCGACAGTAAATATTGCCTCCTGAAATGTATGTCCTCTTATCAGGAATATCTTTGCAAGTATCAATGGAAGAACTGGTGATATGCTTGGAACGTCACCCCAGCCCATCTTGGCATATAAACGACCATTTTCCAGGTACAGGTATGTGTCCCAGTTAATGATGCCCGCGTTATATTGAACTAATAACTTGGGAATGCTTATGATTAACAGTAATGCCACTAGTATTAATATATAATAAATATCTAAACGATTCCTGTCAATAAATTCTTTAATCTCATTTATCATATATTCGCTTTCCCCTTATCTTTTTATATGTTTCTATTTATCTATTTGTCAAATCTTAGAATTATACTTTTTAATAGTTGCATACTAAGTGGGGTGTATTTTTGTGTTCTTTTTATGGGGGATATGTTTAGTGTATAATCATGTATTGACATGAGAATATGCAAAATTAAGTTATTTTTGAGAAAAAGTTCAATGATGCTTTATTTTTAAAATCAGGTCGTGTTTTTCCAATGCTTTACTAAAATTTTTATTTTAATTAAATAAATTATGTTCTATCCTAAAAAGTTAAATGCCAATAGTATGTTTATCCTCGGATTTTTTAATGAAAGAAAAAAATTATTTTTTATTTTTTTAACGTTTTAAACATAATATCCTTTTGGGCTATAATAAAAAAATAAAAAAATATGTGAATAAAAAAAGTTATTTTATAGTTATTATTTAATAACTAATGTGTCAGATTTTGATTAAAAAATTAACCAATTAAAGTTTTTTTTTTCTATTTAAAATTTTAATTTTACTGCTAATTCGATATCAGAAACTTTTACAGTTTTTCTACCAGCATGTTCTGCTATGGCTACTGCTTCTACAGAAATAGCTTCTCCAAGTTCTGATAATTTTTTGGATAATTCTATTTTTGCGTCTTTTGTAGCACGTGAAGCACCTGCATTAGATAAAATTCTACCCATAGGTGCAATTGGTAATTGTTCCATATTATCACTCCTATAAAATTTAGTATATCTTTGTAGTATTTATATGTATTGTTTTTTACATCATAATTTTTATATATTGGTATATGAAAATATAAGACTTGACATATTATAAAATAAATAAATAGACATAAAATTAAAGGTTTATCTAAAATAAAAGATTAATATTATTTTTTTAAAATAAGATTTTAAGTAGTTTTAATTGTAGATTTCTATGGCTGCTATAAATACTTTAACCATAGATTAAAATAAAAGTAATTCATTAACTAGACATAAAATGGGACTATCTATATATAACTTGATACTGGTATTTTTAGTATTGGAAATATATTTGTATAAATTGTTTTAATATTGCCAATTATATTATACATTGTATATTTTTTATATTAAGTCCTGTCTAAATAGTCCAATGGTGCTGTTATTATTGAATATAATCATTTTATTACTCTTTTTCTATTTATTCAACAATTTTTTATATAAAATCACATATACTTACAAAAACTATTTTTTTTATCTAAATTAACTAATACTACCTAATTAAATATTAAAAATAGTGATTATGCTTCGGTTATTTTCAATTCAACTTTCACATTAAAAAAATATAAAGATATATATCACTAACTATAAATATAGTATATAATTATCAATGATTTTTAAAAACAGTTTATCACAATCAAAAAAATATTAATATCAATTCTTTTTAATCAACATTATTTATACAAATACGAAATCAAGGGGGAGTGTTATTTTTGAGCCGAATTGCAATATTGGATAAAGATAAATGCCAACCAAAAAAATGTAATTATATGTGTATAGAATACTGTCCTGGAGTAAGGATGGAAGAGGATACCATAATCATAAGTGAAGAAGATAAAAAACCAGTAATATCGGAGGAATTATGTTCCGGTTGTGGAATATGTACAAACAGATGTGTATTCAATGCAATAAACATAATTAACCTGCCAGAAGTATTGACCGAAACGCCAATACACCGCTATGGTCCAAACAGTTTTGAACTATTCGGAATGCCAACAATAGAGGAAGGATCAGTAGTGGGACTACTTGGACCAAACGGTATAGGAAAATCCACAATACTGAACATACTATCCGGACAAATCATACCAAACTACGGAAACTATGAACATGAAGCAACATGGGATGAAACGATAGACTTCTTCAAGGGATCCCAACTGCAGAACTACTTCAAAAAACTATCAAACAATGAAATAAGACTATCATACAAACCTCAGATGGTAGACCAACTGCCAAAAGTAGTAAAAGGAAACGTATCCCAACTACTGGAGGGAGTGGATGAAAGAAACAAGATGGATGAAATAGTCCAGACACTGGAGTTGGAATCAACACTTGACAGAAAACTGGCAAACCTATCCGGAGGAGAATTACAGAGAATAGCAATAGCAGCGGCAGTACTCAAAGACGCAGACTTCTACTACATAGACGAGCCGACCTCATGGCTTGACGTAAAACAAAGACTAAACACTGTACAGGTAATAAGACAACTGACTGAAGAAAAAAGAAACGTACTTGTAATCGAACACGACCTGGCGACCCTTGACGCGATGAGTGACTACGTGCACGTAATGTACGGCCAGGAAGGGGCATACGGTGTAGTATCCAAACTACGTGGAGTAAGAGTAGGAATAAACGCCTACATCAACGGATTCTTAAACGAGGAAAATATACGAATAAGAAAGCAGCCGATAGAATTCGAGATAAGACCACCAAGTGACATGATAGAATCAGAGACAATAACAAAATACTCTGACTTTTCCAAAAAATATGAAAACTTCCAACTTGAGGTAGAAGAGGGAGAACTCAACAGAAGCCAGGTAATCACGGCATTCGGACCAAACGGTATAGGAAAAACAACATATGCTAAAATGCTGGCCGGTGTGGTAAAGCCAGATTCCGGTGAAATAGAAGAGGAAATAAAAATAGCATACAAACCACAGTACATACAGTCAGATTACGATGGAAGTGTAGAAGACTTCCTATACACCCATGCAAAGGGATACGGATCAAACGTATTTAAAACAGACATATCAAAACCATTTGACCTGGACAAAATAATCGACAAACAGGTAAGCAAACTATCCGGTGGGGAAATGCAAAGACTGGCAACAGCCGTAACATTATCACAGGAAGCAGACCTATACCTCTTGGATGAACCGACTGCATTTCTTGACGTGGAACAAAGGCTCAAAATAGCAAAGGCAATAAAACACGTAATCACAAGGGACGATACATCAGCGATAATCATAGACCACGACATAGTATTCATCGACTACATATCTGATAGGGCAATGGTATTCTATGGAAAATCAAGCCAATACGGTAAGGCGACAGCACCAATAAACTTAAGGGATGCAATGAACAAATTCCTATCCGACGTGGAAATAACCTTCCGTAGAGATAAGGAAACCAACAGGCCAAGAGTAAACAAATACGACAGTTACCTTGACCGTCAACAAAAAGAAAAAGGCGAATACTACTATCTGGAGGAATAATTTCCTTCAAATCATATTATTTCAGGTGAAAACCATATGCACATAATGATAATACCGACAATGGGATGTCCCGCAAATTGCAGCTACTGCTGGAGTTCAGAGACAACAAGCCTGGTGATGACAAAAGAAACCATGGATGACATAGTAGAATGGCTCGAGGACTTTAAAAAAGAACCGGTGACATTCACATTCCATGGGGGAGAGCCATTACTTGCAGGATATGACTTCTATGAATATGCCCTTGAAAAGATAAGCACGCATCTTGATGATCTTTATCCTGCATATGCAATCCAGACAAACCTGTGGCTGATGGATGATAAACTGGCAAGTCTCTTCAAGAAATATGAAGTTCCCATAGGAAGCAGCCTGGACGGCCCAAAAGAATTGAATGACCTTCAGCGTGGAGTTGGATACTATGACAAGACGTTGGCAGGATATGAAATAGCCAAAAAACATGGACTTCGATGCAGTTTCATAAGCACGTTTACAAACTACTCCATTAAATACAAGGAGGAAATATTCAACTTCTTCAAGGGCAATGCTTTTAACATGAAGATACACCCTGCACTTCCATCAATAAAGAGTCATAAAAGCGATAACTTCGCATTGGAACCAGAAGATTATGGTGAATTGTTGTTATACCTGCTTGATGAATACCTTGATTTGGCAGATGAGATAGAGCTAAAAAATATTGACCACCTATGTAAGGCAGTCTTCATGAAGACAGGATTCGTATGTACATATGTGGACTGTATGGATTCAACATTTGCAATAGGGCCTGACGGGAGCATCTATCCTTGCTACCGATTTGTGGACATGCCCGACTATGTGATGGGACACGTATCGGATAAGCCGTCATATGAGGAGCTTATGGACTCCCGGGCAGAAAAGTTATTGCATGAATTCAAGGATTTCGTTGACACAGACTGTGCCGACTGCAAACACATCAAGTATTGTCGTGGAGGATGTCCATATAATGCACTGGTAATGTCAAATCATGAAGTAAACCAGGTGGATCCACACTGCACGGCCTATAAAATGATATTCGATAAGATAAATGAATTAATGGATGAACAGCTGATGTTTTCATTTGATGAATTGGATCAAACCGTAGAAAAAGACTTTAACTTCACTTTGGATGTGGGGTTAGGTAAAAAAGAGGATAATAAGAAGAAGTTCAGTGTAATGGATATCGCCATGAAGTGATACTTACTACAACCGATTATTTTTTCGTTTTTTTTTAAATTTATTTTTTTTTACCAATCACTTTTTTTTTTAATAAAACTCATGTCACGCTATTTTTTTGTTTTAATGGTTGGGCATTGGTATATGCACGTCCTCAATCATAACGTGGAATAATTTTGCCTTCCTCTTTTCAATTGCCTCCTCAAGTTTCATGCTTAACTGTTCTATGCTTGTAATCTCTTCGGCGTCTATGCCATATGCCTTGGCCAATCCTATGAAGTCAGGGTTATCCAGTTTTACCTGGTAATTCGGCAACTCTTGCATATCCTGCCACTGCTTTATAATACCAAGAAGGTTGTTGTCAAGTACTATGATAATAACGGGTAGCTTATAGGTATGTATAGTGGCCAATTCCTCTATCGTCATTTGTATTGACCCGTCACCCGGACATGCTATTATAACGTCATCCGTGGCAAAGCTTGCACCGATACTTGCAGGTAATGCAAAACCCATAGGCCCAAACCCACCAGAAAAGAGCAGTTGTCCGTGTTTTTCTGCCTTTGAATTCGTGGTAAAGTATGTTGGGCTCTGTCCCGCATCGAATATGAAGGTTATGTTCCTGTTTTCCTTTGATAATATTGTGTTTATTACCTCTTCAGGATGCAGATTGTCCGTTTTATCAATTTCATTAGGTGGATATTCACCCTGGGACTTTATCCTATGCAGCCATTTGTCATCTTTTTGGGGCAGGTCCTTTTCGTTCATTTTTTCCAAAAATTCCTTGATGTTATAGTTGTAGAATTTGCCTGCACGGTTATGTTCGACGTTGGTGTTTATCTGTATGATGTTTTTTGTAGCCACATGCTTGAGAGTTCTGTCGGATAATCTGCAGCCCAGTGCAAGTATCAAATCCGCATGACCCGCAGCATAGTTGGCCTCTTTTGTTCCCCGTGTACCGGTCAATCCAAGGTTGATATCATCATATTCGGAGATGATGCCACGTGATGTGAATGTTGTTGTAAGTGGTATTTGTGTTTTTTCAACAAAGGTTTTTAACTCATCAATACAACCCCCATAAATCACACCGGAACCTACAATAATTAATGGTTTTATGCTATCATCTATATCTTTAATTGTATCTAAAATCGAAGATTCAATAACATCCCCTATTTTTTTCTTTGTAATGGTCCTGTGGTGTATATTCATTGGTTTATTTTGAACATCTTTTGGTATATTGATGTGGAACGGCCCGTTGATACCACTTTTTTTATAGTTGAACACTTCCTCTATATTGTTCTCAAGCTTCTCGGGAGTACAGGAATAGTATGACTTAACGGTTATCGGCTTAAAAACACCATTGATGTCCATCTCTTGGAAACAATCGCTATTCCTGTCGGCCTTTTCAACATCACCCGTAATTACAATCAAAGGAACATTATCCTTGTATGCCGTTGCAACACCCATAACCAGATTCATTGCACCGGGACCGGCCGTTGCAATACAAACACCATACTTGCCGGTTATTCTGGCATAACAATCAGCAGCATGAGCCGCTGCCTGTTCATGTCTTACAAGCACATGCTTAATCTTGGAATTGCGTAAAGCCTCATATATCGGCAGAACCTGTTCGCCGGGATAACCAAATATGTACTCCACTCCCTCTTTTTCCAGTTTATTAACAAGATATTGTGCAATATTTTTATCAGTCTTCATTTTAATCATTCATCTTCCTTTTCTTGATATGAACCATTATATTCACCGGAACCTTCAACCGGGAACACAACGGCCTGAACAATACGTTCACCCTTCTTTAGTTTAAATGGATATTCACCGTTGTTGACAACCATAAACTGCAGGGTTCCATAAAAATTAGGATCACCCACGGCAGTATGAACTGAGATAAATGACCTTAGAAGTGTAGATCTTGGCAGATAAAGCATGGTATAACCCTTAGGAATCTTAATCTTGCCCTCCATCATAACGCTATAGGCAGTTTTAGGCTCCAATATGACAATATCATCAGTAATTTCCTCCAGTTCTGGCAAATTTTTAACGTTATCAATTAAGGAACCGCCACTGGCCTGTTTGAATATTCTATCTACCTTCAAGTCAATACCGGATGCCTCTATTGAATCGGCATACTCCGGAAATAATTTCTTCAATTCATGTTCTCCTAACATCAAGATATCCTCCTTATGAAATTATATCTTAAAGTCGTTACTAAAAAATTTTTTCATCCATTATCCTAATTCAAAGTACACTCCAAAAATTATCATAACCGAAGAACTGTATCTTATAATTAGGATGATTGAAATTAAATAAAAGCTATTTTTGTAGTAAAAAAAGTAAAAAATTGGGGGTTAAAGTGTATTTAGGTTTGTATGAGTACTGTATTCTTTCTGCTTGATATGTATTTGCCGTTTTCTCCTGCTATGATTGTTATCTGATGTAATCCCTTGGATAGTATTGTTGGTACTTTGTAGTTTATCTTACCGTTAGACGTTGTCAGGTTATAACTTTTACCGTCTATTTTAATAACTATCTGTGTTTGCTTGTTGATTAGCTGGTTGTTGTCATCCAGTATCTGGGCTTTAATGTAATTTGTAGATGAACTGGTGAATATTGGGTCTATTTCAATGTGTGTGTTTAATCTGTTCATGGTTAGGTCTGTGGATAACTCTACCCTGTCATATTTGCTTGATGAGTAAACAGCCGTCAGGTTGTGTGTTCTTGCACCTAATGTATCCGGTATTTTATAGTCAAGTATTCCCAGTCCGTCTTTGATTTTAACTATTACTGCACTGCCGTTTTCATCCTTAAGTGATAATCCATTTAGTTTGAATACAAGTTGTCCACCGCTTATGTCTATCTGCTCATCAGATAGGTGTGCAATTAGTTTTAATCTGTCACCAGGTTTTATAATACTTGCACCTGTCAGTATGCTCATTACATTACCCGTTTTTATGTCTCCACTTTTTGTCGTTGTTTTGGTATTTAATGTGTTGTTGATGTAATTAGTTTTTATTTCGGTGACCGATTTAATGAGTACTGTTTTAGCAGTTGAACCCAGGTATTTACCGTTTTCTCCACTTATTATTGTAATGTTGTAGTAACCGTTTGCAAGTGTTTGATTTATTTGGTAGTCTATTGTTCCGTTGGTCGTGTTTAATGTGTAACTTTTACCGTTTAGTTTTATGCTTACAGTTGTTTGCTTGTTTAATGCCTGATTGTTCTGGTCGACTATTTGTGCCTTGATGCGTATTTTGTTGTTTGTAGTGTATAATGGATTTACGTCGATGTGTGTAACGTATTTTCCTATGGTCATAGGCGTTGTCAACTCTACTCTTCCATAGGTGTTTGAAGCATATACAGCAGTTAAGTTATGTGTTCTAGCACCAAGGGTGTCAGGTATTTTGTATTCGAGTATTGCAAGGCCATTCTTGATTATGACTATTACCGCACTGCTGTTTTCATCCTTAAGTGACATTCCATTTAGTTTGAATACTAGCTGACCTCCATCAATGTCCATGTGATTGTCCTGAATATGTGCTATGAGTTTAACAGTATCTCCAGGTTTTGTGTCAAATGATCCTGTTAAGAGTTCCATATCCGCCTGGTATTTTCTTGTAATGTTGAGTGAATTCTTGGATGCCAGGTAATTGCCGTTTGATTTGAATGTGGCCGTTACGTTTACTGCCTTATCACTCTTGGTTAGGGTGTAATCTGCAATTGCATTTCCATTCTTGTCTGTAGTTAATGCATATGATTTTTCATTAATCTTGACTGTCACATTTTGATTTGAAACGGCTTTGTTTGATGAGTCTTTTAATGATACGGTTATTTTCACTTTATCATTTACCCTTGGAGCAGTATTGTTTGCTGATATATTTAACGTCGTGTTTAGCTTGTTTACCGTCACGGTTTTGTTTGCGGTAATGGTCGTGAAATTGACATTTCCATTGTATGTTGCTATAATCTGATTGGAGCCGCTGTTTGTTATCTTGGTTGTAGTTGTTGCCTGTCCGTTAGAGAGCGTTATTGTTTTAAGGATGTTGTTGTTTAATCTGATTGTTACATTTCCAGTAATTGGCTTGTTGTTTGCATCTTTAACGCTTGTAGTTATTATAATTGTTTGATTGACAACAACCGGTGTTGTAGCCGTTAACGTAATTTTTGGCGTAAGTTTCTCTACGTTGATTGAAACCGTTGTATTTGATGGATTATATGTGGCGTTACCATCATATTTAACAGTTAATGAATTTGTTCCACCGGATAAGTCAAGTTTTATATTGCTAATTCCCTTATTGTTTGTTGTGGCATTTGCAATTATCTTATTGTTTTTATCTAAAACGGTTATCTTAGCGTTGGATATTACATTGTCGTCTGACGTTTTAAGCGTTACATTAATGCTGCTATTGCCTACTTTCTTGTTTACAACGGTTGATGTGACTTTTGTATTTATCTTTTTGGATGTTATTTTGGTTGTTGTCGTGGCATCCTCGATTTTACTTACCAGTTGACTGTAATTTGTAACTGTTTCTGTTTTTGTTTTAATGTTCTTTGTATTGTGTTTTGTCAGAGTATTTGTTGTTGAAACAGTATTCAATTTGTTGTTATTATCATCTTTATTTACTTCTTGTTTCTCACTAATCATGTTAACGTTATCACTTGCTGATGGGGATTCATCAATTGCCGGCATGTCTGTATCTGATGTCATGTCGTTGTTATCTGTTGCACTAACAATTGTCATGGCAAATAATGCTGTTATCAGAATCGTGAAGAATAAGAATGTTTTTTTATTATTCAACATACTTATCAGTTATTTCTCCTGATATCTAAATTTGAATTTCAATTTTTCTTTTTTCAACGTAATTCTATTATTGAATTACATGTAAAACAAAAGTAGGGATATTACTCACGGGGTCTGTTGTTAATTGTTTAGTCTTTTTTAGTAATATTTAACTCATATATGCTTTTTAAAATTTTTATATGATTTTTAGAATATCTCTATTTTGTTAATATGTTTTATATGAATTTTTATTAATATATTTTATCATGTTTATTTTATTTTAAATCTAGTTATGTTATTTTAAATTCGGTACTTTTTAATTTAAATAAAAAATATGGGGATTTTTGGAGTTTTGGATAAAATATGCGATTTTAATTAACTGTTATATGAATATGATAAAAAGATATTTTTTTCTATCAAAATTTGATCTTTTTCACAGATATATTAATTAAAAATATATCATATAATTTATATAACTATTAATATCTAAATTATTAATTTTTTATAAGGGGGAGAAAAAGACATGACAGATTATATGGACTTACTTAAAATATTCCTTAGGGGATTTTTAATGGGAGCATCGGATATCATGCCGGGAATATCCGGTGGTACTATAGCATTAATAACCGGAATATACGACAAGTTAATAGCCTCCATAAGTAATATAAAACTATTATTCTTAAAGCCATTGCTCAAGGCGGATCTGAAAGGATTTAAAGATCAGCTGTTTGAGGAGGTTGACTTTGAATTCTTCATACCATTGGGTCTAGGAGTAGTACTGGCTATGGTCTTGATGGCCGGAGTGATAAACTTTTTACTGGGAAGCTATGCAGGATATACATATTCCTTCTTTGCAGGTTTGATACTTGCATCAATATACATACTCTACAAGCAATTGGATGCGTTGAACATAAAGGCAATAACGACCACAATAATATTTGCAATACTCGCATACCTATTTGTTGGATTGAATCCATTACAGGCATCACATTCACTGCCCGTACTTTTCATATCAGGTTTCACAGCCATATGTGCAATGCTGCTTCCCGGAATTTCAGGTTCATCACTACTTCTCTTGTTGGGTCAATATGAATACATGATAGATGTACTTCACAGAATATCAATAGTGGAGATAATCGTATTCGTAGGAGGGGCAGTCTGTGGATTTATGATAATGAGCAGAATAATAAAATACCTACTGGAAAATCATAAACAGTTAACAGTAGCTGCATTAATCGGTATAATGTTGGGTTCACTACGTGTGCCGATGCAAAACATTGTAATGGGAGATCTGTTCTCATTAATTATCTGCCTGGTAATAGGAATAATAGGAATGCTCATAGTATTGTTCGTTGATACCAAATTTAACTATGAAATAATATAAGGTGAATTTAAATGTCAAAATTGGGACAACACTTTGATAATGAAGCAGAAAACTTTGACGATAATGTATATAAGAATATACCAAGATATGATGAAATGATTGATGCACTGATAAAAGCAATACCCTTCGATAAAGAGGATTTAAGGATATTGGATCTTGGCTGTGGAACAGGTAACATAACCAAGAAGGTTCTTGAAAGATATCCGAAGGCACATGTGACTTGCCTTGACTTATCAAAAAATATGCTGGAGTTGGCCAAAGAGAAGTTATCCGGTTATGATTCAATTGAATACGTGCTGGGGGATTTTACGATAATTGACATCATCGATAATTATGATGCAATCATATCCTCCCTCGCACTACATCACATACCATCTGATGATGCAAAACTCGAGATGTACAAACACATATATGCTGCATTAAATAATGGGGGCGTATTTTATAACGCTGATGTGATAAAGGCTGCCAGTAAATATAACGAAGAATTAAATCAGAAAGTCTTTGATGAGTTCATGAAAGACAATGGGGTATCCTCTCAGGATATCAGTGAACATAGACATAAAAGGCATGTCAATGATATACCAATCACGCTAACCAAACACTTAAATCTACTTGAAGAAGCGGGTTTTGAGGATATTGATGTCATCTGGAAATATTACGGCAATGCCGTATACGGTGCAACCAAACGATAACCCAATCGGAAAATTAATTTAATTTAATTTTTCTTATCTTTTTTTGATAATATTTTAGAATAACTATAAAAATTAGTATACATAGAAATATTAATGTAATTATCTTTACATAATATATTTCGAAATATGATAATTACAACTATTGATTAGATTTTTTCAGTCAACAGCATTTTTATGTGCTGTTGACTGGTACATTAAAACTACTTTTTAACATATTTGATTAGATGTTTATAATTATCATGGTTATACTATAATTATTGGACTATTGAAACGAGTTTCTTGTCATGCTTTATGCAGGAATTGTTCCATACTATTTTCAGGTGAGTGCTTTGTGTAGAAAGCACAGTATTTTATATAAAAATATTTTAAGTATATACAAAAACTATTTTTTGCTGATATAACTATTTAACTTAATAAAATATCTATTTTAGTAAGCTGGATAAGAGTATCTAACAGTTATATTATAAAAATCAGGTTAAAGTTTTAAAAAAATAAAATGGGGGTTTATTCTTCGAATATGAGATTAATCATCCATTCCGGTTTAAATTCCATTAAATCATCATATGATTGACCAGTACCGATAAAGAGTATTGGCTTATGGATTACATGTCCGATGGATAATGCCGCTCCACCCTTAGCATCTGCATCAGCCTTTGTAAGTATGATACCGTCAATGTCAATTACTTCATTGAATTTCGTTGCCTGTTCGGTTGCATCATTACCCATAAGTGCATCACCCACATACATCACAAAGTCTGGCTGGGATACCCTTTTGATTTTCTTCATCTCATCCATGAGGTTTGCATTAGTCTGCATACGACCGGATGTATCGATGAGTACGACATTTTTACCTGTAGCTTTGGCGTGTTCAACGGCATCATAAGCTACAGCGGCAGGATCAGAGTTTCTTTCGTGTTTGATGATTTTCAGGTTAAGTTTCTTGGCGTGGTGTTCTAACTGTTCGATAGCACCTGCCCTGAATGTATCTGATGCACCAAATACAGAGGAGTATCCATGTTTTTCAAGGTATGTAGCCATTTTGGCTATGGTGGTGGTTTTACCAGTACCGTTTATACCTACAAACATTATCTTATAAGGTTCGCCATTCTGTTTTGACTTTTCAATTTCACCCAATAGGTCAAAGGAACCATTATCAATAATCTCTGTAATGGCCTTTTTCAATGCGTTTGTGGTGAATAATTCCATATCTCCCCTACGTTGGATTTTCTTGCCTATAAGGTCCTCTTTTACAGATTCAACTATTCTGTCGGCAACTTCATATGCCACATCACCTTCAAGAAGTGACATGAACAGTTCATCAAGTATATCTGATATGTCATCTTCCTTGATGGTCTTCTTGGTGATAAATGAGAACATTCCACCGGATTCTTCTTCATCCTTCTTGGCTTGCTTAGCAGGTTCTTTCTTGTCTTCTTCATCTTGAGTAGTTTCCTCTGTTGTTTCGGTTTTTTCTTCAGTTTTTGCCTCTTCCGTTTTTTCTTCCTCTTTTTTGTTTCGTCTGAAGAATGAGAATCTGCCCTTTTTCTCTTCTTTTTTCTCTTCTTCTTTAGTTTCTTCAGTACTTTCATTGGTTGAAGATGTTTCTTCCGTCACATCATCGGATGTATCTTCGGATGTGTCCTCTTCATCTTGAGCAATATCCTCTTCGACTTTTTCATCCTCTTCGTCACTTTCCTCAGGTTTTTCTTCCTCTTTTTTGTTTCGTCTGAAGAATGAGAATCTGCCCTTTTTTGTTTCCTCAGTTTTCTGTTTATCTACCGTATCAGACTTTTCTGAATCCTTTTTATCAGTATCCTTTTCGCCTTCTTCTTGAGTATCCTCATCAGTATCTTCCGGACCACTTTCTTCATCTTCTTTATCTATTGTTTCTTCATCATCGGATGCTGATTCCTCCTCCACTTTGCTTTCATCTATGTCTTCCGATTCTTCAGGAGCACTCTCTTCGACTGATGAGTCCTCTTCAGCCTCAGGAGCATCTTCTTCTACTCCTGTACTTTCATCGCTAATGCTGTCCTCTTTTTCATCACCATCTTCAGGAATAGTCTTTTCATCCTCATCCGATACCTCTTCTACTTTTTCTTCATCAGATGAATCCTTTGAATATTTATCTTCAATAGAACTAAATGCTTCTTCGAGATTATCCAAATCTTTTGCAAACTCTTTATCATGTTGTGTCATTTCTTCTTCTGTAGACTCAGAAGCATCTTTAATGGTTTTATTTAACTTCTTTTTTAAAAAATCGAACAATTTCTCACAATCCTTATTAATATTTCAAATTTTGAATTATACTGTTATTATATATGTATTTCATAGGATAAAAAGTAATTGAAAAATATTAAGTTAATTTGTCTTAATCAATTTTAAAATTACCAGCTCAGAGTCGGTACCCCACCTCATAGGAACATCCATGGAGCCAACGCCAGTAGTTACATGAAGGTAATGATTCTTGTTATTTATAACTTTTTTAAAAAGGCCCATATTATGTCCCTCATAGATTAGTTTGCCGAAAGGTATCACAGGATAAAACTGACCGCCATGGGTATGTCCTGATAGCTGGATATCAAATCCCATATTTGTAAATTCATCCCACCCGTTAGGGATGTGGAAGTTGATAATGTTCAGCTTATCCTCTTTGACAGCACTTTTAAGTTCATCCCGTGTAGGCATTGGAATGTCACCGAAGCTATAGCTCAAGCCGTATATGTTCAGGTCTTCATATTCATAACTGTCATTTTCCAGTATTATGATATTGGCTTTTTGGCATGCTCTATGAACACTTTCAATATCCCTGTAATAGTCATGGTTACCTGAGGTGAAGATTACCGGAATCGTAATGTTTTTGAGGGCCATCATGTCATCCTCCTCTATTACTGATGAACCGTCTGTAAGGTCACCTGAGATGATTACCAAGTCACATTTATCCTCCACTTCCTGTATTTTACATGATAAGTCCTTGATGAGTTCTTTGTGTCTGACCGATCCGAAGTGCACATCTGAGAAGTGAAGTATATTATACTCTTTATCTATCTTGTCAAATTCCAGTACATGTTCTTTGATGATTATCTTATGTGCATGTATATATGCATAGACTCCTATTGCCATAATCACTGCAAGTGCCATTAAATAAATCGATTTTGGAAGCACAACAAATGCTCCAATGCCGTAGAAAATCACTAAATATAAAAACAGCATCATCAAAAACCATTCATATACTCCGTAGAATGTGGACATATATCTGCCTATTTTAGACGATTTTTTCCTTTCGGTAAATGTTGGGATGATGTGAGTGGCTTCTAAAATTACTATCAGAGGAATTAGATATAAATTATTCATGGTCATAAATAGGCTAAAGAAGTATTTGAATGCAAAAAATTCATATATCATAACGAAAGGAGTTCCAAGTAAAACTCTTCGAGTTCTAAAGTCCATAAATTCACCAAAAAATAGTTATTGATTGTTAATTGGGTAATATAAATAATTAATGGGTAAAGGTAAGTTATTTTCTATCCTTTTTAACCCTGTATTTTTTTTCTTTATCAATTCTTTCCTGTTTTTGTGTTAACTTTTTAGATAGTTTTTCTAAACTTTTATAAAAACCTTTGAACATGTTTATCACTTTCCTTCTTAATGACTATATGTTTAATTTAAAACATATAATTACTTTACTGTTATAGTGTTGATGTTTAAATGTTGTTTAATGAAGTATCTAAGATAGATGATATTGATTCTGTTCAACTTGAAGTATTTGATTTTGTTCATGGACTAAAAATATGATGAAGTCTTTATCAGCAAGTGATAACGTTTCAGTAGGGATAATCCCCTTTTTCTTCATATTCCATTTTTAGCCAAGTTCTGAAGATGGAATCATATATTTGGTATTGTCCATTATTTAATTCAATCAATGTTTCGTTTTGTAATCTCTTTAGGGATGCACCAATAGCTCCACTGGTGACATTCAGCTTTTTTGCAATTTCAATCCTACGTAGTGGCTTATCAACTAATGCCGTGATTATTCTCTGTTCCTGGGCTGTTAGTTTATACCATTCATTTGTCAGGTGGATTAGCAAATATGGGAGGCTCTTTTTAAATTCACTTACTATTCTTTCTTCATCCAACTGTTCAAATGGTGGTAATAATCTTGCAAAAGTATTGATGTAAAATGGAATGCCTTTAGTGCAGTTATAGAACCTGTCAAAACCATCATCAGTAAATTGTAGATATTCAGCTTTTTCATTTAAATAAGATTTTGTAGTAGCATGGGAAAATGTTTTAATTTCATAATTCAATATTCTTCCACCAAAAGCACCTTTCTGACCTGCTATATCAGATATCAGTTCATCCTTAATGCTCATACTTCCCGAGAATATGTAACCGATATTTCTTTGTGATTGGATAACGCTTCGGATATACCATAGAAAGCTATTTACATCTTCATCAAGTTGCTTGAGTATTTGAAATTCATCCATGAATATTAAAACGCCATCAATGTCATTAAGGTAATCATCATAAATTTTTTGAGGCAGATTCATGACAAAATCAGTAAATTTGGAATAATCCTCTTGGCTTTTAAGAATAGGAACCGGAATATCGTTGACTGATTCCAGTCTATCAAATTTAAAATTACGTGTTTTGAAAAACTTCATAATTCTCTTGTCAACAGTTATGATATCCGATTCGTTACATGCTCTTATGAATGATTCATAGAATAGTTTCATGAAACAAAAGCGTGTCAGCTTATCCTTTTTATATTTATCCATAGCAGACAAGTCCATGTATACAACCAAATAATCATTCTCCAAATCCTTTTTTATTTTTTTCATTAGAGCGGTTTTTCCAACTCCTCTAATACCTGTCAGCAGTATCGTTGGGGTCGAAGCTTTCTTGGCCAATTCCAGATTATCTTTAATAAATGAAATTTCTTCTGTTCTATTGTAAAATTGACTTTGATCCAAGTCATTATCATTTCCCAATGGTAAATTTCTCATAGTAAAACACCTTGTTAATATCTTTTGAAAACATTTTATATAAATATAATGAGAAATTCATTATAATGTATAAAACACACATTGCATTATGTAATGGAAAATTCATTATAATGTAAAAAACACACATTGCATTATATGATGAGAAATCAGTTCAATCAATATCAGAACCCTTCTGATATAGGTATTATAACATCATTCACCAATCATCAATCAATACACCAACATAACCACATATAAAAGGTAATAAACTCCATTTATCATGATTGTTATATTAAAACAGGCATTAATCTCGGAAATTCTAATGTGAAATGATTATTTTTTTGCTGTTTAAAAAAAGATGTGATGGGGTTGCTGTTGAGTTGGGGGTTGGTTTTGATAGGTAGTGTTATTTTTTTGATAGTGTTGTGTTGTATTTTTTTACTTCGGTATACTAATTACATAACGAAATAAAAATTTTGTGATGATAAAAATGGGTATTAGAATCAGAATAAGGAGGGGAGTATAAGAGAGGGTATGCTCTCTTATCATATGTACTTTATGCTGTTATGGTTAATGTTTTAACGTCTTCTGTTTATCATAATCACTACTGATGAGGTAGTTGTGAGGGTGTACTCCTTGGTCTTCATATCGGCTGGTTGTGTGTATGTAAAGTTTACTTGGTTGTTTGTGACTTTGGCGTAGATTACTTTGCTGTTTGAGTTCTTGATTGGTTTATTTTAATTTTGAGGCGTACCTTGCTGTGTTGATGAATTTATCACCCTTGATTATTGTGGTATTGATTCATATTTGTATTATTTGATTATTTTTCTATAGATGAAGAGGTTTTTTGAATTTGTTAATTTGATAGATATCTAGGTCAGATTTTGTTGTCGTGTGTTTTTATTGCCATCTGTTTAATTGCTCTAGTTTGTCTTTTATTTCTTCTTCAATTTCTGTTTTTTTGTGGATATTCATAAAAACATCTGTACCATGATTTGTTTTTTTAAATCTGATTAGTTTATCTTTATATAATTTTTTTAATTCTTTGTTGATGTATTTGCAGGGATGATTTGATAGTTTATTGCAAATATTGGATATGGGAGTGTGTCTTTTTTGCCAGTAATGATTTCTATATAAGAAGAATAGGATAGCTTTTCTGATTTCTGTTTTTTCATTTTCTTTCAATCCCAATGTAATCACCATAAAATATTCTTTTTCTTATTCTTCTAGATAATTTTCCAGCAGTTCTTTCAATTGGAGTGCTGTTTTTTTATTCATTACTATTTGTGTATTGGATTCGGTGGTGATTTCGATTTTGTTTTCTTGGGATATTATTCTTTTGTTGAATAATAATATTCTTATTTCCTCTGAATCTCCACCTACACCTACTGATGATGTGTGGATAATTTCAGATTGGGGGTTAATTGTAATATTGCTTACGGGTATATTTTCATTTTCCATAATTAACGCCTCATTATTTTTTGGATTATCGTTCTATTGTCAGTAGATATTTTTCCTTATTGTCTTCGATGAGGATATTGTAATTTTCTGTATTCATTATTTCTTTTTCCAACTTGTATAAGTCCACGTCGGGTGCATTTTCATCACATATCATGTCTAATTCTTCATCACTTAGTTCATCATATGGTTCATCAGCGTACTTCATTGCTTCTGTTATTGCGATTTTATTTAATTCATCCAGTATCATATTTAATTTTATAATAATCGGTGATTCTATGTTTAATTTATATTTTGAGTTTGAACACTTTATAATCAACTGTTTATCTATCATGTCATCAATAAATTTATTTAATGTGATTCTGGAAATTTCTGCTCCGACTGCAAGTTGTAATTTACTTAATTCTGCGAAAGGATTTGTCAGTAGGTAATCCAATACTTTAATTTGGGGGTAATCTCCAAGTATTTCATTTAACATTACTATCACCTATGTATATTTTATATACAATACTTCTTTATATACTTTTGTAGTTGTATATTTTTTATACAATTTTTTTTTATAATTATACGTGGGTTTTTCCTCAAATGCTTCTTCAGGTATCTCTGTATTTCTATTCGATACTTGAATTTAGAAATATCCTAATCATTATTCTTCATTTTAATATTAAGCTAGAATAATCCTTTGGAATATTATTTAAATACTTTGAATATTATAATTCAAATCAAAAATTACATGCTTTGTCGGGCTAATATGTCCATATAACTGATTTGGGGGTGTTGAAATATTATGATTGGAAAAAAAATGGTGGTTATATGAGAGTTATATTTATATTCTCTCATTTAATGGGGGTGGTTATACGGTTACTGTTAATGTCTTAACATCTTCAAGTTTATCATAGTCGCTACTGATGAAGGTAGCTGTCAGGTTGTACTCCTTAGACTTCATGTCACTTGGTAGTGTGTATGTGAAGTTTACTTGGTTGTTTGTGACTTTGGCGTAGATTACTTTGCCGTTAGTGTCTTTGACTGTTTTACCGTTTATCTTGAATACTACTTTACCCGTGTTGATTGCATTGTTACCATCTGTTATTGTTGCTGTGAGTGTGATTGTTTCACCGGCTTGAGCTGTGATGTCAGCCGTGGTGAGTGTTGGTGTTGCTTTTTCTACTGTTATGTTTACTTTTTCGCTTGTTAGTTTGTCGCATTGTGTTGATCCTGAATATACTGCTTCAATTGTATTGTCTTCTTTAGCCCAGTTGTTTGGTACTTCATAGTTTTCTATGGTGGCAACACCGTTTACTACTTTGGCATATATGACTTTACCGTCAGCATCTTTCAGGGTTTTTCCGTTTACTTTGAAGATTATTTTTCCTGAATTGATTGATGTGTATGTTTCATCATTTGCAAGAATTCTTGCGGTTATGTTAATTTTTTGGCCTACTTGTGAATTGATAGGGGCTACTGTTAATTTTGTTTCTATTACTGTAATAGTTATGGTATTTTCTGATTCGGTGTATTCATTTGTTTGATTGAATTTGGCTGTGATTGTTATGTCTCCAATTTCTGTTGGTGTATAATTATAGGTGTATGTTCCTTGTTCGTTTGTTGTGATTGTTTGGGGTTCATTATTTATTGTTAATAGTATTTCCTGATTTGCTAATGTTTGGTTGTTTTCATCTTTTAGAGTGATTGTTATAGGTGTGTTCTTGTTTATTATGGCTTTATCTGGGGAGGATATTGTGATTTTAAAGATGGAGGTTATTTATTCTTTAGGAGTTTAATTTATTATATATGATTAGTTATCATTTTAAATAAGTATATATTATTATTTTCATGACACCCATTTGAACATATTAAAAAAAATAATTGGAACAGCTTTCTAATAAATATGGAAAAAAATACTAATCAATACAAAAATAGTAAAAAAAGAAGGTTAAAAAAGAAGATTAATGTACGTGTTGTTCTTGCTGCATTAATCTTTCTGCTTCAGGTCTTTTCTGTGCAATGTAATCGTTGATTTTCTGTAACTGTTCGGTCAATGAAGAGATTAGTTTTTGAACTTCTTCCTTGTCCTTGGATAGTGTTTCAACAGTTTCTTCACGTGATTTTTTTATTGCAACATCAGCACCCACGCCAACAAGCACATCTTCTGATTTAAGTTCTGCGGTAATAAAGCATCCGGCACCGATTGGTATAAGGGTTTCCTTACCCACCGCACCTTCGATACCCTTAACGGCTTCTTCGGCTGTTTGAATATCTTTGAGTGAAACGTTTAACTGTTCAATTTGCTGAGCAATTGTTTCACCCTGCTGCTGTAGTTGATTTAATTCTGTGACCATCTGTTCTAATCTTTGTCTATCATCCATAATGATACACTCCTACTGACAGCTTTTATAATAAATCTTTTACAACAGGATCTGTAACTTCATCAGCACTAATTTCAATAATTTCATCAAAAATTATTTTATCCCTATTAAGACGTTGTTTACTTCCGAAGTCGGAGTATAATTTTTCTTTAACATCGTCTTCTGTAATACCTTTAAGTTCTCTTGTAAATGGTTTTGTTTTATCAATATCTAATAATTTTCCTTTTACTCTAAAGATTTTAGTTATCATAATTATTCCTCAAATAAGTTAAATACTTGGTCAATCCTTGCTAGTTCCGGTCCTGTAGTTTTATTTCCTACAATGACTCCATTTGAATTTGCAATGATACATGCTCCTACGAGTTTAACTCCACGGTTAACTGTACCAATTTTAGTAGTCACTCCAAGTGCATCTTCAACAAGTTCCAATTCTTCATCCGTTGCATCTGGGTGTACTAACGCACCCCTGTTAGTAGCAGCTATTGCTGAACCCACAATATCAAAACCAGCTATGGTAGCTTCTGTGACTTCTACTTCCAGTGTCTTACGGATAATCCTTCTTGATTCCTTTGATAAGTCCGGATGTACAATAGCTCCATTATCATTAGCCACAACAATATTTCCTATTGCAGTTAATTTATCAGGCATTATTTCAACATTAATATCATGTTCACGAATAATATCTAATTCATGTGAAAAGATATGTGGTGATACAATTAGACCGTTTGAATTTCCAGCCATTAATGCTCCTGCTAGATTACTACCACAGATTGGTGTTTTGATAATTGGTACTTTAAGTGTTTCTTCAATACTTTTGGTATATGAATCTTGAAGTCCTGGAGAAACTATAGCAACATTATCCTTTGCTAGTATGGATACTCCTAAGTTAGGATTACCATCTATGTCAAAACGTTGTATCATATTTTCACTCCATCTGTGAATTTAATTTGATTATTAATGTAACAATATAATTCAACTGCCCATCTCTTAAACAATTAAATTATATTTAAGTAGCAGAGAGGTGATTAAGTTCTCTTATTTACATGTATACATTTACTACTTAAGCCTTTAGTAACTCGTATTATATGATAAAGGTTGTTTAAGTAATATATAATCTCATAGTTAGCATAAATTAGTAAAAAAATGTCTAGTTTTCTACTAATGTTACTTCCACTGTTTCATCTTCTTTAACAGCTTTAACTTTAATTTTTGATGGGATTTTTTCGATTCCTCTTTCCCATATTTTTTCGTTAACTGATTGGTCAATGATTACATCTTCAGCTTTCATATGTTTTTCTATGAATTCACGAATGTATCTCATTGCTTTAGGTGACCTTTTGTTTCTAGGTACTCTTTTAACATCCCTTAATGGGATTGTGTAAATTCTTTCCATTATATACACTCCTAATAGCTTTAAATATAAAATTAAGATTATACTTTAATTTTACTTCTTCTCCATTGTCTAGCTTTTGGATGAGTTCTTAGTTTTCTTGATGTTTTCATCATTGCAAATATAGGAACTCTTCTGTTTTGTTTGGTTTTTTTAGCTAATCTAATTTTTTCAGGTAATTTTTTATTTTTACTCATTTTTATTCCATCCTATAACTCTTGATTGAATGTGTCTTGGAAAGATTTCATCGGTGTCATATCCTTTCTCGTTTAACAGGACTCTTATTTCCATCTCATAATCACTGCTGTTATGGATGTCACTTTCAGCCTTCTGTAAAATGAACAGGTTGTCACTCACATCATTGATAGTCTTATAGCCAATACCTGTTAGGTTAATGTATTGGATATTTTTCCTATCCTCCAGGCTTTGAATCTCGTTAAACTTCATCTTTGGAATTCTGTCCTCACGTCTGGTACCGTCAGCTATAATGTCATAACTGTCTGCAAGTATTTCAAGAACGCTATGATGAATATGGTTAATGCCGTTGTTTGGAAAGTTATCTTCGATAATCATATCCACTGCATCAAAGAGTATCTGCTCATCAAGCTCCAATACCTTGTGCTTAAAGCCAAGACTTGCAGCAGACTCTGTTGCCGGTTTTGTAGAATCGAATACTCCAAAGTTTACGGTTATCAATTCCACCTCATAGCCTAAACGATCCAATATGACGGCCATCAATGAACTGTCCTTTCCTCCACTATAAGTAATAGCTGCTTTCATAAGAATACACAGAATCTATTTTTACTTTCTTGTAATGTGAATTTCACGTTTTTGACCAGTCATCTGTCTTAAGATTTGCTTTAGGGTAGCGTCACTAACTGGAATCTGAATCTGTCTTGCTTCGGCCAGTTGGATTAACTGCATCTCCAATGCATTTACATGTTCCGGTTTGGTTAATCTAAGATTTGCTAGTCTTTGACGTGCTTCGGGAGTTAATATTTGTCTTAAGGCTTGTTTTTTCTGTTCTTCGTACTGTTGTCTCATTTGCTCTTCTTGCTGCATCTGCTGGTAATCCATACCTTGTTGTTGTTGCATTTGCATTTGTTGTTGTCTTAACTGTTCCATTCTTCTACGCCTAATATCATCAAGTTCACTCATGATAATACAACTCCAATATACATTTCAATACTTAGTATTTTGATAATTCAGGCATGTCCTTAATTAATTCGGTTGCTTTGTTATCTAAGTAAGATTGACCTGCAGGTGTTACACATCTACCTTCTTCGGTTTTCTGTACGTATCCTGCTTCTTCTAATTGATTTAAAGCTGTTCTAATTATAGATCCACTACCTTTTCTGAATTTTTCAGGGTTGGTTCCTCTATCTTTATTTCCACCGTATTTGGTTTGTAATCTGCTAAGTCCTACAGGACCATCTACATATACTCTTCTTAGTAATGCAGCAGTTCTCACATACCACCAATCTGGGTTTTCCGGTCTGCGTTCTTTATGTACACCGGTTTTTACAAACTGTGCCCATGAAGGTTCGTTAATTTTATCATTTTCTTTTAATTCTTTACTTACTGCGCTAATTAAACTATCAGCAGGTACATCGAATGCTGTTGTCATGGTTTAATTTGCCTCCTATTAAATTAATATATTATCAAATAAAGACTATAATCTTTTAGAGATTCATCTCTTACGTTTATATAATACGGCTACATTGCCCCTGACATCAACAAGTTGGCTTTTCGTATTTGTAACGATTTCTTCTAAAAATTCATCCTTATTGGATGCGATACTTCTAGTAAATCGTATCTTGACGATTTCACCATTTTTAAGCTGACGTCTGATTTCCTCAAATACGCTTTCATTAATACCGTTTTTTCCAATATTAATTTCAACAGCGTTTAGTGAATTTCTCATTATTTCTTTTTTGTTTTGGATTTTGCTCATATAATCACTCTTTTATACCTAATCTTGCTTAGGAGTATATAATACTCTCGTTGTATGTCCACATTCAAGACATTTTCTTGATATGCAATCACCTGAAAGTCTTACTCTTAAGTTAGCTCCAGGTTTGAGGAATGAATTACATTTTTTACAAAATCTTCCTCGCCAATAATGTGGTAATGTAATGTTATATCTAGTAGAGATACTACGAGTTAACTTAACATAACGATTAGATCTTTCCGGGTGATTTGAAAACTCCTTCTCGGCGAGATTAAATAAAATCTCCATACGCTCTAAGGCGATAGTATTTGTCCATTTTGGTCGTTTTCTTCTACTCAAAAATATCTAATCCTCTAAAAAAGTATAGAATATTCTTCTTAAGTGCAAGGAATGACTTTATGACAAGCATAAAATCTAGATAGTAACTTAAGAACAATAATATAATTTATGTTTTACATTACTTAAATATGTTATGTTGCTTGTTATGTAAAAAATCTAATTTTCCTTAAAAAAGTTGCCATAAATGTGGGTTGGATATTGCCGATAACCTGATTCATGTGGAAGAAATCTTTCACAAATTACTGTCATATTCTTTTATTTCCATTATGGCTGATTTGTCATTATGCTCCATCATTATAATAATAGTCGGGGGGTATTTTATCGGAAATTTATTAAAAATGTTCTTCAACTCTAATATCAATTAAGAATAATCCTATTTTATGATTCGGCATATTCCATCAGAATGGCAATGAAATCATACAAAAATCTTTAAATCAAATATCTATTCCAATTGTTCTTTTCAAAAATACAAAAATTAGAAAATTGTTTAAAATAATTATTTTTATTAAATTCAAGTAAATCTTTAATCATAACAATATATGGCCAAGATTTGTTGATTATTGTATCTATGATTTTCAAGTTATCTTATTTTATAAAAAGTAATAGATTACATTCATATTTTTTTATACAAAGATTATGGTAATTTTTATAATTAAATTTATATAACTATAAAAACTAATATTAAAATGATTTTATATATTACTTTTTTATTTTCAAAAGGGGATACAATGAAAGTATTTAATACGGTTACTATTAAGGCAAATGAATATAATATCATAGCATATTATCTTGCAATCGTACTGATGGTATTGGGTATGTTCATGATAATTCCAATAGCAAATGCCCTGATATTTCATGATCCGGATAAATACCTATATTCATTTCTAATCTCAGCACTACTTTCCATAATCGTCGGAGTAATATTGTACTATAAAACCGAATACGATAAGAATGTGAAACTGTCCCTGAAGGCATCGCTATTTTTTGTAATGCTAATATGGTTAATAACAACACTCTTTTCGGCATTGCCCTTTCTGATATCGGGGGATTTATCCTTCATTGACGCATACTTTGAAAGCATGTCTGGTATAACCTCAACCGGATTTACATTATATGAAAGTTCATTGCTACCATACTCCATTGCCATATGGAGAAGCACACTGCAATGGTTCGGCGGTTTGGGTATAATCTTCTTGCTTCTGGTGATAAGTCCATCCATATCCAATTTGAAAAGGTTATATCTGGCCGAAGGAAAAACTGAGCAGATAAATCCGAACATAGTTCACAATGCAAAAAACTTCATAAAAATATATCTTGTACTGACAATCATCGGAATAACATTATATCTTCTTACGGGATTAAGTCCCTTTGACGCGGTATGCTATTCATTCACCGCACTGGGTACCGGTGGATTTTCCGTAAATCCGACAAATCTTGATGACTTCATCAATCCGTTCATACAACTGGTGACATTGCTTTTGATGATTATGGGAGGAACGAATTTTCTGATACACTACCGCTTAATGAAGAGGGATTGGTCCAATATTATAAAGGATGTGGAATTGAGGGTATTCTTCACGATAATAATAGTGGCCACAATCGTAATAGCATTGAATCTGTATTTTGAAGGATTCTATAATCATGACATAATAATGGTACTGAGACATTCCCTGTTTCAGGTAACGAGCGTATTGACATCAACGGGATTTTCAACAACCGACATAAACCTATGGACACCCTTTAGTACAAGCATACTTGTTTTGCTAATGTTTATAGGAGGATGTGTATGTTCAACCGCAGGTGGAATAAAGATATATAACATAATAATAATGTTCAAGTCAATAATCTGGGAAGTCCAGCGCATGTTCCTGCCTAAAAATATGGTAATCAAAAGAAGGGTCTTCCACGACAGACAATCCCGGCAGATTTCATCCGAAACAATCAGCATCATACACATTTATATATTTCTGTATGTTTTGCTGTTTATAGTAAGTACGGCAATAGTGCTTATACATTGTCGGGATATACAGCTGGCGGTTTCAGTTGTTGCAGCATCAGTGGGCAATACAGGACTTGCACCATCATACATTGACTCATCACTTCCATTGATTATCAAGTTAGTATTAATATTTGATTTTTGGGCTGGAAGAATAGGGATATGGCCGGTAATTCTACCGATATTTGCCATTTCTAACATAAGACATGACAATTAGGATGATTTTTCTATATTGCTTCTTTTATTATTTTTTTAAAAAAACAGTTTTTTTGGCTTAATGTATATAATTAAGCCATATTGTGGGGTTTATATTCACAGGGATATGTTGTTTGGTCAATTCAGCATGTGGAAGTATTGCTCAAGGTAATCAATCTCACCCAGCGGATATTCTTTTTTGTCGTTTATTATATCTTCAATGACTTCTGCCACTTCCATTGGTGTCCTGGTGCCTGTATCCACTTCCTGGACAATATCTCCATATGTTTCATAGCTTTCCTGGGTACATATTCCAAGTATTTCTGCTTCAATGTTTTCATGGATTTTCTTATCTGTCCAATCTCTCGTGTTTAATCGTTTTTCAAGTTCTGTTGGATTACATCTAAGAACGACTATTTTATCGGCATTTGGATAGTCCTGTGCAAGGTGACCCTCGAAGATGATGGTCCTGTCAGTGTTGTCTTCCTTTATTTTATCAACAATCGGATTCATCCTATCCACATCAACTATTTTATATCCTCGCACTTCATCAGTACCAAGGTTTAGATTATAATTGTCCAACAGATAATTGATACTTATGAGTTTTGCATCTATTTTATTTGACAGTATCTTTGAAATGGTCGTCTTTCCACATCCCGGCGTTCCGGTAATTATTATCATCATCGTATCAAAACTCCCCTAAAAGGTTATTCCCAAAAACTTGGTTACAGCCCCACCTAAAACTGGTGTCACATATCCTTCAATGAGGGCTGCTATGACAAGAAGCACCACTATAATCGTAATGCTAAGTATAATGTCTTTTATTATCGTTGACGAATTTCTTATTTCTCCCTTGAATGTTTTGTCACGTTGAAGCACTCCCTTAATAAGGTTGATTTCAAGCTTTGTAACAAGCAGTGCACATACCACAGTCAGAATTAGCTGAGGTATCTCAAATATTCCATGGGGCAATGTATAAATCAGCATCAATGGTGCCGGTACAATTGTAAACATAAATCCTATCAGCACACCATTTGTAAAGAGTATCATCAATGAAAATATTGAAAACAAAAATCCCATCAATATGATAATAAATGCTACCCTTAAGTTGTTTAGGAATATGCCAAGCGATAGGGAGGATGTATCATTTGTAATGTTTTTTGCCATGTTCCTGATGGCTTCAATCACGTAATCTGCGAACACGTCCCTGAAAACATATCCGATAATCAATGATATGACAAATATGGCAATTACAACTATGATGTAATTTCTGTTTCTATGGAAGTATCCCCTTAGATTTTCCATGTTATAAATTTCTTTCAAATATCCTGTAATCATAAATATTGATTCCCGTTATTTTTTAATTTTTTGGCTTCGTTAAAACGTACTAATATTAATTTAGAAATACTTATTAATATGATTATGGTAGGATGCTTATGAAATTGAAAAATTCCATCTAAAAAAAAGTGGGGGTGTAGGGGTTACATTGTTCTTATAACGTCTCTAATTGCTTCGGGATCTGATGATACCTGTGTTGGTTCTTCACATGCTTCAATTGCCACATTAGGATCTTTAAGCACGTGACCTGTAACGACACATACGACACGTTCGCCCTTATCGATATCCCCATTGGCAACAAGTTTTCTAAGACCTGCAATAGATGCTGCACTAGCCGGTTCCACACCGATTCCTTCTGTTCTTGCAAGGTATTTCTGTGCATCAAGTATTTCATCGTCAGTAACAGTTTCGGCAGTTCCGTTTGACTCCTTAATGGCACGCATAGCCTTAAGGGTACTTACAGGTGCTCCTATTCTGATGGCGGTTGCAATGGTTTCAGGGTTTTCTACAGGTATTACCTCATCGGTACCTGCTTTGACCGCATTTGCTATTGGTGCACTGTTTTCGGCTTGAATACCGGTCATCATAGGCGTATCTTTCATATATCCGGCTTCTTTAAATTCGCTTATACCTTTCCAGATAGCGGATATGTTTCCGGCATTACCCACAGGAAGTACTATTCTGTCAGGACTTTCCCATCCAAGATCATGTACTATTTCCATACCTATGGTCTTCTGACCTTCCAGTCTGTAAGGGTTAATTGAATTTAAAAGATATAATTCACCATCCAATGCCAGTTTGGTGATAGTTTTCAATGCATCATCGAAGTTTCCATCTACACCAAACACTTTTGCTCCGTGGAACATGGCCTGTGCAAGTTTACCTAAAGCAACCTTTCCTGCCGGAAGCAGTACTGCACATTTAAGTCCTGCACGTGCAGCATATGCTGATAATGATGCGGATGTATTACCAGTAGATGCACAACCCACCATTCCAACACCCAAGTCCACAGCCTTTGTTGTACCTACACTCATACCTCTGTCTTTAAAACTGCCGGTAGGGTTTGATCCTTCAACTTTAACGTATAGGTCTATTCCGAGTTCATCTCCTATCTTGTCACATTTACAAAATGGTGTTCCACCTTCGTCCAAGCTTATTCTGTTATCGGCATTAACAGGTAGGAATTCCTTATATTTCCATATGTTGTCACGTCTGTTTTCAAATATGTCTTTGGATATGTTATCTACATTAACTTCAACTTCAAGGATTGAATCACACTTTTTACAAGTGTATATTATTTCATCATCGTCGTATTCTGCTCCACATGATATACATCTAATCATTTAAATTCTCCTTCTGAATATTATTAGTAAAAATAATACAATTTTATATTATATATTTACTTATCTATTTTATAACTAATATGTTTTAGGATATCCCTATTAATTTTTCATCATAAGAAAGGGCAACTGCCTAGTCTATTGGATGGAATAATGGCCTCTTGAATTTGATAATTTAAATTGAAACTTATAGATAGATTTCAAGAGAATGTAATTGATAGTTATCCGTAGGGATAATGATTTATTATTTAAAGTGTAATGGTAAAATAAGGGATAAAAAATGCTGGTTTTTAAAAAAAAGAATAAAATGGGGCTTATTATGCTCCATGTCCTCCGCCCATGAGATAACTGATTATGACAATGAGCACACCCACACTGATGATTTTTAGTGTTGTCTTGGTCATGCTCTCCTTGGATATTCTGCCGAGATAGCATCCGAGTATAATCATCATACTGAAACACACTATAAGGGTGGCCGTAAGTGCGGTGTATATGTCACTGAATATGAAGAAAGGTATTGACGGTATGAATGAACCCATAAAGCTGGCACTTCCATGGGTAAGCATACTCATGAATACACGATACTTTGCCTGTTGGTGAATAAGCGTATCGTCAAGTGTTCTTTCCTCAAGAAGCATCTTGTTTTCAAGTTCCCGTATAACCTTTCCCTCTTCTGCCTGTTCACCTACATAGGAACCAAAACCGTTGGATAATGCTATGGCTATACCACCACTAAGTCCGGTTAATCCCACTGTCAATGGATTGACTGTAGTGCCGCCTGTTATTCCTACAACAGCAGCCGTAAGGGATATACTCAGTACGGTCAATATGCCGTCAAGCGATCCTAACGCCACATACCTGCTTAACTCTATATAATCCTTAATAATCTGCTTTAATGTTATCTTCATATCTAATCTAACTCTTATTTCATAAATATATTTTGTCTGACTTTGAATTTCAAAGCTCATCTGCCCAATTGCTTATGAGCACGAGCTAAATGACCTGCCGCAAGTGCACCTGCAAGGGATAACTCTCCCGCCAGTACAATGCCGGCCACGATACTTGCAAATCTGTTGACCTTACCCGAACCTTTACAGTCCATCATGTTCAAGCATTCTGATGGGGTTTCAAGTCTTGTACCTCCACCGATAGTGGCCACAGGTAAATCCGGAAGTGTTATGCTAAAGTATAAGTCGCCGTCCTTGTTTTCGGCTGAGGTAATTCCGATACTTCCTTCAACCACATGTGCCGGATCCTGACCGCATGCCAGGAATATGGCCGCCACCATATTTGCAAAGTGTGCATTGAAACCATAACTGCCGCTTATGGCAGAACCCAATAGGTTTTTAACATAGTTTACCTCTACGATGGCTTCGGTAGTGGTCTTCAAGGTCTTTTCAACTATTTCCTTGGGAACGGTTACCTCCGCCACTATGCTTTTTCCACGACCTTCAACCATGTTTATGGCGGAAGGCTTTTTATCAACACAGAGGTTACCGCTCAATGCTATTACCTGGATGTCGTTTTCCTCTTCAATAAGGGATAAGGCTGTCTCAGTGGCTATTGTAACCATGTTCATACCCATACTGTCGCCGGTATAGTATACAAAACGTGGATATACGTATCTTCCCACGATTACTATTGGATCTATCTTGAGTAATTTGCCGTGGCTTGTAGTGGTTTCAGCCAATTGCTTGATTTTATCGAAGTTGTCCTCAATCCATTTTTTTAGCTTGTTTGCCTCGAATACTGATTTTGTCTTAATGGCAGGTGCCCTTGTCATCTGGTTGTTGACTATTGATATCTTACAGTTATCGGAACGTCTGATAACTGAACAACCCCTGTTTACTGATGCAAGCAATGCTCCCTCAGTTGTTGCCAATGGCACATATGTATTTATTGTCTCTTCATCATTTGTTATTTTAAGTGGTCCTGCTACACCTACTGGTACTTGTATCGTACCGATAGGGTTTTCAATATTCTTTTTGGACGTATCCGTCATGTCGATTGAATAGCTTCCGATGTGTTCCAGTTTTGTGTCCGTCTTGTTTTCAATAAATTGTCTTCTGATGTCTGTTGCCTGGTTAGCACTGTCACATATTTTTTCCAGTTGATGAATCTTTATTTCACCACTTTCCAATTTCATTAATATTTCATCTATATTTAAGTCCACTATTAATCCCCCATGTTCACATGTAATAAATGCTTTTTATCTTATTGAAATATCTTGTTTGTATCAGATAAGTATTTTATTATATTTATGTTAAAACGAGAACTTTAAAAAAATTGAAGTTTAAGAGTACAAGCGTGTAATGATGCTTGTTTTTTCATGTTAAAAAATTGTTTTTTTAGTAAATTAATTATAATCCTTTAATTATTGAAATGATTTCACTAGGTACATCGGCTACATGTACTCCATATTCTCTCATGATTTCCTTTTTATGTTGGGCTGTACCGTCGGTACCTTCGATGATTGCACCTGCATGTCCCATACGTTTACCTAGTGGTGCTGATACACCTGCAATAAATGATATGACTGGCTTGGATATGTTTTCCTGTGCATATTTTGCCGCTTTAATCTCGGCTATTCCACCTATTTCACCAAGAAGTACAATCATTTCTGTCTCAGGATCTGCTTCAAATGCATCCAATGCACTAATGAAGTCCATACCTGTTACAGGGTCTCCTCCTACTCCAAGACATGTACTTTGACCAAGTCCTGCATCTGTTATTTGGCTGGCAATTTCATATGTTAATGTTCCGCTTCTTGATACCAGTCCAACTTTTCCTTTGTTGAATATGTGTGTCGGCATAATTCCCAGTTTACCGATTTCAGGTGTGATGATACCTGGAGTATTTGGTCCGATTACTGTGGTATTATTTTCCTGTGCGTACTTGATTATTTCCATTGAGTCCTGTATAGGCACATGTTCTGTTATGATAATAACAAGGTCTAATTCGGATATTGCTTCAAATGCGGCATCTTTTACAAATGGTGCCGGAATGAAGATTATACTTGCGTTTATGTTAGGGTGATGTTTTTTGATTTCTTCAACTGAGTTGTATACAGGTATGCCCTCTACTTCTTGTCCTGCTTTACCAGGGCTGGTACCTGCAACGATGTTGGTACCGTATTTTAACATTTCTTTTGTGTGGAAACTTCCTTGTTTTCCTGTAATTCCTTGTACAATAGCTTCAGTATTTTCATCAAGTAAAATCAATTAAATCTCTCCTTTTATTTAAAACTTTTCTAACATGATTAAGTTTAATTCTTAAACTTACACTTTCTTTATTATATTCATTATATATTTTTATCATTAATCATATAAAAAGTTTATTTTACATATGATAATGGGGATTTTAAGCATTTAACCATAATAAAAAATCCATAATTTAATAATTGTATTGATAGAATTAATAAGTGATTCATTCCAATACTCTGCATCTATGTATAAACGCATGTGATAAATCGATAATGTTACAGTTCATAATGGCACTGACACTGAAGATGGCACTGCCCGGTATGACATTGCAGGGGGTATTTCTCTTGACAAGATAGGTGTTCTGATAACCGAGAATTGCACCAATGGCCGCTCCCGCTACAACTCCAACATCACCGGTATTTTCAACGCTAGCCACAATAACAGGGTCATCGGTATCTTGTGATACATATCCAACACCGGGGATTTTCTTAACATCATCCACAACGCTGCATGATACGCATCCAACATTATCCATACCCTCAATTGCCTTTGTAGCCTTCAATGCCACATCTGATACGAATGATTCACCACAATACGTGTCAAATGCCACAACCACCGCATCAGGGTAGAAATCCCGGTTCAATTCAATCTCGGCATAGCTTATACCTTCACCGGCATCAGCCATACTTTCTGCCACACCATCCAAGTCATCAAATCCCAACGCATTCTCATGGAGTATGTCATATACCCGTTTATTGGTGGCATCTCTTGATGAATCATCATTAATGATTGTGGTAACGGTAATGTCATCACCTGTTACATTGGTAATTTTTGAAAATATAACATTATCATCAACAATTTCACTTAACGATTCATCCACATTATTTACAATATCTTTGCTGCATGAAATATCATTATCCGATATGTCCAGTCCCATACAAATCATTTTCATATAAATCTGCCCCCAACAATTTAACTTATGTTATATATTTCTATTATTAGCAATATATTAATTAATAAGATGAATGATTTTCAAAACAAATAAATGGGATGATAAAAATTAAAACCAATGTATGTGCATCAATAACTGATAATAACATTGAAGACATTATTAAGACAGTCAACATGATAAAAGATGAGGATATAGACTATATCGAGTTAAGATTGGATTTGATAGATGATGTCAACACTCACATTGCCAAAGAACTGCTGGGTCAGGTAAAGCATTTGACCGATAAAAAGATAATACTTACAAACAGGACCAAGCTTGAGGGAGGATTCTTTGAGGGAAGCGAAGGTGAGCGTATTCAAATACTCGTTGATAATGCCGATTTGGCCGATATCGTGGATGTGGAACTCTTCACGGAAAAAGATCTTATTCAAAGGGTAATCGATGCCGCCGATAAGACAATCATATCCTATCATAACTTTTCACAAACGATGGACTTTGACAGCCTTCAGAAGATTATAGACGAGGCATCAGGCATGGGAGATATAGCTAAAATAGCTGTTAAACCCAACAGCATTGAAGATACGTATGTGATTTTAAGGCTGCTTTTGGAAAACGATAACCTAATTGCCATAAGTATGGACAATCTGGGTACATATACGAGGATTGTCGCACCGATAATGGGTTCACCCATAACATATGCATCGGTTGGAAACAAATCCGCACCCGGACAGTTGGATATTCATCAGACAATTGAAATGATAAAACAGTTGAAGCATGATTAATATGGATGATAAAGAGCGTATGCTAATAAAGACACTTAACAAGTTGGGCGTTGATACAAGATATGTCAGTCTCTATGAAGAGGAGATATACGTCAATAACCTTAAGTTCTCAAGATTTTCAAGAAAGAAGGAGGACGAGTTTCACCAGTCCTACCCAGATATTCAAGTGATAAGATCAAAGCTATTCCAGAAGATATGCGTTAAGGTATCAAGGACTGTGAAAAATCAGATAATGCCAAGGGACATACTTTATATAGAAGATGACGGTAGTGTTGAAAGTGTATTGTTGAAGGTGGTCCTGGAACCATATAAAAGAAAGTATGGGATACGGCTAACTGACAACATTGACGAGGCAAATAAACTGGTAAGTACCCTGTGTATCAATGACTTTGTATCGGATTACATCAGTTTAATGATAACAGGAAATAAGATAACAAACAGCTTGGAGAATGATGTCGTTTATCCACTGATGCATATAGATAAGTCATGGATAAATGATTGGATTTGCTCAACTGCTCTTGATTATTCTTTTTGTGATGAATCAGAAAATAAAACGGAAGATGAAATAATTGAATTTCTCGATACAAAAATACCAAATGTATGTGAATCAATAATACAATCAGTAGATTACTTGGATGCTGTTGATAGAAAAATATAATTAGAAAGAAGGTGTTATTATGGTTTTGCATGAAGTATATTCTTATGATGAAGTTGCTGATGCAATGTTTGTTTCCATACCAGTTGATTATGAGTTTGATGGTGTGATGAAAGTGGATGAGGGAGTATTTTTGGAATATGATGTTGACAAGTTACCTAAGTCAATAGAGATTATTAATGTATCAAAGAAATTTGATGTAGAAAAAGAGGATTTAATCGATTTTAAAACATTGAAATTACGGTTTAATGTTGATGGGGATAGAATTGGTATTAATTTAAATCTTAAACTGAAAAATGAATGTGAAATGGATTTAAATCAACATATCGATAATAATGTTAAATTACATGATGTCGTCAATGCAGTAAGTATAAAACAATAAGATTCTCAATAACACAACACATTTCTACTTAAACTCCAAGTCATGAATTTCTAATGTATTATTGTCAGGGCAGTAAACTTTTTAACTATTCCGACAATATTTCTATTTTTCCCCTTTTTATTAGAAGTGTTTCGACTTCAAAAATACGTGTTTCTAGGCAGCAATGATTTTAACCTTTTTAATATAATGATATTATTATTAATCTAACTTATTGGTTAATTTAGGATAATGAATCAAGACATCCAACCCTTAATTTAAATAATCCAAACCAATTTAAAATGATAATTTCCAAGATTGAAAAATGTTGTTTAAACTTATTGTTCAAAATAATCGAAAAATATAATCAAAAGATAAAATTATTAATCTTAAGAATGAAAAATATAATTACTTATAAAAAAACGAATATGGGTGTAAATGAAGTGTCATCAAATTCAACAGGAAAAATATTTAAGGTAACAACATTCGGTTCAAGTCATGGAACAGCATTGGGGGCAGTAATAGATGGCTGTCCGGCGGGACTTGAATTGACACGTGAGGATATACAAAAAGAACTTGATAAAAGACGACCCGGAACAAGTAAAATAACCACCTCACGTGATGAAAAGGATCAGGTGGAAATACTCTCAGGAATATTTGAGGGTAAGACGGATGGAACACCAATAGCCGCCATAGTAAGAAACAAGGATCAGATTAGTAAAAATTATGACAATCTGATTAACAAGCCAAGACCGGGTCATGGTGACTTATGTTGGTATGAAAAATACATCAACTATGACTATCGTGGTGGAGGACGAGGCAGCGGAAGAGTAACAATCGGCCATGTAATCGGGGGAGCAGTTGCAAAGAAACTGCTTGAAAGATATTCCATAACAACAACGGCACATGTAACGCAGATATATAATGTAAAGGCAGAAAAAAGATACACTCTAGATAAGATAAAGGAAAACATAACAAAAAACAACGTTCGATGTGCCGACCTTGAAGCAGCTCGGAAAATGGAAGAGGAAATATTAAAGGCCAAAGAAGACGGTGACTCACTTGGCGGAATAGTCGAGGTAATCATAGACAATCTGCCTATAGGATTGGGCCAGCCGGTATTTGATAAGATCGATGGAAGCCTGGCAAAGGTGATGATGAATATCGGTGCAGTAAAAGGCGTTGAAGTGGGGCTTGGATTTGACTGCGTAACACTCAAAGGCAGCCAGATGAATGACGAGTTTTATATGGATGATGACAAAATACAAAGCAGAACAAACAATGCAGGAGGAGTACTCGGTGGTATGACCAATTCAATGCCGTTGGTTCTTAGAATAGCAGTAAAGCCGACTCCATCAATAAGTGGCATTCAAAACACGATAAATCTCGAATCTGGATGTGACGATACCATTGACATAACCGGCCGTCATGATCCATGCATATGTCCAAGGGTAACAACCGTGGCAGAATCAGCATGTAACATGGTCATAGCTGATTACATGATAAGGGCGGGATTTATTCACCCTGATAACATTAATAAATAATTATATTGGTTGTTATTTGTTAACAACCATAAAATACTTTTTTTTAAAAATTATTGTTTATTCTTAAGAATAATCATTTAAAAATATTGGAAATCGGGAATTGATTCCCAAAAGTTTTAATTAAAAAATAGTTATTATAATAAGATAAGCCATGAGAGGGATTTGAACCCTCGATCCCTTGATTACGAATCAAGTGCTGTGCCGGGCTGAGCTACCATGGCATCTAAAAAAACAATTTAGAAGGTTTGAAAATCAATCTTCTAAATATGGGTCTAAGTTTATAGCTAATCCATCAGTTGCTGCAATAGTTCTAACACCAGTATTTTGGGTTATAACTCTTGTATTCTGGAATGGATTATTCATTATAAGATTAACCCCCAAGTGTGTCATTATTGCTAGTTTTGGCTGAACTTCTTCGATTAACTGTTGAAAGTCCATAGTCCTTAAATGGCCTTTTATTCTGCGTTCTCCTTCTTTAATCACACAGCCAATCAATACATCCGCACCTTCGTGGTCTTCATGTAACTCCGGAAAATACTCAGTATCTGCAGTATAACTAATGGAGAAACCGTTGTAATCAATATTGAATCCAGTGCAGGTAGGATCGCCGTGATGAGTAGCAGTACCTCTTACTGTAATTGGGCCATTCTTGATAACATCTCCTGGATGAATTGTCGAGACTGTTGGTTTGGTTTGATGATATCGTGATATCCCCGGACCAATATCCTCATGTCCGTTCAAAACGCTTTCACTTGCAATTACATGTCCTGTTCTTTTTGTCATTCCTTGTGTCATAGCTTCTATTAATACTTCTGCATCGTTGTAATGGTCGGTATGGCAATGGCTTACAAGTAACATGTTAATTTTACGTGGATTTAATCCATATTGGTGACTACGTACTAGTGCACCAGGTCCTGGGTCAACATGGATATTTCTCTTACCCATATCATCAATTCTGAAACCACCTGTCATTCTTTTCTGGCTAATCGTTGCAAATCTACCTCCACCAGTTCCTAAGAATTGGAGTTTCATTTTCATCGCCTAATTATTTTTTTAATATTAGTATTATATATACTTATTATATTATTATGGTAAAATCCTAATATATACTTTTCCAATAATATGCTTGTAAATATATGAATCCATGTTGATATATTATTAACGAATAATATTGTACTACCCGAACAATTCATGTCTTCTATTCTTTTTCAAGTGTACTCCTCAGATATTGGGCAGTATATGTGTCTGTCTTGATAATTTCCTCCGGTGTACCGCTGGCTATCAACTCACCACCATACTTACCCCCATCCGGTCCCAGGTCAATGATATAATCAGCGGTCTTTATAACATCAAGATTGTGCTCAATGACAATCAATGTGTTTCCCTGATTTCTCAACTTACACAATACCTTAAGGAGCTTGTTGATGTCCTCGAAGTGAAGACCTGTTGTAGGCTCATCCAAGATATACAATGTATTGGATGTATTCTGACGACTAAGTTCCTTTGCAAGTTTAACACGTTGTGCCTCTCCACCCGATAAAGTCGTTGCAGGCTGACCTAATTTGATATAACCTAAACCAACATCCACAAGTGTCTGAAGCTTCCTTTTAATCTTAGGCAGATGTTCGAAGAATTCAAGTGCCTCATCACAGGTCATCTCCAGCACATCATTGATGTTTTTTCCCTTATAACGAACATCAAGGGTCTCATGATTGTAACGTTTACCATCACAGACTTCACACGGCACATATACATCAGCCAGGAAGTGCATCTCTATCTGTACGATACCGTCACCGCTGCATGCTTCACAACGTCCGCCCTTAACGTTAAAGCTGAAACGGCCCGGCTTGTATCCACGCTGTTTTGACTCAGGAGTTTGGGCAAACAATTCACGTATATGTGTGAAAAGTCCTATATATGTTGCGGGATTGGAGCGGGGTGTACGTCCAATCGGGGATTGATCAATGACGATGATTTTATCAATATTTTCAACGCCCTTGATGCTTTTATGTTTGCCGACCTTATGCTTATGCTTATGGGTTAATATTTCATCAATTCCATGATAAAGTATTTCATTAACCAACGTACTTTTACCGCTACCGCTTACGCCGGTAACGCAAATAAATTCACCAAGAGGAAAGTCTACGTTGATGTTTTTAAGGTTGTTTTCGGATGCACCTATAACGGTTATCTTCTTACCGTTACCCTCATGACGCTTCTTAGGTATTGGAATGGACTTCTTGCCTGACAGGTATTGGCCGGTAAGTGAATTCTCATTGTTCTTTACCTCCTCTGGTGTTCCCTGTGCTATCAGCAGTCCTCCATGTTCACCTGCACCTGGGCCTATATCAACCACGTGGTCGGCCTCAAGAATGGTTTCTTCATCATGCTCCACAACTATCAAAGTATTTCCAATGTCCCGTAGGTGTTTTAACGTTTCGATAAGTTTCATATTGTCCTTTTGATGAAGACCTATCGACGGCTCGTCAAGCACATATAATACTCCGACCAATCGACTACCGATTTGTGTGGCCAGTCTAATTCTCTGAGCCTCACCACCGGAGAGAGTACCTGATGAACGGGCAAGTGTAAGATAGTTAAGTCCCACGTCATTTAAAAAGGATAATCGCTCATTGATTTCCTTAAGAATTTCATGTCCGATAAACTCCTGTCTTTCGGTTAACTCGAGGTTATTAAAGAATTCCTGACAGTCACTGAGTGAGAGCTTGGTCAAATCTGCAATGTTAATGTCTCCCACTGTAACTGCAAGCATCTCTGGTTTGAGCCTGTCACCGTGACACATCGGACAATCATTAAGGGACATGTATGTACGGGTGGCCTTTCTTCTGTAACGTGACTTTGTTTCGATAAACAACCGCTTCATGTATGGAATTACGCCCTCAAATGGTTTTGTCTTATTTCTTATTTTTCCGGAAGTTTCAAAGGTAAACGTTATGTTTTCATCACCGCTGCCGTATAACAGTATGTCCTTATGTTTCTGGCTTAACGTGTGGTATGGGACGTCAAGATTAAATCCGTAATGGTTGGCAACACCCGCCAGCAGCCTATTGTAGTATGTGTCCGTTTTAGTGGAGTTACTCCAAGGCTTTATTGCACCTTCATGTATGCTCAATGTCTTATCTGGTACAACCAGGTCCGGGTCTGCCTCCATGGTACTTCCTATACCGTTACATAATGGACATGCAGCCTGTGGATTGTTGAATGAAAACATACGTGGACTGATTTCAGTAAAGCTGATACCACAATCTGGACATGCCAGTGCCTCACTATAAATTTGATCTGGCGTATCCGCATCATTGCTTGCTATTGTTACAAGTCCATCACCTATATCTAGGGCAGTTTCAACCGATTCGACCAGTCGTTTTCTGAAGTTTTCATTATTGGCCACCTTAAGTCTGTCCACTACAACCTCTATGACATGCTTGTTGTTCTTGTTAAGTTTAATATCTTCATCTAAGGATAATATTTCACCATCTACTCTTACTCTTACAAAACCCTTTTCCTTTAGTTTTTCAAAGACCTTAAGATGCATTCCCTTACGGTCCTTGACTACGGGGGCCAGTACCAGTATCTTCTGGTGTTCATTTTCATCAATTATTATCTGTGATATCTGGCCGGGCGTCTGTTGGGATATTTCCTTTCCACAGTTGTAACAGTGGGCAATTCCAATTCTGGCATATAATAATCTAAGATAATCATATATTTCCGTAACGGTTCCCACGGTTGAACGTGGATTTACACGTGTTGTCTTCTGGTCAATGGATATGGCTGGGGATAATCCTTCGATGTAATCCACTTCAGGCTTTTCCATCTGTCCAAGAAACTGTCGGGCATATGCAGACAATGACTCGACATATCTGCGTTGTCCCTCGGCGTATATCGTGTCGAATGCCAGTGAGGATTTACCTGAACCACTAAGACCTGTTATTACAATGAATTCGTCACGTGGGATTGTCAGGTCAATATTTTGCAGGTTATGCTCCCTGGCACCTTTAACTATTATCTTTTTATTTTGAATTGCTTCTTTTCTTAATTTATCCTTAGATTGCATGGAATTTGTCTCCCATATTTTTATCATTTTTTTGATTTTTTTTGGTAACTAATACATTTGAATCTTTTAATATTTAAAGAAAACTTTTCAGGACCCCCCATTGATTAGCCAAGATAAATATCAGTTAACCATCTTGATAAGCAATCATGAACTTTGTGTCATAACTACTTTTTTATTCTTTGAGTTGGATTATCTGATCTCTCAGTTTGGCTGCACGTTCAAAGTCAAGTTCCTTGGCGGCCTGTTTCATCTGTTTTTCCAGTTCCTTAATCATTTCATCCACTTCATCGGATGTAATGTTGTCGATGTCCTGAAGGTCATCCATTTTCTCTTTAATCTTCTTGTCTTTAAGTTTACGTACAACACTTCTAGGTATGATGTCATGATCCTGGTTGTATTTAATCTGTATCTTTCTTCTACGCTCTGTTATTTCAACGGCATTACGTACGCTGTCGGTCATAACGTCAGCATATAATATTACTTCACCGTCAACGTTACGTGCAGCTCTACCGATGGTCTGTATAAGTGATGTCTGTGATCGTAGGAAACCCTCCTTGTCGGCATCAAGAATTGCCACAAGTGATACCTCAGGCAAATCCAATCCCTCCCTTAAAAGGTTAACCCCTATAAGGCAATCAAATTCTCCACGACGTAGGTCGTCAATAATCTCGGTACGCTCAAGAGTCGTTATCTCGGAGTGAAGATATCTTGCCTTTATGTCCATCTTGATGTAGTAGTCAGTCAAGTCCTCCGCCATCTTCTTGGTCAGACTGGTAACAAGCACTCTCTGGTCGTTCTGTACACGTTTTCTAATCTCACCTAACAGGTCATCCACCTGGTTTTTGACAGGTCTTATGATAGGTTTTGGATCAACCAGTCCCGTTGGCCTGATAATCTGTTCAACCTTATTCTGTGAACGTCCCAATTCAAATGGTGCGGGAGTAGCCGATACATACAAGACCTGGTTCTGTTGTGCCATGAATTCATCAAATCTCAACGGCCGGTTTTCCTTTGCACTTGGAAGTCTGAATCCATACTGTACGAGGTTTTCCTTTCTTGCACGGTCACCTTCATACATGCCCCGAATCTGTGGTACTGTAACGTGTGATTCGTCGATGATTGTCAAGTAATCATCCGGGAAGTATCTAAGCAGGGAGTATGGTGTTTCACCCCATGTTCTTCCGTTCATGTGCATTGAATAGTTTTCAATACCGCTGCAGTAACCCAATTCCTGGATCATTTCAATATCAAAGTTAGTACGCTGTTCAATACGTTGGGCTTCAACATATTTGCCCGTGGCATTGAATGTGTTGACACGCTCGGCCAATTCCTTTTTAATGTTATTTATTGCTATTTCCTGTTTTTCTCTGGCTATAACGAAGTGCTTGGCAGGAAAGATGATTACCTTTCTCAATTCTTCGATGATGTTGTACTTCAAATGGTCAATCTTGTATATGACATCAATTTCATCTCCCCACATCTCTATTCTAAGGGCATAGTTAGCGTTAATCGGAAAGATTTCAAGTACATCTCCCCGTACCCTGAACTTACCCCTTTCAAATTCAATATCATTACGATTATACTGCATTTCAACAAGTGATCTGATAATCTCCTCACGTGTGATGATCTGTTCCTTTTCAAGCTGCAGTGTAAACTCCGCATAATCCTCCGGAGAACCGATACCATAGATGCATGATACGCTGCTTACTACAATTACGTCATCACGGGTAAGAAGTGACTGTGTGGCTGAATGTCTTAAACGGTCAATTTCCTCATTAACTGATGATTCCTTATCTATAAATGTATCGGTCTGGGCTACATATGCCTCCGGCTGGTAATAATCATAATAACTAACAAAATACTCAACTGCATTGTCCGGGAAGAATTCCTTGAATTCCTCAAAAAGCTGTGCCGCCAATGTTTTGTTGTGGCTCATGACAAGTGTTGGTTTATCCAGCTGTTCAATAACATTGGCCATGGTAAATGTTTTACCGGAACCTGTTACACCCTCAAGCACCTGTTCCTTGCTGCCGTTTTGGAAGTGTTCAACGAGGGATTTGATAGCTTGGGGTTGATCTCCAAATGCTTTATAATCTGAATGTAGGTTGAATTTTGACATGATATATATTTATGTAAAAAGTACTTCTTATTAACTTCTATAATAATAAATAAGTTTAATATGTCTTGTTGAAAAAGATAATACTATATGAAAATATTTTAATTAAGGAGGTTTTAATATATGGATTTTGGTTACGTACTCGAGAATTCATTAAGATATCCATTGTCGGATTTTAAAAAGTTGGTGATACTGTCCATACCTGCTATAATATTACAGGTAATGACATTTCTCATGAATTTCATGGACTTCACAATTGGTACGAATGTTGATAGTTATATTGAAAATGCATCCGGGATGGATTATGGATTGTTATTGATGGGTTTATTGCTTATTTTGTTAATATACTTGGCAGTAACTATAATAAATTCTGGAATAAGCATTGAAACGATAAAGAAATCATTTGGATCTGTTGAATTACCTGATTTTGATATACAAAGATTCTTTGTAAGTGGATTAAAAGCTGTTATTGTTCGTATTGGATATTTCATCATTCCGACAATCATCTTTATTATTGCATGGGCATTATTGATGGTTACGCTAAACTCATATTATTACAGTGATTCGGATGCAATAATTGGATTGATACTGCTTTTTGTAATAGTTCTAGCATTGATAATGTTTATCCTACTTGGAATTATGGATTTTGTTGCCATTGCACGTCTGGCAGAAACAAACAGTTTATCTGAAGCATTTGATGTAAAAAACATATATAATCTTGCAAAACAGATAGGTATAGGAAACATCTTTGCTATAGAGATAATATTTGTAATAATAATGTTTTTGATATTATTAGTATTTTCATTTGCAGGTATTATTCCATTGATTGGTAATATTATCATGGCAATTGCGACAACATACCTGTTATTGGCTAATGCACGTATGATTAGTTTGGTATATCAAAGTCGATTAGTACCCCAATATAATGCCATGTATCAACCGGGTGCTCCTAACTATCAGTCAAGATATGCTGATGAATCAGGTAATCAGGTTCAAGGAGGATATAACCAAGTACCTGGCGGTTATTATCCACCAAATCAGGGATATCCGCCAAATCAGGGTTATAATCAGCCTAATCAAGGTTATCCACAGCATGGTTATAATCAGCCACAACAAGGTTATAATCAACAAAACAATCCAAGTCAAAGCTATGATAATTCACAGAATCAATATCAACAGAATTATCCAAACGGCAATCCGGAACAATCCGGAAATGATTCTCCAATAAATGATAATCAAAACAACAATGATTTGGACTTTAAAAACACAGATTCATCCAATAATGATAAAAAAGGTGAAAACTAACTTGTAGAAAGTCATCATGACTTTCTATTTTTTCAAATCTTTTTTTGCAACTTTTCCACGCCCATTCCCATTTTTAGAAAAATCAACGGGAATCAAATTCAAATATTTAATATATAACCTCCAAACACCACTAATCTTTCACGAAAAAATATTAATAAATAAAAGATAGATAATATATTCTATAATAATAAGGAGTGTCAATATGAGAATAACCAATCCCAGTGAATTGCCCCAGAAGCCAGGAGTATACATCATGCACAATAGTGATGATGAAATAATATACGTTGGTAAGGCAAAGAAACTAAGAAGTAGGGTTCAAAGCTACTTCAGGGACGAAGATAAACTGGACAGGCCAAAGACACAGGTAATGATGAGACACTTCGCATATCTTGAATACATCCTTACAAACACCGAAAAGGAAGCATTGATTCTAGAGGCAAATCTTATAAAAAAATACAAGCCACACTACAATATAGACCTGAAGGATGGAAAGCAATACCCATACATCAAGATAACAAATGACACATATCCAAGAATACACGTAACACGAAAGATAATTGATGATAAAGCATCATACTACGGGCCATATACCGACGTGACAAATGCAAGGGGATTTATTGACTTTCTCAACAAGAACTTCAAGATAAGAACATGTAAAAACATGGACGGGCCCTGTCTTAACTATCAGATAAAACAATGCAGTGCTCCATGCATGAATAACATCTCACAGGAAGACTATCAAAAGAACATTCGAAGGGTAAAACTGCTTCTACAGGGAAAACACAAGACACTGATAAAACAGTTGACCCGGCAGATGAACCAATACTCCAAGAATATGGAATTTGAAAAGGCAGCACTCATACGAGACCAGATAGAGACGATAACAGTAACGCTTGAAAAACAAAACATTCAACCAACAATGGATGTAAACCAGGACATCATCGGAATAGACCATAACGATTCACAGGCGGCGGTAGTGATATTATCCGTACGAAACGGTAAAACCAATAAAAAGGATGACGTATTGTTAAACCAGATAGATGCCTTTAGCGATAGGGAGATTCTCACAGAGTTTATTAAACAATACTACTCCATAGCACCATGTCCTGATGAGCTGATACTGGAAGATAACATAGAAGATGAGGAAATCATACTTGAATGGCTGGAAGAAAAGCATGGACATAAGATAAAGATAAAGATTGCCGAGGACGGACATTACTTCACATTAATCAAGATAGCCAAGAAAAATGCACATATCAGTCTGACAGAAAAGACCAAGGAAATGGAAAATCCGTTGCTTACGCTAGAACAATACCTTAACCTTCCAAGGCTTCCATATCATATAGAGGCATTCGACATATCAAACATTTCAGGTATACATGCAGTAGCATCCATGGTGGTATTCGAGAATGCAAAGCCTGCAAAGAAGATGTATCGCAAGTTCAAGATGAACACTCCCGGACCAAACGACTTTGCAATGATGAAAGAAGTAATAACACGAAGATACTCTCGATTAGCACCTGATTATCAGGGTATAATTGATGAAAAGGATTCAATGTTTATAAAGCCGGATCTGGTACTGATTGATGGTGGTAAGGGACAGCTCGGAATGGCAGTTGAGGTATTCAAAAATCTGGGCATAACCGATGTACCACTGGTGGGATTGGCCAAGAAGTTTGAAGAGCTATACGTACCCGGCAGAAGCGAACCCATAATACTTCCAAGAAAGTCAACCGCCCTGCATCTGCTTCAGTACGTGCGTGATGAATCACACAGATTTGCAATAACATTCCACAGGCAATTGAGGGCAAATGCATTTACAAAGTCAATACTCGACGACATACCGGGAGTGGGAAAAAAGAGAAAACAGGCACTGCTTACATACTTTGAAAATCTTGACGGATTATATGATGCCAGCCTTGATGATATTAAGAAAGTTCCATCAATACCGGAAAAATTAGCCATAACGATATATGATGTATTGCAGGAGGATAGGATGAAAAATAACGGGCAATAAGTGGGATTGTTCATCAAATCCAACAAAAGCCCATCTTTTTTTAGCTACAATGTAGCGGATTCAAGGTCTAACTTATGTGGTATTACCTCATATTCCTCCAATTCATATCCTATATCCTCATAATCTTCTAACTCAAATTCATCAAGTTTGCCATCCATAATCAAACTGCCGATATCCAGAATCTTATTGACTTGGAAGTTACCCGTTGCCATGCATCTGTGGGTATTTTCTATGACGAATGGATTGATATTTTTTGACATGTGGGTAATCATAAGCAAAGCTTTTGTCTCGGGAATTGTAAGTTCGGCGTCATAGTTGCATGAACCCAATCTATCTAAAAACATCTTGGAATGACCTGCAATATCATTGTAGAATACCGGTGCCGTGAATATGAAGTAATCGGCATGGCGTATCTTGTCGATAATCTCGTTATAGTCATCATCGAGAATGCATCCTCCACCTTTCTGGCATGCCCTGCAGCCGGTACAATACTTGATGTCATAGTCATCCATAAACAGCACCTCATTTGATCCGCCGTTATCCTGAATTCCAATGGTTAATCTGTCAACGATTTGTTTGGTATAACCGTTGCGGTGTGATGACGTTATTAATGTTACAACTTTCATAAAAAACTCTCCCTCTTTCTTTTTTAATTTAAACTTATTATCTTTTTTCTATCAATATGAATATCCTCTTGTTCTATGGGGATGATAAATAAACTATTCGGTAAAACCTATGATTAGCGAGCCAATCTCCGCATCATGTTCCAGATTAAAACAATCCCTAATGTAATGATCAGTTTCGGTTGACGGAACTGCAACGGTCAATTTGCTAACAAGTGATTCCAAATTGGTATCCGTAAAGAAACTGCTATTGGTACTACTCATAACAAAAAACTGCCTCTCTCCATAAGCTGAAATATCATTGTATGTAACGAAGTTATCTGATAAGAATGTTACACTAGGATCATCTCTTAATTCCTCCAATTCCTCTTCATCATATATGCTTTCACCAATTATCTTTCCGCTTTCTGTTCTGAGGGTAAATGTGGTGTCATTGTTGTCATATGAATTTTCGATACGTTTTGATTTGATGCTGTTGTCTATTACGACAACGATAGCCTCTTCCAGCTGAAATGCCTCTTCCATCCCCTTGTTGATAAATGGTATGAGTTCATTCAATCTTTTCATTTCATATTCAACAACGGCTTTTTTCATCTCATCATCCATGAACTCGGCTATTAAAACCTGTGGCAATTGTCTTATCGCATTTAATAAATCGTCCCTTGCTGACATTTTTATGATATCCTCTTTAGTTATTGTCTATGTTTAACTATATTGATTTTATTAGGTATATCTTTTTTTTAAAATTATTTTTTATAATAGTTATTCGTCAAATCCTATTATCATCGTGGTAATTCTATCCTCATGTGATATGTCATAGCAGTCCTTGATGTAATGGTCAGCCTCGGTTGACGGTGCAGAGATAACCATCTTTGTGCCGAGACTTCTGATTTTATCTTCACATTCCAGTTCATCATATAATTGTGAGATGACAAAGAACTGCTTTTCTCCGGGGGTGGACATGTTTGGATAGGTTACGAAATGCTCCGATATGAAATATGCTTCGGGATCATCCTGTAACTCCTCCAACTCCTCCGGGTCATATATCTCTTCACCTATTATCTTACCGTTTTCCGTCTGTAGGGTTAATGTGGGAATCAAATCCTCATCCGGTATGATATATCCTCTTTTGTCATTTATCACTACAATGATATGCTCTTTTTCAAAGGCTTCCTGTAATCCCTTGTTGATGAGGGGTATCATCTCATTTAATCGTTTCATCTCCAATTTTAGAATTTCCTTCTTGTACTCATCCGGCAGACTTTCTGCCAATATGATCTTATCCTCGTTATTGAGAATGTCCAGTATTTTCTCTTCAATATCCATTTTAAATTACTCCGCTATCTTATAGATTCAATCCTATCTCTTTGGCTTTCAAAAGTACCTTGCTACCATCACCCTTTGATGGCTTGTTTTCACCTACTGACAGTACGTCCACTACGTCAAATCCTATTGATGTGAATCGTCTCGTACGGGAGTTTATGTATTCGTCATAATGTCCCTGACTTGCACCATAAGTGTGTATGATAACTGCTTTTGGATTGTCCTTCAACCTGTTGGGGGTTGTCTTGGTCATGGAAAAGAATCTGTCCATGAACAGGTGGCCTTGTGCGTTAATCTCACCGAAATAATTGGGCGCTGCAAATATCAGTGCACGTCCCTCTTCAATCTTTTCCATAACCCTATTGAAGTCATCATCCAATATGCATTTTGTCGGATTATCCAAGTCTTTGCAGCGACGGCATCCCTGACAACCCCTGATATTCATGTCCTCTATGAAATAAATGTTATTTGTTCCGCCATTTTCAATGATTCCCTCTGTTATCTTGTCAACAATCTGTTTACAATTGCCATTTCTTCTACTGCTTGCAATAATACTGATAGCATCCATATATAATCACTACATAATAATATGTCACACTCGTTTAAAGTATTTTTTATCCAAGCAATAAATTTTTTTAAATTTCACTATTGTAAAATGGGGCAATATATTTATTTTTCAGAAACAAAAATATATTTATGATATCAAAAATAATAGAATTTTTCTCAGATAGTGGTAAGTTAATCATATCTCCAGAGGAACTATTTTATTTAAGAGGTCAAAAGAAAGGATTTTATGGAATATTATCAGTAGTATTCTATCTAGCCTTTTTATCTTTAATGATAGGTATATTACTGCAGGATTTAACATTCGGTGTGGTAGTGGGAGTAATCGCAATAATATTCACGCTTATATTTAAATTCATACACGCAGTAACGATACACATATTTGCCAAAGTATTGTTTGGCGGAGACGGTAAGTTACTTGCATGTTATAATTTGATATGTTATCCTAGTTGTTTATACATATTTTTAATAGTGGGATTGGCATTAACAGTATTGAATAAGATGTTCTTGTTCCCGGTCATACTACTAGTTATATTATGGCAGTTTGTCATAGTAATTACTGCCGTAGCTACAGAGTATGGTATGGACTTTGGTAAGGCATTCCTATCAACATACGGTTTATGGCTAATCATATTAGCAATTCTAATGGGGATAGTATAATGGATGGAAGTAAAACAATAGCAATTATAATAATAGTTGCATTAATTCTGTCAATAGGTATTGTGGGAGTAAACTCCTATTTCATTAAATCAAATGAAAAGCAGGGAACAACCTCTTCAATAATTTTATTACCGGAAAATTTAGAAAATGCAACATTTTTTGATAATGAAGCTACAAATAAAACGGAATTGAACTTCGTATTAAACAATTCAACGCAGGTTCAGCCAGTAATAAACATGAACATACATCAGAAGGTGGGAAGTGTTAACGTAATCTTTGCAGATACTGATAACATATATAACATTACCTCATCAAACTACAACAACTCATCTACGACGGTACGTTACACGCAAAACAATGACTCATTGGATGTGGACGTGTCCTCCAACAGTGCAGCAAATACGGTAGTGCTAAGCAACAAGTACATCTACAACATCAACGGTGACGTGTTGTGCGGTGGATTTGCAACAAACTTCACCCCACAAAGCCAGGTAAGACAGTTAAATGCAAATGTAACTCTTGGTGGAGTGACATTACAGTTAAACAACAATAAGATACAGGATATGGACATACACATAACCGTCGGTGGATTGGATGTCAGAGGAAGTCCATCAGGATATACACATCTGGAATCAGAAATCAAGGTTGGAGGATTAAACTTCCAACAAAACAACGGTAAGCTTTATGTTCGTTCAAGCATAGAACTAGGTGGAAACAATCCTGGAAATTATCATCAGGAATCCATAAAAGGATGGGATAACTTCATGGGTGATGCTTATCAACAATCTGAGGATAAATTGGATGCAACAAGCCATATACAGATAGGTGGATTAAACATAGCTTAATTTACCTCAAACTACTTTTTTTTATTTTTTTAGCTATGCTCTTAGGTTTTTTTATTAAAATAGTTATTTAATCAGTATTATGATTTGGCGGAGATATTTGAATATAATAATAATTTTACAAAAAAAGGAGGGTATTGATGTAACTATACATCAATCTATAATTTGTTTAAAAATGCGATGATGAGTTTTACTGTATCATCCATGTCCTTAAGACTTACAACACTTATAGGTGTGTGTATGTATCTTGAACCGCTGGAGAGTGTTGCGGTTGCTATTCCTTCACGTGTCAGGTGTATTGCTGTAGCGTCGGTTGTTCCGCCGTCACCTACTTCCACTTGGTAGTCGATGCCTGCCTCTTCTGCTGCTTCTACAAGTAATTTTTTCATCATTGGGTGGGTGATGAGTCCTCTACCGCTTGCATCAGTCAGTGAGATAACGGTTCCTTTTCCTGCCTTGATGTATGCTTCTTCTTCTTTTACCCCAGGATGGTCTCCTGCTATTGTAACGTCTAATGCTATTGCCATGTCAGGGTTTAATTTGAATGCACTTGTTTTTGCTCCTTTAAGTCCCACTTCTTCCTGGACTGTTCCCACACCGTATACTGTAACGTCACCGTCATATTCCTTCATTACCTGTGCCATTACTGCACATCCTACACGGTTGTCAAGTGCCTTACCCATTACAAGGTCGTTTAGACATTCTTCAAATTCGGTGTGGAATACGATTGGATCTCCTATTGATACAAGTTCTTTTGCTTGTTTTCTGTCTTTGGCACCTATGTCTATGAACATGTTTTTGTATGTGATTATTTTTTTGGCTTCTGATGCACTTGTGATGTGTGGTGGTTTTGAACCGATTATACCTGGTATGTCACCTTTTTCTGTTTTAACGTATACTTTTTGGTTTAGTAGCATCTGGTCGTTTATTCCGCCGATTTTTACAAATCTTAAAAATCCGTCTTCGTCGATGTAGCTTACCATTAAACCGATTTCGTCCATGTGGCTTGCAAGCATTACGCTAGGTTTGTCTTGGTTACCTTTGTGTGTTGTGATTAGATTTCCCATTAAATCTGTTTCCATCTCATCAACACAGTCTGATAGTTCTTCTTTTAGTATTTCACGTATATCATCTTCAAAACCTGATATACCGCAGGCTTCTGATAGTTTTTTGAGTAATTCTTTCATTGTTTTTTCCTCGCTTTTAGATATTTTTTGATTATAATTTATTATCTTATTATAAAATTATATATGTTTTTGAAGTTATAAATTTTTAGATGATTATTTTTTCAATATTTATTTTTTGATTAATGGGAAAAATAGTGTGCTTGTATATTGAAACTCTTTAATGGGGAGGCATTTAATGGATAAATATTATTCATTGAAAATTAAAAATAGAAAAAAATAAATGTTTAAAGGATATTTAGTTATTCGCTTGCTAATAAAATATCACTTGCTTTAATGGTTTTACGATCAGCGTGTTTTGCTAGTTTAATGGATTTTCTTGATATTTCTTCACCATATTCTTCTAATACATTGATTAATGCATCTACAGCTTCATCGCTTACTCTTGATACACCTGAGTTTGATAAAATTCTTTTAACTGGTGCTTTTGGTAAAACTGCCATAAGTGTTTCCTCCTTTTTAATTAATAATATTTGTTATATTTATCATAATATATATACTTAACATAATTTGTTTAATTTTTAAGTATTTTTTAATTCATTCCGGATTAACTATATATATGATTAACGCATATTATTTTTATTACAATTATTTTAAAAATTAATACTTTTTTTTAATCATTTTGCACATTCATTTATTCATAACCCGGCTTATTATTAATCCCTTTTTAAACGAAGGTTATGATTGCGACGTTTTATGGATTATGTAGCCAATCATTTGAAAACCACTAATTTGCTGATTACGTAATTTAATACCACAACGATTATCTGCGTGACTACCTTCGATACAAAATCTCCAATCAATAAAATATCTACCATTAGATATAGAAGTGACGTGTCAACAACACCCGAAAAGAGTCTTCCTCCAAAAAACAATGAAATCTCCCTGAGAATATTATCACTTTTGCTTTCAAATACCCAAATCCTATTGGTGATGTATGCAAATAATACAGATAAAAACCATGCAATAATATTCGATATGATATAATCGACATTCAAAAACTTAGCAAAAACAACATATGCAATGATATTGACAACAGTAGTCAAAACACCAAAAACAACATACAATATCAATTCTTTTTTCAAATCCATACTAATCCACCGAGTAAACTAATAATATATATACTCCAATATATTAATACCTTTTTCCTAAAGATTACCTTCGAATGCAGAAATAAAATAACTTTCCATACACCAGTCCACGGGTGAATATAAAATAAAGTACAAATATTACTAAGAATATAAATACTAATAATTACTAAAAAAATTTTTTATTTATAAGGAAGTGGAAAAATATGGATGTAATAATAGTAATAATAATGCTGGTATTGTACTTGCTGGCAATGATATTCGTATTTTCATCTGCACTATTGACCCCATACATAGGTAAAAAGAATCTCATAACAGTAGTTGTATTGGGATTGGTAGTGGGAGTAGTTGCAGGTGCATTTTTAGCAGCACCAATGGTGGAAGACCTGCCTGACGTTACACGTACAATAGTGGAAGAAAGTGTTGCCGGAACGGATATCGTCGAGTTGGAATTATCAACCAATGGAAACCTGACTGAAATAATAAACAATATCTCCGCCATAGAAGGAGTTGAAAAAGTAGAATATACAGGAATAACATTTAAGGTGGATGAACAGTTCGCCAACAATGATGAAAAGGCACGATTCCTGTCATTCTTAAATGGAACAAATGAGAACATCACGTCGGTAGACGAAATAGCCAATGATACGTTCTATGTAAACATGAACGACCAGGCAGATCCGCAGGGCATACTGGATTCAATATACTACACATTCGGCCAACAAACATACACGCACCTGAAATACACCTCAATGCAGGCAAATGCCACAGTCAAGGCAAACAACATAACAAAGATAATCTCCTCAATAGGCGAAAATGATGCCGTAGTTCTTAACATCACAGGACCAACAGAGGACATGATAAATCAGATTAACAAATACCTGCCGAACCAATTTAATGCAGTAATCCTATCGGGAGTACTGGGAGTGCTGGTTGCACTTGCAGGATTCTTTGTAGACAGCATATTCACACTCATCAACAAATTCAGGAAAAAACGAAAAACATCATCCGACCGTGAAAGAATCAAACGTAAAGTTGTACCGGGAACAGAAAACAGAAAAACACGTTCCAGAAGGGCTAGCAAGGATTCAATCGATATCTTTGATGAATCATTCAATGAAAGTCCAAAACAGACCATAGGTTCAAACAAACGATTCAAACAATTAACTGCAGATGACTTAAAGGAAAAGAAAACAACTACATCAAATGATATATTTGAAGAGGAAAAGAAATCCAAAAAAGGATTCTCATTCAATCCATTTAAAAAATCATCAAATAAGAATGAAAGTACCAAAAAAGCTACTAAAAGAAACACCAAATCAAACGCTAAAACAAATACCAAAAGGAATGCACCACGTGTACGTCCAAAACGTAAATAAGTAGCTTATATTCCACTTTCTAAAACTTTTTTTTATCCAATAAACTTTTTTTTTAAAGCAATTTTTACGAGGTAATATGATGAAATCAGTAATTTTATACTCCGGTGGAAAAGACAGTACAATGGCGGTTTATAAGGCAATTAAAAATAACGATGAAATATACGCACTGCTTGCCATGGTATCAAGAAACAAGGAATCATACATGTTCCACGTGCCAAACATACACATGGTTGACTACTGTGCAGCGGCAATGGAAATACCAACAGTTGACGTACTGACAGACGGAGTCAAGGAAGAGGAACTTGACGATGTGGAAAATGCACTGATAAGACTTAAAAACAAGGGTGTTGAATGTGTATACTCTGGAGCACTCGAATCGGTCTATCAGAAATCCAGGATAGACAGGATATGTGAGAAAATAGGACTAAAATCAGTATCACCACTATGGCATGTAAATCCGGTTGAATATATGAGGGAACTTGTCGATGAAGGATTTGAAATAATAATATCCAGTACGGCGGCATACGGACTTACAAAGGACTGGCTGGGCAGAACAATTACCCATGAAGTGATAGATGAACTGATAAAATTGAATGAAAAATACGGTTTGCATCCTGCATTCGAGGGAGGAGAAGCAGAAACGCTGGTACTTGATGCACCCTTCTACGATCGAAGAATAGTAATAGATGATGCAGAAATCATATGGAACGTCGACAGCGGAGTTTATAACATCACGAAGGCACATCTGGAAGAAAAATATGACTATTCCATAAACGAGCAATAAACTCGCCTTTGCATATCCGAACGGATAACTCGTTATTGTCATATACTTACATATCATGATAAGCAATTTTTTTTAGAAAAAGTTGGTGGTCAGTTGATGATATATTCGATTAATTCATCAATATCATCATCATATAATTCTACTTTGATATCCCCGAGGGGTGATAAGTCAACGTCGGTGATGTGAAACTTGTTATTGTAAGCCGATTGCTTGTTGATATAGAAGAAGGTGGAATTATCTTCCTTATTCTTGTTTAAAATATTTTCGGCTACATCATTAAGTCCTTCCCTGTTGATTCTGTTTTTTACAGTATTCAAAAGATTAATATCTCCTCTTATTTCTAAAGTCCTTCTTGTTTCTATTGTTGGGGTTTTGCTTGTTATGTTTCTTATAGTTGTTTGGATTTTTTCGATGCTTTCTGTTTGGTTTATTCTTGTTTTTATTATGATTTTTGTATGGCTTACGTTTTGGTTTAATTTCATGATCAATCAATCCTCGTACAACATTCTTGAATATAGGTATGGGACCATCATTTATCAACATAAAATCTGCAGTTGCTATAACGTTTCCAATACCGAATTTAAGCTCTCTTCTATCCCTTTCCAGGAATGTTTTGAAGTCGGTGGAATCATCGCTTCTTTTTCTTCTTTTAAGTCTGTTGAATCTGGTCTCCGGACTTGAATGGATTGCTATTACTTTGAAGTTTTTGAAGTTTCTCCTGAAGATGTTTACCTCAAATGGACTTCTAATACCTTCTATGATATAAACGTCCTGTTCAACCCTTTTAAACTTACGCTGGGATTGCTTTTGGTTTTTTGTAGTGTATATCCTTGTAAGGGTATTGCCCTGATTGTTCAGCCTGTCTCTTGAATGGTTCTGTATCTCTTCGACACAGCGTTCGGCAATAACGTTATCCCCATATTTCTTTCTTAGGTTTACAGCAGCAACTCCAGAACTACAATTCTGTTTTTCGGCTTCTTTACGTACGATATCACCCATACTTATGATGTGAACGCCTTCATTTTTAGCAAGTCGTGATATGATACTTTTTCCCGATCCGGGAAGGCCGGTAATTCCATATACTTTCAAATTATTATGCTCCTATAAACTCTGTTAATTATCTTTAAATTATCAATAAGTACTTCTTTGACTATTCTACTGATTTGACTGGTTAATCTCGTTGTTATATTCACTTATCATTTGGGCCAGTTTATCCTGAATCGGATCGTCATTAATTATCATAAAATCTGCACTGGCTATGACATTTCCAATACCGAATTCGAGTTCCCTAATATCCCTTTCCAGGAATGTTTTGAAGTCGGAGGAATCATCACTCCTATTTCTTTTCTTAAGTCTCTCGAATCGGGTCTTTGGACTTGAATGAATTGCTATTATCGTGAAGTCATCGAAGTTTTCCCTAAATACGTCCACTTCATGTGAACTTCTGATTCCCTCGATTATATAAATGTCATCTTCAAATTCATGCTGAAAGCGTTTTTGTTTATCAGTACTTTCCCTGGAGATGTTCTGTATTTCATCTACACATAGCTTTGCAATAATTTTGTTGCCATATTTCTTTCTTAAGCTTACGGCAGCAACTTCAGAACTACAATTTAATGTTTTGGCCTCTTTACGTACTATGTCTCCCATGCTGATAATGTGTATGCCTTCATTTTCAGTAAATTTTGATATTATGCTTTTTCCGGAACCTGGAAGACCTGTAATTCCATAAACTTTCAAATTAATAAACTCCTATATGATCTATTAATTACACATTAAACATTATTATAATTCAAATCTATTTAGAATATCTCTTATTGAGTTATCTAAGTTTACTTTGTTATCGAAGTTATTTATCATTTTTGTTAATTCATCACTACTGTAATCTTCAAATTCTTCAACATATTTAATCAATAGGGGCATGGCCCTCACAATGTTATCTACAATGGTTACCGTGGAGGTTTGTGCCGTACGTGACAATGGATTTAAATCAACGGATATTATTGTTTTTCCAAGGTTATATAATGCCTCTGCCCTGTCCCCATCTTCCAATGGTATGAATATAAGGTCTGATTTGCTTATTCCATCGATACTAACTGGACTTCTTGGCCCGTTAAGATTGGGAGTATCTATAAATTCATCATCGTTGGTACCTAAGATTTCTTTGACTCCCAATTTTTTATAAACCTCTTCAATGCGTTTAACCCTCTCATCTGTACGATAGTACAGGTTAATCTCCACAGGAATATCCAGCATTTTGGACAGTTTTGCAATGTCCTCAGCTACCAGGGCGGTGGTGTTACCGTTTACGCTCAATACAGGTCTTTTTGCATTTAAAAAATAGGCCGCCGATACCTTGATTGTGTTTATGCTGTTGTCAGTAGTCTTTTCACCGATAAGATAATCGTATGTTTCCCCTCTACCGTGGGCTATCATACCGGAATCTGCCAGTATGCCATTTTTGTGTGCTTCTACAATCTTATGTCTTAAAAGTAATGATTCATATCTAGGATGGTCTTTGTTTAACATATTTAAAAAATAGTATTTTATACTATAAGAATTTTTTCATTATTGAATTTAAATGTAGAATACATTGGCTGGATGAATTGATTTTAAAAAAAATAAATTATGGGGGTTAATGGTATTATCGTCTTTTCTTTTGTTTTTCTGCTTCTTCTCTTGCAATGGTTTTTCTTCCTTTCTTCTTGTCTTTGACTTTTGTTTCACCCTTTTTAACATTTTGCATCTTGTTTTTAGGGGACTGGATAAGGAAGGTTTCCATGTAATCGGCAAATACAGGTCTTGTGATGAAGATACCTACAAGTACACCTACAACGGTTGTAACTGCAAAACCGGTTAACATACCAATACCTGTTGAACCTCTTGCAAATCCGATATATGCTAATGGAAGCATAGCGGCAATGAGGGTTGCAGCTGATGCATATATAATGAAGAATGCACCTTTAATTCTGGTTTTAACGATATTTTTTCTGTCACTTCTGTCACGACGAGCTAAAACCTCATCAGTCATAACAATCTGGTCGTCTACACCGGTACCGATGGATGCAATCATACCTGCAATTGCAGCCAAATCTAGGTTCCAGTGAATGATGGATGCAAATCCAAGAATGATAATCAGCTCTGAAAGAGTGGTTACAATTATCGGAAGTACAAGTGACGGTGCCCTATATCTGAAACTTACTACTACGATTATTGCAAGTAGTGCAAGTAGTCCTGCCATGAGACATCCCTGTTCAAACTGTGAACCAAGTTCAGCAGATACGCTGTTTACTCCATTTACTTCCAGCTTAACCGGTAAAGCCCCTGATTCTAATACTGTGTGGATTTCGGTAGCTTTTTCTTGAGCTGCCTGTTTGGATTCTTCTCCACCTGAAACTGATATTTCGGTTGATGCCTTACCGTTTGCTAGTCCGGCATCCAATTCAGGATCGGAGATGAGCTTATCGTCAAGGTACATCTCTACCTTTGCACCTGCTTGGCCTTCAGCTATCTTTGCGAATTTTTCAGCTCCGGCCGTTGATACACTGAATGGTACCTGCCATCTGTTTCCTGTTACTTCAGCACCGGATACACTAGTAATGTCTGCACCGGTAATGGCTGTCTGATTGTTGATTTTAGCTTCAAACTTACCCGGCGTACTGATGATTCGCTCTACTTCCTCGGGTTTTACCCCTGCAATTTCCACTATCACGTCTTGACTTCCACTTTGTCTTACCTTTACGTCTGAAATACCAAATGCATTCAACCTTTTATCTAAGATTGCAGTTACGGTATTCATGGTGTCCTGATCAACTGGTTCACTAAGGTGTAGGTTAATCATGGATCCACCCTGCAGGTCAAGTCCTTCCTGTAATCCAAATATTGCTACACTAGCTATACTTATTGCTACTAAGGCTATTAGTAATAGTGTTCGTGGCCTTTTTAAAAACTGTATTGTTTCATAATTAATTGTGACCACCTCTTTCAATATGCCATTTTAGAATTCCTAGATTCATAAGCCATGTTGACATTAAATCTGATAAAAGTCCCATTACAAGCACCGCTGATATGTCAGCCAATACCTGTGCAGATGGGATGAATATTTTAACAACTATAAATAATACTAACATTGATGCTAAAGCCGTGATACTTAATACGATACCTGTTTTACATGCACCTTCTGCCCTGTCATCTACAGTTCCTTCCCTACGTTTAAGTAAACGTGTGGTAAGAAGAATATCCGTATCCACACCATACCCTATAAGCATGAGTAATGCACCTACACTTGCAATTGAGATAGGTATGCCGAACAGTGACATACCACCAACGGCAACGGATATGTTACACAATGCTGATAATATGATAGCTATGGAAGGTATGAAGTCTCTAAATACAAAGAATACCGTAGCGGACATGAATAAGAATGCAAATATCAATGCATATGCAATTTGTCCCATTGCAGCATCACTTAGTAAGGCTCCAACACTCTTAAAACTAAGTACATTAAAGTCATTTGCAAACATCTCACTAAACTGTGCAGCATCCAAGTCACCCGATACGGTGATGGTTGCAGTGTTACCGCTTAATGAGGTTTGAACGTCATTTACTTTTAGTTTGTCTTTAACTAAATTTGTTATCTCTGATTCAGTCATTGGATGTTTTAATTCCACTGTAGCCAATGTACCCCCTTTCAATTCTACACCTTGATTCAATCCGAATACACCAATGTATAGAAGGGATATTATCATTAAAATTACGGGAATTAAAATAAGAGGCTTATGAGATTGTCTACTGATATATTTAATTACATCTGTCAATTCTCGTTACGCTCCTAGATTTATTGTAAAATTGTTTTGTTGTTGTATATTCTATAATAATTAAAGAAGAAATATTTCAATGGATTAATTATTAGAATATCATAATACTAGTTATGTTAATAAATATATATAAAAATTTATGTGATTATTGCTTTATGAAATACCCATTGACAAATACATTCGTGTTTGCGTTTGTTAATAAGTTGTTGTATAGTATATCACGATCTTCTTTTGTTGAACAATAGCAAATAATGACTTTTCAAATCATTTGTTGTGTTTTATTCGATGAATTGGCAGGTTATCCTTCTTATTAGTCCGGAATTTTTTCATTAAATATTTTATTCTGTGATTATTTGTCCTTTTCCAGTTTATTTTATCATAGCCATTACAGTCCTTGTAATTCTAAATACTTTTAAATATCTATTAATATAAAACATATTATAGCATTATATTAATCCATATGGATTAATCGTTTTGAGAATATACTCAACTTCAAATCAAAATATAACGGATAATTGGGTATTGATTTTAATTTATCCTTTTTACCGATAGCCGTTTTAGGGAGTTTATTTATTATGAGCAATATAAAGTATAAAATTGTAAAAAAGTTTAGTCAGCTCACGCTTAAGTCGATGCATTATCTGCCTACGGGTGGAAAAAGTTTTCCGGGATATCTCTTTCTCAAATATGCCGGAAGGGAAAACCTGCCTCAGCTGGCCGATGAACAGATAGCCATCGGTTCAATATTATTAACCGGAACAAACGGTAAGACCACCACAACTACCATGGCAATAGATCTGTTGAATAGGGACATGAACCTGTCTACCAGTGTGGACAACAACACGATATATGCATTGACAACGGGAATATTGGAGAACAAATCTGAACTTGGAGTATTCGAGTATGGTATACGTGATATTGAACACGGCGAGCCGGATAATGTTCAAAGGTTGGTAAGTCCGATAGGCGTGACATATACCAACATTTCCCGTGAACACACGCAGGTACTGGGTGTAAAGAAGTCATTCGAGGATTACGTCAAGGCAAAGACATTGCTTAGTGAGGCCATGGATAAGGGGGTAGTAATAACTAACTGTGATGATCCTAATACTGCTTATATTGGACTTAACAAGGAGAAAGACGTTCACGTTAATTATTACGGATTTGAACTTGACTTTCTTGAGGATATATTTGAATCACCCGTAGTGAAATGTCCGAATTGCGGTAAGCAGTTAACTTATGTTAAGTATTATATGAATCAAAGAGGGATATACTCATGTGATTGTGGATTCAAACGTCCCGAACCTGATATTAAGCTTACCCGATTTGAAACTCAGGATGATAAATGGCTCATAACTATTGAAGGTAGGGTATATAACTACATTATCGATAAAGATTTGGATATAAACGTGACTATGACCGTACCAATGCTTGGAATACATAATCTGTATAACATATTATGTTCTACAGCGGTATATGCAACATTTACCAATGAAATGGAGAATGTTAATGAAAAGATTGAAGATTACTTCAACCAGCTGGACTTTACAATTCTTCCTCCTGGCAGATTTGAGATATTTGAAGTTGACGGTAAGTTGGTTGGTATCGGTCAGGGTGATAATGGGGATGCCCTTAAGGTAAATGCATTGCTCATGGATTTATACTCTGAAGGTGATGTGGAATTCATCTACAATACTCCTGATGAATATGAGGATGATGTATTCGAGGACCATAAGGTAGCCATCAGGGGATTGAATCCTGTTAGTTTGATTGTTGTTCCGGGCAGAGTATCTGTTACAAAGGCACAGGAGTACTATAATCAAATCAAGGATGAATATGACAGTAAATTTATTCCTGTGGAATATGACTTTGAAAAAAGGATAAACAATCTCATAAAGTTAATTAAACACTCCAAGTATAATTACATCCTCGTATCCGGTTGTGGTGAGGAACAATTGGTATGGGATGAAGTAAAACGAAGGTTGAAAGAGGAATATTCCAACCAATAATCACCATATTTTTATTTTTTCAAACTATTTTTTCATGCTTTTGATGTAAGAGTATTTTTTATCATGTACTTCATTTCAAGATAATTTAATATATTCAAATACTGTTTGGAGTAGAAATAATATTTAGGTTCAAAAAAATAGTAAATGTTAGATATATAAGTCTATATCTAGTTGGGGCAGGAGCTTAACTGTATTGATGAGCAGTTCTTGGTTTGTTTTATTGTTTGTTCTTATGATAAATGAGTTTACCACTTTGCCATGCTTTTTATCAACTGCTTTTTTCATTTGTTTTAGCACGCCGGTGGCATTGGTTCCGTTTGTTGTTGTGTATATCATCACATCTTTATTGCTGAAGTCACAGTTTGCTATTAACGTATTTAGTGCCGGTGAGATATTTCCCAATGTGGATGGACATCCAAGCAATATCAGATTGTATTTTTCTAAATCAATATGCTCCGGTGAAATCTTTGTAGTGTTATTGCGAAAGGCGGCGTAGTTACTTTTAAGATTGTTTAAAAATCCTTTTTTTCTATTAAGGTCCTTTACTTCAACAATGTCTGAGTCATACCTTTCATTTATTATGTTTGAGATATATTGAATTTTTTTTCCGGAGGAATATACTATTAGTAATGACATCTTTAATCACTTATTAAATATTACTTTTTACTAGCTTAAATACTTAATTCTTTGATGGCTTTCTTGGTGCAATTTATTATGTCCTCATCCGTGCCGTTACATTTAATGCCGAATGCATGGACAACATTTCCGTTACTTTTTTTAACAAGCTTGGCCAGTCTTCTTATTGAATGTTTATATCCTGCGTATTTGAATGTATTAAACAGGATAACGTCTTTATTCTGAAAATCGGTCTTTTTGATAAAGCGTGCTATTGCTGGGGTAACTGATCCGAAGTATACAGGCGTACCTACAAATACCACTTCATAATATGGGTCTACTGTTATGCCATCTGGTTTTATTTGTGCTGAATTTCTTATTGTTGGAAAAAGGAGTTCTGATAGTGTTTTATTTTCCCATAAATCTATTACTTCGAGTCTATGGGTTTTTATCTCACTTTTAAGGGTATTTGCGACGAGTCTTGTGTTACCGCCTTTGGAATAGTATATTGTTAAGCTTCTCATATTATCATTGATTAAATTTCTAATATCATTTTTTGTTTTTATGTTAAATATATTTGTTTGATATTTTATTCAAAAAAACTTTAATATGTGTAATTTATTTTTTGTAGTTTTCTTATTTTGTACTTTTTATGGGGGTTTTGGTGATTATTATTCCATCTTTTTTGATTATGCTAAAGGGAATTTTGGGAAAACTTTATATACTATAGGGGGTATAGTATATAGTATACCCATGGGGGTATAGGTAATTATCAAATTATAATCGAGGTAATAAAAATGGTAAAAACAGTTGACGATTTAGAATTAGGTGAAATAGGAAGAGTAAAAAAATATAGAATCCACGGATCACTAGGAAAACACCTTAGGGAAATGGGATTAGTAAAAGGAACAACAATAAAACTCGAAAGAAGAGCACCATTAGGATACCCAGTAGCAATACGTATACAAGGTTTCTCATTAGCATTAAGAAAAGAAGAAGCAATGGCAATCGAACTGGAATAATCGCTTTTTTCTTTTCTTAATAATTTTTCATAAACTCCAATTGACAATAACAAACATTCTATTTTTACAAAAACAAGCTTCAAACTCTTTTTCATACAAAACAAATATCCAATTTGGGCTGTATCAATAAATAATTTCTAAAAAAGTGAAAAAAAGGGTGGTTATAACTCCAGATCATCCAGGGCTTCATTTGTCAATTCTTCAATATCATTATTCTTAACGGCTAAGATAAATGAATCCTTGACGTTTCCACCTTGGCTTATTATCATATTATTCAAAACATTGATTGTAGTTTCTCCACCACTACCCATCATAGTAGCAAAGGTAACACAATTGGTACCGCTGAACTCATTTTCCTTAATAAACTGTACAATTGCAGGTGTAGGTTTTGAAGCCCATACTGGAGTTCCGATAAATATTGTATCATAATCCTTCAAGTCAAGCTTTTCATATTCGATTTTCGTATCCTTTTCAAATAAGGAATCATAACCTCCTGTGATAAATCCTAGGATACCGTTTCTTTTCCGTTTATCATTAACTTCAAGTATTTCTGTATTGTATTTTCTTGCAATTACTTCTGCAACCTTTTTTGTATTTTTTGTACGTGAGTAATATATAACTATGTCCGTCATTGTTCGTCCTCCTATGGATATAATCCTAATTCCTTAAGTCCTTCCGTTTCATCAAATCCACACATGATGTTCATGTTTTGAATAGCCTGGCCTGATGCCCCTTTCACGAGGTTATCAATAGCGGATATCACTACAAGCTCGTCTTCATCATCAAGGGATATACCACCAATCTGACAATAATTGGAACCTCTTACGCTTGCAAGAAGAGGAATGTTGTTGTCTTTAAGAACCTGTACGAACGGTTCGTTCTTATAGTACTGGCTGTATAAGGAGTAGATGTCATCAGCCGTAACATTGTCCTTGAGCAATATGCTGTGGTTTGTTGTTATGATACCACGTATTACCGGTACCAAATGAGGGGTAAATGATACTTTAACATCCTTTGAACCGAAGTTTCTGAGCTGTTCCCTTATTTCGGGGGTGTGTCTGTGACTTGCAATTGCATATGGTTTTACGTTATCGCTGCATGTTGGAAAATGGCTGTTTGATGTGGCCTTTATACCCGCACCGCTTACACCACTTTTACTGTCAAGTATAATCCTGTCAACTAACTGGTTTTCAACAAGAGGAAGACTGGAAAGAATTGCACCGGTAGGGAAACAGCCCGGATTTGCTATCAGGTTTGCATCTTTAATCAGGTCACGGTTTATCTCCGGAAGACCGAATACAGCTTCAAGTTCAGGGTGTAGATGGGTCATTCCATACCATTTCTCATATGTGGGAACGTCCTGGAATCTGAAATCTCCACTTAAATCCACCACTTTGGAACCGTTATCCAGGAAGTCCGGCACTATCTTCATTGATGCTCCGTGTGGCACTGCACAGAATACCACATCAGCATCCACGTCCTTGTTTTCAGGATTTGTGAACTGCAAATCCAGGTTTTCCAGGTGTGGATGTAGTGTGCTTACATCATCCCCTTCACTCTTACGGCTGGTAACCGTGGTAATTTCAACTTTTGGATGTCTTGATAGGATTCTCATCAATTCTCCACCGGTATAACCGCTGGCTCCTATAATTGCTACATCTATCTTACTCATCTAATCACTCCTTGTTTTCTAAAGATATCTGTTAATACAAGTGTTTTGCTATGTTCTTAAAGTGTGTCTTAGCAACTTTATCAAGTATTTTTTTATCGATATTTCTTATCTTGATTTTTTTGTTTAATCTAATATTATATCTTTCTTCTAATTCATTTAATACTTTTTCATAATGATACTTTGCAATAATACTACTTGTTGCAACTGGTATGAATCTCTCACCATTTTCTATCTGAATCATGTTGGATTGCGTATTGAGGTATTCGTTCATCTTTTTTGCATCGAACTTGTCAATGATTATCAATGTATCCTCCGAGTCTATTTCATCAAGCAGCATATTAATCACCTTGGAATGAAGGTATGCCAGCATGTGGTTTAGATTTTTTCCCTCATCTCTGAATTTGTTGTAGAGCTTGTTGTAGCTAAATGGTCTTAGTGCTATTACTTCATGTTTTATGTTCATTTCCATAATATTTTCATAGACTTCCATTATCTGTTTCTTGTTTAATTTTTTACTGTCCTTGACTCCTGCATCCTTTAACTTAATATTTTCACTGTTTGATGTAGCTACCGCACATACAACAAGAGGTCCAAACCATTCCCCCTTACCAGTTTCATCAGAGCCTATCGTATAATCATACTTTGATATTAAAATATTTGAATTATTAAGGGATTCTTCAGTATTTTCATCGTCTTGTTTTTTAGATTTTTTAGGATATCTTTTTTTGTGATGATAACGTTTCTGATATTTATGGTCATTTGACTTTTTATCATGAGACCTGTTGTTTGATTGTCCTTTTGACTGACTATACTTGAAAACGTCTTTAAGATTGCCGTTAATAAAATTCCTCGTTTGAGTATTGTCCTCATAAACAAGTGAACCTGAGTTGTAGAGTATAAAAATAATTCCATCATCATTGATTCTAATCTTCTCATATTGATGTGGACTTTGATGATGCAGATGACTGGTTTTTCCAATAAACCGATTCATCTGTGCATTATTTAACTTAAGTGACTTCATCATATTAATTAAACCTTTTAAAAAAAAATTGTATAGGGGGAGGTAAAGTGGGTGCTTATTCTCTGATCATTGTTCCAATACCATCTTTGGTAAATATTTCAAGAAGAATTGAATGTTTTAATCGGCCATCTAATATATGTGCAGTTTTAACTCCATTTTCAACGGCATTGATACATGTTTCCACCTTAGGAATCATTCCACCCTTGATAATTCCGGAATCCATCAATTCCCTAAGTTCATCCACGCGGATACGTCTGATGATACTGTCCGGATCTTCAGGGTCTGTCATGATACCAGGAACATCGGTTAAAACGATTAACTTTTCGGCATCAATCGCGGATGCTAGGGAACCTGCAACAGTATCGGCATTTAGATTTAATGTATTTCCCTCGCCATCACTTCCTAAAGGTGCTATTACAGGTACATAGTTGTTTGCGGTTAAATCTTCAATAAGTTTTGAATTAATTTTTTTAATCTTACCTACATAACCAAGGTCAACTTCAAGAATTTCACCGTTTTCATGTTTAATCTTGGCAGGATCCCTTTTGGATGCTTCAATAAGGAAGTTATCCTTACCGGACATTCCTATAGCCTTACCTCCATGTAAACAGATTTGTGACACAATATCGATATTGATCTTACCAACCAATACCATCTTAACTATATCCATTGTTTCCTGATCGGTTACACGTAATCCTCCGATAAACTTTGCTTCTTTACCCATCTTATCCATTGAACGGGATATTTCCGGGCCACCACCATGAACTACAACCGGTTGCATACCAACATACTTTAAAAGTACCGTGTCACGGGCTGTTGAACTCATGGAAGCTTTATCAATCATTGCATGTCCACCATACTTAATCATAATCTTCTTGTCATGAAACTTCTTGATATATGGCAAAGCCTCTATCAAAACGTTACTAATATTTAATTCATCCTCTTTATTCTTTACTTCTCCTGTTTTCATTTGTTTCACCATCTATTAATGTTATGTTGTATAATCAGCGTTTATGTGGACGTATTCACATGTTAAGTCACAACCATAACTGGTTGCACTACAGTCTCCATCATGTAAGTTGACATCTATAAACACGTCCTTTTGTTTCATAATGTTTTCAGCCTTTTCTAATATTTTTTCATCATCATATGTTGTCACATAACCCTTATCAACAATCACGGCCTTATCGGTCTTTGAAGATATTGATATTGACACGATGTCAGGGTCAAATTCGACACCGCTGTATCCCATGGCTGAGATGATTCTGCCCCAGTTTGGATCTGCACCCTTAAGTGCAGTCTTAACAAGACTGCTTGACGTGATACTTTTTGAGACAAGGATTGCATCGTCCTGTGTTTTTGCACCACTGCAGGTAACTTCCATGAATTTTTCTGCTCCCTCACCGTCTTTGGCTATCTGCTTTGCCAGACTCATACATACATAATCAAGTGCTTCCTGGAAGTTTTCATCATATTCTGCTTCAATGTCATTTGTGGCCATTAGGATAACAGTATCGTTGGTACTTTCATCACCATCTACCACGACCATATTGAATGATTTTTTAACTGCCTTGTTAAGGGCCGTCTGAAGGGTATCCTTATCTAATGTCAAATCGGTTGTAACAAATCCAAGCATTGTACCCATATTCGGTGCTATCATACCTGAACCCTTACATATGCCCGCTACCCTGAATGGCGTACCGTCGGCCAATGTTGATTCAACTGCACACTCCTTGCTCACGGTATCGGTTGTCATAATTGCCTCTGCAGCATTTGTAGCATTATCCCTTGAGTTTGCAAGCTTTTCAACCGATTTTATTGCAACGGGCTTAAGTATATTCAGTGGCATTTGTCTTCCAATAACTCCGGTAGAACAGACTGCCATTTCGTTCAATGGGATGTTCAATTTATCCGCTACAAGTTCTGCCAGTTCCAATCCATTCTTGATTCCTTCTTCTTTGGTATAACAGTTTGCATTTCCGCTGTTTACAAGAATGGCGGATATTTTTCCGTCGGCGATATGTTTTTTTGTAATTGTGATTGGTGCCGCATATACCTGATTGGATGTATATACAGCCGCTGCAGTGGAGTTTTCATGGTAGAGTATAGTCACTCCATATTTTCCTTCTCTATAGCCATTGGCTTTAATGCTATCAATGGAACATATTCCCATATCTAATTCTTTCATGAAGATTGTACCTCCTTTAAAATAAATAGTCTTTTTATTGTTTAAAAAAATCCATCATGGTCACTTAAAAAAAGAAGTTTTATATAATGGATTTTTGTCCATTATTTGTCGTTGTTATTCAATATTTTATTCAAATACTCTTTTATCCTATCGGATAACGTAGCATTTTCATCATCATAGTCATTATATGAACTGTTGTAACTTTTTGAGCTGTAATTTGAGTTATAGCTTGATGAATTGTAATAGTTGGAGTTGGAGTTATTATTGGATACTATGTCACTAACGCCATCTTTTGTGTTATCAAATATATTGTCAATGTGAATAAATATGGATGCAACACTACCAAACATTATTGCTACTATACCGACCAGTAATAATATAAATAATTTTGATTCAAGTTCTGCTTTAATGATAATCACCCATATTAGTTAGTTATTGATGCAAACAACACTGCTATAATCATAGCGGCAAATCCCAGCCATGTGTTCTGGGTATTCCATCCGATAAGTGTTGCCAGGAATACAAATATGAATACTCCTATCATGGTTAACTTCTTGGTTTCTAAAAACTCCAAAGCACTTCTGGTAAATGGTGTAGGAATGTAATATGCATATTTACCGTTAGCAATGTCAAATACGATAACGGGCGTATCGTCATGTATTTTAATTGAGTCGGTCAGGTGTGCATTTTCACCAGCTTCACGTCTTGACTTTCCAATACCTATACGCAGGTTAAGGTTATTGTTTAACGCGTACCATGCACAATCAAGTGCTGTCTTGAGTGCTATTTCCTTGTTGGCGAAGTTAATAATCAAGTCGTCTCCACCGATACGATACCCTTCTATCTTACCGTTACTTTCGGTTGCAATGTACTCATTGATGTCGTTCATTATTTCAATGAGCTTGTCCTTACCGTACTTTGCAATAAAACCCGTTGAATCCTTAGCATCGATGTACATGAAGTTATCAATTTCTGCCGGTGCAAGGTGTATCATCTTGTCGGTTGGCTTTTCTTCAAATATGACTCCATATTCTCCACCTAACTTGGTGAATGCTACTCCCGATACCTGGCCTATCTCATTGTTCATTTCAATGGCCCTTTCAATGGATGCAGCTCCGGTCATACCAACGGATGCCCTTACGTTACAGTTGTTGTTCATACCCAGTTTAATCAATTCGATAGCTATTCTGATTGCCTCTTTCTTAGATGGCATGTGGCTTACAAGCTCCGAATGGCTTCTTTCTATAATCTTTCCATTGGCTTCAATGATGATGTTGGCGAATGTCTCGATTATGCGATTAGGCATGAAAAGTTCTATGTATAGATAACGGTCACTACCCATTATGATATTACTAAGTAATGCAAATTCATTGATTGAATCATCTGCCGGCTTTATTTCGATAAACTTCCTGTTCTTCGGAAGGTCTCTTTGGTCAATTTCACGTTCCAGGTTTTCAAATATGCTTTGGCTGTTGATTTTAGCAGGCTCAACCTCGACGAGCATGGTCTTTGTCAGGTTAATCAAGCCCACATATTCTGTTTCCAAATCATTTGTTGCAAAATACTTAGTACCAATACTGATAACTTTTTTGTTTAATAATCGGCTAAAAAGGCTTTTTGTAATTCCGTCAAAAGCCATTTATCTCTTACCTCCACGTTCAATAGAAATTTCAAACTGTCCTGGTTTTTCCATTAACATACTTGGTTTTACTGATACTATAGGAAACTTCCATGTTCCTAATCTTGAAGCTAGCGTACTTGCTATATTTCTTGAATTATGTTTAATAAATGAGTAGTCTGAGTCATTTATTATGATATTTAAGTTATATGGACTTTCTTCAAGTACTTCATCCGAGTAGATTATGTTCAATTCAAATGTACCCGGTCTTGTGAACAAATCATTTCTCACAGCTACAAGTGGAGAATGATCTAGGTTCAACTTGTTTCTAACCGTTACGGCAATGGTCCCGGCGTTACGTACTGCTTCCTTATAGTCTTTAGGATTTACCAGTACGAATATTAGGAAGTCGCAATCCTCCATATCGTCATCTACAAATCCGACCATCTTGTTGAGAATAGGTATCTTGAGGAATACGTTCTCTAACTTGGAGTCAATGGCATTGTCTTCTTCATTGCTTACTCTACTGATTGCTTCCTGAGCAACGGCTAATCCGCTGAATTTTCTGTTTTTCTTGGATTTGTACACATCAAATCCGCGTCTTTCAAATTCGTTTAATGATTTAGAACAGATTTTTTGAAGTATATTTTTTACTTTTTTAGGTGGTGCTGGTTTACCGATTTGGAATCTACCGTTTTTTACTCTGTATGGTAGTCTTCTGCTTGGAATATCTTGGAATTCATCCTGATAGTCTCTGAAAAAATCATTTGATAATATTTTAGCATCTTTTTCATATGCTAAGTTTAATATGTAATGATCAGCGATGGTTCCGGCAGGTACTGGGAAAACCTCATCGTTTTTAATCATTTCATTAAAGCTATCTTTATCATCAATTTCATGTCGTAATGGTGCATCAGCTAATACTATTGGTTCATGTCCTAATTTTTCAAGAGTGCTTATAGCCACTTTTAGAGTTTTAAGACTTGGAGTTATTTTTCCTGTTTCTTCATTGGGTTGTTGTCCATAATATGCTACGTTTGACCCATCAACAATTACTTTCAAAAGATCACCTTTATATTATTATTTTTTTTTTTCATCTTTAGTCTGTTCTATTAATATAATATATCTATATAAATTTCCTTATATTTATCTTTGATGTTTATCATAATATTGACGATAAAAATATCACAATGAAATATAAGTTTAACTTTAGCAATAGACAATTATCAAAAACAAAAATAGTTTTTTTATAAAAAAAAGAAGGTTAAATGATGAATATGTTTATTCAAGTTTCATTATAGCTTCAGCTAGGTCTCCACCAACTTCTTCCAGTACTTCTCTTGCTTTTTCAGCACTTACTCCTGTTTGACTTGCAACAAGTTCCACATCATCATCTGATATTTCAATGCTTGTATCTTCATTGCTGCCTTTAATTCTTTCTTCGGCATCACCGGATATTTGGTATGTCTCTTGTCCCATAGCTTTCATGATGCTTACTTCAGCATTTTTAATAACTATTTCCTTATCTTTAAGGGTAATGACAACTTGTTCAACATCGTCAAGTTCCTTCATGTTCATACCCATTTTTTTCATTTGTTTTTCCATTTGTTTTAATTGTTTAGCGTTTATCTTTCCACCAGGAAACATGGTTAATCCTCCTTAGATTTATTATGTTATATCGATAATCATAAGTTATATTTAATTTATATTATTAATCCTAAATATAAGTATATGTTAACATATATTTTTTAACAATTATTTATATTCAGGAAATCTATTAATGTCTTTTGTTAAATGCGAAGTTGAAAAAATAGAAGGTTGGAAGTTACACTATCTTCTTGACAAGTACTGACGTGTTGTTAACGTTACCTGTAGGCAACATCAATCCTTCCTGATGGAATCCACGTAGATCAACGTCCTTTACAGGTTCATACAGCATCTGTCTCATACCGGAGTATGTCCTGTATAATATTGGCGTGTCAGTATCCACAATCTCCCACAGGTTACCGAATACCTTGCTTTTTGGTATTGCAAATGCAGCAACCATGATAACGTCATAGTCAAGATGGCCCACGTATCTTTCATCACCGATAACTATTTCAATGTCGTCATCCAGTCCAAGTCTTCTGATGATGTGGCGTGATAGTTTTGCCACGCTCGGCTGAACTTCTATGCCCACACATTTGCATCCGAACATCTTGTTAAACATTATCAGTGTAACAGGCAGTGGTCCGCTTCCAATAAACACAAGTTTGGTATTTTCATCAAAGGGTACAAGTTTTGATTCATTGCTTAGAAGGCCTTCATATCTTTCATAGAAGTGGAATGTGTCAAGCACTTCCCATGCATTTTCTCCGCCTTCAATGATTTCATATGCGTTTTCCCTTTCCAGTCTTGCACCTATGTAGATATAGAAGTCCCTTATTGTTTCCAGTGAATTGATCATTCCCTCATCCGATAGGATTAGTTTTGCTGAATCATAGTCTATATTGTCATTGTGTGCGATAACTTCTATCTCATCAAGAATCGGGACAAGTTCATCCAGGCTTGTTTCATCAAAGTTTTCTTTACCTATCTTGTTTAAGTCTATGGCTATTTCTCGTATTTTTGTCCAGTAATTTTTAGAACTCATTTGCTTCACTTCTTTAATATTTTTTCAAAAAAATTGATATGTTTAATCTTTTTTTATTAATTATTCTTATGTTGGATTTAATATATATGATTATTATTTTATTTTAAAATCCATCATTAAATGATTAATTTGTATAAATGCATAATGTGGGACATTAATTAATAAATTCAATAAATAATTGCCAAAAAATGTTAAAAAAGGGGGAGGTTAGGCTCATTTATAATTATGTTCAATCGTCATCTTCTTGTTCATTGTTGTAGATGGCTATTTCACTAACCAATTCATCAATACGTTTACGTTGATTGTCCATCTTGTTGTATAACTTGAACATGGCATAATAGGATAGGATGATGGCTGCAATATATAATGCATCCAATCCTCTACCCAATCCGAACAGTGATGCAATATGGGTGGTTATGGATGGAAATAGCGATATTACAATGACCAATATCCATATGAGAATCCATGCCACAAAGGTAGCCAGGCTAAAGTTATTTTCATAATACTTTTTAATCGAAAAGGATATTGCTAAAATACTGATTATTATAATTATTATCTGATAAGTAAACACATCCAACACCTACCTTTTAAGTGTTTCATTGATAAACTCCAATACAATCTTTATACCGACAGTGGTGTTGGTACCCTTCTGGATTGTACGTTCATCATAAATGGTAGTCATGGGCACTTCCATAAATCGTAAGTTCTTCCTCTTAATCTCACCAATAATCTCCGATGAAATACCATACTGTGGACTTTTCAAATCTAACTTTCTTGCCGTTTCACTTGTAAAGGCTCTGAGGCCGGACTGTGAATCGGTAACCATCTTTCCCTGGAATATATATGTAATGTAGTTCATCACGGTATTACCGAATCTACGGCCGGTAGGCATGTCACTAAAGTCCCTGCTGGCTATTACAATATCTGCCTTGCCCTCCTGTAGGGGAGGATACATGTTATACAAGTCATCAGGGTTATGCTGGCCGTCGGCGTCAAAGGTTATCATTATATCCGCACCTCTTTTTAGGGCGGCCTTGATACCCGTTTTTATGGCACCTCCAAGGCCAACGTTTATCCTATGTCTGTAGTAAAATACCATAGGATTATATTTTCTAACAAGGTTTTTTGCTATTGCAGGAGTATTGTCCTTGGAACCATCGTCAATAATCAAAACCTTAAATCCACGTTCTACTAGGCCATCAACAACTTCTTCCAATGTATCTTCTTCGTTATAACTGGATAAAATAATGTATATATCCGATGTAATTGGTGGAATATCTTCTTTGTTCATCTTTTGACCTCAACTAGAATTTGTTTAATTTATTCAATTTTCATTTAATACTATTTATGTAAAAAGTAGATAATAATGATTATCATGAATGTCACTATTGTCGGGGATGAACAATAATGAAATGATATAGGTTAATACATTGGGTATTCCATTCAACCAATAGGATACCAGATAGATTTGTCATAAAAAACTGATTTCATGCAATAATATATTTACTGTCATTTAAATATAGTAATATGACAATCTTTTTTAGTGATAAAAAAAATGAAAAATAAACTGGAAATAATTTTGGTATTGCTGATGCTGACATTATCATTATCGGCAGTTTACAGCGTGGATGGAACAAACCTTGCAAATGTCATGTCGGATAAGCTTAAATTTACCAATGATTCAAGCCATATGAACATGACTGATGGCAAACTTGTATTGGAAAACGTGACGTTCAACATTCCCGACGGATTCAAGGAGGATAAGAAAAGCACACAATTGGATTTCTACAGTGATGATCCATCACTTGAGGGAATAAGGGGATCACGTTGCGTCTTTAATAATGGAGATGACCATATAACATATATGGTTGGGTACTCTCTGACATCCGACTCCCTGCTTAGTCAGGTGGATCTTCTTGAAGAAAGTGAGGGCATTCATAAGACAATAGCCAACAAAGACGGGATTTTTTCGGAAGAAAACGGGGAATATGCATTCCTATATAAGACAGAAAACGGTTATGTGCAGCTGTTATCCAACAAGGAGGATTTGATTAGTCATGCCATCATATAAACTCATTTTTTCATAGCTTTTTTCTATTTTTATATTTGTACTATAAATTAACCGCATTGAATGATATTCTCATAATACAAAAGTATATTTAATATAAAAAATATAAACATTATTAATAATGAAAGAGGCGTTTTATATATGGATAGAAAAATAGTAGGTATTGTAGTGGTAATACTCCTTGTTATGTTTACAATATATGCGGTACTGGCATATAATTCCACTTATAATGCGAAGATAGGAGCATCATCTGTATCCATACCCGACGGATTCACATCAGAACATAGAGACAACGGTACAGTAATATCAAATAACGAGACGGAATATACATTATACGAATTGGATAAACAAAGCACGTTGGATTCTCTCATTGAACAGTATCATTTAGCCGGGGGAAACTACACAATAGACAGTAAAACATATCCTCTAGGTACTGTGAACTTAACAAGTGTAACGGTAAAACAAAACGATAACTCAGTGGATACCTTTTATTACTACGAGAAAAATGAAAAAGTATATAAAATGGACGTAAAAGGTAAATACAATAAGACAGCCATGCAAACACTTGTAAATACAACTACAATAAATCCCGTACCATTTATATAATAGTCGAATGACTATTGTATTACTTTTTTTATAGTTAAAAAATTATCACATTTTACTAATCACATATTATAATTAGGATAATCATTATTAAATCATCAATTTATCATAGATTTCTCTTTAAAATAATAAATACTTCATTAAATATTTTAAATCATTAAACAGGGGGCTTTTAAATATTAAATAGGATAAAAAATATAAACCTTAACAATTGGATATTAATAGGAATGATTCTCGGTTTTATACTGGGGTTAATATTGAACTTCTATGTAAAGAATCCATTCATAAAAGACATAATTCTAATAAACAATGTATTCTATCTTGGAGGTAATGGGTTTATTAAGTTAATGAAAATGTTGGTTGTACCGCTGGTATTCTTTTCAATAGTAGTGGGAACAGCATCAATCTCTGATATAAGTAAGATAGGAAAAATCGGTGGAAGAACAATACTCATCTATCTGATAACAACGGCATTGGCAATCACAATATCCTTGATGATAGCCATGATAATCAAGCCTGGTGTCGGACTGAACATGATGAATATCACAGCCAATACAACCGTAACGACCAACGTCACAATGACCGATACCATATTAAACATTATCCCCGACAATCCAATAAATTCACTGGCTAATGGGGACATGTTACCCGTAATTATATTCGGAGTACTCTTTGGGTTAATACTGGCCAAATTAAAGGATGAAACGGAAACTCTTAATAAGTTATTTACAGAGTCAAATACAGTCATGATGGAAATGACAAGTATCGTAATGAAATTTGCACCTATAGGTGTTTTCTGTCTGATGGCCAGGACATCGCAGGACTGGGCTTCGATGGATTATTTCCATTGATGAAATATTTCATTTGCGTAATAGTGGGACTGATAATTCATGCATTTGTAGTATATCCTGTATTGTTGGTGATATTCACGAGACTAAATCCGATAAAGTTTTTCAGGAGATTTTTCTCAGTCATGTTTTTTGCATTTTCATCTTCAACATCCAATGCAACAATACCATTAAATATGGAAAAACTATCAGAAATGGGTGTTTCAAGGGAAATGTCCTCATTTACAATTCCATTGGGAGCTACAATCAACATGGACGGTACCGCAATCATGCAGGGATGTGCCATAATGTTCGCAGCTCAGGCATATGGTATTGATCTGGGATTATCCGCACTTCTAACCGTTATATTCACGGCTGTAATGGCATCAATCGGTACTGCAGGCGTACCTTCCGTAGGACTTATTACATTGAATATGGTGTTTAACTCGGTCGGTCTCCCAACGGATGCAATCGCTATGATAATGGGAATTGACCATATCCTTGACATGTTCAGAACTGCAGTAAATATCACTGGAGATGCTATATGCACACTCATAGTTTCATTTAAAAATAATGCATTAAATCTCGATAAGTATAACGGAAAAAGCATTTAAAAGATGTTGTGTTTAATTATTGGGGAAAGATTGCTAAAAAAGCCCTTTTAACAGGGCTTCTTTTTTCATTTTTAAAAAAAATTTATTCTATTTTTTGATTCTTGTTGTCATCCAAGTTGCTTTCCTTAATGATATAGATGGGCCTGTTTTTGGTTTCTATGTAAGTCTTTTCCAGGTACTTGCCCAGTACACCGATAGACAACAGCTGAATACCACCAAGAAGCAGTATTATACTTACAGTTGAAGTCCATCCCTCGACTGGATTTGAAAAGAGTATCTTTCTTAACACTATCACTATAATCATGATAAATGATATGATGGAAAATATCACACCCAGGAGTGTTGAAATGGATAAGGGAACGGTGGTAAAAGCAACAATGCCCTCTATCGAATAATTAAACAATGACCAGAATGACCAGCTGCTTTCTCCGGCGGTTCTTTGAATATTTTCAAATTCAAGCCACTTCGTATTAAAGCCCACCCAATTAAACAATCCCTTGGAGAAACGATTGTATTCACATAATCTGAGAATGGAATCAACCACCTGTCTTGTCATCAAACGATAATCACGTGCACCGTCAACGAGTTGAACGTCACTGATTCTGTTAATTAACCTATAGAACATCCGTGCAAAAAAAGACCTGATTATCGGTTCACCCTCACGTGTGCTTCGTCTGGTTGCAACGATATCATAATCCTCACATTCAACAATATCAAGCATGTCAACAATTAATTCCGGCGGATCCTGCAGGTCAACATCGATTACAACAACATAATCACCCGTTGACTTTTCCAAACCAGCATACAGTGCTGATTCCTTACCGAAGTTTCTGCTGAATGAGATATACCTGATTATCGGGTCACTGTCTGCTAAAGTTTTAATATTGGTTAATGTATCATCCTTTGAACCATCATTAACAAAAATAACTTCGAAGGAGTAAGAGTTTGAAAGGCTATCTATGACCTCTTTGATTCTCTCATAAAAAATATTTACCGATTCTTCCTCATTATAACATGGAACTATGATGCTGACATTTTTCATAATTTGACCTGGAACAATTATTATATATTAAAATATCTATTCTATTAAATATATTAAGATATTTTTTTATCGTATGTAAATAGTTCTCAGTAAAACCACATGTCTTATGCCGCCTTTTTTGATTAAATATTTTGCTTTGAAACGTTTTATTTTGTTATCAAAAGCTTTTCTTGTTATATATACTATTTTTATCAAACTAACAAGTGTAGTAATATTTTAAACATGATTAATAATTATGGTGAATCAACATCTGATGAGAGTGTTGGGCAAATTGGTCATAATACAATTTCATAATTGAAATCCCTTTTTTTTATTTTTTTTACAGTATGTGTCTTTTTTTACATCCTCCTTAAGATAACTGGATTTTTTAGTCATTTCTTCCTTCAAGTTCATTTTCAACAAATAACTTTCAAATGTTATTATTTAATTATAAATAATTGTAATGATAAAACATTACTTATATAATAAAAGCTTTTAAATCATTTTATTATCATATTATAGGTTATTTTATTGTTATTTCAAAATATAATTGCCAAATAACTAATAATTAATGATTTATTGGGATTTTGTTATGTAAATAAAGAATATCGTGATATTATGAAAAACAAGAAGTTAAAGCTAATATTATTGTTCGCACTTATAATGTTATCAGTGACATTTGTTGCTGCTGATAACATATCAGATAATCCAATCACTCCTGATTCACAATCGGATGATAGGGTCATAACAACATCACATGACGTGGATGTTCAGGACAATAAAATTGCTAATAATAAAATACAAACCGATACTAAGAATACTAAGAATATGGAAGGTCCTTTGCAAACATATACAACAACCGCATCAAGTTATGATGATTTAGTTAATAAAGTCAATAATGCTAAATCATCCGATTATGATGAGTATACCATTAACTTAAAAAAAGGAAGTTACGATACAACCCAAACCATGACATGGAATCAAACAGGCAGGGCATATAAATTAACAATCAATGCCAACGGATCAACATTTAATGGAAAAAACACATATCAATTCATGAAAGTTGGTGAAGGATATACATTCATATTAAAAAACGCAATATTAACTAACTTCAGCACTGATGAAGGAGGAGCTGTGATATTTGGTGATGATTACTCATCAATCACGGTAACAAATAGTACATTCAAAAATAACATAGCACAAAATAATGGTGGAGCAATTTATGTACATGGTCAGTTGAATGTAACTGATTCAACATTTACAAACAACACTGCTTCATATTATGGGGGAGCTATCCACAGCTACTACGCGGATATAAAAATAAGCAATTCCACGTTTATCTCTAATACTTTAATCGATGATGGTGGTGGTGGAGGTGCTATAGGAAACTATGGTGGAAATATCACTGTTAATAATTGTACCTTTAAAAACAATGGATATTTCGATACAAACGGTGGGGCCATTGTAAATGAAGAGGGCTATATAAAAGTAACAAAAAGTAACTTCATCAACAATACGGGATATAATGGCGGAGCAATATCATTATATTGTGGAGATGCTGATGTAACAAACTCATCATTTACCAATAACAGTGCTCAAGCCGATGGTGGGGCAATATGCAATTATTATGGTGACTTGAACGTTACCGGAAATACCTTTATCAAAAATACCGCAACATATGGTGGTGCCATAGAAAACGTCGGTCTTGTATTTTCAGAATCAGATCCATCAATTTATCTGGGAAATACTAAAATAAACAACAATACATTCAAAAACAACACGGCCGATTATGGTGGTGCAATATCAAGTTATGTAACCCTTGAAGAGGATTATGATGATGTTGAAACAAATAACAACGGACTTGTCATAACAAATAACCTCCTAACAGGCAATCATGCCGATATCGATGGGGGAGCAGTACTTGTAGAAATAGGAAATAAAACCACAATCTCAAATAATATATTTGACTATAACTCTGCAGATAATAATGGTGGAGCAATAGGTTATTATGGGGATGAGGATTATGATTCATCAAAAATCACAATAACCAAAAATACATTCACAAATAACAATGCTACAAATGCAGGGGCAATATATAACCAGGCAAATAAAGTAAACATCACTAATAACACATTGATAAACAATCCATCAAAAGATAATAATATGATTGTGGATGAAGGTGAAGATACAAACATTGCCGATAATCAATATACCAAGTTATATACCCAACTGACACTCAAAGCATCTAACGCTACACCTGAATTGGGAAAAAACGTGACATTTACGGCTACATTAACAGATTCAAACAATAACAAACTATCAAACCAGGACATAACATTTGCCATTGACGGTAAAGCATATACGGTTAAAACCAATGCTAATGGTCAAGCAACCCGAACATACACTACAAATGCAATTAAAACATTGACAATATCCGCTAAATTTAACGGTACTGCCGCCTATAACTCTAGCACTAATTCAACCAAGATAACAGTCAAAGGAAAATACGCTACCAAATTGACATTATCGGTATCAAACACCACACCTATAGTAAACACTACCATAACCATAAGTGCTATATTAACAGATGAAAACAATAAAAAACTGGCAAATCAAAATGTCCAGCTCATAACCGATAGTAAAAATTACACCCTAAAAACCAATGCTAACGGAACCATCACACAATCACATAAAGTAACAAATATAGGTACAGTAACAATAACGGCCAAATACAATGGCAATACAACATATAATGCCAGCAGTTTGTCTGTTAAAATTGCTGTACGCAGCAAGTCCGGTGCAAACTCAAAGGTAGCTACTAAAGTAACTCTCAAAGTATCAAACACCACTCCAATAATAACAAACAATGTGACAATAAATGCAACACTTAGTGATGTGAACAATTATAAACTGGCAAATGAGAACATTACCCTCACAATAGACGGTAAAAGTTACACGCTCAAAACAAATGCCAATGGACTGGTCACACAAAACTATGCTCCAACCAAAACAGCTACAATAAATATAACAGCCAAATACAAGGGAAATACGGTCTATAACATGAGTAATGCAACAGTAAAAATAACCTCAAAGCCAAAAGTAAACACTAAATTAACGCTCAACATATCAAACAAATCACCTTATGCATATAATGCCATAACACTAACAGCAGCACTGACAGATACATCCAATAATAAACTAAACAATCAAAACATCATCTTCAATATCAACGGTACAAAATCCACAGTCAAGACAAACGCCAATGGAATTGCAACAAAAACATACACTCCATCAACCAAGGGAAATCAGACAATAACAATTCAATATTCCGGAAACAACATATACAATGCAAGCACAAACACCACAAAGATAACTGTAAAAGAAGCACCAAAACCTATACAAGGTTACATTTACGTATCAAGCAACGCCAAAGGTAATGGAAAAACAATAAACACTCCAACAAACTTAACATATGCCTTAAGCATAGTAAAAGATAATGAAATATTATACCTTGTAACTAAAAATAACAGCGACACATATAATGATGAATACATCATAAATAACCAGACTGTAAAAAGTGGAACGAATAAATTTACAATTATGGGTCAGGAAAATAAGACAATAACATTCAAAGATAAAATTACCATAGAAAATAAGAACATAACATTTAAAAATATTAACTTCATGGGAGATGCAGGTGAATGCAGTATAGAAAACCTTGACGGAGCATTAAAAGTGGATAACTGTACATTTAAACATGATATCATCAAATCATTTGCCGGTCTTCCACTGAGTTCAGCAGATCAAATGAGAACTGCTTTCAATATTATAATAGCTGATGTAGCCCATTATAATGCTGCAATATACAATACAGGAAACAATACCATAATAACAAACAGTAACTTCACACGTAATTATCAGGTAACACCAGTTCTACCTTCACAATTTTCAAGTATAAACTATGCCTTAGAATTCCATGGAGGAGCCATATACAATAACGGAACAAATGTATCAATAACAAATAACCTATTTGACAGCAACAAAGTCCAAGGATCATCCATATTCCAGCCAAGCAATTACTGGTGGGAAAGAAATGAACTCTATGGAGGAGCAATATATGATGCCGGTCAAAAAACACTCATCAAAAACAATACCTTTGTCAATAACACAAGTCCTTATGGTGGAGCAATAAAAACATATGCAAACAATGCAACGATAACCCAGAATATCTTCATAGACAACTACGCTTCTAATGCCGGATCAGCAGTAGATGATGACGGTCAACAAAACAAAATCACCAAAAACATATTCATAAACAGTACCGATAGAAGTGACACACAATTAAGCATAACAGAAAACACGACCGCAACAGGTAATGTGATATACTATGATACCGATTACAGTAACATGGTTCCAAGTACACAGATGGATAACTTCAAGAAAAACAACACATTCATCAGTCAAAAAGTACTACAAAGCAGCATAACAATAAAAACAAATAATACCAAGCCAAGAGTAAATGATAACGTAAAAATAACAATAACCTTAAAGGATGGAAACGGCAAGGCACTTAAAAATCAGGACATAACAGTAAACATCAACGGTAAAACAAGTACACTAAAAACAAACAACAGTGGAATAGCCATAACAAACTATACCATAAACAAAAATGACAAGTCAATAAATATAACTGCAAATTACCTTGGAAATATGACCCAACAGGCTTCAAGAAGCAACCTGACAGTAAACAGAACATACAAGGCGGATATGGAACTCTTAACGGGATCATTTGATACAAAACCGGGGGATACTGTAAAACTTATCGCTCACATCAAGGACAATGGAGTGGATATTGATGGAGGTCAGCTAGTATTCAAATTAAATGGCGTATCACTTAAAGACGCTAATGGCAATGCAGTGGTGGTAAATATCAAGAAAGGACTTGCAATACTGGAATATAAGATTCCCGATACATTGGGTGCTCGTACACATAACTTAACGGCGGTATATGCATCTAATAGCTATGGAAGGGTGGAACTAACAACTCCAATGACAATATCCAAATACATCACACACATCGATGTAAACCCATTATACACGACAACAAATACAATACAAGTTAAAGCCCAGATAGTAGATCAAAACAATCATGCACTAAACAAACAAACAACGATTAGTATAAAACTAAACGGTAAAAGCTACACATTAAACACAACAACCGGAACAATAAACTACAAAATCACACAAACACTTGGAAACGGTTATTACAATATGACCATCATCTCCGGTGAAAACGGTAAATATATGGGTGCAACTGTTAAAACGGTACTTATCAAGTCATCTGCTATGATTACTACCAATTACATCAACAATACATTAAATACAAAGTCAACATCCAAGAGTGGTGATACAAAAAGTAATAATATCATGAGTATACTTACGGGTGCAAGTACCGTTAAGCCTGGTGATAGGCTTAAGTTAATAGCACACCTATCGGAGGATGGTGCGGATATCAATGGCGGTCAGCTTGTATTCAAATTAAATGGCGTTTCACTCAAAGACGCTAAGGGTAATGCAGTTGTTGTTAATATAACCAAAGGTCTTGGTATACTTGACTATAAGATACCTGATTCCTTAGGCGCAAGAACACACAACCTGACTGCAGTATACTCTTCCAAAAAGTATGGAAGGGTAGAACTTACAGCACAGCTTACGATGAACCGCTTAAACACACACATTGAAGCAGAACCTATGTTTACAAGTAGTGCTACCAGTTATATTAAGGCAAAAATTCTTGATGATAACAATCAGCTACTCAATAAGGAAACTTCCGTTGTTATAAAGGTTGACGGTAAGAGTTATTCTTTCAACACTACAACTGGAACCATTAATTATAAGGTTAATGCAACGTTGTCCAAAGGATTGCATCAGGTGACTATCATAGCCGGAGAAAACGGTAAGTATGTTTCAAGCCGTGCAAATACTGTTTTAATTAAAACATAATCCTCCATTCTTCTTTTTTTTTTATTGATGGTGCCTTTTTTAATTATTTTGCTCATAATCTATATTTAATTATTTAATCCATAATATGTTCATTTTCTACTGTCATGACAACTCAATCAAGTGCTTTTTTTGTAGTATTATTGTATTTTCATTAAATTTAAATTAATATTGCCTATTTTATTCTAACCAATATTATTTATTTCCATTTGTTAAACTTAAATGTCTGGATAAACCAAATTCTTTACTTGATTTATATTCTAATTAAAATAAAGTATAATTATATAATAAATTTTTAAATAGGCACATGACGGTTGGTTGTTATTTACTTAACTATCCATTATTCTAAGTGGCATACTAATCATAAAATGGGTCATTGCTTGTTTTTGGATTTATTATAAATAAAGTTTGGAGTTTATAATTATGGATCAGAAGAAATTAATTCTCGGAATCGTTGGAATAATAGTTGTACTGGCACTTGCATTGGTGGCATTTATGGTATTATTCCCTGATGAAGAAACAGTATACAATGAAAAGATGGCACAAGTGTCAATAGATATGGAAACAATTGAAAATCAAACGAAAGCATTAAATATTAATGAAAGTGCTGAACCAACAGTTGAACAATGTGATCAAATGATTTCCTTAGCAGATAATATGTCTGAAGTAATTAAAAATGATACGGAAATATTGGTTGATTTAAATAATTCTGTTAAAAATCAAACACGTAAAGAATATATAGGAGCAATTCTTGAGTACTTTAACCAAACCCAGTCTGGAATTGATGATTATAAAGAAGTATTCAATGCATTTAAAGATTATAAATCCGGTAAAATCGGTCAATCTGAAGCATTTAATAAAATAACTCAAATAGCACCAAAATTTGAGAAAAAAGATAAGGATATGAATCAAACCGTAAATAAAATCACTAAAATGGAAAATGATTATCCGTTCCTGTTAAGTTATACCAATGGTACGTCATTAGGTCAAGTATATGCTAATGACACAACCAACAATACAACAACAGCATAAGTGGGATTATAATGAATAAGAAATCAATACTGGTTATTATTGCACTTTTGGCAGTTATCGGTATTGTGGTGTTGCTGTTGGGAAATAGCCATAGTGAAAATAGCGGTAATTTAACGCCCGATGATTCAACGTTAACATTCAAGTACAATAATGATTATTCATCCAGTTTTTTCATGGATTATGGTAAGGGTGGATCTGACTCTGCCTATTATGATAATAAGACATTGAACGGTAGTTTAACACTTGACTTGGACAGGATTTCGTGGGATGCTAACTACACGCCGACAAATCAATCAGCAAAAAGTGATGCGGATTATGCTAAAGAACATTTTGTTGAGGATATAACCAAAGACTTCAATACCTTGAAAAAAGAAGTTAACATCACATATTATGATGAAAATAAATCTGTAGTGGATGTAGTGGATTATAGTGTTGAACAGGATCCTATTGCTAACAATATGTCATTGGACTCAAATAAATTAAAGGTTGATTTGTCTAAAGACTATCAGAAGGATTATGTAACAGAGATTACGGATGGCAGTACTGTGAAAACTCCTATAATTGCAGGAAACGCTACCAAAACCAATACGATAAAAAGTGCAAAAGTAGTAATCAAATTATCTAATGATAAGTATTGTTATATTCTAAATGTGGATGTGCCTGGTGACAAATTAAAGGTAGAACATCAATAAAAATAATTTATGGGGACAACCATCCCCATTTTCCTCAACTTCTTTTTTTTGGACGAAGATTTGAAAAATAATAACTAAAACTCAAAGTCCGGTGATATTTCAATTATCCTTTCACTTTTACATAATCAGTGCTTCGTGTTACGATTAGATAATTATCCATACAACCACCATTACATTTTTTAACATCATGGGATACGCTCTTATTTTCTTTTTCTGATGGCTTGCAGCCTTTTTTTCTCCAAGTTTTTATAGCTATCTGATTTGTATCTGTTCTTTTGTCTTTCGGTACTTCCCAATGGCATAATGGTTACAAGGTCTATTCTATTGTCAGCACATGCAAATACCACTTTAATCTCCTTGTAATCCTTGTTGTCCGGTGCCTTGAAGAATACCTCATATTTTCCATTACCGTTTACTTCATATCGTAGGGGTTCTTCATTAAACACGGTATCCACTATGAAACTTCTTGATATTCTATTCTGATTCAGTCTTTTGATGAAGTGGGTATTGTCGAAGCACCATTCAATGTCATGGGTATCTCCTATTAGAAATCTGTCAAACACGTCCATTATAACACTCCATTAATAATCTTTTTGTAAATCTTTTTTAGGTAATGCTTGTTAGTCATTAATCTTTTTAAGCACGTCCACCATTCTTCTTGCCAGATTTTGACAGGTAATATCTGCAGTGTCATCATCCGACGTATCCCCTACTCCCGTAGCACCGTAGTGTGCCGTTGGCCTATCATCACCCACAACAATACCTCCCTGAATCAGGAAGAAGTCATGAATTGATGCGATGGTACTTTCTTGTCCGCCGTTACGAAATCCTCCGGTACTGACGGCACCACATACCTTGTATTTGAATGCATGAACATTACGTAATGGTCTTAACCTGTCAATAAACGTCTTTGCAAGGCCTGTCATGTCACCGAAGTATACTGGACTTGACATTATCACTCCATCGGCATCCCTGACTTTGTCTGTCAGCATCTGCATGTCATCATCTATCACGCACTTGTTTGTAGCTTTACATGAATCACAGCCTACACAGAAACTTATATTCTTATCATGAAGCGTTACAAGTTCCACCTCAATATCCTCCTGTGAAATATACTCCAAACATTTTCTAACCATATACTCAGTATTTCCATCTTTTCTAGGGCTTCCTACAATACCAACTACTTTTAACATAAAAAACACCTTATTTTCCCTTATTTAAACTTGCATAGTAATCATTTTTTTAGCAGATATCTATTGGACATCCAATAACTTCTATTTCATATCCACTTCTAATTTCTTATATATCCTCAATCAGATAAATATTTAACAATAATGATAATTAGATATTTAATTATAATCATTTAAAATATTAAAAAGCGGATAAATATATCAGACAGTAAATATTTTTTTTTAGAAAATATGTCAAAAGCAGATTAAGGATGTTAAAAAATATGAAGATATGTATGGTTGCAGAGTTCTGTGTACCCTACTATAATGGTGGAGGAGAACACAGATACTATGATATGGCTAAGAGACTGGTGGAATTGGGTCACGAGGTGGACCTGCTCACAATGAAGATAGCCGGAGACTTGGAATATGAACAGATGGATGGAATAAACATATATCACATCGGACCAAAAATTGAGAATATCCCATTCAGAAGCGGTGGAGCGTTTATAAAATACTTCTTTGCCGTATCAAGGTGGTTATTGACACACAAATATGACCTGATAGATGCACAGGCATATTCACCACTATTGTCCTCATCATTGATGGCAAAAATCAAGAGAACACCAATAATAGGGGTGGTATATGATACAAGTACAACAAATAATGATCAATGGCTGCAATCCAAGAATACTGCCAGTTTGATGGAAAAAGTACTTCTTAAACTGCCATATAATAAGATATTAACAATAAGTCCCGCAACACAGAAATCACTGATTGAGGACTTCAACGTAAGTGAAGATAACATCGAACTTTTGTACTGTGGTGTTGACATTAAAAAGTTTGACAAGGTACATGTGGACTCATATGATGACAATCGGATAATCTTCGTTGCAAGACTGGCCACACATAAGCACGCGGATGACCTTATAGAAGTAGTCAAACAAATAAAAGAAACAAACCCCCAGGTCAACTGCACTATAGTGGGACGTGGAAAGGAAAAGGAAAACCTTGTGAAGATGGTTGACGATTACCACCTTAACGACTCCATAACATTCAAGCAGGACTTGACGGATGAGGAATTGATACGTGAAATCAAAGAATCTGCAATGCTGGTACTTCCATCCACACGTGAAGGATTTGGCCTTGTACTGGCGGAGGCAAACTGCTGCAATAAACCGGTAATTGCATATGCATCAGGCGGAACCGTAAATGTAATAGATGATGGATATAGTGGATATCTTGTAAAGCCAAGGGATAAGGAGGCATTAAAGGAAAAAATTGAACTGTTGTTGAATGATAAACAGCTTCAAAAACAGATAGGATTCAATGGCAGAACCCGTGTTGAAGAATACTTTGACTGGGATAAAATAGTGGATGAATATGTCGACTTGGCACAGTCCATGATAAAAAAATAACAGATTATAATTATCATTTGAAACATATATAGTAACATAGTAAATCATAATATAACAATAGATTCAAGAACACACTCTCTGGAGGAAATAATTAACATGTCACTAAAAAACAAAAACATACTAATAACAGGAATCAGTGGATTTGTAGGAGCTTATCTCGCAGAAAAATTAATAAATGAAGGTTCAAACGTATATGGACTAGTACGTAGAAGATCAGACGGTTCAATACCAAAAAATATTAAAAACCATGACTTAAACGGTAAATTCACACCATTAACAGGGGACTTAACAGACTATACTGCTGTCAGCAAGGCATTAAAGGAATCCGAACCTGACTACATATTCCACCTTGCAGCACAGTCATTCGTACCACAATCATTTGACAACCCAACAGATACCGAGGATAACAACTCAAAAGGTACAAACAACCTACTTGAAGCAATGAGACTAGCCGATACAGATGCCCGTATGGTATTTGCAGGTTCAAGTGAAGAATACGGATTGGTATTTTCATCAAAACAACAATATGATTCAATCATAAAACAATACGGTTCAATATTTCCGGATATAGTAGATGGAAAAATAGATGAACTGCCTATATCAGAGACAAACCCACTCAGGCCAATGAGTCCATATGCTGTAAGTAAGGTATACGGAGACTACCTCTCACGTAACTACTATCACTCCTATGATGTGGATACTGTAGTCAGCCGTGCATTCAACCATGAAGGAGCCGGACGTGGAAACATGTTCGTAACAAGCGTGGTAACAAATCAGGTAATGCAGCTTAAGATGGGATTAACCGATAAAATAGTAATAGGTAATGTGAACGCTTTCCGTGACTGGACACACGTAAACGATATAGTGGAAGGATACATTGCACTGGCACAGAAGGCAAAAAGCGGAAACGTATACAATCAGGGATCAATGAGAACAAACTCAATTATCACATACATCCTCCTAAGCTTGAATCAGGCAGGCTATAACGTCGAATCAATCGAGACATTCAATGGTGACAAACAGGTTAACAATCCGACTGAAATCAACACGGACAAATACTATGGAGTATCATTTGAGAAAACCAAGGTAGACTCAATGCTGCTGGATAACAAACTCGAATACACAATCAAGGATAAGGGAATAAACGTAAAAACCGATAAAGGAGTAGTTAAGGTAGAGTTTAACCCTGCAAGATTCAGGCCTGCAGAGGTGCCAATACTATTTTCAAACACCGAGAAAATCCAGAAACTGGGAGTAGAGGTTAAACATACAGTTAGTGACATTATAGATGACCAATTGGATTACTACTCAAATGTTGAAAATCAGTAGGTGACTGGATATGGGAAAGTTCAAATTTAATGAAACATCCATCGAGGGAGTGTACGTTATAGAACCAACGGTATTCGGTGATGAACGAGGATACTTCATGGAAACATACCAAAAGGAAGAATTTGCCGAAGCAGGCATAGATGAGGAATTTGTACAGGACAATCAGTCCAAATCCAAGAGGGGAGTTCTCCGTGGACTTCACTTCCAGTACACACAGCCACAGGGAAAACTTGTACGTGTAATCAGGGGAGAAGTCTTTGACGTGGCCGTGGATTTACGTAAAGACTCACCCACATATGCCAAATGGGAGGGTGTAATACTCTCCGAGGATAACAAGAAACAGTTCTACATACCACCCGGATTTGCACATGGATTTGTGGTCTTATCAGATACTGCGGAGTTTACATATAAATGTACCGATTACTACAAGGCAGATGATGAAGGCGGAATCAAATGGGATGATGAGGAAATTGCCATCAACTGGCCAATCGATGATTTGGATGAAATCATCCTATCCGATAAGGACAAGAAGTGGTTACCGCTCAGTGAAACTGAAACCGACTTCTAAATTTCTTTTAATTTTTTTTTCAATCATTTTATTTTCAAAAAGTTTTTAAAAAAGTAATATAGGTTAATAATAAGACTAGTTTTATCCATACATTTTCTTGTCATGATACTGCAGGTATTCTCATCAATTCCATCATATCATTTTTTCATGAAATTTTTAGTTATCATTAAATATTTTCCCGTCCAATAATTAAATCAGATAAATATACCGGTAGTGTGATATATGATAATAAATGTTGGCGGAAGAACAGATATAGTAAACTATTATACTCCATGGCTACTCAACAGACTTCGTGAGGGATATGCATATTCAAGAAATCCATTTGCAAGAGAGAATGTATACAAGTTAAGTTTAAAGCCTGAAGATGTGGATTGTCTTCTCTTCTGCTCTAAAAACTACCAGCCAATATTGAAACATATAGGCAAGATAGATGAAAAATACAATATACTCTGCAATTATACGATTACTGCATATGGAAATGATATAGAACCTAAAGTTCCAACAATAGACCGGTCAATCAAAACATTGGAAAGCTTATCAGGTATTGTTGGCAGGAATAAAATTCTTTGGAGATACGATCCTATACTTCTAACTGAAAAATACACGGTTGAAAAACACTTGGAAACATTTGAACATATGGCCGAAAGGATTTCACCATTGGTTTACAGATGCATCTTCAGCTTTGTTGACATGTATAAGAAAGTTGAACAGAACATGCCAGAAATAATCCCGCTTACTCAAGAAGATAAAGTGAGGCTATTGAAGGGGATTGGAGAGATATCCGAGAAGTATAATCTTTACACTCAAACATGTGCAACAAATGAGAGTTATGAGAAATATGGTATTCATCCGGCAGGTTGCACCACCCGTGAAATATTGGAACAGGCACATGGAGTAGTCTATAAAGATGTTAAAGCCAGTGGAATTAGGAAAAACTGTCACTGTATTCCATCAAGGGATATAGGGGCATATAACTCCTGTTTAAACGAGTGCAAATACTGCTATGCAAATCGAAAACCCGATATTCCTAAAAATGTTATTAAATTGCATGATGAGAAATCACCATTACTTCTTGGACATCTTAAAGAAAATGACAATCTAATTGATACGGAAGTAATAAGATATATTGAACCAAAGCAAACAACATTATTTGATTTTTAGATACATCTCCTTATTTAACCTGAAAACAACAACTGATGAATCAATACTGACAATTTATTGGAATGAGGATTTAAACAGTACTTTCATTTGGATTATATTTTTTTAGCATCAGGTAAAGTTAAAAGTTTACAATGGGGGGATGCCGGTAAATGGTTGGATATAAGTGACCACTTGCCAATTATCTTTCATCTTTCAAAATCCTTTCAACATCATCCTTATGCTCAAACAACACACAACCGCCACCATGATCATCCATAAGAATGCCTCCATCCCTTAAGGACTTAAACAAGTTTGAATTCAAAGCTTCAATAAGGGATGCATCATTGACATTAACATCGGAATATGGTGAAGCAGGACATGGTTCGGCACCGCCATGTGAGTTAATATGGAAAAATCCCCTACCTGCTGCAAGACAACCCCCGGATGTCTTTTCATCTCCCGGGAATGATAGAAATATCATGTCGGAATATTCCTGACGCAAACAGTTAATCTCATTCAATAACAGTTCCCTCTCCTCATTACCGGGAGCAAGATTTACAGTATCGGCATCAACAGGGACATATTCAATGAAAAATAATACTTTGCATCCTAAATCATGCAATTGACTGATATATTCATCTGAAAGTAGTGTTGGCAAATTCTCTTTAGTAAATGTGAGTGAAGCCCCAAAGATAATATTATTTTTTCTCATATATTTCATTGAATCAATCAATTGCCTATAAACACCCTTTCCTCTTCTAAAATCTGTCACATCCTCATTTCCTTCTATTGATAAAACCGGAACCAGATTTCTATTTTTATCTAACAAATCATAATACTCTTCATCCAACATGGTACCATTTGTAAATATGGGAAACAGAATTTCATGATGTCTGCTTGCTTTTAGTATGACATCTCTTCTAAGCATCGGCTCACCACCGCCAAGAACAATGAAACTTATTCCAAGTTCCTTTGCCTGCCTGAATATGTCTTCCCATTCATCGTCAGTAAGTTGTTTTTGTGGCTTGTCATCATTACATGCATCATGTGCGCGTGAATAGCATCCTGTGCAGTGCAGGTTGCAACTGCTTGTAATGCTTGCTATCAGGAAAGCCGGAATATTTTTACCTTTTTTAGCATACTTTCGTCTGATTTTAGTAGCTTTTTTAGCATGTTTTGAAAATTTAAGCAAAAACAAGCTTTCCTTGGGATTTTTTAGTGTTGCACGCATTGCATCCTTCAGGATGATTTCAACACCGCCTGCCAGATAATCTTGAATATCAAAATCCATTTAATTCACCTTCACACAATCAAGTAGGAAATTGGCATGCTCTTCTGCTTGGTTAAAGAAATCTTCCAGCGAACTTGGGGGAATGTCATCATATTTCATACAGATTTCCAAAATCAGGTAAATCGGAAAACTGTAGTATTCCTTTGCCAATAGTTTTGGATTGCATTCCTGGCGAATTATACTATTTTCTTTTAAAATAGTGAAAAATCCCTCCCAGAACATCAGTGGTTTGGCAAGAATTTCATCTTGGAAATATTTCCTGATTACATCGTTATGGTGCATCTGAATGAATAACAGTTTCCAGATTTTAAGGTTTTTTTCCTGTGAAAACATCTGCTTCATGGCTTCGGAACCTTTATGATAAAATTTTTCCGGATTTTGAAGCAGTATTTCATTGTTTGCATTCAAATCCAAATCTTTACTATTGAGCAATTCATCATATTCAAAAAGATTGGTTAAATAGTCAAATATGTCCATAAGTATTGCTTCTTTGGATGGGTAATGACTATATATTGAACTTTTTTTAATTCCCACTTCTTCAGCAATTTCTCTAAGGGAAACTGAATCATATCCTTTTTTTGAAAATAAATCAAGGGCTACATCAAAAATCTTTTCTTTAGTATTCATATAAACTACCTACCGTTAGTTAGGTATATTATGTATGTCATGATATATAAATGTAATCAGTATATCCCAGTTCAAAAATCAAATCCAAAACAGTACAATTTAACGTTAACGTCAATAATTAAATTAATGCAAAAAAATATGTTTAAAAAAAGGGAGATTAAATAGATTTTTTAGTTTAGACAGTTTTCGGATTCACTGCCCATACATGCACTACAATACTCTGGAATATTTACCTTTTCTTTGTGCAGTTGACAGAGTACTTCCTGTGTCTTGATTGTCTTACAGATATGGCAGAATCTTGGTATCAAATCCATCGGTTCCAGTTTTCCATCCATCATGTCACGGGCCATATTCTTGATGTATTGATTTACCACTGGGTTGAATTCCATTTCATGTCCACGTTTATCTCTTAGGTATTGGCTTACGGCGGGCTGTGTGATGTCTAATTGCTCTGAAATATCCTTCTGTTTCATGCCAAGTTCAAATAACTCTTTTGCAAGCTTTGATCTAATGGATGGGATAACATACCATACAACTATTTCACATGGTGGTTTCATCTAAACCCCTCCTTAGTTGATTTTTGAAAATTACTATATAATATATGTTATAAAAACGATAATATTTAAAACTTCACAATGTTATGTAATTTTTTCATGGTCAACTTTTTGAATAAAAAACATGTTGGAAAATACGGTCATTGTTGAATAAAACAAGTTAAAGATACAACGACTTTTTTGCAAATAAATACTTATTATGCTTCTTGTCATATAAAAATTACATAATAAAGCTTCTTTAATTATTAAATTATCGAATCATTTCACATGTGCATTTTTACCCGTTATGCTATGGGGGTATCCGCCATTTCTTATATCCTCTAACAAAGCAATATATACATTTAATTGCCAACATTAATTAAATATAAATTATATATATTAACATAAGTATAGTAATATATTTGAAAAATTTAAAAAAAATAGAAATTCAACTCCAATTTCAATGGGGTGATACTTATGAGCATATTATGGTTTTATATTGCAGTTGTACTGGCATGTTCTGATATATTGCATGGAATCCTATGGCATACATTCAGTGATTTCTACATTATATTCGGTGAAATGATATACCACATGGTAAACTCTGCATTTGTAGCATGGATAGTACATGAAGTGCTTGAGGCAATATTCCATTTTATAGTATTGGCGTTGGTATTCCAGTCATTTACCATTGGAGTACTGGCAGGATCCATTCATTTGATAATAGATTTAACACATAATTTCTATGAATGGAAGATGACACCATTACAGCATAGATGTCTGCACTTTACAGTAGAATCTATATTTTTCATGATAATATTAGCATTATAGAAATAAAAACAAAAAACTAAAGGATTGATAGAATGCCTGTTATAAACTTTACATATGATGAATTATTCAAACAATTAGGTTGTACGTTAGATAAAAAAGAGCTTATAGATATACTGCCGATGATATCAAGTGATGTTGAATCATACGATGAAGAGGAAGTAAAAGCAGAGTTTTTCCCTAACCGACCGGATTATTATAGTATCGAGGGAATAGTAAGGGCACTTAAAGGATACCTGGATATAGAAGTTGGAATGCCCGAATATGAAGTAGTTCCAACCGACATAACCCTGACAGTGGATGCCGACTTGGAGGACATACGTCCATATGTAGCCTCCTGTATAATAAAAGGTGTGGAAATAAATGATGATGAACTAAAAAATATCATGGAATTTCAGGAACATCTCCACTGGGTAATAGGAAGGGACAGAAAAAAGGTCGCAATAGGAATACATGACTACGATACGGTAACAGGGCCATTCTACTACAAGGCAGGAACACCGGATGAGGATAAGTTTGTAGCACTGGACTGTGAAAATGAGGAAACCTTAAACCAAATACTAAAAACGCATGACAAGGGAGAAAAATACTCCAAGCTAATAAGTGACTATGACAAATATCCACTGATAGTTGACTCCAACGACAATATCATGTCCATGCCACCGATAATAAACAGTGACCTAACCAAACTAACAACAGATACCAAAAACCTATTTATTGACGTGACCGGAACAGACCTAACTGCAGTAACCAATGCACTAAACATAATCGCATCAAACCTATCGGAAAACGCTGATTCAATAGAGGAAGTTGAAGTAGTATACCCATACCATGACAACATAACATACCCACAGTTTGATGCCAAAGTACTTGATGTACACGTGGACACAGCATCCGAATACATTGGAATGGAACTGACCGCGGAAAAAATCATCCAAACACTGGAAAAAACCAGATTCAACGCAGAAAAGGTGGATGACAATACTGTCCGCGTAACGGTGCCAAGATATCGTATAGACATACTCCACGAAGTTGACATAATAGAAAACATAGCATTAGGTTACGGATTCAATGATCTGCCTGCTGAACTGCCAACATTTTCCACAATAGCCAACCCGGACCCTAAAAGACAGTTTGATCAAATCCTTGAACAGGTAATGATAGGACTGGGATTTACCGAGATAAAAAGCCTAATGCTAACCAGTGAAGACCAACACTACACAAAACTCAACAAAGAGGTAGAAGAAGACAGAATCACAGTTGCCCAGCCAATAACACAGGACCGTACGATGATAAGAAAAAGCTTGGTAAACAGCCTTCTTGAATTCCTCGAGGACAACAAACACGAGGAACTTCCACAGAAGATATTTGAAATAGGTGATGTAGGCTACATTGATGAATCCGCCGAGGTCAAAATGAGAACAGTTAAAAAAATGGCCGCCGCAATGGTATCCTCAAATGCCAACTATACCGACATAAAGGCCATAGTCGAATCATTCGTATCAAACATGGGCTTTGAAATGAACATATCAGAAAGTGACAATTCAATATTTATCCCCGGCCGATGTGCAGACTTCAAAGCAGTCGCCTTGGATGATAAACTACCGTTTACATTCACTGGTTTCTATGGTGAAGTACATCCTGAAGTAATCACAAACTTTGATTTGGAATATCCGGTAGTCTTGTTTGAAGTCGAATTTGGCCAAAAAGAATAATCGGATATCTTTTTTGAAAAAATGTCGGCTTTGATGATCTTAGAAGCATAGTAAATGATGCTTATGCTATCAGTGCGTTAAATAAAAACATGAATTATATAAATAATTCATAATTCTTTTTTTACTATTTTTATATCTTTTTTTTTTTAATTGGATCTATTTTTGTATGAAACTCCAATAATAATGGTAGAAGATACCTAATCTTATCACATTTAATAATCTCTTTTTACAAATATATACATATGAAATATAGGACTTTGGGAAAAACAGGTATAAAAGCATCAATACTGGGTTTTGGGGCAATGAGACTACCACTTATTGATGAACACCCGGAACACGTGGATATTAAAGAAACAGAAAAGATGATTGAATATGCAGTAGAAAAGGGAGTAAACATCTTTGACACGGCATGGGTATATCACACCATCGACAGATCAAAACCGGGTGTAAGCGAAAGCATAATCGGAGAACTGCTAAACGGATATAGCAATATACACATATCAACCAAGATGCCCTCATGGGAGATAACCTCCTGGGAATACTTTGACGCGACACTGGACAAACAATTAGAAAGACTACAACGAGACTCAATAGAGTTGTTCTACGTTCATTCCATAAAGGATTCCTACTATGAGGATATTAGGGAAGCTGGATTATATGAATTTGTAGACAGAGCCTTAAGTGATGGAAGAATAAAACATGCATGCTTCTCAACACACGGATCATATGAACTTTTAAGTCAGATACTCGAGGACTATGACAAGTGGGAGTGTGCACTCACACAACTAAACTACCTGGACTATGATGAAAACCCGGGACTTGAGGGTATACGTAAATTACATGACCTGAATATCGGTACAGTGATAATGGAGCCGCTACGTGGAGGACAACTTGCCGGCAACCACCCAAAAAGTGTGGAAGACATCTTTAAAAAATCAGATCGGCAATATAATTACCGTGAATGGGCATTCAATTACCTATGGGACAAAAAAGAGGTAAACTGCGTACTAAGTGGAATGAGTAATTTCAAACAGGTAAAGGAAAATATTGCACTGGTGGATAATGCACAAACTGGAATGCTCTCGGATGAGGATAAACAATTGTTGTTTGAGGTAAAAACCGAATATGAAAAATTAAACAGCATTCCATGCACGGGTTGTAACTATTGCATGCCATGTCCATTCGGTGTAAACATACCTAAGTGTTTCAGGGAGTACAATATGGACATGCTGCAGGATGAATCTGTAAATTCTGTCCAATACAAGTTTCATTTGAATGAGGACCGACAGGCACATAACTGTACATCCTGCAGAAAGTGTGAAAGTGTATGTCCGCAGTCAATTTGTATATCTGATGAGCTTAAAAAAGTGGAAAAACACTTCGGCATGTAAGTAAAATCAAACTTTTGATGATATTTCCAGTAATGTTTATGGAAATATTTATTTACTTTGTTCTAATTCATTATCTTGGTTTAAAATCGTGTAATTGTTTCTTCTTTAATCGGTTTATACAATAGAAGAATGGGGAGGGGAAATATTGATTATTTCCCTTCGATACGTTTAATTTCTTCAATCATTTTATCAAAGTCTGATTCGAATTTTTTATCTTGATTTACACGGAATTTTTCATATTTTTCTTTCACGTGTTTTATTGCTGTTTTTGAGGATATTTTTCATTTATCGACCAGTATTGGCAATCTTGATAATTTGATATAATCATCTAGCAATGATTTCCAATCTTTCATGCTCATAGGAATCATATCTATTGTTCTTGATTCGGCTAAATTAAGGAATCCATCAACCAGGTTATTCAATCTTTTTAATTCCTTTTGATTTAAATAATTTTTGGATATGACTATATCATTAAGAAGTATTTTTCCATTAGGTGCTTTGTTCCATGTTGTTAATCCCATATTTGTCTCATTTTCATCACTTCTGGAATCTATTATTTCGGCGGCGGTCTGTTGTGTTACGGCATAAATTACTTTGTTTTGAACTGTTGCGAAGAATTCCTTAGTAATGTCTGCATTTTTATCGTAATCGTAACTTGTTGCATATAAGTCTGTTAATTTTTGATTAAATCTTCTTTCCGATATTCTTATTTCTTTAATTTCTTCTAATAGTTCATCGAAATAATCTTTTGTAAATCTTCCACCTTTCTTAAGTAATTCTTTATCAAGAACATAACCTTTGACCATATATTCCTTTAAAATTTTATTTGACCATTTTCTAAATTGTGTTGCTTCTTTACTGTTAATTCTATATCATATGGATATTATTGCATCTAAATTGTACCATTTTTGAGGTCTTCCACCTTTTTTATAGTTTTTCAACTCTGAGTTGATAAACTCGGAATTCTCTCCAAATAGTTTTTTAGAACTTATACTAACTTCATTTTCTATAAGCTCTTCATTTTCTATAATTTTGTTAAAATGTTTGGATATGTTTTGAGTTGTTGTTCCAAAAATCTCTGCAACTACTCTTTGTGAAGCCCATAGTGTGTCTTCACCAATTAAAAAATCACCTTCAATATTGCTATTTTCACTTTTATACTGTAATGTTTCCATTAATTTAAAGTTGGACATATTTAATAAACTCCTAATTAATTATATTTTTAAGATATCATTTATATTTAAATTTTTCTTTTAATAAATTTTAAATTTATTTATAATTATGATGAACATATTTGATTATTTATTATTATTTATTATTATTTATGGATATTATTTTATAAATATTAATCATTGTTTAATTTTTGAATGATATTATGATTTCGATTAAAGGATACCTATAAATTTTATGTGATATTAACAAGTGTTTCAGGGAGTACAATATGGACATGCTGCAGGATGAGTCTGTAAATTCTGTCCAATACAAGTTTCATTTGTATGAGGACCGACAGGCACATAACTGTACATCCTGCAGAAAGTGTGAAAGTGTATGTCTGCAGTCACTTTGTATATATCTGATGAGCTTAAAAAAGTTGAAAAACACTTCGGCATGTAAGTAAATTCAAGCTTTACTTAATATTATTAATGGTGTTTGTTGGAAGTATTAATTTAACTTACTCTTTTTTGCAGTATCTTTGTATGATGGTCCATGAGATAATTTGAATCGGGACTTGAAAAAATTAATATTTTCATGATTTAAAAATAATTCCCTAAAGCATATCCTCATAGGGACTTAAAAAAAATATTAACATGTTCCAATATATAATATACTTTAAGTAGGTGAAAAAACGAGTAATAAAATAGTTTATATATTTATAAGTCCAATTATTGTGTGTTTATTATCAACATCCATCGTATCAGCCACAGATAATTCCACAACGGAAAATGCTGCTGGTGATTTGTCAAACACAATTGATGATGATACAACAACTACAACGACAATGAAGTCAAAACAGGTCCATAATTGATTTCAAGAAAGATTTAGAAGATGGCGAATCTAATTTGACTTTAAAGCTGGATTATGCTTTTGATATGAACTATGATTATGATTATACAATTAATGGAATTCCTATTGCTTATTCAAATATAGTCATAGAGGGAAATAATCCTACCCTTAATATGAATGGTTTGGGATTTTTATTTAATGTTATAAATTCAAATATGAATATCAGTAACTTAAACATTAAAAATACCAGGGCTACTGCAATTTTGTTGAAAGTTCCAATTTAACAACATCAAATGTTAATTTTGAAAATTCAGGAATTTCTAATTCTATTAAACAAAACCTATAAGGTAATGGTTAAGGATAACGTTGTATTTAAGGGAAGATACTTTACCATCCAGTCATTGAATGAGATATTTGGCCAAAATTTTACAATTGGACATTTAATAGTATATTTAGATGGTAAAGTGGTATTCAATGCTACAGTCGGCGATGATATATTCACTATTATCTTCGAAATTATCGATGGCCTACTCGGCAATCATGAACTAAAAGTAGAATATACGGTTGATAATGATACCAAAAATTATGCTGAAAATATTACAATAAAATAACCTTCATTTTTTCTTTTTTTTTAAAATTTGTAGTTAATGGAATGTGTATTGATTGTGTATGCATAGAAACGATTAAATTGCTTCTAATTAAAACGTATTTTGGTCTTTTTATATAATCAGGCAAACTTATTATGATTGCTTCACAAACCTATTAAAGAGTTTTTTTTGTATGCAAGCATGCAAGCTCTGACTATGCTATACAATCGTGGGAGAAATTAAACATATTCAATCGATTCATATACATGATGGATTTAATAAATTGAAAAAACAATTTAACATCTAAGTAAAATATAGTTGTGATTAATATTTCAACCAATATTTATTTGAACTACCAATTTAAACCACGCTCTTTTGAAGAATTATTCTAGTTTGATTGTTGGATAAAAATAGTTTTATTATTAAAAAAAGAAAAATATGATTTAACTTTTTTGTATATATTTCGTCTGTTTGGATGGATATGTGCAAAAGCATATTTGATTTTCAAAATATTATTCAAAAAGGTTTAAAAATGCTATAATATTTATTTGGGTTTAGGGAGTATAACTCATAATCCAGCGATTGGTTTTAAAAAAAGATGTGGGATCAGTCCCTTAAAATAGATATTGTAACTTTTCTATTTAACCGGGGTCCATCCAACTCCAAAAAGAATATACTCTGCCAAGTACCTAATGACAATCGGCCATCGACAATCGGCAAAGTCTGTGTCGGCGTTGTAATTGTCGCCATCAAGTGACTACGGGCATTGTTGTCTATTCTGTCATGAAGATAGTTCTTATAGGGGATAATTTCCTCAAGAACATTAACAATATCCTCCTTCAATCCACTTTCATCCTCATTAATGATAATGCCACTTGTCGTATGCCTGGTTGAAATGTTTACAAGTCCACTTTCAACGTTGTTTTTACCGATAATCTCATTGATATTCGATGTAATATTAATCAATTCACATTTTTCGGCACTATCAATGGTTATTGATTCGATTATCATATCTAATCAGTTAGAATTGTTCTTCAATATCATCCAAGTCCATGGTACGTTCACAAAAATGACATCTTAAAATCACAGGCTTTTTGCTTTGAACGTAAAACTTGGTCTTGATAGGCTCATTTGAGTTGGAGATACAGTTAGGATTACTGCAGGTAATGACATCACTGATTTCATCCTTAAGCTCAAGTCTTGCCTTACGGGTAATCTCATAGTCACGGATAATGTTGATAGTAGCATTAGGTGCGATAAGTACCAATTTATCAACTTCATCCTGTGATAATTCCCTATTTTCAATTTTAACAATATCCTTACGTGACATATCAGGACTTTCCACATTCATAGCCACAGTAAGGGAAGTATCCTCATCAGGCAGGTTTAATATGTTAAGTACACTTAATGCACGATTGGCAGTTATATGATCTATAACAGTACCATTTTTAATAGATTTAACTTTCAAATGTTTTTTCTCTGTCACTTTAATCACCTGTTCTTCATCTTTCTAGTTTTTATCGCCTGGCCATTGTCAAAGTCATTAATCTCATAGCTTGACAGTAATGCCTTACCATATGCCAGCAATTCATCATTCCTGTTAACAATCAACACTTCATCATTACGTCGTATTGATTCATCACATTCAACTACAAACTTGTTAAACACACTCTTGCCCGCAACGGCAAATTCCTCAACATCCTCCGATACGACAACCCGATGCATAGGATAGTTGAACTTTTCATGTAATCTTATGGCACCAAGATCACTCAATATCAAAAATCCGTCATTAGCACGCATATTGACGATAATCTTTCCATCCTCATACACATGTCTGATTTTACCTGTCTTTCTGCTTTTTTCTATCTTAATGTTGTTTTGATTATTTCCAAACAGTGCTTCACCTGCACCACTTCCAAATTGATAATCGGCTATATCCTTTAATCTGTCAAAGTCGGATATTGACTTGTCAGGTAGACTGAGCGTATCGTTAACCTCATATAATCCGGTCAAGTCAAGCTTTTCAACCAGATTTTTATGAATAATTACATTATCATATCCTTTGATGTATTCTTCCAGTTGTTGTTTGATGAACTTTTTGGCATCATCATCCATAATAGATGGTGATTCATTCTGTGCAAGCGGATAAAACTCATCCAATCCAAGAGGTATGATACCAAAAGGCACGTCACACACGACAACATCACTATCAGAAAAGTCAGTATCCAAGTTTTGACTATTCGTATAGTACTGCACCAGCTTATCAGTGTATTTCTTTATATGTTCCTTAAAGACATATCTCGTGTATGGCTTATTGGTATGTGGCATTACAATCAGATTTTTGCTATTAGGGGTGAGATTAGCTAACTTCTCAAGATGTCTTTTAACTTCAGGTCTATATAATGATTCATAACCGGTGTAAAAGAATGCTGAACGTTTACTGCTAGGATTCAAGTGCTCCATATCCTCAGTGTATTCCTTAAGTCTTCTAAGCCCGTCAAGTAAGAATGGATGAGATCTGCAACGTAATTCTACTAACTTCATAAGCTCTCCATCAACAATAGCCTGCCTGATACGTCTAATCTCGGCAAAACTAATATGAAGATTATGCTCTGCAATTAACTTGGCACGATCTTCCTGCTTCATTTGACGTAAATCATCAACAGTATATTCACAGCACACACGACAACTACAAGGCATTTCAACCATATCCTCCAGCTTCAAAGTACCATCAGGCATCATAAACCTATCCTTATTTGCATACAATATATAAGCGGCACTGTCAAAGAGGTCACAGCCCATAGCAACGGTAAGAGCAAACACCATCGGATGACCGGCACCCATCAAGTGACGTGGAGTATCCTCAGGAAGACCCCTCATCGAGTACATGACAACATCAACCAGGTCACTATAACGATACATCTCCATAAGAGGAACAACCGCACCGATAGGATAAATATCCGCATCAAACTTGCTGATTTCCCTAGCACAGTACTCTCTTAAATCACAGAAAGTAGAACCCTGCACAACACTATTTAAGAGCAACTTGTCACGTACGTTAATTGCCTCCTCAGCCCTTTCCAACGTAACCTCCAAGTCGGCCTCGGCCTCTTCACGCTTAACATAAGGAGCCGTCGGAATATCCAATGAAGTACCAATATCAGTACCAATATCCTCCTGAAACTTAATGACTTCCTCGTTTGTAATGTCAATATCACCATAGACAGATAACTGGAACGATCCACTATCGGTTTCAATAGTACCAGGGAAATCTATAAGACTATGAACACCATCAGTGAGTGCCTTTTGTTTAAGCTTCTCATTTTTATAAATGATATATGAATTAGTAATAACAATCTCCGCACCAAACTGCTTAACATCAAGAGTCTGCTTGCCCGGATGAACCACAGGCATAAGGTTTGGTGTTGTAACACTTCCATGTGGTGTTTTAAACTTTCCAATACGTGCCATAGCATCTTTATATTTAATCTCAAAATCCAAAAAAATACACATCCAATTTTTGTATATATTAATATAATTTATGTAATTCGTCTATTGAAATAATTTGTGATATATTGAATTTAGATTATGGTGGTAGAAGTATTAAATGTATTTTATGTAAACGTTGGGGATATAATTTTAATAAAATTTTTTGGGATGGAATAATGTGAGGGTATCCTAGTGGTTGGTGAGTTCATCTCTAATATATTATTTATGTAAACTTTTCTTCAAAATATATGTTTGTAAAAGGTTTTTGAATAAATATTTAAACTAAGAAAATGATTTTTTTTATTAAAAATGTTTAAGGGTAATAACTATTTTTTATAAAAAAAGATATATAATTTTGTTATTTTTTTTAAATTGAGGAAGTATTATAAATATAGAATGTGTAAATAGCAATATATATTAAATTAATAATAAATTCAATTATAACCTTCCTCATTATATTGTTTGTTTATTAATATATATAATCATATTTGTAATTAAATCATTTAGTTTATTATTGGTTTATGATAATAATTGATTACGCTCAAGAAACGATAATATTTACTTAAATAAATATTTTAATTAAATGTTATCCTGGATTATGTCAGTTATTTCTGGGTAATACTTTACAACAGCTTTTATTTGGCGGTCATTACTGCCTTTTCGATTATTTAACCATAGTGTCTCTTCATTTAGTAAGTTTACTTCACGAGCTGGATTAACATATATTAAATCATAGAAACAATTGTCAACTACCTTAAACTTGGTATGTTTAAGTACTGCCATTGCCCAAAACCATATATCATCACCATATTTACATAACTCCAAGAATCTTTCCTCATTAAATACATCTTGATATAATGTATGGGGTGGATATAATATTCCACCGGCACCAGTCATAAAGTTTAAGTAGGATGCTTCTGTTTCTTCTTTAATAAGTTTCCATGTTGTATAATCTGTAAATTCCTTATTATTTTTCATAATCATATGGCGGGCTCTATGAATTATAATGTCATTAGGGTTTGATAAATGTGTGTTGTAAAGTTTTTCAAGCCAATTCTGTGGATAATATATGTCATCATCGACAGTTACAATCAAATCATTGGGATACTTTTTTAAAGTAGGAATCAACTTTTTATATGAGTAAACATTATGATACCAATGAATCGAAAGGCCATTCTTTTTGAATTTCAATATTGTTTCAGGAATATCCTCTTCTAAGTTAGGAAATTCCTCTTTGGCAAGCCATAATATGATTTTATCCGGTTTTAATTTTTGATTTAAAAGTGAATAAATGGTATAGGCTATTTCATCCATACGTAGGGGGTATGATGTTAATGAGATTATTATTTTTCTGTTACGTTCTTCTTTATTTAATCCATATTTGTCAAAAGTTTTGATATTATCATTAAGTTTCAATCTGTTGATGGATTTTGGTTGGTAAAATTCTTTATTTATCTTAATAAGTCCTTCCTCCATACCTTTTAATACAAAATAGACTAATGGATTTAAATTGGACTTTCGACAGTTAGGATTGAAGTCTTCATAAAAATTCCCGTCAAAGTAAGAACTAGGATTTTTACCCTCATCATGGCCCCTGTAAAGGTAGTGGAAGATTGCAGGTACACTTAAATTATATTTGTATTCTTTTTCGTAGTACACAGTGTCAAAAAGGTTTAATTCAGTAATTTTTTTGTATGCATCAAAGTATATTTTATTGCTGAATAAATCTATGATAATCTCTTTGTATAAGTTGTTTTCAAATGATAATTTCTTTAGTCCTGAAGGAAGATGTGTTGTGTTATGTTGGAAGTGTTTGGGAAGTATTGCTTCTTCAATGTAATCCTCACTTAAGTCAAGATTTAATTTTGGATTGTCTTCAATGGTTATGATAGTGTCTCTTTTGAATGTATTGATATCCTTATTTTCAAATATAATATCCTTCAATATTCTACGATATTCTCTATTCGTATAAAGATAATATCTAATATCGAATATTTTCTTTTTAATACCCATTTTTGGTTTATTTTCATTTGAAGACATTTTTTTCTAACATCCATCTTTTTAAAGAAGTAATTTCACACATTATTTTTATAATAATATCTTTGTTTAATTAATAATTAATAGTTATCTTTTTATTTGTTAATCTAATCAATTTAACTAAACTAGTAATTTTCTCCTTTAGAATTGATCAGGCTTCAACAGTTAAGTTTTAACTTTATATTATTTTATTTTTAAGTTTAAGTAGAAATAGTTTAGAATTTCTTTTTGTTTTCTCGAATAAAATATTTCTTTTCATAAAATCAGTATTTTCTGATTTGAGTATGCTTGTATAGAATGTTTGTTGAGTTATAGGAAGTCTATTAATCCTGTTATCATCCAAGTTCATCTGTGTGAATTTATTTTTAATTTTATTAAATAACTCCTCTTTATATTCCTCTTTAATGCTATTGTAAATGTTGAGTGATTCATTTATAACAAATTTATAATAATTTATTTCTAATTTGTTGAATAAGTTCTCTTTTTGTAGGAATTTATATACTTCTTCATAGATGTCAAATAATACAAAGCTTTTGTCTGTTTTTATAGAGTTGTTCTGGCGGCTGTCCTCATTTTTTCTGTTGTATTGGTAAAATTTTTTAGGATTATATGAAACTCGCTTAGCATAAATCATGCTCTTAATATGGAAGAGCACATCCTCAAACTCCCCACTATTTGAAAATTTTAGCTTATGTTCTTTAATAAAGTCTAATCGATGAAGTTTTGTACATACAATATGATATCCGTTCATCACAAGGTTAATGTTATTATTATAGTCAAATGTGAAGTTTTCTAAGTCAGTATTTTCATCCACGTGTATATGATAAATCCTATCATTGGTTTTATTTTTATAATGTTCGGTTGCGTTGAATAACACTAAATCTGAATTATTGTTATGTGCTGTATTATACAAACTATCAAGGGTATCATTGTTAATATAATCATCAGCATCTAAAAATAATACATATTCACCATTAGCCTTTTTTAATCCATAATTTCTAGTAGATCCTGGTCCTTCGTTGGTTTTGGAGAAAACTTTGAATTTGCTGTTTTCATCAGCATATTCATTTAATATGGTTAAGGATAAATCTGTTGATCCATCATCTACACATATTACTTCGTAATCCTTAAATGATTGTGATAAAATGGATTGCAAGCATTTATCCAAGTATTTTTCTTTGTTATAAATGGGTATGATAATTGATATTTTACATTCATTCATGTTTACACTTAATTAATTTCATTATGATATTATTTTTGTTATACTTAAAATTTAATATCTTTGAAAAAATAGATAAATAATTATTGTTAAAATATTTTCAGGTGTGTAATGAATGGAGTATCAGTATAAATTTTCTATAATAATAGCGGTATATAATGTTGAAGATTATCTTTCAGAATGCATAGACTCAGTCTTAAATCAATCATTAAATTTTAAGGAGAATGTTCAGTTAATACTTGTTGATGATGGAAGTAATGATAATTCATTAAATATTGCAAAAGATTATCAAGAAAAATATCCTGAAAATATTATATTACTATCACAATCAAATCAGGGACAATCTACAGCACGAAACTATGGACTCAAGTATGCTAAGGGAAAATATGTAAATTTCTTGGATAGTGATGATTACATATCGACCAATACTTTGGAAGTAGTATATGACTTTTTTGAAAATCATTTCAATGAAGTGGATGTGGTTGCTATTCCAATGACCTTATTTGAAAGGGTTAACCTACCACACAGATTAAATGATAAATTTAAAACTACAAGAGTTATAGATTTAGAAATTGAACCTAATATGCCTCAATTATCTTCTTCTTCAGCATTTATTAAATATGATTCGATTAAAGACTATGAATTCAGTACTAAACTGGTTAATCTAGAAGATGCTTTAGTTATCAATAAAATATTTTTGGATAAAAAGAGGTATGGTGTCGTAAATGATGCAGAATACTTTTACCGGCAGAGATTAAATGGTAGCAGTACGGTTGACATGATGAAGGAAAACAAAAAGTATTTCACGAATCGTTTAAAGAATTTCTACATTGAATTGGCTGATTACTGCAATAAAAAAGAAGGAAATATTCCGAAGTTTATCCAATACCTATTTGCTTATGATTTACAATGGTTATTAAAATTGGACACTCTTGAAGTCTTTGATAATGATGAAGAGTTAGATGAATTCTGGAATGTACTAAATAAAGTACTTACTTATATAAACATGGATTGTATCACAGATAACAAATACATCGACGAACATGTTCTGCCATTTTTTGTATATCTAAAAAATAATCGTGATATTACAACAGTCAAATCTGAAAATTCATTAATAGTTAAATCTGGGAATTATAATATTGAAGACTTCTCTGAAGTTGTTTTATGGTTAGATATAGTCGAATATAGAAAAGGGTGTATAAATTTCAGTGGTAATATAGATTTATCTTTTGAAAACAAGAATATGAAAGTAAAGGTGATTTGTGAATCCAATGGTGAAGTTAAGGAGTATGATGCAAAGTATGTTGAGTACAATAATCCTAAACGTCAGACACTAAAATACCTAGGAATAAACTGGAAGTACAACTACAACTTCGATATCAATATTTCCGTTTCATTAAATGATAAGTTATCATTTAAAATTGAATATGATGATGGACAAAATCAATTTACATCAATACCTCATATAAGTTTTAGAGAAAGTTGTGGCTTATCTACATCAAGTGCATATTTTGTAAAAGATTCGAAAATCATACTATTTAAAAACAATCAATTTAATGTATTACCATATTCATTTAAATCAATGTTACGCTACGAAATAAGTAACATTAAACGAATAAACTACGACAAGGAACCATATTATCGTATTGCAATATTTACTCACATAATTTATTTTTTACTTTACCTATTCATGAAAAATAAAAGAATATGGCTATACTCAGATAGGCCTGATTTTGCTGATGACAATGCAAAGGCACTCTTTGAATACTCCTGTGATATTGATGATGGAGTAAAGAAATATTTCATTGTAAATAAGGATAGTCCAAGTTATAATCAGATGAAAAAAATAAATAAAAATATAGTGGCATTCGGATCATTTAAACATGAAATACTTTACCTGTTTGCTGAAAAGGTCATATCATCTTATGTAAATGAAAACTTCATAAATCCATTCCATTACTTCACACCATCACTTTACAGTGGACTTATAACTTCATACAGATACTTCTTACAACATGGAGTAACAAAGGATGATGTATCGGAGTTTATAAAAAAATACGATAAGAATTTATCATTAATTGATTGTGTATCTGATATGGAGAGAGAATCATTTTTAGCTGAGGGATATAATTTTGACAGTCATGTAATCCAAGCATTAGGGTTCTGTCGATTTGATAATCTAACTTCTAATGATACAAAAAAACAAATTCTATTTGCACCCACATGGAGACTTGAACTAACTAACGAGGAAAAATTCTTGCAGTCACAGTATTATCAAACACTTAAAAGCTTCTTAAATAGTGAAAAATTAGGTAACTTACTTGAATCAAGTGGATATAATTTAGTGTTTAAGCCACATCCTGAACTGAATGATTATATCAACTTACTTGAAGTACCTGAAAATGTTAAAATATCTAAAAACGAATCTTATCAAGAATTGTTCAGAGATTCATCAATTTTAATTACCGATTACTCATCAGTATACTTTGATTTCGCATATCTTAAAAAACCAGTAATATACTATCAAAAAGATGATGACTACCATTATAAGGAAGGATACTTTAAATATGAGGTACATGGATTTGGTTCAGTCATAAAGAGTGAAGATAAATTGATTGTTGAAATTCAGGAAATAATCGATAGAAACTGTCAAATGGATGAAAAGTATATAAAAAGGGTAGATATATTTTTTAAATATACTGATAAAAACAATTGTAAAAGAGTATATGAGTGGATATTAAATGATAGCTAATTTCCAATAATTTATACATTATTAAATATTTTCATTGTATTTAATAGATTTATTAATTTTTTTTCGTTATCTTGTTTTATGTTCTATATTTCTTGTTAGCAGATTTAACTCATAATTTATTTTGTGCAGGGAAAAAATTAGTTATTTGGTATTTAATCAGCATCTTAAACAAAAAATAGGAATAATGGAGGGAATACTTTTAAAAATGTACTGTTGTTATCAAGAACTATCCAATAATTTTTTTCTATGGATTTGATGTTATTTAGCAAACAAATGTCTTCAAACATTTGAAAGAGCTTTACAAAAAATATTAATATTTTAAAATAATTTAAGGAGATAATTTAAAATACTTATTTATATATAAAAACGATTTTTAATATTAATGTTACTTAGTTTAATTAAGTAATCTACTTTTTCATCAACATTCATATTTTGTAAATTGTTTTCAATATCATCCATATTTAAGGTAAAACCATCTTCTTCATAAATCCAATGGTCATCATCAAAATATAATGATTTTTCCGTATCTTCCTTTTTATAGTTATGTACATGTTCTATGTCCCAAAAAATATCGCTGTTAATTTCTTTAGCTGGATTTCCTGCCCAAATACTATTTGATTTAATTTCTTTGTTTGATATGAGAGATTTAGCTCCAATAATACTTCCTGAACCTACTTTTGTTCCTTTCATAATTAATACATCCTGACCTACCCATATATGATCTCCAAAGTATATACTCTTACTAAAGTTTATTCTCTTTTTGTTATTGGAACTGTAGATTAAATGAGGATCTGCTAATCTAAACCATATGTCAAATGAGAACAAACAATGTTTTCCCATTATGATATTTTTTCCTTCAGATAAAAGTAAATGTAATAATCCATTAGTTTTTGTAAATTTATCAATAAATAAAACGGAATTACTATATATGGGGACGTGTAATTGTAAATTACCTCTAGGTTTACCTAAATAAATTATGGAATTATCACCTGAAAATTTTATTTTGGAATTTTTTAAAGCAACTCCTTCTTCACAGATTAAACGATTATTTTTACCGTTGAATGTGATTGAACTTTTTATCAATTCTGGTTCTTCACCTATTATTAAGTTGTTATCATTATCTTTTTTTACTATATCCATGAGAAAAACCTCTACATAAAAGTATTATATAGCAGATGTTTATTCTTCATAATTAATATAATTATCAGTATTCGAAATGTTTATTAATGGATAAGTAGAAAAAAAGTCAGTTTTAGTTTTTTTTAGTAATCTAAGGGGTGGAATCATGTTTATATTAACTGTTTTAATGAATGTATTTCACACATTAGACATAACAAAATTTCAAGGGAATAATATTAATGATTATTTTATTCATCCAAAAAACAAAAAAAGTTTTAATAAACCAAAATTAATAAAAAAAGTAAATTAAGGGATAATTAATTATTTTATGTGTTATCCCAGTGTTCTTAGTATTGTGTAAATAGCTGGTCTATCATAATTATTAAATTGTATTATATATGTTTTATCCTTATTTGTATAGTAACATATCTTTTTCACTGTTTTATTTTCGGAATTTTTTAAATATACTGCTTTCACTGGTGTATTATTAATTTTTATGTCTTTAATTTCGACAGTCTGATTTTCATGTTGGGCTTTATATTTTTCTGTTAATCCATTCGCACTATCTTTAGTTTCTTCAATAACAATTTTTGTTTTATTATTTTTTAAGATGATTGAATTATCAGTAGTATTTGCTACTTTATAACCATTTGGTACTGTGACTGATGAAGAAGCAAATTTGGTCTTTTCTAAGTTATTATATGTTGTATATCCAAATATCAATAATGCAATAATAACTATTGCAGCTATAATAGCTAATATTTTTTTATTCAAATCAATTCCTCCCATTATAATATATTTTTCAACAATATTCTATTTATATTATTTCATTTATACTATTTATTTGGACAGAAAAAAATGATATTACTTTATATTATATTCTTTTTTTGATAATGATTAAACCATTTTATGTTAATTTATTTATAATATCTATCTTCAATTATCTTTAATCCATTTGTAGACTCTTTTTGAATTATCTTGATCATGGTACTTGAAAAATTTATCTACTCTATTTTGATATTCAGTTTCCATTTCACAGTCATTGTCAATATAATTGCTTATTAATTCTATTAATTTATTTTCGTCTGTTACTACTTTACCAAATCCCATAGTCTCATAATCAAAGTAACCTTTTTCATAATGATAATCATCATTAGGTTGATAATAAATCACTGGCTTTTTCAGATACGCAAAATCAAATATTACTGATGAAAAATCACTGATTAAAATGCTTGATTCACCGAATAACTGTTGGAACGAAGAGTCCACATCTATTATTACCGATTCATTTTCAAACAAACTGACGTGTTTAACCAATTCAGGATGGGGCTTGAAAACAAATTTATACCCCGTTTTATCCAATAATTCCCGGAATTCTTTATTTTCTATTAAAGAAACAATAGATTTAAAATAATCCGAGTTAATCAATAACTCCTCATTCTTATCCAAATAAGACCTCCAAGAAGGAATAAACAACACTATTCTCTTCTTATCCAAGAGCTTCAAATTATCATACCGAGGAAGACCCAACGCTTGAACAACACCTGGAGGATAGTTATAATCCAAATCATAAAATGATTGTCTTTCAGGGTCTGCAGATGTAACTATCAATCGTAAATTATGATTATATCGTTTAACATGCTTTGTTAAATCACATGAAATCACGCCATGTTGTAAGAAATAACGTGGTGAGACGACTAAGTTATTATATAATTTTCTATCATCATATTCCTTTTGATTATAGTAAGGATTGAAAAAGGCTTCATTTAAAAATGAAGAAATTCTTTTTGATGAAAACAGATATAATATTTTATGTTTGAAAGATCTGTATTTAAGGATATTTGGACTTATTTTTTTTAGTTCATTATAATCATCAGTATCTTTATCGATTATAAAATATTTATCGATAGCATCTTTTTGTTTACAAGCGTATTTGAATAAGTGTTTTGCATTATCATCAGCGTTATCAATACGATCATTTATTAGCCATATTTCTTTCTTTTTCATAAAGGGATATATCATCAAATAAAATGTTCTCATTAAACAAGCGTTAATTTTATGTTTTTCATTAGACCTAAATATTCTAAGAATATTTCTAAGTTCTAATTTGAACATCTTAAAGAAAGAATATTTTATTATTGAAATGGATTTACTATCATGCAACAATATGTAAGGTTCTTTTACATAATAAATACCTAATTCAGATAAATAAGTAGTTAATCTAAACTCGATTAATGGGTTAAAGGAATATTCAACTTCATTATCCGAATAAAGAATTTCGAAGGATATTCTTGTTTTATGTAAATTTTCAATAGGAATATCTACGTTAAAATTATATCTATACATCCAAGGGATGGATAAATAGTGCACATCTTTTCGTTCATTTTGAGGATAGAATATTTGTCTGCAAGTATTAACGGTTTTTTTGTCATGACTCTCAATAATAGCTCGTATTTCAATAAATTTTGAATCATAATGGGTATTAAATAAGCCGGAAATATTTAGAGTATCATTGTTAATTTCAACTATGTCTAACCAGATTCTATGATTTGAAAGTTCATCTATCTGGAAAGTTCCGGTTTTTAAATATAATTTATTCTCCGAATCAGATAATTCTAATTGTCGATTAGAATTTTTCAGGTACATGATAAAACTTTTATAACGGAAATTAACATTTGGATTTGTTGCAATGTAATCCTCGTCAATGTTTTGTAAAATATTCTGAATTTCACTGGAAATTTTATTTGTTTCATTTATTTTCAGATTATTTAACTCTTCATTTCTAATCAAATCCATTATATAATAAATTAATGAATATTTTAAGAAGCTGTATGATTTATTATCCTCTTTAGTAGTAAATTCTTGAATATTATTTAGTTCTTTGATAATGTTATTAGCGTCTATTGTTTTTTCATCATCATACGATTTTCTTTTATAATAATTATCACATGAAACAAGGCCGTATCGTTCATCAATGGATAAGATTGAATTTAACAATATAAAATCGTTGTCAATACTTTTTGAATCAATGAATTTTTTAAATATTTCCGATAGTATAATTGTGGAATTCAATGAAAATAAGGGATTATTAGGTGATTCTTTTAAATCCAATACTGTATTTTCTGTAAATTTATAATTTAATTCATGATCTTTGTTAAATTTACCAAAGTAAACATATGGGATTGTAACGATATTGATTGATTTTCCATTTTTTTTATAAAAATCATATACATTTTCTAATGTTGATTTATCTATGTAATCGTTTGAATTAATAAAAACACAATATTTTCCTTCGATAAGTTTGAAGTTTTTTTGTAAAGGTCATATATGGGGGATGTTGTATCCGAATATAATAAAATATTTGAAGGATATCTATTATAATATTCTAATATTGTTTTGTCAGTATTCTTATCGTTTGACTGATTTAATATTATAATCTGGATATTTTTTTCAAAGGGCAATGTTTGATTTAAGATGGATTCAAGGGAATATTTTAAATTTGCATTTGTTTTAATCTGTAAGAAAACCGTAAATTTAAAATCATTCATTACATTATAATTATCATTATCCATATTAACACCTGTTAATTGTCCCTAATCCATTCATATACTCTTTTACAATTATTTTTATCGTTATATTTGAAGAAGGTATCTACTCTTTCTTTATATTTAACGTCCATTTCACAGTTTTTCTTAAAGTAACGTTCTATTAATTCAATTAACTCATTTTCATCTTTAATTACTTCACCAAATCCCATGCTTTCATAATCGAAGTAGGCTTCATCGAAATGATAATCATCATTAGGTTGATAGTATATTATTGGTTTTTTCAAGTATACAAAATCAAATACTACCGATGAAAAATCACTGATTAATAATGATGATTCACGGAATATGTCCTGGAAAGAGACTTCGGATGCATCTTTATAATATCCTTTATTGTCAAATTTGTCCATGTGCTTGATAAGCTCTGGGTGTGGTTTAAATATGAATTCGTAATCATATTTTTCCAGTATTTCATGTAACTTATCATTGTTAATCAGACTGTTTATTGTATGATAATAGTCAGAGTGAATAAATAATGATTCATCCTTATCTAGATATGATCTCCAAGTTGGTAAAAAGACTAATTGTTTTTTTGTTTCATCACTGGTTAAATTATCATATCTAGGTAAACCAAGTGCTTGCACTACCGTTTCAGGATAATTATATTTCAAATCAAAGAATGATTGACGTTCGGCATCGGCAGAAGTTACAATCAATGCCAAATTATATTTATACCTTTTTATATGGTTTGTCAAGTCACATGAAATTACGCCGTGTTGTAAGAAATATCTGTCTGTAGTAATCAGGTTACAATATAGTTTTCTGTAATCATAATTATCATCAATCCAAAATGGATTAAAGAATGATTCATTTAAGAAGGCAGATATTGTTTTTTCTGAAAATAGATATACTATTTTGTGTTTGAATGATCTGTGAATTAACAGATTGTCAAATTCCTTACTTAGTTCATCGTACTGTTCACAATCTTTGCTGATAATGTAATATTTTTTAATACCGTCATCCTGTTTATTCAAATATCTAAACAGGTGCATTCCATTTTCATCCACATTATCTATACGATCGTTAACCGTCCATATGCGTTTATTCTTCATGAATGGATATAAAACCATATATAACATACGGATGAACAAGATATATAAATATCCATCCAGTTTACTTTCCTTAATTAAACGCATATCATATTTTTCATGTTTCAACATGCTACTATAGGAATATGGTCTAATGAATATTGTTTTATATCGATAAAATATAATTCTAGAACCTTTAACAAAATACGTGTTAAATTCCGTTAAACCAGAAGGCACTCTGAAACCAATTCCCGGCGTGAATATCGTTTCAACATCATTTTCATCATATATTACTTCATAATGTAAATTCACGTTATAAATATCTTTTAAAGGTACGGTTACATTAAAATTATAGTCATAAACCCAATCAATACCTAAATATTTGACATTCATACGATCCGGCTGGGAATACTCAATAAATTCACAATCATAATATTGATAATCCACCCCATCTTTAACTAATCGGATTTTAATTGAATCACTTGCAAAATTTGAAACCATATGGCCGGACATTATCAGTTTTTCCTTCCTAAAGTCAATTATATCAAACCATATCTTATGTTTGTTAAGTGTATCGATGGTATACTTTCCTGTTTTCATGACAACGATGTCATTTTTATTTTTTATTATTTCATATGATCCTTGTTTTAAGTATCTGAAATATGATTTGATATTCCTGTTGATATTTCTGTTTTTTGAAATTGCTTTATCGGATATGTAATTGAAAAGGTTATACCCTTGAGAATCAAAATAACTCCAGAATTCCTCTTTTTCAGTTTCATCATCAAATATGTCAAATTCAGGTATGCTGAATATGCCTTCCAAATCACTAACCAACATAAACTGTATGAACTCGGGTACTTTTTTGTATTTCTGTGTACAATAATCAATCAGATATTTATGGAAATGTTCCAGTCGAGGAGTATAGAATCTTTTATCATCTTTAACAATATCAGTAATTGCATCTTCACTAAACCTTCTTCTAAAATAATAGGTTGCATTATCCACAACACCATATTTCCTTTTTTCTAATAGAATCAGGTTAATCATTAATGCATCTTCAGAGGTAACGAGTTCATCATCAAAGGAATACTTTTTTAATACCTCTTTTTTTATAAATGATGACGCTATGGATTGTTGTATATTGTTAGGAGTTTTATCTAGATTAATAACTCTTGTTTTAGAATATTTGTAATTTAATTCATGTGGTTTTTCTTCTCGATCAAAATATTCCATGGGGATACTAATAACATCTATTTCTGTTTTTTTATTTTCAAAAAATTTGTATACATCATTCAAACAATTTTCAGATAAATAATCATCACTATCTAGGAAATTAATGTATTCTCCCTCAGCATATATTAATCCAGCATTACGTGCAAAACTAACCCCTTTGTTGTCAGTTGAAAGAGTTATAATGTTTTCAGGATATTGATTTTTATAACTGGATAAAATTGAATCAAGTAGTCTATTTTTGCAATCATTTACCAAAATAAGTTGGACATTTTCTTCAAAGCCAATATTTTGATTAATAACTGAATTTAATGCTTCTTTAATATATTTTTCTGTATTGATGGCCATAACAATAGAAAATTTAAATGATTTATTCTTATTTAAAACTGATGTATATGGTAAAACTAAGAGTTTCTTTTTATCAAGATACATATATAAATCTAATTTATCCTTAGTATTTTCATTTAAAGATTTGATAATCTGATTATCAGCACTTATTTCTGGAATTACAGCTGATTCAATGTGGTTATCGTAGACTAGTTCGAAAAATACTTCTGATTCACGAATTTTTTTTATGGGAATATTTGCTTGAAAATCATAGGTATAACTCCATTCTTGAGATAGATAATTAATATTGCCGTTTAATGAATTATTATTATAGATATAATTACCTATTTTTTTAATCATATAACGTTCATTATCAATAATTGTATAAATGTTTATATCATTGTTTGGAAAATTTGAAGTGAAAAATCCGTTAATAATCAATTCTTCTTTGTTAATTTGTAAGTCATTTAAGCATATTCTGTGGTTATTCAATTTATCAATGATATATTCGTTGGATTTGATTAAAACATTGTTTTGAATTGGTTGATATTCCAATTTTTTATCATTTTTCAGATATATTAAAAAGTTTTTGATATTATTCTCTAAGTATTCATCTTCTGATATTAATTTTTGAGAGAAATTTGTTAATATTGACGTTATTTTATTCGTGAATTGATTTAATCCATCTTCAGAATCAAAAAGATTATTGTTATATTTCTTTATTAAGTATTGTAAGTGGTATAATACCATATATTGAAGGAATGGAGGAATCTCATTTTTTGTAAATAAGCAATGATTAATAATTGACTCGTATTGATTTAATTTTTCATAATAAAAAGATTTATTTAAGTATTTCATTTTACAATTGCTAATTAAGTCATAATTAATTCTTAAATAATAAATTCCATTTCCAAAACCAATTAATGGTTTATTTAAAAATAAATTTGAAATAATTATCTCCTCTTGGAAACTATTTAAATCACTGCGTAAATTTCTTTTTTCAATAATATTTGATTTGATAAATAAAGAATTAAAATGTAAATATGGGATATTGGGTGTTTCTGTTAAGTCTATAAAATTTCCTTTAAAATAGTTTAATAATGAGAAATCCATTTTTATTCCTATACATGTAATAGGTAATGATATGATATCCACTTTTTCATTTTGTTTAAATAAATTGTATATATTTTCTAGGGAATTTCTGGAGATAAAATCATCTGCGTTTAAGAAATTTATATATTCACCGTCTACATAACTTAAAGCAGATATTTTGGCTTTTTTTTCGTCAAATTCATTTTGTTCAATATATTGAATATTATTCGGATATTTTTCATAAAAATCTAGAGCTATAATCTTAGAATTATCTGTACTGTTGTTATTAAATAAAATTAATTGAATGTTTCTCTTGAAATTCATTGATTGATTTAGTATGGAAGTAATTGCCTTTTTTAAATGTTGTTCATTATTGTTAAAAATAATTATGATTGAAAACTTAAACTTTTTATACAACTGTATCTCTCCCCAATGATAACTAATTTAAATTGACATTGGATATATAATGGAATATATCATTGTAACATTTAAAAATGAAAATTTGTATTATTCATTTTTTGATTTAAATATGTAGCTATATATAAATATATATTAATTGTTTCTACTTGAAATTATATATAGTTTATTATAGTAAATATTTGAAATATCTGTTCAAATTAGATTATATACTATATAGAAAGTATTTAATCTCTAAAATATCTTTGATTAAAAATAATTTTTTTAAATGATGCAATTCAATTTTTTTTATAATTATAATTATTGTTTAATTTAATGATTTCTGTAGAAATCATATATTTTTATTCTATTTTGTAAAAATTTTTACATTAAATTCTTATTTTCATATAAATTTAATAAATTTGATTAAAAACATATCAATGCTGTCAAGTTAAGATAGTTTTTATGTGAAATTTTTTTGTAGTGTGTTTTTTTTAGAATGATCTTTTGTTGTTGTCGTTGAATTTGTGTCCGTAGTCTACTGGTTCTCGGGTTGTTGTTTTTGTTTCTTCTTTTATGGGTATTAGGTTTTTTTGTAGTATTTTGAATATTTTTTGTATTGCTTGTTGTTGTTTTTCTTCATCAGGAGTTAGTAAGTTGAGTAATTCTTTTTTTACTAGTCCTACTGCTATGTTGAAGTTTGTTGAGTATTCTTTGTATTGGTGTTTGTTGTTTTTTTGGGGTTGTCGTGTTATTTGTTGGTTTGCGTCGTGTTTGATTACTGTTGCTATGTTAAATACGTATACGTCTGAGTAGAAGTCTTGTTCTATGATTATTTTTCTGCGGCCCGAGAAGTTTTCTGTTTCTAATTTGTTTTTTAGTTTGTCGTAGTTGGTTTCTATTGTCCATCTTTTGTTGTATATTTCTTTAAAATCTTGTATTGTCATTGTTTTATCGAATACATTGGTTGCTAGTGTTTCTATTTCTCCGGTTGGTAATTTTATGTTTATTATTCTTATTTTGAGTTTTTGTTCTTTGTTTGCATAGTTTCTTAATTTTTCGTCTTGTATTGTTTTTATGAATGATTTAGTTAGTGGTACTTCAATTATTTCATCATCAGTAGTCATTTTATATCTTTGATCTATGAATGTGTCTTTTTTTAGCCGTATTACGAAATATGAATTTAGTTGCATTATTTTTAACATTAGTTTTTTTGAACCATAACCTCTATCACATATTGATATTGTTTTTTGAAGGTTAATCTTATTTTTAACATCTTCTAAATGGTCAATGGCAAGATCAGGTTCACTGGACTTTCTGCTGGTAATGGTAGAACTTAAAATAAATTCATTTAGTACATCAACCATTGTAGATACTCTGGCAGTAGCCGTATGTTTGGAATGATCAATATTATCTTCAATACCAAAATCTTCACGGATAGTAGGATAATTCGGCAAATCAAATATAGAACCATCATGAGCTGCTAAATAATAACCTTTAAATGTTTTTAATTCGGGTTCCGTATATATTCTTTTTAATAAATCACCATTCATATCAATATATGCCTGTGGGTCAATAATCATCCTTCTTTCAGAAATAGCCTGTTTAGACACATCCATATCCATTTCACCCCAAAATTCTTCCATAAAATACAAGGCCTCTAATGCAGTTGTACGTCCACGATTCCATGGAACATATTTCATAATACATTCCTGAGGCAACTTACGATTACGAACAAAATTATTTTCTCCTAATATATATTTTTCACAAACATAATTATTAAAATTTCCTAAATTATCCAACAAATGATTACATAAAAACATAATTACCACCAAAATACTATTACTCAAATCCACACAAAACAATAATAAAAAACAAATATAAACACAATGTGAATTTACTAAATAATAATATATAATAAGTAATATATAAATTAAACTATAATTTATTCTTAAAATAAGCTCAAATAAAATAAACACTTATAATATTTAATATAATTAAATATGCTATGGAATTAAGTAAAATTAAAGTAAATATTGGTTAGAATAAGTAAACTAAGGTATAAAAATAAGTAAAAATCTTAACTTGACAGCATTGAAAACATATTGAAAAAACATATAACAGTTATCTTGAGAATTCATCTTAATAGAATACATTAAGTTATAAAAAAATCAAATATGAACAAACTTAGTAATATCTGTTATAAGAGTAATAAATAGTGTAAACCAAAAATCTCGTTGGAAGAATATTCATATGATACAAAACCAATCAAATAAGAGAATAGTAAAATGAACAATGTGATTACTCTAAATTCATCAAAAACAATACATAAACAGTAATATGCAGATGTAAAATGATGAATAATATTCCGTCCACAATCATGCAAATAATAAAATAAGTAGAATTACATTATAGCATAGTAAAATGGAAACAATCGGAATTTAAAGAGTAAACTAAGATGATTACAAAAAAAGAAACAATAATTAAAGATATGTTTTATACTATCTACAAATTCCATTTAGATAGTACCCTATTATGGATATCACAGGCTTAAATAATAATAAAATTTATACCATATTAAATTTATAAATAAAGACATAGATGAATATTTTTATTAAGCTTTCTTTATTATATTATAATTTTTTACGAGTTCCATAATAATATTTTTCAAATTTTGGTGATTAAATGAAATATAAAATAGGTATTTTAGGGTCTTGTGTTTCTAGAGATGTTTTTAGAAGTGTACATAATCCATACAAAAATTTTTTTGAAGTAAAATTTTCACAAGTTCGTTTATCATTAATAAGTTTAATGCAAAAACCTGTTCCATATAATGATTTTGATATAACTGTTTTACCTGATAATGCAGATAACAGATATAGAAAAAGAAACATGAAAAATGATTTAACAAAATCTTTATTGGATGAATTAGATACTGATATTGATATTTTCGTTATTGATTTATATTTTGAAGCATTATTTGGTGTTTTCAAGTTTAATGATATTTACTTGACAAATAACACATGGGATTACCCTCATGGAAAATTTTATCCTAATATAAAAAATAAAGAATTTATCAATATGAAAAACAATCGTGAAGAGTTTTTATCTTTATGGAAAGATAATTGTGATAAATTTTTTGAGTATCTGTATGAAAAAAAACCTAATCTTAAAATAATATTAAATAGAGTTCGATTGACAGATAAATTTTTTATGAATGATTCTGTTATTGTAGATAATGATTTAACAGAAAAAGCTCAAATCTATAATGATTTTTTAGAGGAATTAGAGAATTATATAATTGAAAATCATAAAGTTGATGTCATTGATTCTACTGAAAATATATTAGGTGATTCTAATCATATTTGGGGCAAATCGCCAGTACATTATATAAAACCATATTATGTTGACGTATTTAAACAATTACTTGATAAATTAAATTGTCCTTATATTCCATATGATTTTTCAATCATTATTCCATTGACAAATAATGTAAATTTCCTTGATAAAACTCTGGAATCATTAATTAATCAATCAGTATCCTTTGAAGATTATGCTGAGTTAATACTTGTTGATTTACAAAAAAGAACAACTAATGTCATGATTGAGAAGTATCTTGAAAGATATCCATATAATATCAAATATTTAAATAAATCAGGATACACTATAAATATGGCTAGAAATGAAGGTCTAAAATCTGTTTCTGGAAGATATGTAAATTTTATGGAATGTGGTGATTATTTTTCTGAAAAAACGTTTGAATCCATGTTAAATTTTATAGAAGAGCAAGAAAGGGAAGTAGATGTATTGTCTATTCCAGTACATTATATTGAAAAAAATGGAGATAATAATTTATTGAAAAGTCAATTTAATAAAAATCAATTAATTAATTTAAATAAAGAGTATATATTACAAAAAGATTTGTTTTCCTATTTTATTAAATCGGGGCATGTAAAAAATTTTGATGAAAATGTAATTTCTGACTTAGGTTATATTGCTAACATGATAAATAATACTCTTGACATGGGTATTGTGATTGATTCAACCTATTTCCATAATTGTACATTAAATAATCAATTAATTAATCATAACTCATTTAATCAAGATTTTTCTCTACAACTATTGGATGAGATTAAATTTTTTGTTACAGAACAAGATGATGAAAAAAGTTCTATTTTAATTCAACATTTAATTGTTTATTCAATCAAAGAGATTATTGATGAAAATACTAAAAATAATTATTGGTGGGCTTCTACTGATTTAATTGAAGAAAAAATTAGATATATTCTTCAAGGTATTGATGAAAAGGTTATCTTAAGAGATCAATTATTAAATAACACTTTTAAAAAATTCTTATTATATCTCAAGGATGGGGACATGTACTTCGATTATAAAGAAGATAATCTATTGTTAAAAACTGACAATCGGACAATTGATAATTTAAAAAATCATAAATTGTGGATTGAAGATATATATGTAAATGATAACCATTTAATAATCAAAGGCTTTTTAAATAGTTTATTTGGATCGGAACATATAACTTTCGATGCAATATTAAATAATACCACTGTTATAAACAGTACTTTTTATTCACAAAGTAAATATAGTGATATTTATTATTTGTCAAATAAATGGCAAAAAATAAATTCATTCATTTTGAATATTCCTTTAAGTTCAAGTAAATCTTCAATAAAAATCAGATCTAAATATTCTACGGAAAATAGTAAAACTATTTTTTCATTTTTAAATATTAGATTTAAAAATAATTATTTTAGAGGTAAGAATAATCTAATTCTAGATTCTTATGATATAACATTTAATCAAAATACATTTACGGTTTCACGAATTTTTAAATTTTCTATAGTTATGGCTGTTTACAATACTGAAAAGTATTTGGAAGAATCTATTGATTCTTTAATTCAACAGACAATTAATTTCACTGAAAATGTACAATTAATCATTGTAAATGATGGTAGTACAGATAATTCCGAGAAAATAATTAATAACTATAAAAAATCATATCCCAAAAACATTGTATATGTCCCTTTAGAAGAGAATCATGGTCAGGCATTTGCCAGAAATATCGGATTAAACTATGTAATGGGAAGATACGTAAACTTCTTGGATAGTGATGACTACCTATCAGAAAATGCACTTGAAATGGCATACAATTTCTTTGAAAAACACCGTGACGAAGTTGATTTATTGTCAATACCGTTGGTTCTTGTTGAAAGGGATACAAGGACGCATCATTTAAACTATAAATATGATTCGAATAAAATAATTGATTTAAATAAGGAACCTAACAATCCACAATTATCAGCATCCAGTTGTTTTATAAAAAGTAATCTCTTTAATAATTTGTTTTTCTCAACGGACGTAGTATCTGCAGAAGATTCTATTTTGATAAATAAAATTTTATTAAAGAGAGAAAAGTATGGTGTATTATCTAATTGTAGTTATTATTACAGAAAACGTATGGATAATACCTCTACAATTGATTTGATTCATGAAAATAAATCATTCTACCTTAAAAATTTAAAGAATTATTATATATATCTGATAGAATTTTCTATGAATAATAATAAGGTACCCTTATTCATTCAATATGTAATAATATATGATTTACAATGGATGACTTCAAAAACTTTCATTCCATTGAATGATTATGAATTAAAAGAATTTTGGATTTATCTAAAATATATTTTGAGTTTTATTGATGAAGATGTGATAATGAACAATTTCAATATTAAATCTAAAATAAATAAAATGTTTTTATTATACTTAAGAAATGATAGTATGGAGTATAAGATGGAAGAGAATAATGTTTTATTAAAGTCAAAAAATAGTATATTGGATAATCTAAAACAGCATACCTTATGGATAAAACATATGGATATTGAGGGTAATAATCTTAAATTGGAATGTTTTATCAATACGTTGTTTGATTCTTCATACTTATCTATACAAGCGATAAAACATTATTCCAATAAGTATCATGATGAAGTTACAGGATTTGATTATGAAGATAGTGAACTTCAGGATAAGAAATTATTAAATATACCATGGCAATATATTAAAACAGTGCGATTTGATTTGGATTTAAAGAAGGTTGTTTCAATAGGATTAAATGTTAATTATCATATTAATAAAGACAATGGGGATATGAATAGATATAACTTGAAAAAGTTCTATCCTGAAATAAAATTTAAGGATGATTGTCTGAATCATTTTATAACAAAATATAACAATCAAGGTATTTCAATTACATTTGAAAAAAATATGTTTTTAATATCTAAAAATAAAAATAAGTTATATAAACAAAAGCTAAAAATATATTAAATTAGGAGTTCAATTATGAAAATAGATTTTTTAAAGGAAGATGAAGAAAATAAGAAAAATGCAGTATATTTTTTACATTCAAATTCACCAAAATTATCGATTGAATATGTAATTTCCGAGAAAATTAATGGTAATTTTCCTCATTTGGGTATTAGTGTCCGAGAAGGTATTCATGTAATGTATAAAACAAAAAAACATTCTAATTGGTTAAATGTTGAACAATATGCACGACATTCGAATGTTCATGTCCCTATGTTTAATTACATTGAAAAAAATGAGGAATATGATTTGATGATTTATGGTCCTATACTTAGTTCATTAAAAACACTTACTGTCCGCTGTTCTGATGCAGATAAACTAGTAGAATATAAATCAGATTATTCCATGGAAATCTCTGTAATTGGTGGATTACATTCATTTGGTATTGGTTGCACAACAGTAGGATTAATGTTTTCAAATATTATTTCCAGAAGGATAAATGCTAAAGTTAATCATATTTCATTTAACAATAAAAATTATTTAAAAGATGTGTTTTTTAAGTTATTTAATTCTGATGTCAGAGGTTTTATTGGGATAATTGAAGTAGATTATCATTATCAAGATGATGAAATTGTTCAGAAATATTTATATGAAACGGTAAAATTAATGAAATCTAAGTTTGAACATATAATTTGTTGGTTTTCGATTCCTGAAAAAAGCATTTACAAAAAACATCAAATATATGAGATTCTTAAAAATGAAATTGATAACAAAGAAATAGTTTTGATTGACATGTCTTTTTTATACGAAGAACCTTATAAAGATATGTGTACCTTGAATGACTATTTCATAAATGATACTGGAAATATCATGATTTATAAAAAATTAATTAAGATAATTGGGGAGTATTAAATGGAATATCTTAAAAATATTAATGATAAATTAAAAAAGATTAATGAAGAAAATGTAACTTATATCAATTTGATGGAACATCCTGAATTCTTTTATGGTAATGTTAATTTTTCTGATACTCTTGTAAATTTTAGTAAAGTACCCAAAAAAACTCGAGAAGATATAACAATATATGGAAAAAATGTTACCAAGTCAATGAATGATTTTCATCATGCATCTATGGGAAATCGTTTAAGATTTGAGACAAATTCAAAAATAGTAATCTTAAAAATTAAACTCAGAAGAAAATGGGGTTTTATAAAGATATTAAATTGGAACGGTTTAGGCTTTGATATTTATCATGTTACTGAAGATGGAAAATATGTTCATAAAACCGTTTTTGGACCAAAAGATGGTTATTCTACTTTTGCTGAAAAAATACATGTTCCTTCAAATGGAAAAATATGTATTTTTTTACCAAGTTACAATACTGTCGAACAGATATTTTTAGGTTTTGAAAATAATTCACAGATACAGCCATTAGAATATCCGGAACCTCAATTGCCCATAATTTTTTATGGTAATAGTGTTACTCAGGGGTCTGCTGCTTCACGTTCAGGTAATTGTTTTCCGAATATAGTTAGTAGAACTCTAAATAAAGACATAATTAATCTATCAGTAACTAATTGTTGTAAAGGGTTACTTGGTATGGCAAGAATGATTGGAAAACTGAATTGTGAAGCAATTATCATAGATTATACCCGAAATGCTACAGATAAAGAAATGTTTGATAAGTCATATGAAAGATTTTATAAATTATTGAGAAAATATCATCCAAATAAATTAATTATTTTAATGACTTCTTCTTGTTATAACTATTGGCCAATGTGTGATGAATTTGATAAAATTGTTTTAAATACATTTAACAAGGCCATTGAAAATGGGGATAATACTAAATTATTAAATCAAAGGGAATTGTTTGATGATGATGAATATGATTTAGTGGCGGTTGATTCAGCTCATTATACTGATTATGGTATGTTTAAAGTAGCCAATAAAATTTGTGAAATGTTAACTAAATAGTCTACATTATTATTTTTTTAATGATTTATGAGGGCGTGCAAGAATTATTTTGCATGTTAATTATACATAGTATAACTACATATTCTAAACAAAAGAACAATATAAGTTATAATACTATGAACATAGTATTAATAAAATCATACTAAAGAACAATTAAATGGAATTGTTGCATGTTCTCTTTATTTATTATTTTTTATCCAATCATATACCCTTTGACAGTTATTTGAATCATTGTATTTGAAGAACTTATCTACATTTTCCTTATATTCCAATTCCATATTGCAATCATGATTTATATAAAACTTCACTTTATCAAATAGTTTTTCTTTATTTCTGGTAACAAGTCCAAAACCCATGGTTACATAATCAAAATATCCTTTTTTAAAATGATAATCTTCAGTAGGTTGGTAATATATTACTGGTTTCTTGAGATATGCAAAATCAAAGAATACCGAAGAATAATCAGTTATTAGTATGGAAGCTTCTTTGAATAACTGTTGATATGATTCTTCTGTAGAAACATATATGTTCTCATTAATTTTCATTAATTCTATATATTTAATCAATTCAGGATGTGGTCTAAATATAAACTTAAATCCGTTATCTTTTAGGTATTTGTGGAATTTATCATCATTTAATATATTGTTTAAATCATTATAATACTCTGAATGAACAAAAAGTTTTTCATCATTGTTTAATTTTGATCTCCATGTAGGTGCGAATAATATCTGTTTTTTCGGAGTACTGTTTGTCAAATTATCAAACCTAGGAAGTCCTAATGCTTGAACGTTATGTTCGTCGAAGTTATAACCTTCTTCAAGGAATGAATTTCTTTCTAAGTCGGATGATGTTAACACTAATGATAAATTTAATGAAAATTTTTTAATCCAAAGGGATAAATTATCTTTTGTCACTCCATGTCTGATATAATAAGTGTTCGTTTGATCTAAACCAGCGTATAATTCAATTTCATTCTTTTTAATAAAGAATGGATTAATACTTATGTGATCCGGTTGTGAAGAGATAATTTTGTCTGCAAATGTATATATCAGTTTATGCTTAAAAGAATTAATTTGAATAGTCTTACCTATTTTGGAAATTCTTTTTCCTTCATTTGATTTTTTATCTATGATATAATATTTTTTAATATTGTCTTTTTGTTTTAATGCATATTTAAATAAATGTTCTGCGTTATCATCAGCATGGTTTTTTCTGTCCATGAATAAATAAATTGGTTTTGAACGTTTCATCATAGGATACATGATTAAATGGATTAATCTAATAATTGTTGCAGTGCCACATCCTTCATATTTATTTTTGTTCAGTCTTTTAATAACATTGAATTCTTTTTTAATCATATCAATATAGGAATATGGGGTTACATAAAAGATATCGTCATTAAAATATATTATATAGTTTTCATTTATTCTATAATTACTTATTTTTGATAATTTTGTATGTTTTCTGAAGTCTATTTTATGTTTAATAGAAATTAAGTTGGATTCATCATAGTTTTCAGGATTACCGTCAATATGATAATTTACAAATATATTAAGTTTAAATGATTCTTTTTGCTTTAAAGGAATTTTCATATCAAAATTGTTACTGTACTGCCATTGATTTGATAAATATCTAATTCCTGGACGTGCAGTATATTTGACCTTTTTAGTTTTAATCAGTTCCGTATAATCGTTGTCGTATTCTTTTAAACCAGTGATTGTAATGTAATCATAATTGAATAAGCTGGTAAATGAACCAGAAATGTTTAAATAATTATTTCTTATTTCTACAATATCTATCCACATTTTATGTTTTTCAAAGTTATCCATGATAAGCTTGTTGATTTTTAAGATTACATTATCCTCTTTAATAATTGGAGTAATTTTATTGTTCTTAAGATGTAAGAAGAAAGATTTTACCTCTTTGGATTTAATATGTTTATTGTGTATTATTGCATTTGGTGAAATGTATCTAATAACGTTTTTCAGGTAGAACCAAAATTCATTTATTTCACTTTGAGTTTCGTAGGGATATAAATCAGGTTCTTTTAATAGCCATTGTATATTATATGCTAACATATATTGTATAAAAATTGGTATTTTATCCTCTTTTGTAAGATAAAAATCTATTAAATCCATGAAATGATATTTTAAACGAGGGGTATAATACTCTTTTTTAAACTTATTGTTATCTAAAGATGAACTTTCATCAAAACGTTTTCTATATTGATATTCTGCTGAATTTACTACACCTAATGTTTTTTTGTTTTGCAATATTTTATTTAACACATTAGTATCTTCTGAACCGGCAATATTGGTTGGAAATTTGAATGAAAGCATGCTTTCTTTTTTGACAAAAGATGAAGACATACTAAGTTGTAAAACATTCGGTTCTTTATTTAAATTTATTACTCGAGTTTTTTCAAATTTATCGTTTAATGCATGTGAACCGCTAAAACGTTCAAAGTAATATATTGGGATAGATACGATATCTGTTTTTGAATAATTTTCAATGAAAAATTTATACACATCACTCAAGGTATTTTCAGATAAAATATCATCACTGTCTAGGAAGTTTATAAAAATTCCTTTTGCATGGTTTAGTCCATTATTACGTGCATTTGCTTGACCTTGATTTTCTTGGCTAATGACGATTATGTTATCAGGATATTTTTTCTGGTATTCTAATAGAATTTTTTCAGAATCATCAGTACTGCCATCATTGACTAAAATTAATTGAATATTCTTTTCAAAGTCCATTGTCTGATTTATAATTGATAAGATGGTATCTTCTAGATATTTTTCAGTATTATAAACGGCTATAATTATTGAAAATTTATAACTGCGTGTTATGGAAATTATATTGTTGTTTAGTTTGATTTCTTTATTGTTATCATATAAAGAATCACCATAAATTAATTTTTCATATTGTTTATTTTTAATTTTCAATTGAATATTGTTAGAAATAATATTTGAATGTGAATAATCTTTTAAATCACCATTTTTATGATAGTTAACATTTATCTTTATTTCTGAATTCTCATTTGTTTCAATCGGTATTTCATATTTGAAATTAATCATTTTTTGCCATGCAATAGATAAATAATGAGTATCTTGAACAATAAAGTTATTTTCATAACCATTACTGTGGATGTCAGTACAACTGTCATCTATTTTATTTGTTTTTTTAATATCTACAGTGAAAAACTCTGGATCGAATATGCTATTGAAAAATCCTGATATTAATAGGGTATCCTCCATGGATTTTAACTCAGTAATCCATATTTTATGTCTTTTAATATTGTCAATTGTATGATTTCCACATTTTAAATAAATATTGTTTGTGGTAGGAGTGGTGTTAATAACTTTTTCATCATATTTCAAGAATAGTAAAAAAGTTCTTAGCAGGTGATCTTCATTGTCCTCATCATAATTGATAATTTTATCATTAATGTTTTTCATAACTGTTTTAATACTTTTTATATAATCTTCATAGTTTTTTTCAGTATCAAATATTTTCATGTCATAGTTACGAATGAGATTTTTCATATCATCTAAAATAACATATTGGATGAATGCAGGTACTCTATTATATTTTTCTAAGCATTGATTAATCATTTTCAAATGTAGATTATTCACATGTTCCAAATAATAATTTTTATCAAATATCAACTTATCGGTTATGGCACTTTTATCATTTCGTTTTCTATAATAATAAGTAACAGTATTCAGTAATCCATATTGTTTTTTATTTAATAAGATATTATAAATTAAACTTATATCCTCTGATGATTTTAGTTTTTCATTAAATTTTAAGTTTTTCAATGAATTTATATTAATAAATATTGAAGACACTGAATTTTGTATATAATTGGGATTTTCTAGTAAATTAACTATTTTGTTTTCTTTGAATTTATAATTTAATTCATGGGAACCGGTTTTAGCTTCAAAATATTCGATTGGTATAGAGACGATATCCGTTTCACGTTCATGTTCATCAAAGAATTTATTAACTTCTTTTAATGTATCCTCTGATAAATAATCATCACTATCTAAAAAGTTTATATATTTTCCTTTTGCAAATTTAAGACCATAATTTCTTGCTAAAGATTGTCCTGAATGACTTAAATCTAAAACGATGATGTTCTCAGGATATTCTTCTTTATATCTTTTCAAGATATCTAAACTGTTATCGATACTTCCATCATTTACTAAAATTAATTGAACATTTTTTTCAAAGTCTAACGATTGATTTATTACAGATTCGATGGATTTTTCCAAGTATTTTTCTGTATTGTAAACAGTCATAATTATCGAGAACAGATAGCCATTTGAAATTTTAAAACAATTATCTTCAAACTTGATTTTCAATGAATTATTTATATAAATGTTATTTTCATTAGATATATTTGCATCTTTATGTAAACAGCATTCTAAATTATAAGAAACGGTATTGTTTTCATCATAATTATCAGTATTTCGATCTTTATGATAATTTGCAACTATTGAAACCTTCTTATCTTTGATATTTTTTATTGGTATAGTGATAATAAAACTATTTATGTATTCAAATGTTTTGTAAATATATTTGTTATTTGGATATTTGGAATATGATTTAATTCCTTTAACAGTTTTAATAGATTCATTTTCGTCTATATAAATAGCATCTAATGTTATTAAATCTTTTTCAAATGAAGAATTTAAAAAACATGAAATTATGATATTATCAGAGTTTGTTTCTAGGTTATCAATCCAGATTTTATGATAAGTAATTTTATCTAACAGTATGTTTTCTTCATTTGTTTCATGTATCAAATAATCATTAGTAAAGTTGTATGTTGAACCGAATTTCAACTTCAATAAAAACTTTTTTAAACTAGTTGCTTTTATTAATTTATTGTTTTTTATAATGTTGCTGTCAATGTAATTTAAGATATATCTTATTTTTTCTTCAAATAAATTCAAGTCATTCGTAGTTTCGAAATATTCTATTTTTTCCTTCTTAAGGATTGTTAGTAAATCTATCAACAATGAATTTTGAATAAATAAGGGGATAGTATTTTCTTTCTCCAGAATAGACTTAATTAAATATATGTGGAAATTATTTAATCTATCAGTAAAGTAGTATTTGTCTAATGGGAAATTATTGGAAATTTCTTTGTTTTCCTCATTTTCTTTAATTCTAAAGTAATAAGTAGGAATATTTAATAATCCAATATTTTGATTGTTTATCAACATTTGATTAATGAATAATGAATCTTCAGAAACCATTAATTTTTCCGAAAATTCATGTCCTTTTAAAGCTTCTTTTCGAATAAATGTTGAAGGTATTGATAATTGAGGGTAATCATAACTATTTTTTAAATCGATTACTTTATTTTCTTTAAATTTATAATTTAATTCGTGTTCTCCAGTTTTATTCCCGAAATAATGTATAGGTATCGATATAATATTCGTTTCATGTTCATTAAAGAATTTATCGACTTCCTTTAATGTATTGTTTGATAGATAATCATCACTATCTAAGAATGTTATGTATTTGCCATGTGCATATTTAAGCCCATAATTTCTTGCTATGGACTGTCCAGAATGATTCTGTTCCAACAGTTTAATATTGTTTGGGAATTTGATTACAAATGTTTCAACTATTTTTTTAGATAAGTCTGTACTGCCATCATTTATTAAAATTATTTCAGTATTTTCTTTAAAGTTTAATGATTGGTTAATTATAGACATTATTGATGTTTTGATATAATTTTCTGAATTGAAAAATGGAATTATGATTGAAAATAAGAATGTTCCTTTATTTTCGTCAAATATGTCGGATTTTTTTAATAGTTCATCTTCGATATAATCAGCCAATGGTTTGTTCTTGTTATATTTAAGATATTCTTCATATGCTTTATTGTATTTATTCTTTGTAATATACCTGTAAAATGGAAGATAATCTTTTCTTGGTCGGATATTTTTATTATTTAGGAAAAGTTTCACTAATTCTCTTGAACATTCACATAATGATTTCAGTTCTTCTTCTGTCAACATTGATGAAAATAATCTATTACTCCAGTAACCAATACTTGAAATAGGAATATGAATATAATCTGGATAATTATCTTTGAAAATGTTGTAAGATATGGAATAAACTTCGATTAACTCTTTTAAATTTTTATATGAATTATTCAAAGAAATAGATTTGAATAAACTATTCTTATTATTATTTATTTCATAATAGATTATGGGTTCATTGATGAATATTATTCCATCTGCTTTAATTAAACTTTTATGGAAAAATAAATAATCTTCACCTACTGCAAATTTTGTAAAGTTCAGATTATTTTTTAACAAAAAGTTCTTTTTATATATTCTACTCCATATGGAAGGACCTACTTTAAAAAAAGCCATATTCTCTTTTATCGAATTAATTTTATTTACTTTATCTTCTAAACCAATTGCTTTCCATTTATTTTTTCTGTCGGAGTTATTATTCAAATCATAATAATTTCCTCCAACGATATCTACATCTTCTTTAATAATCATATTATATAATAAAGAACATGATTTATCATTATAATAATAGTCATCATCATCTAAAAACATTATGTAAGGTGATGTTGATTTGCGTATTCCGATGTTTCTTGCATTTCCTACTCCACCATTTTTTTCTAAATGAACATATTTAACATTTGGATAGATATCTGATAAATATTCAATTAAATATATTCCCTCTTTATAATCAGAACAATCATCTATGAAAATCAATTCAATATTCTCAAAATTGATGTTTTGATTTTTAATTGAGTTAAACAATCGGATTATGTTTTCTTTTTCAGAATTATGTGCTGTAACAATTATGGAAAACAAATAGTTTTTACCTAAGAGATGTTCCTGTTTAGTTATGTTTTCTTTGTAATTATCATAATTAGATGAGTGTTCAATAAAAGATATGAATTTTAAATTTTCACTGTTGATGTTTACTTTAAATGTATCCATTAAGTTTACTGATAGCATATAGTCAAATAAATTCTTTATTTCTTCAAAAGTTTTTTTTCTATCGTTAGTTTTCAAAAAACTATTTTTAATTATTTCAAATATTAATTGAAAGATATTTTTCGCATAACTTTTTAATATTGTGGTATTATCCAAAAAGTATTCAATTAAATATTGAACAGTTTTAATATTTTCACAAGATATACTCATATCATTTTCATTGATTAAATTCAAATGTTTATTATAATAGGAATTATCCAGATAATACATGTTTTCTGATTCAAAAAAACCAACTAAAGTTAAAAATACCTCTGAAAATGTGGCAGTTCCCATTTTAAGAAATTTGGTGATAATGCTTTTTTTAATAAATTTTCCACAGTAAGATATGTTTTCAAAAATGAATTTATGATTAACTTCTGAATAATTAAAAAGTTTATTGTATGGAATTTTCTGTGTATTTGAATCAAATAATCCATGATTTTCATTATAAAAAAAACAATCACATAATATTAAATCAACATGATTGTCCTTGGATATGTTATGAAAAGTATCTAATGAATTTTTACTTAACCATTCATTAGGTTCTATAAACATCACATATTCACCTTTAGAATATTTAAAACCTTCTTTTTTCAAAGAATCTTTGCTGTCACAAGAAGGATTATAAACTAACTTAAATGATTCATTGTTTGATAAAAAATTTTTTATTTCTGGAGATACTAAATTTAAATCTTTAACTACACAAATAACTTCTAAATTATTATACTCTTGGATTAAAATACTATTTAAGCATTCTAATAGTTTTTCTTTATTATTCAGTACATAAATTATTATTGAAATATTCACGTTGACCATAAAATCATCTGTTTATCGTATTTGTTTCAAAGAACTTATCTATTATTATTTTTGTCTGTTATAAAATAAATACATTGACTTATTAGTTAAATTTATTATTAAATATAATTATACAAAATCTTATTTATTTAAGATAATCTTTCTTAGGGAATTTTTTTTCAGATGTATAAATTAATTTTTTAATCTAATATGGATATTTTCAAGAAATAACTATTATATTTGATTTTGAAAAAAAGAAGAATATCTTACTAAAATAATTTTGTCGATATGTTTTCCAAAGAATTTAAATATTTTTTTATTTAAAGATAATTATAACATATTATAATATTTTTTTTTAATTCAAGAAATATTAATATAACTTTTTTTTTCAAAAAATGGGGCTGTATTAATGCGTAATATTAAAATAGAAAAAGCAATTCAAAAACCAATTGAACAAAATGAAATTGAAATTGTTGAAAGAAAAGGAATAGGACATCCTGATAGTATTAGTGATGGTATAGCAGAGTCAGTTAGCCGCATACTATCACAAACATACAAAAAAAAGGCCGGGCATGTGTTACACCATAACACTGATGAAGTACAGATTACGGCGGGTGAATCGGATCCAAAATTTGGTGGTGGCCAGATTATAAAACCTATTGAAATATTACTTACAGGTAGGGCAGCAAAAGAATTTACACTACCAGATGGGGAAACACACAAAGTAGGTGTAGATACCATAGCAATAGAAGCCGCGAAGGGTTTTTTAAAAGATACAATAATAAACTTGGATGTTGAACATGGAACAGTAGTGGAATGTAAAATAGGACAGGGATCCGCTGACTTACGTGATGTATTCCAAAGAACGAACCAAATACCATCATCAAATGATACATCATTTGGTGTAGGATTTGCACCATTATCACAGACAGAAAATCTTGTTCTTAAAACAGAGGAATTACTCAACAGTAGGGACTTTAAAAAGCAATATCCTCATATAGGAGAAGATATCAAGGTAATGGGTTTACGTGAAAAAGATAACATAACACTTACAATTGCGGCAGCATTCGTTTCAAAATATGTTGATGACGTAGATGCATACCTAAACATGAAAGCGGAATTAAATGAAATAATTAAGGATTTAGCAGCAAAAACAACAAATTACTCTGTAGACACACTCATCAACACAGCTGATGATGAAAGTAAGAAAGATGAATCAGGTTACTACTTAACAGTAACAGGTACAAGTGCAGAAATGGGGGATGATGGATCAGTAGGTCGTGGAAATCGTGCAAATGGATTAATAACACCAAATAGACCAATGTCTATGGAAGCAACCAGTGGTAAAAATCCAATCAACCACGTAGGAAAAATATACAACCTATTATCAAACGAAATAACAAAAGAAGTAGTAAGTGAGATAGAAGGTGTACAGGACATTGACATGATAATCTTAAGTCAAATAGGAAAACCAATCGACCAACCAAGAACCGCAACAGCACACATACAAACAAAAGAAGGATATGAAATCGAAGATGTGGAAGAAGATGTAGCAATAATCATTGACAAATGGTTAAAAAACATCACAGATATCAAAGATTTCATGCTTGAAGGAAAACTAAGAACATTTTGAGGGAGACATAATTATGGCCTATGATATTAAAGATATTAATTTAGCTCCATTGGGAGAAAAAAAGATTAAATGGGTACAAAGACACATGCCCATACTTGAAAGTATCAAAAAAGACTTTGAAGAAACTAAACCATTTGAGGGAATAACAATAGGATCATGTCTACACCTGGAACCAAAAACGATAAATCTCGGTCTGACTCTACAGGCAGGTGGAGCAGAAGTCGTGATGACAGGATGTAATCCACTTTCAACACAAGATGATGCAACCGCGGCGGGTGCAAAACTCGGACTGAACATGTACGGCTGGACCGGCCAAACAAACGAGGAATACTATGAACACCTGAACAAGGTATTGGACTATGAACCGGACATTGTCATAGATGACGGTGCAGACCTAATATTCCTAATACACAAAGAAAGACCTGAACTACTCGAAAAACTACGGGGAGGATGTGAAGAAACAACCACAGGTATACACAGACTTAAAGCAATGCACCAGGACAAAGCACTTAAAATACCAGTCATGGCAGTAAACGATTCATACATGAAATACCTATTTGACAACAGATATGGAACAGGCCAATCAACATTCGATTCAATAATGGGTACGACCAACTCAGTAATCGCCGGTCAAACAGTAGTAGTATGCGGATACGGATGGTGCGGAAGAGGAATCGCAATGCGGGCAGACGGACTTGGAGCAAATGTGATAGTCACGGAAGTAGATCCAATCAGAGCCCTAGAGGCAAGGATGGATGGATACCGTGTAATGACGGTAAAACAAGCCCTCAAAGAGGCCGATATTGTCGTAACCGCCACCGGAAACCGAGACATAATCTCCGGCGACGACTTTGAATACGTCAAAGACGGATGTATGCTGGCAAATGCAGGACACTTCAATGTGGAAATAAACGAAGAAGACCTACTTAAATATACCCGGGAAAAGGAAACAATAAAACCGGACATCGAATCCTACACGCTAAAAGACGGAAGAAACGTGTACCTGCTTGCAGGCGGAAGACTTGTTAACCTTGCAGGAGAACACGGCCAGGGACATCCGGCTGAAATAATGGATTTAAGCTTTGCAATGCAGGCACTGTCAGCAAAACGTATACTTGAAGAAGACATGCAACCTGGAGTATATAAAACAAGAGATGAAGTAGACGTGGAAGTAGCAAAACTTAAACTTAAATCCATGAATATAGAAATAGATGAATTGACCGCCGAACAAAAAGATTACTTGAACAGCTGGGATATAGGTACATAATCAAGAATTTTATTAATAATTATTAGGGTGATAATATGAATTTTAACGAAGAAATATATTCAAAAATTATGATAAATGAATTATTTGATGAAGAGTATTATGTTCAACAGTTTTCTGATTTTAATTCTGAACTCAAACCATTGAATCATTACCTTCAAATAGGATATCTTGAAGGAAAAAATCCATCAAAAAAATTCAGTACATATGCATATCTTGAAAATTATCATGATGTTAAATTAACAGGTATTAATCCTTTGATTCATTATGTTTTATTTGGAAAAAAAGAGAACAGGGAAATTTTCCCAGCAAAATCAATAGAATCAAGGGTGATGAATCAAAGAATTTTCAATGAAAAATTGTTGAAAAATGATTCTTATTATAAAAATAGATGGGAATATTTTAATGAAGTGATTGAACATGTTATTCAAATGGATGATGTTGAAAAGATATTAGAATTAGGACCATACAAATCTCCGTTAGTACGTGGAGAAGATGTCATGGATATATCAGACAAGTTCACGAAATATTATCCATATGAAATAGGTAAGTTTATTGCACATGATTGTTCAAAAGTACCTTATCCTGTTAAAGATAAGGAATATGATTTGATTATTGCATGTCAGGTATTGGAACATTTTGGATTAAGGGGACAACAAGTAAAAATATTCAATGAATTTGAAAGAATGTCTAAACGAGCTATTATCACATTACCTTATAAATGGTTCAGGCCTCAAAATAGGGATCATCATATGATTGATGAAAGGGTAATTGACTTTTGGGCTAGTGATAGGGACTATTCATTTGAAAAAATTACAGGTACTCGTATATTGCGTATTTATGATTTTGATTAATAGATTAGATTAATCTCTATTTAAATATTTTTATTACAATTTTTCTTGTTTTTTAAAGTCTCTATTGGATAAAGTTTTTTTTTATAACCAATTGATATAATAAATGGATTGCAATTATTCTATTAGTTTTTTGTCAAATATATATTAATTGTATAACTTAGTGAAATTGATTTCTATAGTGATAAACCACATCAAAAGGTATATCCTGCTGTGATGATTATGTTTTTATATGTTAAATTGTAAATTCCATTTGCATTAGAAGAAGTTTGAAGCTATTGCTCTTGAAAATATTGTCTTTATCTTTTTAACTAGTTTTCAGCACAAGTTTTCACACATCCTTGTATTCAAATGTGGAATGTAACTATTTAATTTGAAGAAATTTTTTCATGAAATAATTAACTTGGACATAACGAGGATTTAACTCATTTAGATAGTATGGGTATGAATGGAAATAAAAATATTGGTTCGTAATAGTAAAACAACATTTTAACATATAATCGGTACATAATTATTATTGTTGTTTGTAAAGGAGTTAATAATTATAAATAAGAAATAACACTTTAAAAAAAATCATCAAAATAAAATTATTATGGGTAGAAAAATGATAAAAATATAATTCATAATAAAATAGCAATAAATATTAATTTTTAATAAAAAAGATAAAAAATTAAAATTAAAATCTGTGACTTTAAAGTATTAATCTCAAATAATTAAATTGTCACGTTTCAAAAAAATAAAAAAATGTAATTGAATTTTTTTTATAATTGAGATATAATATTCTCTAAAACAGAATTATTTCCCGCTCCCTTAACAATAATCTCATAATTTTTACTATTTTTTTCAAAAAGATAATGGGTTTTAAAAGTTTTATTACCTTTGATTATTTTAAAAGTTTTCACGGGATAATTATTAATGGTTGTAGTATTGTTTTTAATTTCATAGCCTTTATTTATATCTTTAATATTATTTTCAAGTTCATTAAGTTTTTTATTTTTAGAATGTTCATAAATTCCAATTTCAGTACTGTTATTTTTTATAGTAACACCATATTCTGAAGAGTTACTAACAATAAATCCATCAGGTAATGTAATGGATGAAGTTCTAATCTTAATTTTTTCTTGTGAATTATTGGTTAAAATAAATGCACCTAAAATTAATAATATTAAAACTATTAATATAATTCCAAAATATTTTTTATTTATAATATCACACCCATTTATATTCTAATAATTTATTTGTGATTTTTATTATTAATATGTTTATACTATACATATTTATTCCTAAAGAATAACTATTAATAAATATTAAAAAAATTAATTCATGAAGATTAGGAACTAAGAGGATAGAAGGTACTTTGAAATATAAAATTTCAAGAACCTAAGAATCTCGCATTCTCTAATGATGTTTAACTATAAAATATTATCCATGCATAACCTGATTTACTTATAGTTAATATATGATTATTTTTAAATGATAAATAACTAACGGGTTTAAAAATATTCCAATATCGTTAATATTTGAATTTATAATTCTCAAATAATTATTAATAATAATTTACAGATATAATAATATAAAATATAATAGATGATATAATTATTTAATTCAGTTCATGGTGAATTTTAATGAAATCTAAATTAGCAATATTTGGTTCATGTGTATCTATGGATATTTTTAGATCGGCATATAATGAAGATTATAAAGATTATTTTGAATTATATCCTGTACAACTTAGATTATCATTAATAAGTATTATGCAAGATGCTATTGATTTTTCGGAAGATGAAATAAGAATAGTACCAGATACACCTCAACATAGATTCAGTACAAATGTTTTACGAAATGATTTAAGAAAGAATTTCCTAAGTGAATTAAATGAGGATATTGATTATTTAATTCTTGATTTATATTTTGATCTTATTTTTGGTGTTTTATTTACTGATAAAGGTATTATTTCTAATAATAACTGGGATTATCTGAATACTAACTTTTTCAAAAATCTTAAAGAAAAAAAAGAAGTATCTTTTAATGTAAATCCTTATGAATATTATGTTTTATGGACAAATTGTTGTGATAAATTTTTTACTTATTTACAAGAAAATTATCCTAATTTGAAGGTAATTCTAAATAAGGTCAAGATAATTGATGTAATCAAAGATAAAAATGGCGATTATTATGTTGAACCATTATACACTAAACGATTGCTTAAGTTCAACCCAATGATTGACATGATTGAACAGTATATTTTATCAAATTTTGATGTTATATTTGTTGATTTAACTAGTGATGTTACTGGTGATGAAAATCATATTTGGGGAAAAAGCTTAGTTCATTATAATCATGAGTATTATCACAATTTTTTCAATGTTATGCAAAAAATTGTTAATGGAAATTCTGATAAATACTATTTTGAAATGAATAATAAAATATTTTCTAAAAAGGATATACCAAAGGAATATATGCATTTCAATTGTAAACTACGTAAGGTTCGAAATTCCAATAAAGAACTTGATAAGATAATGGTATTTATTAGAAATTTTCTAAAATAAGAAAAGTATGTTTTTTGAATTTATATTTATGTGATTGTATTTATTTTTTTATCTGAAATTTAGTTATAATATATATTTTTTATTTATATCTAAAAATTTCCGTTTTTGTTATTTTTTTTCAATGCTGTCAAGTTAAGATAGTTTTTATGTGAAATTTTTTTGTATTGTGTTTTTTTTTTAGAATGATCTTTTGTTGTTGTCGTTGAATTTGTGTCCGTAGTCTACTGGTTCTCGGGTTGTTGTTTTGGTTTCTTCTTTTATGGGTATTAGGTTTTTTTGTAGTATTTTGAATATTTTTTGTATTGCTTGTTGTTGTTTTTCTTCATCAGGATTTAGTAAGTTAAGTAATTCTTTTTTTACTAGTCCTACTGCTATGTTGAAGTTTGATGAGTATTCTTTGTATTGGTGTTTGTTGTTTTTTCGGGGTTGTCGTGTTATTTGTTGATTTGCATCATGTTTGATTACTGTTGCTATGTTAAATACATATACGTCTGAGTAGAAGTCTTGTTCTATGATTATTTTTCTGCGGCCGGAGAAGTTTTCTGTTTCTAATTTGTTTTTTAGTTTGTCGTAGTTGGTTTCTATTGTCCATCTTTTGTTGTATATTTCTTTAAAATCTTGTATTGTCATTGTTTTATCGAATACATTGGTTGCTAGTGTTTCTATTTCTCCGGTTGGTAATTTTATGTTTATTATTCTTATTTTGAGTTTTTGTTCTTTGTTTGCATAGTTTCTTAATTTTTCGTCTTGTATTGTTTTTATGAATGATTTAGTTAGTGGTACTTCAATTATTTCATCATCAGTAGTCATTTTATATCTTTGATCTATGAATGTGTCTTTTTTTAGTCGTATTACGAAATATGAATTTAGTTGCATTATTTTTAACATTAGTTTTTTTGAACCATAACCTCTATCACATATTGATATTGTTTTTTGAATGTTAATCTTATCTTTAACATCTTCTAAATGGTCAATGGCAAGATCAGGTTCACCAGACTTTCTGCTGGTAATGGTAGAACTTAAAATAAATTCATTTAGTACATCAACCATTGTAGATACTCTGGCAGTAGCCGTATGTTTGGAATGATCAATATTATCTTCAATACCAAAATCTTCACGGATAGTAGGATAATTCGGCAAATCAAATATAGAACCATCATGAGCTGCTAAATAATAACCTTTAAATGTTTTTAATTCGGGTTCCGTATATATTCTTTTTAATAAATCACCATTCATATCAATATATGCCTGTGGGTCAATAATCATCCTTCTTTCAGAAATAGCCTGTTTAGACACATCCATATCCATTTCACCCCAAAATTCTTCCATAAAATACAAGGCCTCTAATGCAGTTGTACGTCCACGATTCCATGGAACATATTTCATAATACATTCCTGAGGCAACTTACGATTACGAACAAAATTATTTTCTCCTAATATATATTTTTCACAAACATAATTATTAAAATTTCCTAAATTATCCAACAAATGATTACATAAAAACATAATTACCATCAAAATACTATTACTCAAATCCACACAAAACAATAATAAAAAACAAATATAAACACAATGTGAATTTACTAAATAATAATATATAATAAGTAATATATAAATTAAACTATAATTTATTCTTAAAATAAGCTTAAATAAAATAAACACTTATAATATTTAATATAATTAAATATGCTATGGAATTAAGTAAAATTAAAGTAAATATTGGTTAGAATAAGTAAACTAAGGTATAAAAATAAGTAAAAATCTTAACTTGACAGCATTGATTTTTTTTACAATACATAAAATTTTTTTTAATTCATCTATTAACATTGTTGTTTATTGTATTTTCAATCACCTCTTACATAAAATTATATTCATGTTTATATAAATATAATAACATAAGCTATGATGTTATTCTAAAAATATTATAGAAATAATGATTATCAGTATTTATTAAAAGAGTTAATGGAGTTAGATATCATATGACCAATAAAGAAATTCCAAAGGATTATGATCAATCAATGGAAGAAGAATTACAGGATTTATGGCAAAAAGACAACACATATCGTTTTATTGGTGATGGGACAAAACCTACCTATATCATAGATACCCCACCACCATACCCAACAGGAAAACTACACATGGGACATGTTCTAAACTGGGTATACATGGATATTATTGCACGTTTCAAACGTATGAACAATTTCGATGTGCTGTTTCCGCAGGGATGGGACTGTCATGGACTTCCAACAGAGGTAAAAGTGGAGGAAATTCATGGCATCAAGAAAAATGACGTATCAAGAGAAAAATTCAGGGAATACTGTATTGACCTAACCCATGACAACATAGAAAAAATGAGAAAACAGATGCTAAGTATGGGTTACTCACAGGACTGGAGTCACGAATACATTACAATGCTACCGGAAAACAAGTACAGAACCCAATTGTCCTTCCTGGAATTATATGATAAGGACATGATCTATCAGGACATCCACCCAATCAACTGGTGTCCACGTTGTGAAACTGCCATAGCATTTGCAGAAGTAGAATATAAGGATAACACTACAAAGCTAAACTATGTTAACTTCCCAGCTACCGAAGGTGACGGGTATGCTACAATAGCTACAACAAGGCCTGAACTTTTATGTGCATGTGTAGCAGTAGTTGTGCATCCCGATGATGAACGTTATACTAATCTTCATGGAAAAACAGTTACACTTCCAATATATGAACGTGAAGTAAAAATCATCACCGACGACTCAGTAGACCCTGAATATGGTACAGGGGTAGTAATGATCTGTACATTCGGGGATAAAACCGACGTTGAATGGGTTACCCGATATGATTTGGATGTAATTGATGCAATAAGTGAAGATGGACACATGCTTGATGTTGCCGGCAAATATTCTGGGATGGAAATCAAAGAATGCCGTAAAGCAATTATTGATGACTTAAAATCTGAAGGATATCTAACAAAACAGGAAGATGTAGACCAGAATGTGGGATTATGTTGGAGATGTAAAACACCAATAGAAATCATGACCAAAAAACAATGGTTTGTAGCGGTAAAGCAGATGACTGATGACATCATAAAACAGGCATCCAGCATGAGATGGATTCCTGATCATATGTACATAAGACTTGAAAATTGGGCTAACTCCATGGACTGGGACTGGTGTATATCAAGACAAAGAATATTCGCAACGCCTATACCAGTATGGTACTGTGATGAATGTCATGAAGTAGTACTTCCAAGCAAAGAACAACTACCGGTCGATCCAACAATAGACCAGCCGGACCATGCATGCAGCTGTGGATGTGCATCGTTTACAGCAGAGGAGGATGTGCTGGATACATGGATGGACAGTTCAATCACACCACTAACCGTGGCAGACTGGCCAAAGCCTGGATGGGAAAATGTATATCCGTCAACACTCAGACCACAAGGACACGACATTATACGTACGTGGGCATTCTATACCATTTTAAGATGTTATGCATTAACAGGCGAAAAACCATTCGATGAATTAGTAATAAACGGTATGGTATTCGGTGAAGACGGACATAAAATGAGTAAGTCCCTTGGAAATGTAATAGCACCTGAGGAAGTAATTACAGAGTACGGTGCAGATGCACTAAGACTATGGAGTGCTAACAGTGTACCAGGTTCAGACGTACCATTTGCATGGAAAGACATAAAACATGCATATAAGTTCCTCAGAAAATTCTGGAATGCATTCAGATTCATCAACATGAACCTCGGTGGTGATGTAGCCGATTCATTAAGTGGAGATAACATCATCGATAAATGGATATTGTCAAAACTCAACAGACTAAACAAGATAGTCACAGAGGCCTATGAAGAATATAACTTTGCCAAAGCAGAACAAGCAATATACAACTTCGTATGGCATGACTTCTGTGATGAATACATTGAAGCGGTAAAATACCGTCTATATGATGAAGTGGACTCAACAGCCGATGCTAAATATGTACTTAAAAATGTAATAGAAACTGTACTTAAACTAATGGCTCCAATAACACCATTCTTTGCAGATATGGTAAATGGATATCTTGGAAATGAATCCCTGGAATTACATATTGGTGGATGGCCTGAAATTGATGAAGACTTAATTAGTGATGAAGCAGAACAAATAGGAGACTATGCAATAGATATTATCGATGAACTCAGAAGATACAAATCATCACACGGAATACCATTAAATCAATTATTAAATACTGTAAACATCTACACCGATGATGTGGATGTAATAGAAAAATCAGTGGATGATATTAAAAATACTAACAAGGTGGAGAATATCCTGGTTCAATCAGGAAGTCCTGATTTACATGAAAAAGTAACCAAAGTAGAACCGGTAATGAGTAAAGTCGGACCGGTATTTAAACAGGATGCTAAAAAAATTATTGACTATATAGCAAACACAAATCCTGAAGAAATAGCAAAAATACTTGCAGAAAATGGCGAAGTACAGGTAGACAATGTAGCATTTACTGATGAACACATCACCACAGAATCAGAACTGGTTAGTAAAACTGGTGAAGTAGTGGATATTCTTAAAACAGAAGAATATCAAGTATTACTTGAAGTACAACAATAAATGTACTTTATTCAAATCTCTTTTTTTTCGAATATTTTTTCTATTTTTGCAATATACTAAAGGATGTAATATTATGAAGGCAATTATTTTAAATTCAGGAGTAGGTTCAAGATTAAAAGAATATACTGCTAACAATCCAAAATCAATGGTACAAATAACCAATAAGGATACAATTTTTTCAAAAGCAATGAAGTTATTAAGAAAATATGATATTGATGAATTTATAATCACTACAGGCTACTTAAATGAAGTACTTGAAGAATATATTATGGAAAACTTTTCGGATTTAAATTTTACTTTTGTTCACAATCCTGAATACTCTTCAACCAACTATATTAAATCAATAGATTATATTAATGATTTTGATGAGGATACGTTACTGTTACATGGGGATTTAGTATTTGATGAGGAGGTTCTTGAAATGATTGTTTCTTCAAGTGTATCAAGTGTAGTTGTAGATAGTAGCGTTAATATACCTGAAAAGGATTTCAAAGCAAAAGTAGTTGAGAATGCAGTAGAAAAAATCAGCGTCAAATACTTTGGGGAGGATGCTCTAAGTTGTCAGCCTTTATATAAATTAACTGCACATGATTGGAAGATTTGGAAAAATAAAATTCACGATTATTGTCAAGAAGGAAATACCAATGTATATGCTGAAGAAGCATTAAATGAATTATTAACAGATAGAATAAGACTTAATGCAATGGATGTTAAAGGATATTATTGTTCTGAAATAGACACAGTTGAAGATTTGAATAATTATAAAGAATTGATAGGTGATGCAAATGACTAAAAAAGTATATGTAGCAATTAGTGCTGATATTTTACATCATGGACATATTAATTTAATTAAAAAGGCAAGCGAATATGGTAGTTTAACTGTTGGAGTACTTACAGATGAAGCAATTGCTACATATAAAAGATTACCAGTACTTGATTTTGAAGAACGTAAGTTTATCATCAGTAACATAGAAGGAGTTGATGAAGTAATAGCTCAAAACACTCTGGACTATACTGAAAATTTACTTAAATTAAAACCGGACTATGTAGTTCATGGTGATGACTGGCAAAGTAATGATCAAAGTTCCATTCGTTCTAAAGTAATAGAAACACTTAAAGAGTGGGGTGGGGAGTTAATAGAAATACCATACACTCAAGGTGTAAGTGTTGATAAACTTAACGAAGCAGTTAATGAAACATCTTCAATGCCAGAAGTTAGGAGAGTAAAACTTAAAAAATTACTCAAGCTCAAACCAATCGTTAAGGTAATGGAAGCACATAACGGACTAAGTGCCCTTGTAGTAGAAAACGCCAAGGTAGTTAAGGATGATAAGATAGAAACATTTGATGCAATGTGGCTATCCAGTCTAACCGATAGTACGGCAAAAGGAAAACCTGACATAGAACTGGTTGACATGACAAGCCGTCTTAACACTATTGATGAGATAATGGAAGTTACAACAAAACCAATAATACTTGATGGAGATACTGGTGGAGAAATAGAACACTTCGTTTTCAACGTCAAAACATTAGAACGTATAGGAGTATCTGCTGTCATAATCGAAGACAAAATAGGACTTAAGAAAAACTCATTGTTCGGTACGGAAGTAGAACAAACCCAGGATACAATAGAACACTTTGCACTTAAAATATCATCCGCCAAAAAGGCACTTACTACAGATGAATTCATGATAATTGCAAGAATCGAATCATTAATATTAAAACAGGGAATGGATGATGCAATAACTCGTGCTAAGGCATATGTTGAAGCAGGTGCTGATGGAATCATGATACACAGTCGTGAAAAGGAACCTGATGAGATATTTGAGTTTTGTGAGAAATTCCGTGAATTTGCACCGGATTTACCACTAGTTGTTGTACCTACCTCATTCAACACGGTTTATGAGGATGAATTTGCACGTCGTGGAGTAAATATTGTAATTTATGCAAATCACCTGATAAGAAGTGCATATCCTGCCATGATGGAGACAGCCGAGACAATACTTGAAAATAACCGCTGTCATGAAGTGGATGAAAAATGTCTATCAATTAAGAAAATATTGACATTAATACCTGATGAATAAGCAGTAAAAGGATGTATTAACTATGATTAATGTAAAAGAATTTGAAGAATTTCTACAGGAAAGTGGTGTGGGTTTCTATACGGGAGTACCGGATTCACAGTTAAAGGCATTCTGTGATTACCTTGAGGATAAATATTCCATTGGTGAAAAACATATAATCGCGGCAAATGAAGGAAATGCAGTAGCACTGGCAACAGGTTATCACTTATCAACAGGTAAATATGGGCTTGTATATATGCAAAACTCCGGTTTGGGAAACGCCGTTAATCCAATTACCTCTTTAACCCATCCGGAAGTATATGATGTACCGGTTGTTTATGTAGTAGGATGGCGTGGAGAGCCCGGAGTTAAAGACGAGCCACAACATGTAAAGCAGGGAGCTATCACAACTGATTTACTTGAAATGCTTGATGTAAACTGTCAAATTTTAACCAAGGATACAACAATGGATGATGTTAGAAAATACTTTGAAGAAAACTTTAAAGAAAAACTGGCACAGGGTGACAGCATAGCTTACGTGGTATCAAAAGGAGCATTTGAAAGCTTTAAAACCACCAAATCAAATGACTATACTTTATCAAGGGAAGATGCTATCAAGATAATAGTTGACAATTTAACACTTGATGATATGGTAGTATCAACTACGGGTAAGGCATCCCGTGAATTATTCGAATACAGGGAAGAATTAAACCAGGGACATTCAAATGATTTTCTAACTGTCGGATCTATGGGTCATTCATCAAGTATAGCCTTATCCATAGCATTAAATCATAAAGATAGACGAATATTATGTTTTGACGGTGATGGAGCACTGCTTATGCATATGGGTTCAATGGCATTAGTTGGAGCAAATAAACCTGCAAATTATTATCATGTACTGTTTAATAACGAGGCACATGAAACAGTGGGTGGACTTCCAACAGTAATGGGAAATGTTGATGTGGAAAGTATTGCAATCAGTTGCGGATATAACAAGGTATTCCATGCTTGCAGTGAAGAATCATTAACTGATGTTTTAGCTGAGTTCTTATCAAGTACAGGACCGGTACTGTTAATTGTTGATGTGAGTATAGGTTCAAGGTCTAATCTTGGAAGACCAACAACAACACCTATAGAAAACAAGCAAGCATTCATGAAGAAACTACAAGAAAACTAGGGGGAAGAGTTATGGATTGGGTTTATAATGTTCCAATAAAATTCTATGAATATGGTATTACTGACTTAAAAGATACATTAACAGAATATTTATCAAAGGATAACGTGGTATTGATAGCCAGTAAAAGACTAATCAGGGATAATGATTTAACGGATGTTTTATCTAATGTTAATGATACATTCACACTCTTTGATGAGAGTATGAAAAGTCTTGATACCCATTTAATATGTGATTATTTCAAACAAATCAAACAAAAACCAGAACTTATTATAGCTATTGGTGGAGGAACATCCATTGACTTTGCAAAGGCAATATCTGCGTTATATGAATACACTGGCAATGGAAACATAACAGTTGATGAAGTAGTGGATATAATAACAAGTAAAAAATACTTGGAAAACACTAATTACATACCAATAATAGCATCCTCAACAACGGCAGGTACAGGTTCTGACTGTACCAAGTGGGCTACAATATGGGATTATGACAATACCAAAAAATATTCCATTGACGCTGATTACCTATATCCAACACAGTCCTGGTTAATACCCGAACTGACACTCACCCTTCCCAAAAGCTTAACATTATCCACGGCTCTTGATGCATTAAGCCATGCATGTGAAGCATACTGGTCTGTATCTACCAATAAAATAGTCCAGGTACTATCTCGTGATGCCATAAGATTAATCGTTGAATATTTACCGAAGGTATTATCTGATATGAATAACTTGGAATATCGTAAAAAGGTATATATGGGTTCATTCTTCGCTGGACTCGCATTCTCTAATACACGTACAACTGCATGTCACTCCATAAGCTATCCATTAACATTATTATATGGTATTCCTCATGGATATGCGGTAGCACTCACACTTGCAGAAGTATTAAAAAGAAATAAAGATTACATTGAAGATTATGATTTATTCATGGATGCATGGAATGCTGACTCAATAGCCGATATTGATTGTTGGATAAACAATGTGTCAAAGGATATTCAAACACTTAAGTTATCCTCCTTTGATGTTAAAGAAGAAGAAATTGCGGTTATAATAAAATTAACATTTACTGGTGGTAGAATGGACAACAATCCTATAGTATTTAACGAGGATGAAGTAAGGGACATATTAAGTAATGTATATTAACTACGAAAATAAAAATAAACATAATGATAATTTAAGTAATTATATAATGATAGGGGGAAATTAAATCATGAAAGCGGTTATACCGGCAGCAGGATTTGGTACTAGATTTTTGCCTGCTACTAAGGCACAACCTAAAGAAATGTTACCAGTGTATAGTAAACCTACAATACAATATGTTGTAGAAGAGGCAGTTAACTCTGGAATAGATGACATACTTATAATCACAGGTAAGGGAAAACGTACAATAGAAGATCATTTTGACAAGTCATTCGAACTAGAATATAATCTTGAACAGAAAGGTAAAACAGACTACCTTAAACAAGTACAGGACATTACAAACATGGCAGATATCCATTATATCAGACAGAAAAAACAAAAAGGTCTGGGGGATGCTGTTAGATGTGCTAAAAAGCATATTGGAAATGAGCCATTTGCAGTACTTTTAGGGGATACATTTACCTACTCTGATGTTCCATGTACAAAACAATTGATGAATGTTCATGATAAATATGGTGGCTCTGTTATAGCAATAGAAGAACTGCCTGAATATAAAATCGAAAGATATGGTATAGTTGATGGAACACAATTAGAGGAAAATACCTACAAGGTAAATAATCTGGTTGAAAAGCCTAAACTGGAGGATGCACCATCCAATCTTGGAATAACGGGTCGTTACATATTAACTGCGGATATCTTTGACAAGTTGGATAATACTGTTGAGGGTGTTGGTGGAGAAATACAATTAACCGATGCAATAAATGCTCAGGATGATGTGTATGCATGTACATTTGAGGGTAAAATATATGACATAGGTAACACATTAGAGTGGCTTAAAAGCTCAATCGACATGGCTTTAACCCATGATGATGTAAAAGATGATGTCATAGCATACCTTAAGGAACAGGTAAACAAGTATTAAACTCTTTTTAACATAATTAACTTTTAATAAGTTAATTTCACCTATTTTTTATTTTTAATAATATAACATAATCTCTTTATTCTGATTTTACTCAATTATGTGTTTTTATAGATTAACTGATGTTTATTTTTTATTTTAAGACCTAATGGGTATTTAATAATAACTCTAATTTAATCGCTTTGATTTTATTAAAATAATTGTATATCTCTTAAATATGGGAATAAAATGTTTTTATATTACTTTAAACATATCTTTATTTAACAGTTAAATAAATATTTTTAATTACAATCATTTTATTTAACGGGTTAATTAAGGTGACATAAATGCGAAAACAAATTATAATAGGTTTAATCGTTGTAGCTATTTTATCTGTATCTGTTTATGGTTATATGTCCTATGTTCAGCCTAGGGCACATGGAGATACTACAATACTCTCATTAAACACCTCTGCAGATATACAGCAGGTAAGTATAGCAGATTATCATAAGAAAGTTAAAAAAGATCAGGATACAAATGCAACTATACCACCAACACAAATAAAAGAAGCTTACACCAAGATACTTAAGGACTTATATGGAAATGTGGATATAAAAGTCAATGTATACGGTCCATACAAATTCGATAATGGTAAAGCAGTTTATGGTGTAGAAGCAATCATAGAGAATGACAAATTTATTGATAAGTTATATATGGTAGTTGATGGTAATATCTTACCTAGCAAGGGTGTTGACACAATTTATGCTGTATGGTATTGTCATATGGATAAGAAGACCGATGCTAAAGCTAAACTATCAGAAGATGATATACTGAAACTGGCTAAGGCAGAGTATGCCAAACATAGAACACCGGCAGGTAATGATACGTATGATATTAACAGATTTAGCTCCGGCAATCAAACGATATATGGCGTTAATGTAAACAGTGGAGTTATGGAAGCTACATATGATGGTAATACCGGTGAGTTGCTGGACTTGTTTGTTCAGGAGGAAGAAACCACACTGCACTCAGAATCAGAATGCAGACAGTTAGCCCAACAGACCTTGGACGGTAAGAACTATAATTACTCACAGTATTTATCTTTAGGAGAAGCTCAGGAGCAAACTGAAAACGGTTCAACAAATTACACTTACAGTATCATATATGAAAATGGTACTGATAAACAAGTACTTGGAAGTATTAAGATAAATGCTAATAACTTGTCAGTAATTGACTTTAGTATTAGTAATCCTAAAGTTCCGGAAAACGATACAAATGATACTGTCGATATATCAAATACTTCCAATTCAGAACCATATTCTGAACCTGGACCTACTTCAAATCCAGAACCTACCCCGGATCCAGAACCTATTTCAAATCAAAAACATGCGAAAGTAGATGAAGAATACTCTTATTAAAGATGTTCTTCAATAATATTTTTTTTTAAAATTTTTTTTATATGAAGGTATGTCAGTTTGTGCTATTTGATGTGTGTCATTTTTTCATCGATAATTTCTTCTAGCAATTGCTATTTGAATCCTTATTTTTATGATTAATTAAAACAAATTCATATGGAAAATATTCGGTTATTTTTGTTCTGTTTTTAATATTTTATGTAGTAACTAATTACTATTGGAAAATACATTTATAGAATGTATATGTGTTTTGTAATTATTTACTTTTTGATTAGTTATGTTCGTTTTTCCTATTTGGGTTTTTATACATGTTCTTAATAATAGTACATATAAATAGTATTACTTATAAATATTATATTAATTACTAATAATAAACAAAGCAATGGGTGATTATGATGAAAAAACAGGTATTCAATAAAATAGCACCTACGCCTATCCTGGAGGGGGAGGATGCAAAACGATTTATTGAACATATGGATGATCCGATTACTGAAGAAGATCTTAAATTAATTCAAAGAAGAAAAAACAGAAGAAAAGTTGAAATTATTTATTAAATTTTCTTCACATCTTTATACATCACCACAGTACTGTTTGGATTTCTTTTTTCTGCCTTCTTTAATTTGGTTATATTTACATTATTGATGTATAAAAAACGATTATTGTTATAAAAATGACGAGCTGTAACGTAAGAATCCACGGTAATGTATTTAATTCCAAATACATTTTTACACTTTAATATTTGATTATAAATGTTATCTAGTAATTCCTCACCAAGTCCATATCCTTTGAAATCTATGTCTCGGGCTAATCTTCCTATTTTTATGGCAGGAGCATTTTTAAATTCTTTATTTAATGAAAAATCAACTTCTTTTAGGTGGATATAATCGGCAAGTAAACTATAATATCCAAGGATAATGTCATTATATATTGCAAGATATGTTACATTGAAATTGTTTTCTTGTTGTTCCAGTGCATCCTCTTTTAAAAACTTATTCAAGCCCTTTTTTTCACAGTCAAAGTCATCCAAATAATGGTGTGGTTTTAATTTCTCTATTCTATATTTTTGCATTATCTCTTCTTTATTCATACTTTTATATATAATAAGTAATACTATTAATACTTATTTGTAATATGTGTAATACACTCTGATGCTATAAAGCTAACATATCAATTACTAAATACTATATATTATAAATTACATTTAATTCTAAAAGTATTCTATAAAAAAAGTTTAAGGGAGGTTAAAATGTTTATTTTTTTCATTTAAATCGTTTCGTTTTCACCAGTATTCTCAGTAGAGTTTTCATCAGCTGGGGCTTTCTTGTTTAACTTCATGATGTACGTTCTACCCTGCTGTGATAACTTAGTGGCTGTAATGTTGTCATTGATTTTAACATCATTATCCTTGACATTATAAAGTACGCTTACCAGATAAACATTCATATCGGGATGGTCATCCATGATTGCATCCAAATCCTCTTCAACAATATACGATGGGCCATTATCTCCCGTATAATCCCTTAATGAATACTCCTCTGTATTGTTTAACAGGAAATGATACGTATTATATGTACCATTGTAAATGACGATATTGTCCGGCTTGTTGATGTCAACGATTACATCCTTTTGTTCTATGCCTAATTGATTATGATAATTTATATCCTTTACTGTTGTATTGATTCCATGAACACCCAAAGCTAATATAAGTATCAATGCCACCAGCAGTATTTTATAGTTTTTGATTTTGCTTAAAAGTATCGCTATGGCTAGCCAGAGTACTGCTATAACAGCTACAAAGTATCTTACCGTAATTCCCTTGAACATGAACGTTACAAAGAATGATGCAAGAAGTATCGTGAAAATGTATATATTAATTCCACTGAAAATGGCAAATGCCTCATGATTTTTAAAGTTTTTAATCTCAGTGATAAATGCCACGATAATCAGAATTAAAAGTACGAATACCAGAAACTTCCAGAAGACCAGATCCAACAGCTGTCTTGTATCCTGCAATACAAAACAGGTCAAATAGTTAACAAGCACGTCTCCACTTAACTTTGCCGTATGGATATAAGTTCTGTTAATGGCAGATACCTGACGAATCAACGTGAAAATCCATGGAATATAACAAAGTATGGACACTACCATTGATGCGATTACCTTTCTTTTTTCTGACTTTTTATCTAACTTATCATTATAGCTGATGTACATAAAGTATGCCAAATACATTATAAAAAGCGGAAATACCAGTATATAATGGGTATACATGCACAATATTGTAAATACCGTCAACAGAACCCAGGACTTAACGCTGGATGACTTGAGAACACCCATATATGCAATAAATGCAATCACCATAAACAGCACAGACCAGCTGTACATCCTGCCGATGATAAATATTTCACCAATATTGTTCATGGCGGTAATTCCAAACATGAAAACACCGCAGGCCAGCCATCCATATTCCCTTCTGATTTTGGTACATGATATCAACATCAAAAGAACCAACGGTAAAAGTGACAATAGCTTTGTAAGATACAGCATGTCAATAGATACATGTAACGTGTTAAATAATCCCTTAAAAGCCATTAAAATCAGATAATATAATGGTGGATGCACATCATTGATTATCAGCTTCCATGCCTGATTAAACGGAAGATTAAGTATGGCCAAAGTAAACTGTTCATCAATATTAAAATAGCAACCCATCGCAGGATTAAGGAATAAATACGCTAAAATGATAATGCTAATAGCAAATAATATCTTTCCGATATGATTCCTGTAATCCTCAAGAATATCAAAATTCAACTCACACACCCCAAATTAAAAAATTGATTTAAGAAAGAGTATAACATATATTACTCTGTTACTTGCTCTTCCTCATTATTGTCGAAATCCAACTTTACCAGCCAATTCTTACCCCTATTAACAACTTTTTCAGCTACAATGCCATCAGGTACTTGTTTGTCCTTCTCATTGTTTACCAAACGCCATACATAGACATCCTTATCAGGATTGTCCTCAAGTATCTTCGTCAGGTTATTCTCGTATGTACATGTCTTCTCTTCATATGGGAGGTTTAACTTCTTCAACGTGTACTCCTTGGTATTGTTCAACGTATAATGATAACAGTCATAATGGAATGAACTGTTATATATCACAACGCTATTTGCATTATTTATCTGGGAAAGGACATTCTTTTCCTGACTTGCTTCCTTGTTATGTGCATTAAAATTGTCATTTGTCATAAGAATACCGACCGTACCAAACATAACAATGGCAAGAACCATAATTATAAGTAAAAGCTTCGTATTAACCTTACCCAACAGAACCGCTATGGCAAACCAGAATACCACAATGGCAGGTAAAATGTACCTGATATCAAGTGGTCTGAATGTATAAGTCAATATTAAAACCCCAATTAATATTGAAAGGACATAAACTGCAAAACCACTGAATATAAAGAAGCTTTCATCCTTCTTGAAATCCAACAGGTGAATAAACAATAGATATACTAGTAATATGAAGAATACTGCAATGAGTATTTTAAAGATTATCACATCGGTCAATTTGGATGTCTGCTTTAAGATAAAGAATGTAAAGTAGTTAATCTGAGTACCGATGGTAACTGACTTCATGGTAGTATAAGTATCTTTAGTCACGAGTGTCTGATTAATGAATGTGAAAAACCATGGAAGATATAGTATGAATGCTGCTACAATGGATAACGCCCATTTTTTCAAGTTTTCCTTCAAGTCCATATCCTTATTGAAGTAAAGATAGATCGGATATAACACATATAATACTGCAAGTGAAAACAACAGGTAATAATGTGTATATGCACACAAGACAGTAAATACTGTAAATAAAATCCATGATTTTCTATTTGAATCCTTCAATATCTCCGCATAATAGATAAATGCCATCAACAGAAACAGCATAGCCCAACCATACATACGAACAGTCAGAAACTCAATCATACAGGAACTCATGGTAGTAATGGCAAATGTAAATATTCCCATTGTGAGAATATTATAGTCACGCCTAATCTTTGTAACGGCAACAATCAATATTAATATCAATGGAAGTAAGGACAGCATCTTGGTTACAAAGACAACATCATACGGGATATGAAGAACATTTAAAACTCCACAGCCGGCCATCAGTATAAGATAGTACAATGGTGGATGAACATCACTAACAAGTAACTTCCATGCATTCTCGAATGGAAGCTGAATCAAACCAAGAGTATAGTGTTCATCAATGTGAATTACCAAATCATTGGCCGGATTAACAAACAAATACAATAAAAAGAGTATGCTTGCTATAAATAATATATAACCAACAGTATCCCTATTATCGTAGAACGTATCAATTAAATCCAATTTTTTCATCTCTTTATAATTTATTATTAAATATAAATCTTGAATGACCATAATCAAGTGAGATATGGGTATAGATTACTCCAAAATAATTAATGGCAATTTAAAAAATGAAAAAATCCACTAATTTCTGATTATAACAAACAAGAATTAATAATATCTATGTAAAAAAAAATATATACTTTTTATGATTTATGGAAATTGAGGTGTTTTGGGTTTTTAAAAACTATTAGTAATGACTTTATGATTTTTCTTAAATAAATATTTTTTTCATAAAAAGGACTTTTTTTCCATATTTTTTTTCGTACTGTTACTATTAAAATTCAAATTCCCCTACACACCATCTGAAAATATTATTAATTTCTTAGAATAAATTATAATATAACAAATATTTAATCAATTATTATTTTTGAGGTTGTAAAAGTATGGATTTAAAAGTAGAAAAGGTAGATAGAATATCAGGTTGCATTAAGGCACCGGCATCAAAGAGTTATTCACACAGGGCATTCATAGCAGCGGCACTGGCGGAGGGCGAGTCAGTGTTAAGAGATCCACTCTACAGTGAGGATACGCTTGCTACGTTGGAGGCATGTGAGGCACTGGGGGCACTCTTTCAAAGATACCCTGATAAATGTATAGTTCAGGGAACGGCAGGCTACATCAGAACACCTGAAAATATTGTGGATGTTAAAAACAGCGGTACAAGTGTACGTATCCTAAGCAGTATAGCCGCTATTGCACCAAGGGCAAATTACACGATATTTACCGGGGATGAATCACTTAGAAAAAGGCCGATGCAGGACTTGATTGATGCCTTGGAAAACCTTGGCGTAACAATAGTATCCTCACAGAGCAACGGTACGCCACCAATCATTGTCAAGGGCGGCTTTGATGGCGGCGAGACTGATATCAAGGGGGATGTAAGCAGTCAATTCATCTCATCGATAATAATGGCAGCACCATATTCCAAGAAGCCAGTTACGCTCAATGTGCGTGGAACCTTCGTGTCAAAGCCATACGTGAACATGACATTATCGGTTATAAGTAAGTTCGGCATAGAATTTGAATATGATACGACCAACGTACCTGAGTACTCCTCATACTATATTGAACCTCAAAAATATGAATGTGCCGATTATACCATAGAGGGTGACTACTCATCAGCCTCATACATGATAGCAGCAGCAAGCATCCTGCCATCGAAGATTACTATCAGAAATCTTTACAGTAATTCAATGCAGGGCGATAAATTGATATTGGATATTGTCGAGAAGATGGGCACAAAAGTCACAAGGGACGATTCATCCGTTACAATAGAAAGTGATGGATGTTTAAAGGCATTTGACGTTGATTTATCTGATGCACCGGATCTTTTGCCAACTGTGGCGGTACTCATGGCAGCAGCCGCTGGTACGTCAAAGATTACCGGTGTGGAGCATGCACGTTTTAAGGAAACCGACCGTGTACACAACTGTGCGATTGAACTTAAAAACGTTGGATTGGATGTTGAGGAATTGCGTGACGGACTGATAATAAAAGGCACTCCGAAAGGTGGCTTTGTGGACAGCCACATGGATCACCGTATGGTGATGGCATTTTATGTACTTGGCCTTAAGATAGGTGATGTAAAAATCAAGGATGCATCATGCTATGACGTCTCATTTCCTAACTTCCTAGAGGTCATGGATGAAATAACAAAATAATGGTGTGATAATTATGGTAGATGATAAACAGGTTGGCGATTTTACAGAGGATGAAATGAAGTATATTGAAGATGAGTTGAATGAAATATTCACAAGACGTACATTTGAGGAATCAACACCATATGAGGTACTTGTAAGAACAATATTGTCCCAGCGAACACGGGATGAAAATACTGACAAGGCAACAGAAAGCCTGTTTAGCGTATATCCTACAATGGAGGAGGTTGCCGATGCACCAGTGGATGAAATTGCAGAGCTTGTAAGACAGGCAGGTTTCTACAATGTAAAGGCTGCACGTATAAAGGAGGTATCCAACATACTCCTTGATGAATATGGGGGGGTTGTACCAGATACTGTAGAAGAACTCATTAAACTTCCTGGTGTGGGACGAAAAACGGCTAACTGTGTACTGGTATTCGGCTTTCAGAAGGATGCAATACCGGTGGACGTGCATGTACACAGAATCTCAAACAGGTTGGGGCTGGTACATACAAAAGAGCCTGAAGAGACAGAGGAGGTCCTGCGTGAAATACTTCCACAGGAGTTATGGCTGCCATTAAATGACTTGATGGTACAGTTTGGACAAAATATATGCAAACCGATTAATCCACAGCACGAAGAATGTCCATTCACAGACATGTGTCAGACATATCTTGAAGGATTGGAATAACAATAACTAAACAAATTTACTTAAAATATCTCTTTATTTAAATATTTTTTTCTCTTTTTATTATTTTAACAGTTTGTTTGTTAAAATATTCATTATAACATATATCAATTATATTCAAATCATCAAAGAGCACATGATTATTTTTTTTAACAAAAATGACTATTTAAAGAAGTTAATAAATTATTTTTTAAAAAAAAGGATTACATCATTCTTTTATAATATTATTTATAAAATAAGTGGAAATAAAAAAAGGGTTTAGTTATCAATCTTTCCCTAAAAAAGAGAAATTTGATTGGGGATTAAAAACTATCTTTTAAGGTTTTTAACCTCTTCTATAAACATTGCAAGTACTTCTTCCTGTAATCCTTCAACGAATTTCAGGGAACCTGCAACTTCATGACCTCCACCGTCAGCACCGGCTTGTGGAATCTCTTCCTGAATCTTTGCAATCACATTGTTTAGGTTAAACTCGAAGTCATTCTTGATAACCTCTGTTGCCCTTATTACTGCAAAGTCAGGTCCGTTTGCCAGTGTCATTATTGGCTGGTCTTCACCTTTTTCTTGTACAATCTTGTCGTGTACGTAACCTGTTGTTTTACCAGGTGCAGGATATGTGAATTTATGTGCGTATTTTTCAACATCAAGACGGTTTAGCTGGATACCATTGTCAAAGTTGATTGTTTCAACGTTTGGCATTGCAGCTTTAAGCTGTGTTTCAACCCGTTTATCGGATTCTTTCATAAGTACATCCAATAGGTTGTTTTGACGTTCTTTATCTTCAAGTCCGAATAATACGTTCATTATTCCTCTTCCGTTCATGAATCTTAGGAAGTATGACTCGAAGTCTACACATGTTGCCACTTTATCCAAATCATCACGGTCATAGCCTTCCTTAGCTGCAATTTCAAGGTATTGGTCTACTTCATGACATTCTGCATGATCTCCTATTGCTGCTATTGCGGGCATGTGTTTGATTTTTTCACGTACTTCAGGGTTTATCATTATGGCTAACTCTACGGCCAGTGCCCCTGCTGTCAGTTGGCTGTCTCCATCTACGAGGTATGGATTTACGTGTACGTCCACGTAGTCATCGATTAGTGCTCGTCCGTCTTCTACCTCTCCAGGGTAGTGATGGTCCACTACGATGGATTCTATTCCAAATACCTTGGAATGACTCAGTGCTGCTGCATCCTCTTCGGTTGAACCGTTATCCAGTAGTACTAATAGTGGCAGTTTTTGTCCGTGTCTTTCCTGGTCTTCAAGTGCAAATGACAGGTCTTTTACCACATCTTCCAATTCATAGAATGGTGCCTTACTTGGTGAACGTTTAAAGAAGTGCCATTCGGCGTCAGCGTCGTTGCTTTCTTCACGTAACAGTGGTAGTACTGCGTGTTCTACGGCCAGTCCTGCACATATTCCATCTGCATCCCAGTGGTGTCTGACAAGTATTGAACGACCGTCAAATATTGCTTTTCTAATTGTTTTTGCTGCCAGTTCCATTTTAGGTCTTAGCTTATCAAGGATTTCACTTTCAACTAAAAATTCAACATGTTCCGGTTGAGCTTTTTTATCGATTGCCTCTGCTATGATGTTTCTTAGTTTTTCTTCTTCATCACTGTCAAGTTTTTCGATTAATTCTGATTCAATCTGTATCTTACCGCTGTGTAATGATACTTCTCCCAGTACCTCTACAAGATCGTCCACTTCCAGTTCCGGATACATTCTAACACCCGGTTCATTGAATGCGGCTACCCATGTCACGTCACTTTCGTCACGTATGGTAAATATTGTAGGTCCGCTGGTCTGTTGAATCTGTATTATTTCACCTTGAATGGCAACGTTACGTCCTATGTTGTTTTCTGATAAGTCACCGATTGGTGTACGTTTAACGTTGCGTCTTACTTTTACTGTTTCATAGTTATCACCGTATCTTGTCTTGGAGTATGTTAGGTCTACATCCATCTTGCCTTTGTGTGGTTTGATTTCAGCTACTCTTACGACGATTTTGTCTCCTACTTTTTCTTTAGGATTTCTTGTTCTCAGTAGTCCATATACACTCTTGCTTAAGCTTACAAAGAATCCATATTTTTCTACTCTGGTAATAACTCCTTCATAACTGCTTCCTATTTCAAGGTCTTCTATTTGACATGAAGGATTTAATACATATACTATTGGCTTTGTATTGTTTGGCCTGTGATATGTATTTTTATCATTTTTCATATATGAATCTCCTATTATTTAGATAAATAATGTTGTTATTTATCTTATCCTGATATAAATTTGTCAGGGTGTTGTTGTTCTAATTGGCTTCGTTTATCTGAATATTGGGTTATGTTTTGCAGGTTTTTGTTTGCATTTGTATAATGCGTGTATGCTGTTGATGAACTGTTGTCTTTGACCTTTATTCCCTCAAGATTTTCATTCACGGCACTGATTTTAAGGTCCAGTTCCATAAGTGTTGCATTTAAATATTCGACAAGTACCGTGTCTTCCTTATTGTCTGCTATTTGCAGTGCAGTATCCGTTTTTTCCCTAGCATTGGAGTAGTATGATAGGCTATCGTTGAATTTCTTTTGAGCATCAAGATATTGTCTATTGTTTAATGATAGAACCGCCTTATTGTATTCTTCATTTCCCTTGTTAAGGTTTGAATTTATATAAGGAATCTCCGAGTCGATTTTATATATGTTTGTTATATAAAGTAAGCCTGCAATTACTAACAGTAGTAATATTATAAGTACAATAACTGCTTTTTTATTCATATAAACATTACTCCACAATATTAAAACAATATATATTTATGTTTTTTATAATTAAAATAGGCTTCTTTTTTAATGCATATGTTAAAATTTCATATTCGTGTATATTGTCCATTTTTTAATTTAGGGTGTCATTTGCTTTTTGATTATTAAATAAGACACTTTGGTAAATGTGGGTTATTGTGATTTTAGACAAAACATTTAATAATGATAAAAAATATATATTACATTAGGCTAGGTTGGGAGGTTAGTGGTCTCTTGTAAGCTCAAATCCTCTATATGGAGCGACCGAAGTTTTTGGAGAGGCATATTAAATATTAATAGGCCTATAGTTGTAATGTCGAAGTTTCGCCCCATAGGATTAGTGGTAATGGGAATCCAACTGGAGGGTTGGGTTAAACTATTTTAATCGACTGAATGGGTCAGGTCTGGAAAGAAGCAGCTCTGTTTCGGACAACTGATGTTTATGGATCAGCGGGGTGGAGTTACGGTTATAGATCACCTATTTCTATGAGGTATGTCCATCCAATTACATGCCGCTATAAATAGAAATATTTAAATGTAATAAAATAGATATTATTATATAGACTTGAATTTAACTTATTTTTACAATTGTCGAGATGGCCCAGCCTGGTACGGCGGTGGCCTGCTAAGCCACTGGAGAGATCTCCACCCGGGTTCGAATCCCGGTCTCGGCGCTTTTTACTTTACAAACTAATTTTTTAATCCTGTTTATCATTCCAGTTTTTTCTCTAAAAAACATTTATACTATTTAAAATAAATTATTAAATAACAGATATAAATGTGGGATTATTTATGACATCTAATGCAGAAAAAGAATTCTTATCCAAAGCTCAAAAAGAAGTACAGCAACGTATTAAAAAGGAAAATAAAGAGTTAGAAACATTACATGTAGAAGAAAAAGAATTAACCGATGCAATAGAAGGATACTCTAAATTTTATGATGATCTGGTAAAGTTCCTGCAGGAAAGCAGTAATGACTTCAACATAGAAATTGAAGATCTGCCACGATATTTCAAAAGCAATATAAATGAAGTCTATCGAAACTATGTACAAATCAAACAGGATGCATTAGATGAAATACAGGTGTTGGAAAAATACATCATCAAGAACAAACGTGACTTAAACAATACCCAAAGAACACTTAAATTCTACAGGTCACAGTACATGGACAGTGACTTCTTCGAGGAGTGCCTGCCACTGGTAGAAATATACGAGGAAAAAATAAGCATATATGAAAACAATGAAAAGAATTCCCTACTGATAATAGAAAAATTAAAGGAAATACTAAAAAAATTAAAGGATTGGAAGTAATCCTAAACTATAACCACCCATACCCTTTTTTAGATAGTTATACAATTTTCTCCAATCTTTCCATAGCCAATTTGAGGTTTTCATAACTTTGAGCATAGGATATTCTTATGAATTTCTCACCCTGTGAACCGAAAGCCCTACCCGGGACCATGATAACATCTTCACCGACGGCCTTCTCTACAAACTCCTCAGGATTGTCATGGTGGAAGAATACGTAGAAAGCCCCATCAGGCATATGACAGTCAAGGCCCATATCATTCAATGAATTAACAACCAAATCCCTTCTTTTTCTAAACTCAGCCGTCATATCACTTACACATTTCTGGCTGGATGTAAGAGCTACATTGGCGGCAATCTGTGTTGCCGTATCAACACATGCAATGTTATACTGATGAACCTTAAGAATCTCCTCCATTATTTCAGGCCGTGATGTACAGTAGCCGATACGAAGACCGGTCATGGCATAAGCCTTACTGAAACCATTGATTGTGACAGTATTGTCACAGTATGATTGGAAGCTGTAATGATTCCTGCCATAGATAATCTTTTCATATATCTCATCAGAGAAGATAATGATATCATTATCCGTTGCAAAGTCACTTATTGATTTAACATCCTCCTTTTCAAGAACTGCCCCGGTAGGATTTGAAGGGGAATTGATTATCATGGCCTTTGTGTTGGGTGTAATGGCCTCCTCTATATCCTCAACCTTTGTCTTAAACTCATTCTCGTATGTTGACTTGACTGGTATTGCATTGGCACCGGCCAGTGTGATGCACTCCCTGTATGATAAGAATGCCGGATCCTGTATTAAAACATCATCTTTTGGATTAATCAATGCCTGGATGCTTGAATATAATGCTTCGCTTGCTCCAACTGTTACTATAACGTCATCACCGTCAACATTTATGTTGTTGTCCTTTTTTAGTTTCTTGGCGATTGATTCACGTAAAACAGGTTCTCCCTTATTCTGGGAGTAATGGGTGTAATTATTGTCCAGGGCATCCTTAAGAGCATCTATGATATGCGGTGGCGTATCAAAGTCAGGCTCTCCAAGAGCCAGATTTATTGCCGTGGGACTTGCCATTTCAAACATTTTACGTACCTGTGAAAGATTAATATTTTTTACTCTGTCTGCTTGATAATCCATATGAATAACCTCTTTAATTAATTGATAATTATTATATATTTATCTTTTTATAGATTATTAAATTTAAAGGGAATATGAATGAATAAGGAACACACTTTTTAAAAAATGAGATTGACCTGTAACTTAAGATATCGGCAATGATGGAAGATGTTGTTTAAATAAATTATCGATTGAAAAAAAAAGATTAATGGGAGGGATTATTCTATGGTCAATGCCTTAGCATCATACCTTAATGTATTTGATTGAGTGTTACCAGCATATACTATTGTAATATAATGAAGACCTGCCGTTATGTCATTTGGTAAGGTATAATCCATCAAAGCTATGCCATTCTTAACTTCCAATGTGGTGTTGGATACGATGGTCTTAGCATCCAATTTATATGAGAATTTACCACTAATGACATTGGTTTTTGTTTCACTATTTAGCAATGTGGTTTTAATCGTAATTTTATCCCCAGCTTTAGCCTTAATAGGAGCTATTGTTGCTGTTACATTTTGTTTATGAATATTTAACGTATTGTTTATGATTTTTGATTCATACCTGTAGTTTTCACCTAGAATGATTCTAAACTTGTTTTCACCCGGTGGAAGGTATGGAACCTTAACTTTTACGTTGAGTACTCCATTGGATATTCTTGTAGTAAGAACTGTCCTGTCACCTAACTTAATAGCCACTTGGGTATTTCCTGAGATGACATTTCCATAGGTATCCTTAATTACCCTGTTGATTGTAATTATGCCTTCACTTGTTGTGTTAACCGTGATAGGATCAAGGACACATTGACCTCTGAGAACTGTCATGTTGGTAGAATTTTCACTTCTCAGGATTTTAGTATCCGTACAGAGAACGCTGATATTATAAGTTTTACCGGAGTAACCTGCAAGCGGTAAATCATATGTAGCCTTACCATCTTTAACGGCAATAATCGGATTTCCGGTCTTATCTTTTTGTGTAAGTCCGTTAACCTTAAGAATTACATTAGTATTTACAGGTTTGTTGCGGTTATTTAAAACTGTAATATTAATCTTGGCGGTCTGACCTGTTGCTATTGTCTTAGGAGCATTGACTATAATCTGATATCTTGTAGGATATGTTATGTTGTTTAATGTTCCAAGGTTATATATCTCCTTGGTGTATATTTTGGAACCTGTAGCTTTAACGTTGTCAAAGTCATTACCGCCGGCATTCATCACGGTTTTTCCTTCAGAACTGATATCATTGTACACGCTGCCCCTTACTTCACCTTTGGATGCAATGTTTGTATTGAATGTGTTGTTTGTAACAGTTATGGTACCGATGTTGTTGTATAAAGTTGCACCGTTTACCTTATTTGATGTATCCTTGTTGTTGAATGTGTTGTTGTTAACAAGTGTTGTCGTATTCCTGTTGAATAAGATTCCACCATTGGTTTGGCCTGTTGACTGTGAGTTGACATTTTTGAAAATGTTGTTTTCAATTTTCACATTACCTATCTCACAATATATTAATCCACCGTTAACTTGTTGGGCAGTGGCGTTAATATTGTCAAATATATTGTTGCTTAAGGTCATGTCAGCTTCAAAGTTATCGATAACAGATCCACGAATGGTACCTGATGGAACGTTCATCCTTGAGTTTTTAAAGATGTTGTTTGTAATGGTCGCCTTGGTTTTTAGGAAGTTGTGGATTGCTCTGCCGTCATTGTTTTCAAATACGTTATTTGTAATGGTTATGCTTCCACCATTTAACATGTAAATTACGCCTGTACGATCAAAGTCTGCTTTGGTACTGTCACTGTTGGCTATGAATTTACTGTTTGTAATGGTCATGCTTCCACCATACTCACCGGTACTCCATATGGCACCACCCTGCTGGGCGGTATTTTGTGTGAATACACAGTTGTTGATGGTTAATTCTCCCCTATTGGTTATTGCTCCACCTCTGCCTGCTGCAACGTTATGGGTAAAGTTAACGTTATTCAACTTTAAACTGGATACTCCTGTCATCGCAATACCAGCAGCCTGATCGGTAGCTTTGGTATTTCTAATTGTAAGGTCATTTATCGTAATGTTTCTCTTACCGTTAAACGTCAGGAATTGATACTTGTTCTGACCGTCAATTACTGCACCGTTACCATTGATTGTTATATTGTCTATTTTACCCGTAAGTGAAATGGGACTTGTAATGGCATATGTACCTTTCTGCATGTTTATTATCTTATTGTCATCAACAGCAGTCATGGCTGTTTTAAGTTGATTATATGTTGAAACAGTTTTTGTTGCCGTTTTAATGTTCTTTTCTTTATTATCATTTAAATTACTTGCCTGTACATCCTTGATATCCTCATTAACCTCATGTGATTGTGTTAGTGTATCTTGCATATTATCATCTGTTTGATTAGCGTCACTTGCTGAAACTGCACTAACACCTACAATGAGGATTAAACAAAATATGAACAAGGAAATAACTTTTTTATTATTCATAGTTCACCATCCATATATTTTTATAATAATATTTTTGTTCTTTGATATTAATAATTCTACTGAAAATTGTAATTAGAACGCATTGAGTTAATGGACATGTCTTTTAATTTCAATACTTCCAGGATTGCCGTATATTCATTGTTATAACAATCGCTTATGATTATCTAAAAAAAATTATAAAATGGAATTGATGATTAAAAATAGTAATTTCATATTTAAAAGGGAGGGGGGGGGGATGTTGTTTGATGGATTAATCTTATTACATACAGGCTCCACATCCGTGACAGCCATCCTCCTCACACCATGGAGTAATCTGGCCGGATTGAACCCTGTCATATTCGGCCCTTAGAAACTTGTTGCTTACCCCCACGTCAATTTCGTGCCATGGAAGTGCATACTCGCTGTTTTGCTTGATATTGTTTATGTTAACGGCCAGCTTATACCAGTCCTTAAACTGTATCCTGTCACCAATCATGAGCAACTTATTTAATTCACCGCCCGAATTGGTCAATACATACTGCATGGTGGCTTTCTTTAGATTTTCCTGCTTATGTGAATACTTAAGCCGGGTACTGTACTTCTTGAACTTGTCAAAGAGGTCATCATAGTCAAATTTCATCCACTGCAAAGGCGTATGCGGCTTTGGAATAAGTGGATTAACGCTGGTCTTGACGGTATTGTACCTGACGCCACGACTGGTAATGCCCCTTATGAAGTTAACCAATTCCAGAACGTCCTCCTTTGTCTCGCCGGGTGTACCCAACAACAGGTACATCTTAACCTTTAACTTCAGGTTAATGGCACGGTCAATCGTATGATGTATCTGATGATCACTCATCGGCTTGTTAAGTTTCCATCTCTGATTCTGTGTGGTCTCCGGTGCTATGGTAATTGTCTTCAAACCACTATCCTTTAAGATTTCAAGCAGTTCATCACTCACGCTTTCCACCCTCAGGGAAGGTGTGGCTATCTGAAATCCCTCCTCGGACAGTATGCTGCATAAGTCTTCAATTCTGCTGTAGTCACTTACGGCCTCACCAATTAACGCTACCTTGTCATGGCCCGTTACATGTCTTGTCTTAATGGCGGTATCCACCAGTGTCTCCAGTTTTACCTCACGTCTTGGACGGTACATGCAACCGCTCATACAGAACCTGCATCCACGACTGCATCCACGTGAAACCTCAAGTAGGAATGCATTATCACCAAAAGCGGGCATAAACTTTGGATTATCGGTCTTTGTAACAATCTGATAGATTGGACGATGTGCCTTCTGCATATTTCTTACCTGCTGAAGCTTTACCTTCTGACCTGGAATGTAAACGCCGGGCACTTCCAGAAAGTCAAATATGTCAGCCCTTGGATTATTGGTGTCCTGTCTTATATTAACAATCTCATCAAGCATCAATTCACCGTCACCGACTGCGAAGAAATCTACAAAATTGGATATGGGAAGCGGATTTGAAGCCGCACATGGACCGCCTGCAATGACCAATGGATGATGTGGTTTTCGGTCTTTTGATAAGAGGGGTATGCCGCTACGCTTTAACATGTCTATCATGTTAAGGTAATCCTGTTCAAACTGAAGGGTAAAGCCGACAATGTCAAATTCTGAAAGGGAAGTGCGGGTTTCAATACTCTTAGTCTGTGGGTAGATAACACGTTCGCAGTAGATGTCCTCACGTTCATTCAGGTAATCATATATAATATGGTAACCCAGTGAACTCATGGCAACCCTGTAGATATTGGGATAACATGAGGCATAACGGGTAATGACCTTACGCGGATTTTTTATAACGGTATTGTATTCTTCAATCATGTAATTAGACTCAAAGTATTTAATTATATGATAGTATATTTATGTCTTGACATATTTTAAAATTTTGATTGTGTTGGCAGATGTATTAAAGTAATATAAAAATAGTATCCTAATTGGAGGTCATAAAAGTGAAAAAAAATAAGAAGAAAATAGAATATCTCTATTCTATTGTCAAAGTTCTACTGTCATCACTGCGTAGATAGTATGCGTTTTCAAATACAGCCGTTAAAGTGTATGTACCAGAGGTCATATCACTTGGTAAGGTGTATTCATACGTTGCGATTCCATCGACCACATCTACGAATATGAGTTTTTCATCATTGTCTTCGATTGTGTTGCCGTTGAGTTTGAATGCCAGCTGACCGTTAATTGCTTCACCGTTACTATCAGTTACTCTTGCTGATAATGTGATTTGACTGCCTGCTGCTACAGTTAGGTCTTCGGTGGTAATTTCAACGCATGCATCCATTTTCTCAATGTTCATTGAAGTGCTTTCGCTAATACTGTATACTCCGTTTGTGAATAATGCTGTTAATATGGTATCGGATTTTAGCCACTGGGTAGGTATGATGTAGTTATCAAGCATTGCAAATCCACCAGCTACTTCCAATACGATAATGTTTCCATCTTCATCATACAACAGTTCATCATTGACTTTCAGGCATATTGCACCATCGGTATTTTCACCGTTATCATTGGTAACGTACATGGCAACATTTATGTTTTCACCAACAATACCTGTGACTTCCTCAAATACTATATGAGTGTAGAATTCACTAGCTGGGCTGTTGTTGGCAATGATTGCATTGTGGGTTGTATCTGAAACTGCAGAGTTACCGAATAACTGGTTGTTGTTGGATACTAAGTAATTGTCTATTACCTGGGTTGAAGCATTTGCGACAGTAACTGCATATTGGCTTGTAGTAATAATCGTGTTGTTTCTGATTATCGTATTTCCAGCGTATGAGGTTATACTGATTGTACCGGTCATGTTGTTGTTTTCAATGACGTGTGCTGTTGTGTATGTGAGTGTTATGCTACCGCCGATATTGTTGTTTCTTATTGTAATGTTATTATTGAGTTTTGTTCTTGAAGAACCTTTACTGCTAATGCTGCCGGTAATATTGTTGTATGCCAGTACTGAATTATCAGGCATATAACTACCTGATCCAAGTTCAACACTACTAATTGTGTTATGTTCTATAACCTGGTTTGTTCCTGCAACGATTAATTTGTTGAGGGTATTGTTGTAGAGGTTACTGTTTGCATATACTGTTGTCGTACCACTTCCATAGAATACATTATCATATGCATGAGCATTTGCTCTTACAACCATACTACCTTCACCATAGAATTTATTTCCTGTAGCAATACCGTTTGATCCGGTATCCAGTTGTCCATAGCTACCATTAACATCGATTGTATTGTTTATGAATGTTACGTTGGTTGCTGAACCGTAATATGTCAATACGGTTATTGGTCCTCTACAATCACCTAGTAATGTGGAGTTTACGATTGTAATATTTGTATCAACGCCTAATGTGAAGTCACCTGGTTTGTCACCCGTGTTATACCTGTTTCCAAGGTATAATATGTTACCGACTTGACCTGAACCGTATGCTCCCTGTATTGTGGTGTTTTTTATGAGTATGTTGCTTGTTCCTGTAAGTGCCATGGATGTACTTCCACCGTTGTTTTCGGTGTAGATGAAACATGAATCTAGGGTAATGTTGTCGGAGTATCTGATTGCGGTTTGTCCTACACCGCTACCTACACGCTGGTCTTTAACGTACATTGTCATGTTGTGTAGTACTACATCATGTGTATTGAATATCCAGCATTCGGTATTGTATAGGTATAGGCTGCTTATGTTGGAGCCTGAACCTGCTTTGTTTACGACAAAACAGTTACCAGGGTCTTCACCCATAAGGCTACCTGCAACGGTGTGTAGGTTTATGACAGCATCTTTTGTTGTTGAAACAATGTTTATCGGCTTGTTAATTACGAGTGAATGCTGTTGATCGATTGTACCTCTAATATCCAGAGTATCTCCAGGAGATACTAAGCTAGATAATCCGCTGGCCGTAATATACTGGTTAACATTACTGTTTGTGATGATATGCCAGTTGTCTGGTACGGTTTCGTTGCTTTCTGTCTGATTATCAACAGGTAGACTTTCAATTACCAGTTGGGCGTTTGCTTCTGTTCTGTTGTACTGGCTTGCAGTAAATACTGCTGTTATGTTGTATGTTTTTGCCTTCATTGTTTCTGGTATTGTGTATTCGCATGATGCTATTCCGTTTTCAACCGGTGAGTAGATTACCTTGTTGTTTTCATCCTTAATTGTTTTACCGTTGATTTTGAATACTACTTTTCCCGCGTTTATGTTTTCTCCGTAGTCTGTGACTTTAGCGGTGAATGTTACAGTTTCTCCTGCATATACGGTTATATCACTGGTGGTTAGTGTTGATTCGTGCATATCATCAAAGAGGATGTATGTTTTCTGGCTTGTTGATGAGTAGTAGTTGCTTGAACCACTGAATACTGCTGATATTGATACATTGTTGTCGATGTCATCCTGTGTGAATGTATATGGAAGTACTGCCTGACCATCTGCTATTTTTATGTAGAAAACCTTATTGTTTTCATCTTTTATAGTCTTTCCATTGATTTTGAAGACTAACTTACCGCTTGGCACTATGTTGTTGTTTGAATCGATGATGCTGGCTGTTAGGTTAGCTTCAAGGTTTTCATTTACTCTAACGGTATTTATTACAGTTGTGGTCTCTACCTTTTCTGAGTTGAACGTTGTTTCAACTGACTCTTCAAGGTAGTTGTCGTCGACTATGGTGGCTCTCACGACATGTTCTCCGATTTTTGTAGGAGTATATTCTGCTGTGAACATTCCTTCATTGTTTGTCGTTGTTTGAATTTGCTTGTTTTTAATAATGATTACTACATTAATGTTCTTTAAGTAGTTGTCGTTTTTATCAGATACCGTACCGCTTAGAGTGGTGGCTACATTTACTGATGTATTCTCGGCATATAATGAAATCTCTGCTGATGCTGCTTCAACGTCAAAGAATGATCCGACGTAGTTTTTGGCATAGACGTAATTGTTGTCACCGGAGTAACTTACTTCATACTGGTTATTGTCCTCTTTTTTTGTTGTCTGATAGTTGTATGCATAGCGACCGTTTTCATCGGTGGTGTTGGTGAATGTCTCATCGTTAATCTTGAATACTACCTCAGCATTGGCTATTGGACTGTCGTCTTCATCTAATAGTGATCCTGATATAGTATAGATGTCATTTACCTTTACTGCTATAGGCAGTTTATCGTTTACTATTTGGGCAGATCTTTGTATTGCATTTACCTGAGCCGTGGCATCTTGAACGTCATATCGAACATTTCCGTATGAAACGGTTATTTCATATGTTCCTGCCTGTTCCGGCGTGAATACATAGTTGAAGTTTCCTTGCTCGTCACTTGCCAAGCTGTAGTATTTGCCGTTGATTCTTAAGTCTAAGTTGTCCTCAATTGGCGTATCGTTTTGAGCTATGTAGATTCTACCGTTTAATGTAATTCCTGTGTATACCTTCGTTGTAAACTCTGTTGTATCCAAGTCGATGTTTACTGCCGGTTTTGCTACAAAGAAGCTTGACTGACCAACTTTAACATCTGCATTGGCAAATGTTGCATTAGCTATTACTGGTATGTCGCCGTTTCTTAATACGGTATATGTGTATGAGTATTTACCTTCATCATCAGTTGTGGTTGTGTATTTCTTGCCGTCTATTGTAAGTACTATTTCATTGTTTTTAAGTGTCTGGTTTTGAAGGGTGGCACTACCCGTTATTGTTACTTCATCTGCTATTAGTATTTCTTCCGGGAAGTTTTCATCGACTGTTACTGTTATGTCGAATGCCTCGGTTTTGAATGTTCCGGTGTATACTTCGCCTGCCGGCTTGTATGCATCGTTACCCTCGAATTCTACTCTTATGTTGTATGGGGTTAATCCTTCTGTTGCGTTGTATGTTAATGTGAATTTACCTTCTGAATCTGTTGTTTGTGAGTAGTCTTCGCCGTTAATCAATATTTTTATTGTGGCGTCACTTACTGGTTCTTTGAATATGTCTATGAGTGTACCGTTGGTTATTACTTCGTTGAAGTATGGCGTTACATCAACTATGTCAATTGTGGTTTCAGTACCTAAACCTGTTTCAATTGTTAGGTTGGTTCTTCTTGGACCGACAACGACATTGAATGTCATGGTTGCAGTTTCTGCTTCATATAATGCCTGATTTTTCATGGATGCCGTTACTGTTACCTCAAGTACATCATTATATTCGACATCATATGAGAATTTACCTTCTTCATCCGTTGTAACTGTAACGGTATCGGCAACACCTGTTATCTGAAGGTTAACTTCAGCGTTGCTTACTGGATTATTGTAGTTATCAGTTACTTTACCTGAAATTGTTGTGGTTTCATTGACCTCTGATAATGGATCTTCATCAAGTATTATTTGACAATCAAGGGATTCAATGTCAAACGTACCGCTTATTTCTTCACTGGCTATGTATAAATCATCACCTGCAAATTTGATAGATACAGGTACGCTTTCGGCCAGTTGAGTTACAGGGTATTTGTATATGAATTTACCTTCATCATCTGTGGTAACAATATAATCAACGCCGTCTATATTGATTGTTAATTCCTTATTGTTTAATGTAGCATTGTTGCTTGTTTGAATTAACTTACCCGTAAGAAGGGTGTTGTTGAGTACATTAATTACTTCATAGATACCTTCATCGTCCTGGTCTACAATTAATGTCGTAGTTGCTTTTGATACGCTGACAGGTATGGTACCGGTACATTCGGAATAATTCCCGTTTCCGGCAAAGGTTACTGTTAGCTCGTATTCGCCTGTTCTTGTTGTTGGAACGGATACATTTGCCACACCGTTTTCTATTGAATAATCTTCTATAAGTGTAGTATCCGCATCCTTAACCGTTATTGTAGATGAACCTGTAATGGCTGCTCCATTTGTAGTAGTTACTGTAATAGGTAGTATGGTATTTCCTGCTTCGCCACTAACGGTTGGAACTTCTGATATTTTGGTTTCCAGAGCATCCTTTAGTACTGTAAATTGAGTAGTACCGTAAGCTCCACGGAAACCATTGTTGTAGTTCCATTCCATGTAAAGAGTATATGTACCCGGATTTACATCAGGAACGGTCCATGTTAAATCTCCATTTCTTGCTGAAGTAACTTTATGATTTCCCGTATAATATAGTGTATCATTTAATTTAACAGTTACTACAAAGGTATAACTTGTAGAAGAAAGTGCTGTTCCACCGGCAGTTATGTGTAGGTTAACTTTTTCACCCGCATATCCACTTGAAGCGTTTGCTGTTACAGTACCCTCTCTTACACTTGTTTTCAGGTTCTTATCCTCTTTTACTAATCCATTACTTTCAGAAGCAGTTGTTGTATATGTATCGTAACTATCTGCTTTTTTTATAGTTTTCGTCTCTATATTATTATTATTATCGGTTGCTTGTGGTGTGCTTGAAGCACTGTCATCAACCGTTTCTGTTATTATATTGTCCGATATATCTGTGTTATCATTATCAACATCAGCTGCAGTGGTTATACCACTTGCCAATATCAACAATAGTGCAAATAAAAGAAATATCGAAGAATGTTTTAATTTTTTATTCATTCTTATCAACTATAGTTTTTATTTTTTGATTTAAATCAAAAGACATAATGAAATCATTTTTTAATTCGTAATATTGCATTATATTTTTTATAATAACTTTATTTTCAATTATAAAAAATTTCTATTTACAAATCAGAACTATTCTTTTTTTAATTTTTTATAAAAATTAAAGTGAATTTCATTATGATATATATTATGTAATAAAACAGTATTAAATCTTCTTTTTTTCAATATGATTAAAAAAGATAGATATGCTCTAGGGTATATTATGAATAATGAATATAATATTGCCATAAATGAATTAAAGCTAGAATTGAATATTATTGGATGGATGGTTAATGATTAGGTTGGTATTTAATAAATACTAAAGAGTATATTAATGTCAGTTTAAGTTAACTATTGGATATGATTATTCAAAATATAGTTATTTGAAAGTCATGGTCAAAGTGACAGCATAAAAGAAAAAAAAATGTTAAATAGAATATTTCTATTCTATTATCAATGTTTTAACGTCATCGCAGCGTTGATAGTATGTATTTTCAAATACTGCCGTTAAGGTGTATGAACCTGTTTGCATGTCACCTGGGATTGTGTATTCATAAGTTGCGATTCCATCGATTACATTTACGAATATGAGTTTTTCATCATTGTCTTCAAGTGTGTTGCCGTCGAGTTTGAATGCCAGCTGACCGTTAATCAGTTCACCATTATTGTCTGTTACTCTTGCTGTTAAGGTGATTTGACTGCCTGCTGTCGCTGTCAGGTCTTCTGTGGTAATTTCCACAAATGCATCCATTTTCTCGATGTTCATTGATGTGCTTTCTGTTATTGTGTATGCACCATTCGTGTATACGGCTGTTAGAATTGTATCTGATTTTAACCATTCGGTTGGTATGATGTAGTTATCAAGCATTGCCATACCATTAGATACTTCTAATGTGATGGTGTTTCCATCCTCATTTGTTAATATTTCATCATTGACTTTCAGGTATATTTCTCCGTCAGTGTTTTCACCATTTTCATTAGATACAATTATTGCGATATTTATGTTTTCACCAACAGTACCGGTGACGTCCTCAAATGTGACATGGGTATAGAATGCATCATTTGGTGTGTTGTTTGCAATTGTTGCTTTTCTACTTGTATCTGATACTGCGGCATTTCCCAACAATCCGTTGTTATTTGATACTAGGTAGTTGTTTATAATCACACTTGATGCTATGGCATTTGTTATTGCATATTGATTGCTTGTAATAATTGTATTATATCTGACAAGGGTATCAGCAGCACTACTTGGGATGCTGATTGAACCAGATATTGTATTGTTTTCAATAGTGTGTGTAATCGTTTGTGAAAGAGTTATGCTTCCACCGATGATATTACCTTTTATAGTAACGTTTGAATTGGCTCTTTTACTTGAAAGACCTTCACTTTTTATGTTACCTGTAATGTTGTTGTTGGATATTACTGAATTATTTACCATATATGTTGCACTAGTGGATTTAAGTTCAACACTATCTATTGTGTTGTTTTCTACAAGTACATTTAATCCGCTGACAGCTATTGTTTTGATTGTATTGTTGTAGATTCTTGATCTTTCATATGCGGTTAATTTACCAGTTCCATAGAATACGTTATCATATGCATCACAACCAGCTCTGACAACTAAACCACTAGCACCATACATTTTGTTTCCAATAGCAATACCATTGGTTCCCGTATCAAGATAACCATACTGGCCTGCAGTATGAACTGTTGTGTTTATTAGTTTACAGTCTTTAGCATTGTTCATCATTGCATAATTAATGGCTGCATTACATTCGCCTATTAACATACAGCCATCAACAGTAATATTGGTATTTCTAATAGTGAAACCTGATGGCTGATCATTCATGTTATATGAATTAGCTAGGTATAATATATTTCCTACATTACCTACTCCTTGAATTGTAGTATTCTTAATAAGAGCATCACTAGTACCGGTTAATGCTATGGAAGTACTTCCACCATTGTTTTCTGTGTAAACTACACATGAATCCATTGTGAATCTTTCACAATATCTTATGGCAGTCTGTCCTACTCCACTACCGACACGTGCATCTTGAACATACATCGTCATGTTGTATAAGGTTACATCATAGTTGTTATACATCCAACATTCGGTATTATATAAGTATAAGTTACTTACATTTGAACCTGAACCAGCTTTGTTTACAACAAAACAGTTACCCGGATCTTCACCTAAATAGGAACCAGCATTAGTATGTAAGCTAATAACGGCATCCTTGGTGGATGAAATAACATTTACTGGCTTGTTTATTACAAGTGAATTTTGTTTGTCGATAGTACCTTGTATATCAAGAGTATCACCGGCAGATACCAGGCTTGTTAATCCATTTTTAGTAATATATTGGTCAATATTATCATTTGTAATGATATGTACTGTGCCAGTTGGGTTTGTGCCGTTGTTTTCTGCAGCTTCAACAGTTAATTGAGCGTTTGCTTCTGTTCTGTTGTACTGGCTTGCAGTGAATACTGCTGTTAGGTTGTATGTCCTTGTTTTCATAGTTTCCGGTATTGGGTATTCACAGGATGCTATTCCATTTTCAACCGGTGAGTAGATAACCTTGTTGTTTTCATCCTTTATTGTCTTACCGTTTATTTTGAACACTATTTTACCCGTGTTTACATTTTCATCATAGTCTTTCACTACTGCCGTGATTGTGATTGACTCACCTTGTGTTGCGGTTATGTCATCAAGAGTAATTGTAATGTCATGGTCCTCTGCTGTTATAATAGTTACTTTTTGACTTGATGATGAGACATAGTTGCTTGAACCACTGAATACCGCTGATATTGATACGTTGTTGTTGATGTCATCCTGTGTGAATGTGTATGCCAGGGATGCTTGACCGTTTGATATCTTGCTATAGATTACCTTACCGTTTTCGTCTTTGACTGTTTTACCGTTTATTTTGAATACTGTTTTACCACTAGTTAATGGGTTATTGTCAGAGTCTGTAACAATTGCAGTTAAGTCTGCTTCAAGGTTTTCATTTACTTTTACAGGACTTATCGTGGTAATTGTTGTTTCTTTATCAACATTGAATGTCGTGGTTTCACTTTCTTCAAGGTAATTGTCATCTTTAACAGTTACTGTTACGGTAGTCTGACCTGTTTTTGTAGGAGTGTATTCTACATTAAACATTCCCGTATCATCAGTTTTTGTTTGAAGTTGTGAATTTTTCACGTCAATTATTAGATTGACATTACTTAGGAAGTTTTCATTTTTGTCTGAAACAGTACCGCTTATGATGGTCTTCTTGTTTACTGATGTATCCGTTACATATAATGTAAGATCTGCTTTTGCTGCTTCAACGTCAAAGAATGATCCGACATAATTTTTAGCATAGACGTAATTATTATCACCAGAATATTTTACTTCATATTGATTATTAACACCAGTTTTTGTTGCTTGATAGTTATATTCATAACGACCATTTTCATCGGTAACATTGCTATATTCTTCATTATTGATTATGAATATTACCTCAGCATTGGATACTGGAGTGTTTGTCTCATCTGTTAATAAACCAGTAATGCTAAACAAGTCATTTACTTTAACTGCTACAGCTAATTTGTCATTAACAAGTTGTGCCTGTCTTTGTATTGCAGTTACTTGGAATGAAATGTTATGGGCATTATACCTTACATTAGCATATGATATTGATATCTCATATGTGCCTGCTTGTGATGGAGTAAATACATAGTTAAAGTTTCCATCCTCATCACTGGATAAATCATATGAATTACCGTTGATTTTAAGTATTAAACTATCTTCTATAGGAGTATCGTTCTGTGCTATGTAGATTCTACCGTTTAATGTAACATCAGAGTATACTTTTGTATCGGCAATTTCATCTAAGTCGATATTTACATCAGGTTTTGCTACAAAGAAGCTTGTCTGTCCTACTTTAATGTCAGCATTACTAAATGTTGCATTAGCTATAACTGGAATGTTACCATTTTTTACTACTGTGTAGGTGTATGAGTATTTACCTTCCTCATCTGTTGCGGTTGTGAATTTTGTACCACCAATAGTTAGAACTATTTCATTGTTTTTCAAGGTCTGGTTTTGTAATGTTGCAGTACCTGTTATTGTTATTTCATCTCCTATGAGTATTTCTTCTGGGAAGTTTTCATCGACTGTTACTGTTATGTCGAATGCTTCTGTTTTGAATGTTCCGGTGTATACTTCTCCTGCTGGTTTATATGCATCATTTCCTTCAAATTCTACGCTTATGTTGTATGTGGTTAGTCCTTGTGTTGCGTTGTATACCAGTGTGAATTTTCCTTCTGAGTCTGTTGTTTGTGAGTAGTCTTCATTGTTGATTAGTATTTTTATTGTTGCATCGGCTACTGGTTCTTTGAATATGTCTATGAGTGTACCGTTTGTGATTACTTCATTGAAGTATGGGGTTACATCAACGATATTGATGTTGTTTCCACTTCCACTTCCTGTTTCAATTGTAAGGTTGGTTCTTTTTGGACCGACCACTACATTGAATGTCATGGTAGCAGGTTCTGCTTCATATAATACTGCATTGGCTAGTGATGCTTCAACTGTTACTTCCAGTACGTCATTGTAGATTACATCATAACTGAATTTTCCTTCTGAGTCTGTTGTAACTGTAACGATATCATTTACGCCTGTTATTTCTAGTTTTACGTCAGTATTTGGTATTGGGTTGTTGTAGTTATCGGTTAATTTACCTGAGATTGTAGTTGTTTCATTGACCTCTGATAATGGGTCTTCATCCAATATGATGGTTGTGTCAAGTGCTTCTATGTCAAAGGTACCGCTATATTCCTGACTAGCTTGGTATAATTCATCACCATTATATTTAATGGATATTGATAAACCTTCAGCCAGTTGAGTAACATCATATTTGTATATGAATTTACCTTCATTATCAGTAGTAACAGTATAATCACTGCCTTCAACGGTAACAGTTATTTCTTTGTTGCCTAAAGCTTTGCTGTTACTTGTCTGTACTAATGTACCTGTAAGAAGAGTATTGTTTAGGGCATTTATTACTTCGTAGATGCCTTCATCATATTGATCTACCGTTAATGTGGTTTGTGCTTTGGATATACTAACTGGTATTGTGGCGTTGCAGCTGTTGAAGAATGGTGTTTCAATTACTTCCACTGTAAGGTCATAGTCACCTGTTCTTGTTGTTGGGACGGATACGTTTGCCACACCATTTGTGACGGTGTAATTTTCTACTAGTGCTGTATCTCCGTCTTTAATATTTATCATAGGTGAACCCTCAAGTGCATTGCCGTTGCTGTCTGTAATGTTAATAGGAAGTATTGTATTATCTATTTCTCCATTTATGGTTCCAACTGCGGTTATTTTTGTGTCAACAGCACCGTTTAGAATTGTGAATGGAGTACTTCCTGTTGCTCCGATGAAATCGTTTGAATAACCCCATTTCATGGTAACGGTATATTCACCCGGTTCAAGGTTTGGTACTGGGATAGTCAGGTATGCATTACCCCTTGAAGAAGGTTTTCCGCTGCCGGAATAGACTTGCTTATCATTAAATTTAACTGTGATACTATATGATAGGCTTTGAATCAAATCACTAGTTCCAGCTTTTAAATATAAAGTAACATTATCACCAACATAACCGTTATCTGGTGTTGCGGTTAATGTTCCGGTGTTCATCTTTGTTTTCAAGTTTTTCTCATCTTTTGCTAATTCTTTAGCCTCTGAAGCAGTTGTAGTATATGTATCGTCATTATCTGCTTCTTTTATGCTTTTCGTCTCCATGCTATTATCAGTTGGTTGTGGCGTGCTTGAAACACTCTCACCAACCGTGTCTGTTATGCTATTATCAGATATGTCTGTGTTGTCATTGTCGATATCGGCTGCGGCAGTTAAACCGCTTGCAAGTATTAACAATAGTGCAAACACTAGTAATATCGAAGAATATTTTAGTTTCTTATTCATTTATATCAACCATAGTTTTTCTTTTGATTTAAATCAAATTAATAATGAAAAATAAGATTTTAACATTCAATCACTACATAACTAATTTTTTATAATTTTTTTAATGGATGTATAAAAAAATATTTTCTTAGCTTTGATGATTATCATTTATTTTTATTGAATCATGTTAAAATTTAATTCATTATGATATATAGTTATGTGACAAAATAGTATTAATTTTTTTTCCCATGGGGACATTTCCAAAGTTTATTATAATGGATTGGATTCTATAATTACTGATTAAATTATCCTTCATGATTAAATGGAATAAGTTATAGAAAGCAACTGGTATGATAGTAGTAATTTATTCATCAGGAGTTTATAACTAAGTGATTAGGAGAATTATTAAACAAATCTTAAAAGAATAAATCTTTTGGAATTATGATTTTAAGGTTATCTTCTGATGGGGATAAATAAGAGTATTGGACAAAACTCTTAAATTACTTATTTTATCTTAATTTTCCATATTTATTCTTATTTTAGTTTTTTAATGGTGTATTGTTCTTTTTTTATTTTAGTTTTATTATTTTTTTAATTATTTTTATTTTTTTATTAATTTTTTTCTGCGTGTATTTTGCTTGTTTTTGATAGTTACAGTTAGTTTTATATATTATTTTTTATATAAATAATTATAATTATTTAATATTTAATATAAGTAGTTAGTTAGTCTTTAAACTAAGTATTAATGTTTATTTAATTGTATTTTTATATTTTGATTATATTTTGTTAGATTTATTAAATATTATATGGTTGGGTGTTTATGTTATGTATTCTGAAGTTTTTGATGAAAAGAAACGTTTGTTACGTGAGCGTGGTTTGATTAGTTTTGTTTTGGATGATGATTTGTTGTTTTTTATCAAGTTTTTTGTTGAGAATTATTGTCAGGAAATTTGTGGTTATTTTGAGCAAAAAGGAACTGGACGTCCTCGTTATCCAATTGAAAACATGCTTGGATTGCTTTTATATGCTTATTGTAATAAAGTATTTTCTCCGAAGGACATAGAGAGCAATTCACGTACTAATATTCCTTATATGGTGTTGATGGATGGGTTAACACCATCTAGTCGTAGTATTAGTCGTTATCGTTTTGTTTTAGGTTGTTATTATAAGTCTATTCTTTCTAGAACATTGCAGTTGGCTGTTGATTTGGGTTTAACAGATTTTGATCATGTAGCAATTGATGGTACAATTATTAAAGCATATAACAGTAGTTTTAATGTTATTCGTAAAGTAGATGTTAATCGTTTAATTAAAATACTAGAAAATGATAATCATGATGAAGAGATTATAAATAAGTTAAGAAAACCTGCTTATAATTTGTTAAATAGTGATATGAAGTTAAAAGAAAAACTTGACTTTTTATATCATTTGAAAGAAGAATTAAAAAGTAGTGGGCAAAAAACTGTGGCATTGTATGATAGTGAAGCTCGTTGGATGTTAAACAAAAAAGGAAAAAAAGAAATATCATACAATCTTCAAACAGCAGTAGACTACACAAGCAAACTAATATTAGCTATTCATGTTTCCAATCACCCTACTGACCATTATCAACTACCACCAACACTAACCAAAGCCATACAAAATAGTCCAGTACCATTAAATAAAATAAGTGCCGATACAGGATACCATAACGAAGTAAGCAGCAGCATACTACAAAAATACGAACTAGATGGATATATAGTTAACAGAAAACAAACCAAAGACCACAAAAAACAATACAATTCCAACCCATTCCATAAAGATAATATGATAGAAATTGAAGGAACTAATGCATTTTTATGCTTTAATAATGAACTACTAACATTCAAATACCAATACGTAGTTAATAACAAAAATAAAAAGAAACAAGAAGACCCATATGAAATAAAAAGAATATTCAACAATCCCGAAGCATGTTACATCTGCCCATACAAAAAATTATGCTTCACTGACTCACATACACACAGACAAGTAACAGAATATGGATCAGAATACACACAACAGATGAAATACAAACTCGAAACCATCGAAGGAAAAGAAGAATACAAAAAAAGATCCAAAACAGTAGAAGCACCATTCGGAACATTCAAACAACAATACCACATCAACAAACTACCATTTATCAAAACACAAAACATAGAAAACAACATAAACCTATACAGCATAACATACAATATAAAACGAATAATAAACATGATAGAACTAGAATTAGATGTAAATAAAGAATATCAAACATTTAAAAAAGAAAAAATAAAAGAATATCAATTATAAAAAAAATAGAACATTTACTAACCTCCTCAAAAAACACACCCTCTTTTTTTACAAACACCTAATAAAACAAATAAAAATATAACAATGTTAATTATTTTAATAAAAAATCTAAATAAACACAAAAAATAAGGAAAAAATGATGAAAAAACTCCAATAAAATATCAACATTGATAAAATAATAATATTCAAAAATAGGTTAAAACAAGAAAACAAGAAAATATAAAACGATTAAGCAGAAAATAAAAGAATAAAAAGTTTTGTCATATACTCAATAAAAAAAGAAAAAAGGTTAAATAGAATATTTCTATTCTATTATCAATGTTTTAACGTCATCGCAGCGTTGATAGTATGTATTTTCAAATACTGCCGTTAAGGTGTATGAACCTGCTGTCATGTCACTTGGGATTGTGTAATCTAGTGTTGCGATTCCATCGATTACATCTACGAATATGAGTGTTTCATCATTATTTTCGAGTGTGTTGCCGTCAAGTTTGAATGCCAGTTGACCGTTTATTAGTTCACCATTATTGTCTGTTACTTTTGCTGTTAATGTGATTGAACTACCAGTGTTTACAGTCAACTCTTCAGTGGTTATCTCTACAGTTGCTTCATATTTATCGATATTCATAGTGGTACTTTCTGTAACAATATAATTATTGTTGTTTGTATAGACGGCTGTAAGTATCGTATCAGACTTCAACCATTCAACAGGTATTATAATATCAGTAATCACGGCTTGATTATTGGTAACTTCGTAAATTAGGGTATTTCCATTTTCATCTGTCAATACCTCGTCATTAACTTTCAAGTATATCTGTCCATCAGTATTTGCACCTTGATTGTTAGTTACACTAATTACGATATTTGCAGTCTCTCCAATCATACCACCTGCTTCATCAAATGTGACGTGTGTGTAGTAAGCATCATTTGGGGTGTTATTGGCGATGGTTGCTTTTCTACTTGAATCTGATACTGCGGCATTTCCGAATAACTGGTTATTGTTTGATGTTAGGAAATTATTTGTTATTGTTGTTGAGGCAATTGCAGTTGTTACCGCATATTGATTAGCGGTTATGATTGTATTGTTGTTGACCACGGTATTTGTTGCCGTATTTGCAATGGTTACAGTACCGTTAATCGTGTTACCTTCAATTCTATGCGTGTCTGTCACTGATAATGATATGCCTCCGCCTATGGTGTTGTTTGCTATGAGGTTATTCGTATTTTTTCTGACAGTATTGGTTCCGGTACTTACTATATTACCATATATGGTGTTGTTGGATATTATTACGTTTGATATGGCTGCTCTGGTGAGAGTTACATCTCCAGTAACGATGTTATTTGACAGTTCCATATTTGAATTCATGATTACAGAAGCAATAGTGTTATTGTAAAGATTTGCTTTTGCAGAAAGATTCAATGTACCTAATGTGTTATCATAGATAGTAGTATTACCGGCTAGTGTAATTTTACCTGATCCATAGAATACGTTACCACATGCGATGGAATTTGCTCCAACGGATATTCCGGAAGTACCATACATTTTGTTTCCTTCAATATATGCATTTGGTCCGCTTATAAGGGTTCCATAGCTACCGGTAGTGTCAAATGTATTGTTAATGAAGTTACAGTTGCTTGATGCTGTAAGGTTATTGTATACTGCAACTGTTATTGCTCCTATACATTCACCCATTATTGTAGAATCCATAAGGGTAATGTTGGTATCAACACCAACGGTGAAATCTGATGGTTTATCACCCATATTATATCTGTTTCCTATGTATAGAATGTTTCCTACTTGGCCTGATCCGTAAACACCTTGAATGGTTGTATTTTTGATTAGAATATCCTTACATGCCGTTAATGCCATGGAAGTACTTCCACCATTGTTTTCTGTGTATATGAAACATGAATCGATGATTATTCTTTCAGAATATCTTACGGCTGTTTGTCCTACTCCACTTCCTACCTGTGCATCTTTAACATGCATGGTCATGTTGTGTAAGGTAACATCATGCGTGTTAAATATCCAGCATTCGGTATTGGTTAGATATAGACTGCTGATGTTTGAACCAGCACCTGCCTTGTTTACTGTAAAGCAGTTTCCTGGATCTTCACCCATCAGACTACCGGCCTTGGTGTGAAGGTTTATCACGGCATCCCGTGTAGATGAGATTACATTAATCGGCTTGTTGATTACAAGTGAATGTGTTTTATCAATTGTTCCTTGTATATCAAGTGTATCACCGGCGGATACCAAATCGCTTAATCCATTTTTAGTCATATAACTGTCAACATTGTCATTTGTAATGATATGTACCGTACCGGTAGGGTTTGTACCGTTATTTTCTGTAGCTTCAACAGTTAATTGAGCGTTTGCTTCTGTTCTGTTGTACTGGCTTGCAGTAAATACTGCTGTTATGTTGTATGTTTTTGCCTTCATTGTTTCTGGTATTGTGTATTCGCATGATGCTATTCCGTTTTCAACCGGTGAGTAGATTACTTTGTTGTTTTCATCCTTTATTGTCTTACCGTTAATTTTAAATACTACTTTACCAGTGTTTATGTTTTCACCATAATCTGTGACTTTAGCGGTGAATGTAACCAAATCTCCTGCTTTTGCAGTTATATCACTTGTTGTTACCGTGGATTCATGTTGGTTATCAAGAAGGATATTTGCCTTTTGACTTGATGATGAGTCATAGTTGCTTGAACCGCTGAATGCTGCTGATATTGATACGTTGTTGTCGATGTCATCCTGTGTGAATGTATATGGGAGTATCGCTTGACCGTTTGATATTTTTGTATAAATTACTTTTCCATTCTCATCTTTTACTGTTTTTCCATTGATTTTGAAGACTACTTTACCGCTTGGCACTACGTTATTGTTCGAGTCCATAACGGTAGCTGTCAGGTTAGATTCATAGTCTCCATTTGCTCTGACGGTTTCGATTGTAGTTGTGGTTGTAACCTTCTCAACATTAATTGTTGTTGAAATTGACTGTTCTAGGTAGTTTTTGTCCTTGATTGTTGCCGTCACAGTAGTTTGTCCAACTTTTGTCGGAGTGTATTCTACCCCATACATTCCCACATCATTTGTTGTAGTTTGGATTTCATTATTTTTTATAATAATTACTACATTAACATTGCTCAATAGGTTGTTGTTTTTGTCAGAGACAGTACCTGTTATGCTTATAGGAATGGCTATTGAAGTGTCCATGGCATATATTGAAATATCGGCTGTTGTAGCTTCCACATCAAAGAATGATCCAACATAGTTTTTAGCAGAAGCGTAATTGTCATCACCGGAGTAGCTTACCTCATATAAGTTGTTATCTGCAACATTGCTTGTCTGGTAATTGTATACATAACGACCATCTGCATCGGTGTTATTTGTGGATGTTTCATCATTTATTATGAAGATTACCTCTGCATTGGCTATTGGATTATTGTCTTCATCCACTAATGAACCGGATATTGTGTAGAAGTCATTTACTTTCACTGATATTGGCTGTTTATCATTTACTAGTTGTGCTTGTCTTTGTATTGCAGTTACCTGTGCTGTAGCATTATTGACGGCATATTTTATATTGCCATAAGAGATTAAGATGTCGTATATGCCTGCCTGTGTTGGTGTGAAGGTATATGTGAATAATCCTTCTTCATCACTTGCCAGGTTCATGTCATTTCCATTGATTTTAAGTATTAAGCTATCTTCGATTGCCGTATCATTTTGAGCTATGTAGATTCTACCGTTTAAGGTAATATCTGAGTATACTTTTGTATCGGCAACTTCATCCAAGTCAATGTTTACCGCAGGTTTTGCTACAAAGAAGCTTGTCTGACCAAGTTTTACATCTGCATTGGCAAATGTTGCATTTGCTGTTATAGGTATAGTACCGTTTCTTGCAACAGTGTAGGTGTATGAGTATTTACCTTCTTCGTCGGTACTTGTCGTGTATTTCGTACCGTCTATTGTAAGTACAATCGGATTGTTTTTCAAGGTCTGATTTTGAAGGGTGGCAGTACCGGTTATTGTTACTTCATCTCCTATGAGTATTTCTTCTGGGAAGTTTTCATCGACCGTTACTGTTATGTCGAATGCTTCGGTTTTGAATGTTCCGGTGTATACTTCGCCTGCTGGTTTGTATGCATCGTTACCTTCAAATTCTACGCTTATGTTGTATGTGGTTAGTCCTTGTGTTGCGTTGTATACCAGTGTGAATTTACCTTCTGAGTCTGTTGTTTGTGAGTAGTCTTCATTGTTGATTAGTATTTTTATTGTTGCACCGGCTACTGGTTCGTTGAATATGTCTATGAGTGTACCGTTTGTGATTACTTCATTGAAGTATGGGGTTACATCAACTATATTGATGTTGTTTCCACTTCCACTTCCTGTTTCGATTGTAAGGTTGGTTCTTTTTGGGCCGACTACTACATTGAATGTCATGGTAGCAGGTTCTGCTTCATATAATACTGCATTGGCTAGGGATGCTTCAACAGTTACTTCCAAGACGTCATTGTAGATTACATCATAACTGAATTTACCTTCTGAGTCTGTTGTAACAGTAACAATATCATTGACACCTGTTATTTCAAGGTTTACATCAGTATTTGGTATTGGATTGTTGTAGTTATCGGTTAATTTACCTGAGATGGTAGTGGTTTCATTGACCTCTGATAATGGGTCTTCATCCAATATGATATTCGTTTCAAGTGCTTCTATGTCAAATGTACCGCTATATTCCTGACTAGCTTGGTATAATTCATCACCCGCAAATTTAATGGAAATCGGTATATTCTCCTCTATTTGCACTACATCATATTTATATACAAATTTACCTTCATTATCAGTAGTAACAGTGTAATCAGTTCCATCAACGCTAACAATTATTTCTTTGTTACCTAAAACTTTGCTGTTACTTGTTTGTATTAATGTACCTGTAAGAACAGTATTGTTTAGGGCATTTATTACTTCGTAGATGCCTTCATCATATTGATCTACTGTTAATGTAGTTGCTGCTTTAGATACACTAACTGGGATAGTGGTGTTGGATGGATTAAAAAATACATTTCCATTAAACAGTATTGTTAAGTCATAATCACCAACTCTTGTTGTTGGTACGGATACATTTGCCACACCGTCTTCTATTGGATAGCTTTCTAAAAGAACCGTGTCAGCATCCTTAATTGTAAGTGTAGATGAACCATTAATGGAATTACCATTCGTATCGGTAACTGTAACTGGAATTACAGTATTGCCGATTTCATCAGTTACTCCTGTAACTTCGGTGATTTTTGTATCTACTGCACTGCTTAGAACAGTTAATGTAGCTGAACCTACAGCATTAATAGAGGAATATGCCACATTCATTTTAATTGTGTGATCACCTGGACTACATTCTGGCAATGTAAAGGTCATAGTTACAGTTTGAGAGGAAGGGGTAATGCTACCACTAACAATAGTACTTCCATCTATTGTAATTCCATAAGAACTACTAATACGGGACATAATGTAACGTGAATTAAGACTGGCGGTTATATTGTCTCCTACACGTGCTGAAGTAGGGTTTAATGTAAGTGTACCCGCATAATCTCTTCCTTTCAAGTTTTTCTCATCTTTTGCTAATTCTTTAGCCTCTGAAGCAGTTGTTGTATAGGTATAAGTATCGTCTACTTCTTTTATTGTCTTAGTTTCCATATTATTATCAGTTGGTTGTGGTATGCTGGAGGCATCATCACCAACTGTCTGGGTTTGTATATTGTCCGATAAGTCCGTGTTGTCATTATTATCAACATCTGTGGCGGCTGCTATACCGCCTGCTAGTATTAACAATAGTGTAAACAGTAGAAATATCGAAGAATATTTCAGTTTTCTATTCATTATTATCAACTATAGCTTTTTTTTTATTTTAAAGAAAATTAATAATGGAATAAATTTTATGATGTAATCATCATCATACTAAATTTTTATAATTTTTTTAATTGATTTATAAAAAAATATTTAATTTGCACTCTTGATTACTGTTTTTAATTATTTAAATTTATTAAAATTTATTTCATTATTGTATATATCTTTAATATTAAAAAATAATATAAATTTCGGTTTATAATTGATTTATAAAATTTATTATAATACATTTGATTAGTTAAATTCTTATAATTCTTTAATCTCTACGTAAGTGGTTTGATTTAAATTAATTTCCAAAGTTATGGGCTATTAGGTCATGTTTTTCTATTTTTTGTCAATGAATATTCAAAAATCTATAAATATAAATGGAACATTTTATTGTTCCTTTAATGTTCAAATGTTTTTTTGAATTATTTAATGATATTGTATCTGAATTGGTAATGTATCTGTAAAAAGAGTAGGGTGCTTTTCTTATTAAAAATAAATATGATGTGAAACAAATATGTTAATAGTAGATAAAATTTTTTTATAGGGTTACCCTTTTTTTTTTAAAAAAAATAAAAGATTGATTTAAAATGAAGAAGTATAATAAAGTAGCAGTTGGCGGAACCTTTGACAAGTTTCACAAGGGTCATGAAACATTGATAAGTACTGCCTTTGAAGTAGCGGATAATGTACTTATCGGCATAACTTCTGATGATTTTGTAAAGAGTAAAAAGCATGACATAGAGCCATGTAATATAAGAATCAAGCGACTAAAAAAACTTGTTGAAAAATATGATACTAATTATGAAATCAAAGAAATAAACGATGTTTACGGTTCTGCAGATACCGATCCTGATTTGGATGCAATTGTAGTCAGTCATGAAACCGAAACTACTGCATTGGATATCAACAATATCCGGGTGAACAATGGCTTGAATCCTCTTGATATTATTGTAATTGAATGGGTTCTTGCAGCCGATGGTGTACCTATTTCATCCACTCGCATAAGAAAGGGTGAAATAGATAAGAAAGGTAATATATTATGAAAACTTTTATTTTCATATATTATTTATCATAGAATTTCTGAGGTTTCTTATAACTATTTTTAAATGCAGGACTATGTCATTCAAGGTATCGGTTATGAAATTTCCGCATATCAGTACTATTACCATCATGCAGGCAAGTATAAGTATCAGTTCTACGCTTGTCTGTGCTTTATTGTCATTTATCATTTAAATCATACTCTCTTTTTTATGTTTTGTTTGTAAGGTTGTTTCTTATCTGTTCGGCATCATCTTTTGCACTGAATGAGCTTGACTGGTTGAAGTATCCCTGGTATATCTGCAGGGCTATTAGTGCTATTACTATTACTCCTCCAAACAGCAGGATGTATTCAGCTGCACCTTGGCCATGGGTGTCTTTTATGATGTTTATGCAATCACCTCCCGTATTACTATAATAACATATTAGTATTACATACCTTATAAGTATTACTATTTTTAATCATATGTATTACATATTTTAAATTTAATAATTAAAACCTATATAATATAATTAATAAACGGGGAATTACTATGAGGATATTAATCACGTCATTCGGCGTAGGAATAGGTCATGCATCACGGGATCTGGCACTGGCAAGAAAATTACGGCAGGCCGGCCACGAAGTGATATTCGCAAGCTTCGGATCAGGATACAACTACCTGAAAATGAACAGACAGGAAACATATGACATGCCAACCATGAACTTCCAGGCAGATGAAGGTGAAATAAACATAAAGGACACGGTAAAGGAATCAAAGGACATACCCTATGTCTTCATTAAGACAATGTACAAGGAAGCAAGAATAATAAGACAAATAAAACCGGACGTAATCATAGCAGACTCCACATACACCTCCCCGATAACGGCAAAGTTTCTAAACATCCCCTGCTTCATAATAACAAATGACCTGACATTCGGCTTCTCCGACAGTACGGAGTCAATGAGCATAAAATACTTCGAAAAAAGCATCAGAAAATTCATAAAAGAGATAACACGCGGATGCAAAAAGATACTGATACCGGATATAGAAGGTACGGTGGAGTTACCGTCAAAACTAGAAGGTAAAACAGAATACATCGGACCATTGCTTCATAAAAATCCCGACGAAATAGAATCGAAAACCACTTTGAGAAAAAGATACAATTTCAATGATGATGACGTGATAATACTTTTAACGGTTGGCGGAAGCGAATTCGGCGAAGTCCTGATAAAAAACATATGCGACATATCAAAGGATATAAACTGCGACAGGATAATAATCTTCACAGGACTGGAGATAAAAACCGAAGACTTCAACATCAATGACACCGACAAGATAATAATCAAGGACTTCACACCATATCTTGTTGACTGGATGCAAATATCTGATTTAACCATAGCACTTGCAGGCCACACAACAAGCATGGAATTAATATCCATCAAAAAGCCGAACATACTAATACCCCTAAAAAATCATATAGAACAACAAAAAAACATAGAAAACATGGAAAAATACGAGATTACCTCTACAACAGATATAAACGACAGCAAAAAACTGCTTGAAACAATAAACGATACACTAGGTAGGCTCGACTCAATCAAAATCAACGAAGACCAATATAATGAATTTGTTAAATATGATGGAAAAACAAATGCATTAAAACAAATAGAAAGTCTATATAAATAGAAACACAAATATAAATATAATAAAACATAGGAATTGATATAAAATGAAAATAGAATATCTAGGACATTCAGCATTCAACATAACCTCCGAGGAAGGACTTAAAATATTAATAGACCCATTCATCAGCAACAACCCCTCATGCACTACCCCTGTGGAACTTTTAAACCCTGACATAATACTCATTACCCACGCACACTCCGACCACTTCGGAGATGCCCTTGAAATTGCAAACCAATCAGGGGCAACAATAATAGCAACACATGAACTTGCAACATTCGTACAAAAACAGGGCTTCAACGCAATAGGAATGAACATCGGCGGATCAATATCAGTTAACAACCTGATTAACGTGACAATGACTGATGCAAGACATACATCCGCAATAGACTTCATGGAAAACCTTGAAGTTGGTGGAGTGGCAACAGGATTTATCATAACCCTGGAAAGCGGAAAGAAAATCTACCACGCAGGTGACACGGGACTATTCGGCGACATGAAAATGGTCATAGGAGACATCTACAAGCCGGATATTGCACTACTTCCTATAGGAGACAAGTTCACCATGGGAATAGAAGATGCCGCAATAGCAGCAGGATGGTTACAGTCAAGAATAGTAATACCAATGCACTACAACACCTTCGAGGCAATAGAACAGGACGTTGACCTATTTGCAAAACTCGTCGAGGATGAAAGCATAGGTACAATCACAGTCCCACTAAAACCCGGTGAAGAATACACAGAAGAAATCGAATAGATTTTTCTCAAATTTCTTTTTTTTAAACTTTTAAAAATATTATTATTTTCAGCACTTTTTTTCAACGGACTGCTAATCTATGAAAGGCCACCAAATTCAAAATCTATTTATTTAAACAATTTAATATATTTATATATGTCTACAATTAAAATCGGAGTATTTGGAAGTTGTCCAACAAGGGATATCTTTAACAGTTCAATAAATAAAAACTATAAGGATTACTTTACAATAAATTTAAGCTATGTAAATAATTCAATCATAAGCAATATGCAAACTCCAGTGCCATACGATAAAGAATCCATAAAAATACTCCCGGAAAATAAGGAAAACGAGTCATACTCATCATTTATAGAAAAAGATTTGGATAAACTATTCTTTGACAGATTATCACGAGCCGATATAGATTACCTGCTGATTGATGCCGGTCTTGAGGTCAAATGGGGATTGGTATCATTTGATGATTACATATTCTTCAACTATCCACGATATGACAGGACCGAGTTTTTCAATAACCTCTCAGAAAAGCGATTCATCACGATACAGGATAACACCAATGAATACATGAAGCTATTCAAGAAAAGCTACAGGCAATTCTTTGACGTGATGTCCGATGAATACCCTGATATAACTGTCATACTAAATCCGGTAAGGGAAGCATACCGCATACAGAAGGCCGACGGCAGCATAGAAGAAAACCTGGAATTCAAAAACAGGACAGACAACCATTACCTGCCACTGGTTGACTCATACATAGCAAAGAAATTTGACGTGGAAATACTGGAATATGATAAAAACGTACTTCTTGATGAAAATCACCAATGGGGACTGGGACCAAAACACTACGTCGAAGACTACTACACCAACTACACAAGACAAATCTGCGAAATAGACGAACGTAACCGACTGCTGTCAGATAGCGAATACGCCAACCTAAACGAGTCAATCCGAAAGGACAAATTAAATAGTCATGTTCTGATGACCGAATATGAACTTGAATTGGTTGAAAAGGACAAATACGTCAATGAAATAAAAAAACAACAGGATATAATAAAAGATGATTTGAACACTCAACTAGAATCAAAAAAACAAGCCGAATCCCAGAGGGATGAACTTGAAAATAAGCTGTCCGAAGCCAATGACAGGATACAGGTATTGGAAGAAGACATACGCGTAAGTCAAAAATCAATAGATAACCTCATGGATAAGGAATTTAATCCGGTAGAACTAAAAGTGGAAAATCAAAAACAGCAAAATGAATTAAACAGTCTAAAAGAAGAAAAGGTTAAATTGTTGAATTTGCGTGATAAATTGGTAAAAAACAATGAAGACTTGAAACAACGTAACCAGAAGCTAAATGATACCATAGAAAGCATTTATTCATCAAATTCATGGAAGCTTACATCATCGCTGAGAAATATGAAAAGAAAAATTTGAATAATTATATATATTAATAAAAATATAATCTATATTAAGTATGAAAGGTTTAACACATTATATCCTATAAACTTTAAAATAAAAAATTTAATTATCTTTTCATACTTAAAGTTTCTTTTTTGACTATTTTTAGCTATTAAACATTTTTAACATTATACTTTTCACGTTTACCTGTACTTTCGGCTATATTTCTGGTTGTATTCACGCTCGTCCATGAAGTCACACTTACCGCTAGGAAGATTACGTACAATATCGTCAACGCCAAACAGCTTATCATTATCTATTCTATGAAGTATCTCTTTGGCCATACGCTCCTTCTTGGTAAAACCCGGCTTTATGATAACATAATTGCCGGACATATTTCTAACGGCATCAACGGGGCCCGCCATGATACGTTTGTTATTATCATAGTCAACCACACCCACAGCTATAAGTACGGGCACATTTCTTATGAAGTTTTTTCTACCCCTTATGACAAATGATCCCTTCTTCAGATATTCACCTGTTTCGGGGGTCTTTGATACCTGGTCAAGGTTAACCCAGTATGAATCATAACTGCTGAAACCCTCACCCCATGCACTGCTGTAGCTTGAAGCAAAGCAGGCGGCCTCATATAACGTGGACTCCGGTATGGCTTCATCTTTATTCTCGTTCTGTACGATTGTGGATGGTGCACCATGGATGTCACAGTGGAAATAAACGTCATTGTTTTTGGAGTATCTTTTAACTACCTGTTCATTACTGTTGGCATCACGACCACCGATAACCATATATCCATCGCTGCTGATAAACCATCTGAGTTTTTCATACCATTTAAGTTCCTTTTTCTCCCTTTTAGTATGGGTTTTAAGTTCGCTCATGGCAACTTCCTTCTTGTCTTCAAGTTTCTTTATTTGTGACTTGGAGTTTTCAATTGCAATCTTAACTCCCTCTATTTTACGTTTTGCCTTCTTGCCCTTATTATAGTAGAACTTCTCACAGCTTTCTGCTATTCCCAGATTACTGTCGACACGTACAATCTGGCCATCAAGCTTCAATGTGATAACACCCATGTTGTCAATGGATTCTATCAACTCCAATGCAGGAATGTCCGATTCTTTCTTGGATTTCTTGATGATTTTGCCTATTTCCTTCCAGGAGTAGTTTTGCCGGGCCTTGGCTATGACGTCAAGTATTTCCTGAATTTCACCATAATGGGCATAGACTGTATTGCCCTTAAGCTGGGTGTCCTCTATTGTCTTATAGAATCCTTCAAGACTTTCCTCCTGCATATCCAGTCGTTTTCTGTACTTGTTAATCTTCTTAGTCCAGACGTTTTCTTCCTTTTGTTTTATGTCACTGACAATCTTCTTGGAGTAGAATTCATCCGCCGCCTTGTTGAATGATTCAAATGTTTGGGATTTGAAGGATGAATACTTGTTTAGGCTTATAGGCACCAGGTCCTTATTTGTTTTCTCGTCATCCTTCTCTTCGATAATTATCTGAGGTTGCGGATTGTTTTCCACCTTGTCAAATAATTCCTTTAGTGCATTGTCTATTTCTGTTATTTCATCATCGGATAGGTCATTTGCCATCTTCTCTTTATCAATGTCTGTGTATGATAGTATTTCCTCGGCGTATAATCCACCGAGACCATTGGTTGCAAGGGTTCTTACTACGTCCCTGTCACTTTCAGACGTGATTTCCCGGATTTCATCTGCCGTGGTGTTTTTGATGTCTATCTTGGATGGAGGATACTTGTATTGCTCATGACTTGTTATTTTACGATCCTGCCATTTTTCATGCTTGAGGGGCGAGATGATGTTCATGTTCTCATCAAGCAGGATTACGTTTCCCTTATTGAACAGCTCAACTACTAGCGTGAACTTTTCCTGCTTTTCTACCGTAATTTCAACAATCCTGTCGAACTGATATTGCCTGATTGATGTAATGAATCCACCGCTCAAGTGTTTTCTAAGCAGCATTGGAAAATGGGGCGGTATTGTAGGATTTGGCAGCGGATATTCTGTCAGGTGTATCCTGGCACCCGCCTGGATAACCAGGTCCTTTCTTCCCTCACCAGCTTTTCTAAGCTTTATTAGTATGGTGTCATATGATGGTTGATATGCTTTTTCCACTTTAACGTTTAATATTTCATCATTTAACTCTTTAACAATCCTGTGAATATCTACATTTGACATTGATTTCATAATAACACCCTCTAAAATATTTTATTCTTTGTAATATTATTATTTTAGTCGGACTTTGTTAATTAATTTTTGTTCATTCTATTTTCAGTCATTCATTTTCTTCGATTTAATTATGGATATGATGTAGTGATATGGGGATTGATGATTTGAATAATTTTTCATTGAAAGTCATTGGATTACTGTAGATAAGAATATGGGGATAATTTATTATAATAAATATTGTGTTTTGAGCAGTTAGACGTGCTGGTTGTCCGATGTCTATTGGATATTTATTCATTTAATAAGATTTTTTTTCAATAATTAAATAGTATATTTTTTTTCAATATTTTAAGCATTCCTAAATAATAATTAGGCTCAACTAAGAATATTCTTTAGTCATACTTAAAAACAGTTACATATATATCCTATAATATCATAATAATTAGTAACTAATTATCTATTGATGAATAGTCATCATAGAGGGCTCAGGTGATATTATGAATAATTATCATGATGAAGTAAAAAGGGTATTGGTGGTTGTATTGCTATTTAATATCCTGATGGCTTCGGTAAAGATAGCATTTGGATATTACTCCGGAATACTGAGTATAAGTGCAGACGGTTATGATTCATTCCTGGATTCAATAGCCAATGTCATAGCCCTAGCGGCCGTATACCTGTCATCTCGACCAATAGACAAGAATCATCCATATGGATACAACAAGATAGAAAACTTCGCATCATTGTTTGTTGCTGGTCTGCTACTGTTTGTAGGTTATGAGGTAGTAACTCAGGCAATCGATAAAATCCTTAATCCACAGCCTGTAGAGATATCAAGCATAGCATTTGTTGTGATGATTTTCACCCTGATAGTTAACATAGCCGTCTCACGTTATGAAAAACATAAAGGAGAACAACTAAAAAGCGATCTGTTAATAGCCGACAGCAACCATACAAAAAGTGACGTGATGGTAACAAGTATCGTGATAATAGCATTGGTGTTGATGTACTTCGATTTATCCATAATAGATCCGGTCATATCCATAATCATAACCTTGATAATACTCAAAACGGCAATCGACATATTCCGGACAAACTTCAGGATATTGCTTGATGCAAATATCCTTGATGCCGACAGAATCAAAGATTTAATCTGTGACGTTGATGGGGTAATTGATGTTCACAACATAAGAACTCGGGGCACATCCTCATGTGTATATGTGGATATGCATATGGTGGTGGATTCTGATTTGTCAATGAAGCAAGCCCATAAAATTGCAGAATACTGTGAAGATAGGATAACAGATTCAATAGAAGAGGTTAAGGAAGTGCTTATTCACCTTGAAAGTGAGGAGGGATTAAGTGATGCCATTGAACTGTAATTCTACCCCAACTATTTTTTTTTAGTATAATTTTTTGATGAAAAGTTTTTATCCACTCATTTAGAAAAGTATTATATAATAACTAAACAATGGAGTTGATTATGATTAGATTAGGCAGTGTCCAAAATACAGTCTGAGTTTTGATGTCTATTAACCATATAACATTATTTAATAAATCATTTTATTTTTTCATTGATTAAACGGGTGTCAAAATACTATATAACACTACACAATTATTTAATATTCAATTAAATTATACATAAAATGTTATTTAATTAATAAAATTATCCGTATTAGTATTTTAATATACGGTTGATATATATGTTGTTGTTTATTTATAGTGGTTTATTTAATTTGTTATAATGAGTTTAGGGTTATAAAATAAGTTTATATAGGTGTAGGGAGTTATATAATGTTATGTCTAAGAAAATAACCCCTACAAGTATATTTATTAATTTTGAAGTAGTTAAATTTTTCGGTGAAGAAGAAAAACTATTGGTCATGTTACCAGATACTGTTTCACCTGATGTTATACCGTTTTTAGGATTCTTAAATCCGGATATTGATGGTGTTTTGTATTTTAAATCAAATCCAATTTGTCCTGATTGTGGATTGGAATTGGTTGAGAGTACAGTTGAAGAATTTTATCCCAATAAATTAGAAAATGTTTATAGAATTGTTTATAGGTGTCCTGATAAGGAATGTGGTAAGAAACACAGGGTTAAATTAGATAAATTTATTGATGATGGCTCTAATTATACTAGTAATATGAAACAATTGGGTTCTAGACTTCAATTTATTGAAAATATAGTCTATCGTAAAATGAGTGAAATTTTTGAAGCTATTTTTGGAATAAGAATACCTAAGTCTACCTTGTATAATCATCAAGATCAAACTAGTGATGAAATATTAACTGCCGTTGAAAAAGAAATTGATGCAGAAGTTGAAAAACAAGAAATAGAAGCATCTGGAAACTATAATTATGATGAACAATTTATGAAAGTATCTAAAAATAAAAAAGCAAAATTACAATTGCTTGATGCTAACACAAAATATGCTTATCCTGCTATGATTATTAATCAAGATAAATTTGATTCTGATACAATTTTAAAATACTGGAATGCAACTTTATCAAATTTACCAAAAGAATGCATGATTACTGATGGTCATACAATGTATCCATCAATTTGTAAAGAATTTGAAATAGAACAAGCATTATGTACTTTTCATGCCATCCATAATGTACGTGATAAACCATACAAGATAATAAATAGAAATAATACAAAAAGAAAAAATAAATCAAAGAAGATTAAGACTATTAATGAAGATTTAACAGAATTGAATAATAAATATATTCCTAAATGTGGTAGATTTGGAAAAAACGAGACTAAACGCCGTAAATTATATGATAAAATACAATCCAAAAACAGACAGATATCCACATTAAATCAAGAAATCCGAACGTTAAATAATGAGGATAAAGAACTAGATAAATATATGGATAGAATCTCATTAATATTCAAATCAAAAACTCTCAAAACATCCAAGAATAGATTAAACAGATTAAAAGAAGATAAAAATAAACTACCTGATTCTATAGTGGATGCCATTGACAAAATAGATAAAAAATTTGATTAATTAACTAAACATATTGGAAATGATGATATACCTAGTACAAATAATTTAGTCGAATTATTTTTCAATGTTACATGTGGTAATAAATTAAAAAAACATTATAAGACTGATAAGGGTGTTAATAGAAAAATGAGGGCTAATAGATCCAGATGGAATTATAGGGTATGTTTAGGAAAAAAGATTTTATCCTACCAGTCTTTGTAATACAACCCACTGAAAAAATATTAAATTTATAGGAAGTCAGACTGTATTTTGGGCACTGCCAGAATGTACTGTTAATAATGATACTAAAACTTATACTGAAAATATAACAATCAAATAACATTTTTCTTCATTTACTTTTTTTTTAATCATAAAAATCCTATTTTATAAGGAATATAAAATTTAAACAAATAAATAATATAACAGTATTGTTCTAATTGTTCATCAAAAGACATATACTTAACATCTAGAATGACAATAAAAATGATAACTGATTATGCAAGTGATGCCAAAGAACTACGGGTAAAACAATTTGAAACACCAAAAGGACAAGAACCCTATATACAAAGAATGTTAATTGTCGAACCACGATTTGCATACAACAAATACACATTAGATTACCGTTAATATCATATAATAAGCCTTGAAAAACTAAAAACATAACAAACAATCAGGGGCATAGCCCAAAACATAACAAAAATACACAACATGGAACAAAAACAACAAACAAATATTAACGGTGATAAATTTAACTTAAAAATAGAATAACAGTTTAAAATTAAATCAGGATTAACAGACAATTATTCAGGTAACTCCCATAATTGTCACACACTATTAAAAATAAGCTCTCAAAAATAAGCAAAAAAAAATAAAAAAGTGAAGTGATCCTATTTTTAATAAAATAGGTCTCTTTTTTTCCCGTTTTATGATAAATCATTATGAAAATAAAAACGATCAAAAAATATAATGAAAATAATTGATGGCATATATTAGCAGTCGTAAGTGTAAATCAAATAATAATATCCCATCTTTTTTTACAGATACTAATTTATTGTCCAACACAAAACAATACTCATATTGCCCTCACAACAATAATCATATTGCCCTCACAAACAAAAAACAATAAATTATTTTATGTAAAATGTTTTCAGTTATATTTCATATAACTAAAAAGACTTAATTACAAACACAAATAATTAAGCCATTTAGTATATATATTATTAATAATATATATATCTTTTCCAAAACTACTTCGGTAGTGTCAAAATTGTGGGAATTTTTTTTCATTGATTATTATTATAGATGCATAATTATATCATAGCAACATTCAGAGAAATAGGATTAAAATCATACACTTTGGTGAGGTAGGATAAAAAAATTGTAATTGGATATTAGGAATATGAATAGACATTATCCTTCATGCAACCCACATCATTCGTTACCAGTTGATGCAGTTTCGGGTGAGAATGACTCACATAACTAGGTCAATAATACAACTAAGTTGTATTACACTGATTTGAAGAAGAAGAAAATTGCTTGTCGCATTATACGGGCTATAACGAACTAAAAAACGAATTTAAAACGTTTTCTGAAGATTAATTTAAATATCATGGATTTAACGATAGTGTTATAAAAAAATAGAGTAAAAAAAGGGAGTTTAGTTTGTGATTTTTATCACTTTTGTCGTGTTTCTCTGTGAGTTGTATGCCAGTCTATCCTGTGTAATAACTTCTATGCTGGTGTAGTTTTTAGATTGAGGTACCAGGTATATTTTTAAGATTTAACACTCCATCAGTTGTGTAATAGTACTGTACATTGTACCGTTTTTGAGAGTTACACCATTTACTTTTATAATACACTTGTTAGGTCCTGCTACATGTGTTTTGAGGTAGTCTTTGATTGTGATTTTCATGGATAGTGTGTGTGTCTTGTTGTTTATTGTAGCGTTTGGCTAGGTTGATTGGTGATGTTTGATCTTTCCACCTGGAATGTTGGTGTTTTTGTCATGATGTTCTGATAGTTCTTGTTGTAGAGTCCCACTTGTATGGTGTGATTTTTTGGTGTTAGTGTCTGCATATCCGTTACGACAGGATATTCCTAGTGGTATTGGTGTAGTTTACTGTTGCTGTGCCGTTTACTATCTTGACTTTAAGCATTTCTCCGTTGGCGTCCTTTGAGTGTTATGCCATTTACTTTGAAGTATACGTATTCGTCCTGGTATCGTGTTATGTTGTTTGTTTTTTTGCCGTTTGTGGTGTCATAGATTTTAGCGGTTATCGTGAGTACTTGTCCTTGTTTGATTATCTTCTTGTTTGTTGTTACTTCTATTGTAGCGTTACGTTTGGATATGTTTATATTTGCCAGGGACTGCTGGTTGATGCATTGTATATTGTTGTACCAACGTAGTATGCTGTGATGTTTTTAGCGTTGGTCATATTGATGTCTGGTATGATGGTGGCTGGTTGCTACTCCGTTTACTACTTTTTATTTTGAGTGGGTTATTTGAACCGGTTAGTTTTCCGTTGTCTTTTATTGTTACTCCGTTTACTTTGAATATGAGGTTTCCTTCGTTTACATTGTTGCCGTTTGTATCGGTTACTGTTGCTTTGATGATGAGTTTTTCTCCTATTACTCCAGTAGCTCGGGTTAACTGTGGTTTGTGTTTTTATCTTGTTTTTGACTGTTATTTTGATGGTTTTTGTGCTGTTGTTGTATCGGCTGTCTCCAGTGTATGTTGCGGTTATGTTTTGTGTTTCAACTTTTAGTCGGTGTGTAGGTTTGTGTTACTTGTCCATTATTGTTTGTTTTTGCCGTTACTGTTTTTCCATTGATATTTAATGTTAGCTTGCTGATTTGCCAGTTTATTGTTATCTAGCATCATTTAGTGTTACAGGTTATTGTTATCGGGTGTGTTGTTTATTGGCGTGGTATTGGATACTTTAAGATCCACTTTAGTGTTTATTTTTTGACTGTGATGTTGGTTGTACTGGTACTGTTAATGTATTGGCTATCTCCTTTATAGGTTGCACTTATTGTCTGTTTTCCTAGCGTTGGTTGGCGTGTATGTTTTGTGTTGCTATACCATTGCTATTGGTTTTTATGTTGAATGTTTTACCTGCGACATTTAATTGTAATATTTTGCTTTGCAATTGCTTTGTTATTCGCATCTGTTAGTGTTGCTGTAATTGTAATGCTGTACTGTTTACTGGTGTACTGTTGGATACTTGTTACTGATAGTTTTGGTGTTAATTTTCTTAACTGGTTATGCTAGGTTGTTGCAGTACTGTTGTATGTATTGGCTATTTCCATTATAGGTTGCAGTTAATTGTTTGTTTTCCTACTGTTGGTTGGTGTGTATGTTTGGGTTGCTACACCATTGCTGTTTGTTTTTACATTGAATGTTTTATCCACTTACTTTATTATAATGTTTTGGTTTGCTAGTTTGTTACCATCGGTATCTGTTAGTGTTACGGTTATGTTGATGGTGTGTTGTTTATTGGTGTGGTGTTGGATATGTTTAGTGTTAGTTTTGTGTCTATTTTATACACGTTTATGTCTGTTGTTGTGGAGTTGGCATTGTACATATTGTTTCCATTGGTATGTGCAGTGATTGTTTGCGTTTCAACTTTTTTAGGAGTGTATGTTTGTGTTATTGTTCCTTTTTCGTTTGTGTTTAGGGTGAATGTTTCCTCGCCTATTGTGATTGTTATTGATTGGTTGTTTAGTGTTTTATTGTTTTTGTCTTTTAGTGTTATGGTTATGTTGATTGGTGTGTTGTTTATTGGTGTGGTGTTGGATACGTTTAGTGTTAGTTGTGTGTCTATTTTGTTTGCGGTGATTTGTATTGTTGTGGTGTTTTCTTGGTATGGCTTGTTTGCCAGTGTATGTTGCGGTTATGGTTGTTGTTTGGTTGTTTGTTGGCGTGTATTCGATACTTGGCAATACCCTCCGTTGTTTGTTGTTATTGTATTTGTCTGGTCTTTTATTGTTACGAGTATTTTTGTCCGGGTAGTGTGTATCCTAGTTGGTCTTTTAGTGTGTATGTTATGTTTATTGTATCATTTACGTATGGCTGTGTATTGTTTATTGTAGCTTCTATTGTCGTGTTTAACTGTTCATATTCTACATTAAATTCAAGAGTAGCACTAGCATCTTTATATACTGTGGATTCATTTGCATATTTTGCTTCAACTGTTATCGTGTCATTGCTATTTACAGTTACAGGATATATTAACTTACTGTTTTCACCTGTTAGGTTATTATATGTTAGTAGGGTATCTGTTGTGTTTTTTATTGTTAGTGTTATGTTGGCATCTTTTACTCCATTTTTATCCACATCAAGTAATTCTACAGTTATGTTAAATGTTTTATTAACATATACCGTCTCATCACTTTTGCTTATATTGAGTGTTGTGTTTATTTTTTCAACAGGTATTAATATACTCCTGGTTGAGTAATTATAACTTGTTGTTTCAGGATGTGACGCGTTTACTGTGATTGTTTGATTGTTTACTGGTATGTATTCCAGGTACGCAATTCCATATTGGTTTGTTTGAAGTGTCTGTTCCTGATTGTTAATTTTTATGATTATTTGCTGATTTGATAGGTTTTTATTATTCACGTCTGTTAAGTGGAATGTTAAATTAATAACATTATATACATATGGATTAGTGTTATTGGATGATATGTTAAGTGTTGTGTTAACCTTCTCATCATAGAACACATTACCCACAACACGAGCACTACCATCATCGGTTGTATTTGTGTATATTGTATTATTGTATAGCGTGGTATCATCACCTATATTATAATCTATTTTAACGTTTTGACTATCATCTGCTACTTTAATTGGTGCACCGTTTTTGGGTGCGTTGTTGGCTATGAAATTATTCTCCTCAATAACCACATCACCATGATTGTTGTATATTGCTGCTCCATCTTTGTTTGCAGTGTTGTTTGTTAATGTGGAGTTAGAAATATTTAATGACCTATAATCGTTGTATATTGCTCCTCCACGACCAGTTCCATCGTTAGGATTTCCTGCTTTGTTGTTTTCCAGTATGGAGTGTATGATTGTTAGCAAACCATAGTTTTCTATTGCACCTCCATTAGTGCTTGCTGTGTTGTTGTTGAGGTTGGATTGTGTTATGTTAATAGTACCCCTGCTGTTGTATATTGCACCTCCAACTCCATATTGTCCTGTTGCCTTGTTTTGTGTGAGGTTGGATTGTGTTATGTTAAGAGTACCAGCGTTGTTGTATATTGCACCTCCAACTCCATATTGTCCTGTTGCCTTGTTTTGTGTGAGGTTGGATTGTGTTATGGTAAGATTACCACGACCAGTGTTGAGTATTGCACCTCCAAGTCCATATGTTTGTCCTGTTGCAGTGTTTTGTGTGAGGTTGGAGTCTGTTATGGTAAGATTACCACCGTTGTTGTATATTGCACCTCCAGCTCCCTCACTATATTGTGCTGTTGCGGTGTTATTGGTGATATTGGCATTGGTTATATTAATAGTTCCCGCATAGTTGTGTATTGCACCTCCATGTCCATAGTTTTGTCCTGTTGCTGTGTTTTGTGTGAGGTTGGATTGTGTTATGGTAAGATTACCACCGTTGTTGTATATTGCACCTCCATGTCCATTGTTTTGTCCTGTTGCGTTGTTGTGTGTGAGGTTGGATTGTGTTATGTTAAGAGTACCACTACCACCGTTGTATATTGCACCTCCATGTCCATTGTTTTGTCCTGTTGCTGTGTTTTGTGTGAGGTTGGATTGTGTTATGTTAAGAGTACCATTGTTGTATATTGCACCTCCATATCCATATTTTTGTCCGGTTGCGTTGTTTTGTGTGAGGTTGGATTGTGTTATGTTAAGAGTACCATTGTTGTATATTGCACCTCCATATCCATATTGTCCTTGTCCTGTTGCTGTGTTTTGTGTGAGGTTGGAATTTATTATTGTTAAATTACTACCTGTACCATTGTTAACTATTGCTCCTCCATGTGTTGCGTTGTTATATGTTAGATTGGTGTTGTTTATGGTTATGTTACCATTATAGTTGTTTATTGCTCCTCCATGTGTTGCGTTGTTGTATTCAAGTATTGAATTGTCAATGTTTAAATTACCATATGCGTTATATATTGCACCTCCATATCCATCTGTTTGTCCTGTTGCAGTGTTATTGTTGAGGTTGGATTGTGTTATGTTAAGATTACCATATGCGTTGTATATTGCTCCTCCAACTCCATAGTTTTGTCCTGTTGCGTTGTTTTGTGTGAGGTTGGATTGTGTTATGTTAAGATTACCCCTGTTGTATATTGCTCCTCCATATCCATTGTTTTGTCCTGTTGCGTTGTTTTGTTTGAGGTTGGATTGTGTTATGTTAAGATTACCATATGCGTTGTATATTGCTCCTCCAACTCCATAGTTTTGTCCTGTTGCCTTGTTTTGTGTGAGGTTGGATTGTGTTATGTTAAGATTACCATTGTTGTATATTGCTCCTCCATATCCATTTTCTTGTCCTGTTGCGTTGTTTTGTGTGAAGTTGGAGTCGGTTATGTTAAGATTACCCCTGTTGTATATTGCACCTCCATATCCATATTGTCCTGTTGCTGTGTTGTTGTTGAGGTTGGAGTCTATTATTGTTATGTTACCGTTGTTGTTGTTTATTGCACCTCCATACTTTGCTGTGTTGTTTTTGAGTGTGCTGTTTATTATGGTTAAGTTTCCACCGTTGTCTATTGCTCCACCATATCCATCAGTGTTTTTGGCATTTATTATTGTGATGTTTTTAAGAATTACTGAAGAGCCACTATTAATATAAAATATTTGTGTTTGGTTTCCGTCTATGGTTTGTCCGTTACCGTCAATGGTAATTGTTATCGCCTGATTAAAAGTAATTGTACCGTTAGCTGTATATGTTTCTCCTGTTAGTGTTATTGTTGTATCTTCTGTTGCATCAGTTATTGTACTGTTAAGTGTAGTCCATGAGTCTACTGTTGTATCTTTTTTTAGGTTATTTGTGTTTTTTTGTATGTTTTTTTTGGTTTTTGTCTGATTTGTATTCGTTTTTTGTTTTATATTTTCTACTGTATTTGTATCACTTGGTGATACTGTTGATTTTTCTTGTACTGCTTTTTCAAGTATTAGGGGTGTATCGCTAGTGGGTGTGTCTGCTTCGGTGGATACTTCATTTGCCGTTGCAACTCCCACTAAGAGTACTAATACTATGACAAATAACAGTACTTCTTTTATTTTTTTCATATTGAACTATCCTCCATTAGTTATAGTTTATTATGATACTCTATTTGTGAAGTGGTGGTATTTAATATTTTTTAGAGTTTTTTATAAAAAAAGAAGTTAAATTAAATAGTAATATACTTATTAAAGAGTTTATATTCTGAAATTACTGATTTTTCTTGGGGCTGTAATGATTGTATCCGATGTATCTTTTTTCTATGATTATTTAATGGATAGGCATGATTAATCATGATAATTAGGGGATGAATATTATCTTTTTTTTATACAATTTTCCTGGCGTATAATTATTTGTATTTTTGTTCATTTTGTAAGTCCAATTAATATATTTTATATTTTTTATTATTTTTCTTTTTTTATTAATCGTTTGTTTAAATAGGAGTATTTTTTGTAGGTATCTGTTTATTTTGTTCTTCTTCTTTTCTTGTGTTTTGTCGCATATTATATTATTATGCGATGTATTTTATATGGTTTTTAAACAAATATTTCTCTTAGTTAGAAACAAAAGATGTAATTGGGGTATTGTTTATGTTAATTAATCAGGATACTATTAAAAAAATGTAAGGGAATAAACAATCCCAATACTAGTAAGGCATACAAGTTATCGCTTAATAAATTCATACAGTATATAGAAATAAATAAAATAAATGATGTAAAACAAGAAAACATTTGCACGATAATTCACAATTACAAATCATATCTAAACAACAAAGACTGCAAGCCAGCAACAATAAACCAACACTTAATAATACTTAAAACATTTATCAATGATTATACCCGATTGAATACAAAAATTTAAACTAGTTAAAACTGAGATAAGAAAACCCAAATATTTGACAATTGAACAAATAAAAACTCCACTATAAAACACATATGAAAACGGTAATGTCATAATAATAATCATTGGAAAAAACAGTAAAAGAAGAACAATAGTAATATCTGGCAAACTTTCAAAACAACTACAAAGATACTCAAAAAACAATCAAATATATATATTGAGTCAGAATGAGATAATCGAAAGACAAAATTCATAAGAAGCATACAATATGGATTCCAGAAACTAGCCAAAAAAATAGATCTGGAAGAACATAACCTGATTTACTCAGAAAACCTAAAATCACACAACCTACGACACCGCTTTGCAATACATGCACTAAAAAAACAATGAAATAAACTATGTAAAAGAATTCATAGGACATGAAAACATACAAACAACGCAAAAAGGTGGCTATTGAAAACATGGTTTAAGTGTTATGTTTTTTTTCTGAGAAAATTCTGAATTTATTGATTTACACCATAAATATAACTGTATTGTATTCATTTCGTGTTAAAAAGAAGATTGATTTATTTTTCGTAAAAAAATTTAATGGATTGAATTGTTTTCATGTTTTTTATTGATTTTTGTTTAGTATTGTGTATTTTGTTGATGTTTGCTACTATTGGGTGTTAATCTTGCTTGTTTTGGTTTGATTTTTTTGGTTTTTTGAGTGTTCTGTGTTTTTTTCGTGTTTTCGTGGTAGTGTGGTTTGGTAATATGTCCATGTTTTTGTTTTCTAGGAATTTTTTCATGAGTAATATCCATTATCGATTGATAATCAGTTAATAATACCGATATGTATTGTTAAATTATTGAACTTTCAACTACATTTTCAACAGCCACTATATATTTATGTTTACCTAAAAAAATTTGTAATACTTTATTGTTTTTAAGTTTAGGTAGGCATAAATTACTGTTATTTGTTTTGGTTGATTTAAATTTAGTTATACTTAAAAATAGTTATTTATATAACTTTTCAATATTAAAATAATAATTATAATAAAAAAGTTATGATTTTTTATGATGGGCTGGCGATAAGATGAATGATTATCATGGTGAAGTAAAGAAAGTTATAATGATAGTATTAATCTTAAATATAATAATGGCAACATTAAAGATTGGTTATGGGGTCTACTCGGGAATATTAAGCATATCCGCTGATGGTTATGACTCCCTTCTTGATTCTCTGGCAAATATCGTAGCATATATTGCCGTAAGCCTATCAAGTAGGCCCGAAGATAAAAATCATCCCTACGGCTATGCTAAGATAGAGGCATTTGCATCAATCCTGATTGGAATTTCATTAATAATCGTAAGCTATGAAATTATAAGCCAGGCATTTGATAAATTCCTACACCCACAAACGCTTGAAATATCAACAGTTGGATTTATAATCATGATAACAACACTGCTGATAAACATAGCATTGTCAAGGTATGAACTGAAAAAAGGAAAACAGCTAAAAAGTGATTTGCTGATAGCTGATAGTGACCATACCAAAAGTGATGTATTGGTTACAAGCATAGTTATCTTTGGATTAATACTGGTTCGTTTCAATCTATCAATAATGGATCCGATAATATCGATAATAATAGCATTGATAATAATAAAAACGGGAATAGAAATATTGAAGAATAATTTCAACATATTGCTGGATGCCAATGTCATGCCAACGGCCAATATATACAATATCGTCTATAAAATTGATGGTATAGACAATATTCATAACGTTCGGACAAGAGGCACAACATCTAACGTCTATATCGACATGCACATGGTGGTAAGTTCAGATTTAACGGTAAAGGAAGCATATCAAAAGGCATGTCTTGTCAAAAAAAATCTTATTGATGAATATGATGAGGTCAAGGATGTTATAATTCAGATTGAAAGTGAAGAGGGAATATATGATGCAAAGGATTTGAAATAACAATACATCCATTATCATTTATTCTTTCTAATTTTACGATTTGAACTCTATTTCGGTACTCTTTTTAGGGGATAACTTGCATATAATGATGTGAAAGTCATATTGAAAATCTAATTTAACAGACCTTAAAACCCGAGTCATCACCAATATTTTCACCAATCATAATTGTCATACATTCTTTTAAAATACTATTTTTTCATTAGTTTTAAATCTTTTAAAAAACATAAATCTCATTAATAATAATCCACTAACTTAAAATGGATTATGCATAATACTTTCATAGGGTATTCAATATATCAATACGGTTGTCAAGGTGATTTTTATTAGTAATATAGAACGTAACATTCTTATTTCATATTTAAATGATTTTAAAGATTTAACAAATGATGAAAACGCTGAAGAATTTTCAAAAATCATATTGTCATTATATGATAAGAATAACAATAGCACAAGAACATTAAAAGGACTGAAACAGGATAATGATAAGCTGGAATTATTCATCAAAGAATTCAAATCCAACCTAAACAATAAATTAAATAAAAATCAGAGGCTACTTGAAAAATACAATCAAATCCTGGATGATAACAAGAGGTTAACCAGGATAAATAACTCATTAAACGACTCCAACAACGACCTTGATGAAAAGATAAGCACGATAAGGGAAGATAACATTGATTATCACGATACGATATCAGACCTTAAAAAAGACATAGGATACTATGAAAGAGTACTGGAAAAACTAACCTTGATAATAAACTCCCTTGAAGACGATACCTACACCATATCCGATGCATTGAATATAGACCGGATAGAATCAAGCCCATTCTACAGGCTCATTGACAACTGTCCTCTTTTCGACAGAAACTACTACAACAACCGGTATCTAAACGATGAAAGTATTGATGAGGTAGCTCACTATATTAAAACGGGAGCTTCACTGGATTATAATCCAAGTGAAGACTTTAATACCAAGTGGTACAGAAAAAAATACCTGAATGATGATATGAAAGTCAATCCATTGGTTGAATACCTGACTTGCGGCATTAAAAACAATAACCTGCCAACAAATTACTCTCAATGTCCCGACACGTCAATAGCCGATACGCAGGAATATCATCTAATAGACGAATCAGGATTCTTTGACGCCGATTACTACATGGATACATATGATGTGGATGAGGGGATGGATCCGTTAGCCCATTACATGACAGTCGGATATCAAAGAAAATACAAGCCAAGAGAAGACTTCGACGTCCAATGGTATACAAAAACCTACTCCTACTACGAGCCAAGTCCACTATTAAACTACGTGTTAAACAGCAATACAAGATTAACAAAAGAGGCCGTAAACAACTATGCTCAAGAAGAGGAATATGACCTCAGCGATTCACAGCTATATCACATACTGGATGAAAGCAATTTATTTGACCTGTCATGGTACTTTACCCAGTACAACTCCTACCGGGATGACTTGATGGAAGACTACATTCTGAACGAATCAAACAACCGCTACATATCACAACTTCATAAGGATTACATCCAGGACAATCCTACAAGTGACGTATACCAATACGTCTATGAAAAGCTATCCAGGGAATATGATTCAAGCTATGATTATTCGAGGGAGTTGGACTTGGATATCAAGGACAGCGTAGAATACACCATACTATCGGATGATGAACTCTTCGATAAGAGATACTATCTCAAGAAATATGGTGACGTATGGAAAAACGCATCAGATCCAATCAGTCACTACCTCCAGTTTGGAATAAACGAGGGAAGAAATCCTAGCGAAAACTTCAATACCGACAATTACTACAAAATCAACCCGCAAATAAAAAACAGGATAAACCCACTGGTTGACTACATATATAACAATAAGCCGGAGTTAGCCACCGAAGCCGAAAAGACAAGCATGAAGGATACTATTGAATATGCATTGCTTGATAACACGGAATACTTTGATGCATGCTACTACTCCAATAGCTACGAAGTGGAAGCCGATGATTTGCTCGAGGAATACATGACCAACGGATTCAATCAGAAAAGAAACCCGACGGTTGACGTGGACATCGAAAGATTACCTGGTGTTGAATCAATCAACGATTACGTCGATTACATAATCAAATCACAAATCAAAGACGATGAATATGATTATAAGAATTCAAAACAATACCCGGATGACTACAATCTTTTAAACAAAAGCATATACTTTGACGAGGACTACTACAGAAAGCATAACCCAGACATAAAAGAATATCAGGATGCAATAGAATACTATCTCACACATGAGGATAAGACATCCGTACCGACAAGCAAGTACTTTGACATAGAAAGCTACATCAACTTCAACCAGGACTTGAAAAAAGCAGGTGTGGATCCCCTTATACACTTCATCAAAAGTGGAATAAACGAGTCAAGACGATATAAAAGGCCGAAACTCTCAGTGGATGAATTTAAAGATTATCCACAGATGTATGAATTATATGACATGATATATGAATCAGACCTATTTGACGAATCATATTACATGAAGCACAATCCCAGCCTATTGACCACTGGTGAAGACTCCATAATTCACTACCTGAAATATGGGGTGGATTTAAACTTGAATCCATCAGCAATCTTTTCAACACAACGATACCTGAAATACAATCCGGACATCAAAAGAACGGGATTCAATCCATTATACCACTACTTAAGTCGTGGAGAAAAGGAAAACCGCTTCATGTTCCTGCCGGAAGAGTACTATGTAAACAACATACTCGAAAAGAATGACTTTTCCACATCAATTACAATACTTGATAAGCTAAAGGAAAAGACAACAATCATACTGCCGGTAACGGGTCACTATGATGAATTCAAGATAACACTACAAAGCATACTGGAAAATACAAACAACCACTATGAACTCATAATACTCAACGCTGTTGACGAATCAGAACAAGACAATAACACCAGCCGATTGTTAAGTGAATTGGAAAGATTGGATAAAATAGAAAATATAAAAATAATCGATGCTTTGAGCGATAATGACAATGTCCTAATGGAATGCATATCCTCTTTGAGTACAGACGTTGTACTTTTGGATGAAAACGTGATACTCACGCCACACTGGCTGGTAAAACTGATTAAGGGTGCATATGCAAACAGACAAGCGGCAACGGTATCTGCCATTACAAATAACAGTGACCTGCTAACACAATCCAATAAGGACAAGCTAACCTCACTATATGACAAGGAAAAAAATAACATCAACAACCTTAACGATAAGTCAAGACATCTTGGCCAAAAGCTGGAATCAATATATGTTGAAAGACAAACTCCCGAAAAACACTGCATATACATTAAAAAAGAAGCATTAAGTTCTGTAGACATTAAAAAGGCAGAAAACATCGATAGTCTGACAAGAAACTTATATGAAAAAGGTTACATTTCAATTACGGATTCATCAACATTCATATACACAGGGGATAATGATGAAAACGAATTTGAAACAAACAAATACAATGATATCACTGTTGATGATATAAATAAAATCATATCCGACATTTCATTTGACAATAAAAGATATGAAAGGGTACTCTGCTTTACACAAATGGAAGACAACCGGCCAAATGTGGACGATGACATCAGACGATTGTCAAACAGGTATCAGACATACATACTTGCAATAGATGACGACAAGATCTACCTCTTTAGCTATAAAAACGGTCACTTCTCATTGATTGATAACATAAAAACCGACTACTCATACGATACGAACTTCTTCTACAGTGTATATATAAACATACTCCTCAACCTTAATGTGGATTTAATCTACACCAAGACGCATAAGAGACTATTCCACCCTACAAATAGGAAGTTCACCTCAATACTAGAATTCAAGCATCACTTTGAAGTGGAGGAACTGCATGAAACAGTCTGCTATGACAAGTCATTCATGCTGGAGGCAGAAAAACTCCTGAATACACATGCAGATTACGAAGACGTCATAAATCACAAACTAAATCAGATAAACTTCAACGACAAGAGAATGGTCATATACACGGCCGTAACAGGCAGCTATGACGAACCTGTAATACCGGGCTATGTAAACGAGGACTTCGACTACATATGCTTTACTGACAATCACAACCTGAAGTCAGACTTCTGGGAAATACGATTGATGGACGAATCCGACCTGGATGACATACGTAAGGTACGAAGCTATAAGATACTTGCCCACAAGTACCTCTCAGACTACGATTATTCTCTGTGGATAGATACAAACATAGAGTTAACAGACAACATAATAGACTACATCCACAAGTACTCAAAAAACAACAAGCTGCTTGCCATAAGACATATAGAACGAGACTGCATCTACGATGAGGCAGATACATGCATAGCATCGGCCAAGGATACTGACATTGAAGTAATAAACAAGCAGATTGATGCCTACAGAAATGACTCCTACCCGGAACACCATGGACTGATAAGCTCAGGAGTGCTATTTAGAAATCATAACGACCCCGACGTAATCAAGCTGATGGAGGACTGGTTTAGCCAACTGCTTACGGGAAGCTACCGTGATCAGCTAAGCTTCAACTACGTTTGCTACAAGAATGACTTTGAATATGACTGTGCAAATCTCTTCATCATCAAAAACTCATACATGCAGCTTCATGATCACCTATCCAAGGGATTCGTACTAAGAAACGTTGACATAGAATATGATATGGACTATGACCTTAAATACACGACGGATGATGTTGAAGATATACTGGACAACTTTAATGAAGTATCCATTATCATGCCGATAGAGGACTTTGATGAAGGCTCAATAAAAGCCATTGACAGCGTGATTAAATACACGACACTTGACTATAAGTTAATCTTGGTATGTGATGACGATGAGGATTACCACATTCTAAACGACAAATACTCATCAAACGGGGCTGTAAAAATCTTAAATCTTCCGGATTCTGCTACAACTTCCAAGATAAATATGGCAATCAACAACTCCGTAAATGACGTACTGATACTGGATGAAAAAACTCTCGTATCACCAAAATACCTGCAGAAGCTAATAATCAAGGCATACACCGACAAGATGATTGCAACTGTAAGTCCAGTATCCAATAACACATTACATTATGTTGAAGGACATGACTTTAGCGAAGATACTGTTATAGTTGACTCCGGATGTATTGAACAATCCGCCAGGGACGGAATGCTTATTGTACCTGTCGTCAATAGAGATTGTGTATACATCAAAAAGGATGCCATATATGCCGTGGGATTCTTTGACGTGGAATATGATACTTGGGAGTACTGCCTTATTGACTATTCATTACGCCTTGACAAGAAGGGCTGGCACAATACGATGGCCTCATCATCATATGTATACAACGATGCAAACACAAAAAATCTATATGAATACCTTGAAACTGCCGGTGCCCATACAAATGAGGATATAAATCCATACGCACACGATAAAAAGATACTTCTTACAAGATACTATGAATATAAGGATTCAATCAGTGAATTTAATAAGTCAATAGAATTAAATAATCTAAAAAGAAACCTGAAATATAGATTAGCCAATAAAAATACTAAAAAACGAATATTATATGTACTGCATGAGGGAGTGGGTGGAACACTGCATACAAACCTTGAGCTGATGAAAAACATAAATCCACACATGGACGCATATCTGCTGGTAACATCAACAAGCAAGGTGGAACTCTACAGATATAACCCGCAGTCAACAAGCATTGACACAAACCCTGACATGGAATTCAAAAATAACCTTGACCATTTAAGAACATGGAAGCTAAAGGGCAGCTACACACTACTTAATACAACCGACAAACAGCTCAAACAGATATACTTCAACATACTCGTATACCTCAACGTCGACATAATACACATAAGACACTTGATAATGTCAACCTTTGACCTGCCGAAAGTAGCGGCAAAGCTGGCAATACCCGTAATACTCTCATTCCATGACTACTACTACATATGTCCATCACACAACCTGGTAGATGACAACAAAAACTACTGTGGAGGAATATGTCCGCCGTTATATGAGTTCAACACCCTCGGAGGACAATGTAACATAATAGGCCAGCTGAACATACCACAGGCAAGAAGCATAGTGCACTGGTGGCGTGATGAGGTATCAGAGATGTTTAAAACCATAAAAGCATTCATCACAACATCAAAATCGGCATACCAGTTATACACCAAGTTCTATCCGCAGCTGGAGAATGGCGACTTCAGGATAATAGAACATGGAAGGGATCTGCAAACGCCGGATTCTACAAGATACGTGACTCCAATAAACAATAAGGGCAAGATAAGAATACTCTTTCCGGGTCACATCGGATACACCAAGGGCTATGAATTAATTAAAAAGATAAAAGAATACGACACCGATGACAGGCTAGAATACCATTACATGGGAAGCATAGGTGGACATGATGATCTAGAGAAGATAGGAGTAAATCATGGGGTATATAAAAGAAGTGAATTTTCGGATATAGTGCATAGGATAAAGCCACACTTTATAGGAATATTCTCGATATGGCCTGAAACCTACTGTCATACACTGACTGAAGGATGGGCATCGGGAGTGCCGATACTTGCGGTTGACATTGGAGCCGTAGGTGAAAGAATAAAAGTCAACGGTGGAGGATTCCTCATAGACAATGACCCGAAAGAGGCATATGATAAGATAATAAAGATATCACGAAACAGAAGACAATACCTGAGAAAGGCAAGCAGAATAACAAACATAAAATTCAAAACAACAAAACAGATGGGACAGGACTACCTGGAAGTATATGAGGATTACTTGAACTATTAATGGGGGCCTTTGATTATGAAAAATGATAAAATAAGCTTAAACACTTATCTAAACAATCTACGGGATAGCTTGAATGATTCATCCATAGAATATGATGATGAAGTAATTGATAATCTTGAAGGATTCATAAATGAACTAATAGATGACAACGCCAGAAATGATAAGAAGCTAAACAGCCTAAGGCGAATCAACAACCAACTAAACCGTTACCGTGATGAACTGTCAAGGCGGATGGATATCCTTGAGAAGAAAGCATATAAAATGGAAGGTTTATACGACGCTACACTAAATAAGAATAGGCAATTGAATAGGAATTATCATATCCAAAAGGCACTAAATGACCGGATGGACAAATACTATACGGACATATCCCGAACTCATCAATCGGACAATGAAGAACTCTATGAATTAACCCTAAAGAAACAATACCTCATGCAGGTACTGGCCAACCTGGATATCATCAAGAACATAATAGACACAAACATCACCTATGGAAATCTCTTTAACCTGGATAGTGATATCAGATTAAGTCCGGGCTATGACGTGATAAGCCAATCAAAGCTCTTTAATGCCAACTACTACACCGACAGGTATATGGATGATGACAAGTTGGATGCCATAAGCCACTACCTGCTGGTAGGAGCAACCCTAGGCTACAATCCATCAGAAAACTTCAACACCAACTGGTATAAACAGAGATACCTCCTGGATGACAACGCAAACCCACTTGTCAGCTACCTGCTTAAGGGCCAATACGAGGGTAAGCTTCCGCTGCCACCACACGAAGAGTTTGGCCTGGACATAACAAATACCCATGAATACACATTAATTGACGAATCAGGACTCTTTGACAGGAAGTATTACAGGGATAAATACCACGTTATGACCGATACAATAACCCACTACCTCTCAATAGGATACCTAAAGGATTATAATCCAAACGCTGAGTTTGACAGCAGATACTACAGCGACAACTATGAATTAACAGATGAAATACCATTGATACACTACATACTAAAATCGGAGGATGACAGGACAAATTCAAACACCCTATATGATAAAAACATTCTACCCGACATACAGGACAGCTACCCATACAACCACATAAAGCAATACGGCCTCCTGGACTATGAAAAGTACAACAAACATCAGGATAAGGGATTTTATGATGATGAAATCCTAAACTACGTTGAAGTGGGCTATAAAAACAATTACTACCTGAATGATGAATTCGATTCAAACAGCTACCAGTCAACACATGATTTGTTTGACAATCCGCTGGACAACTACATCTATGACGTGGCCTATAACGAATACAAATACTCCAAAAAGGACTATGACCAGCCTGAAGAGGCCGTTATATCCGACACTAGGGAATATAACATAATCCGTGAGGAAAAGTTATTCGATGATGAATACTATAGAAGACAGTATAATATAAAGGGTGATGTGGACCTATTGGAACACTACCTTACAACGGGAGACGCACTTGGATACAATCCATCCGAAATATTTGACACGGTCCAATACAAGAAAAAGCACGCACTTACAAATACCAATGCACTGTATCATTACATACTCAACTTCAAGGAGGACATTCTCATCGATGAACAATTAACCGATGACATAAGCGAAAGCATAGAATATCGTTTGATTGAAGAATCAGGACTCTTTGATGCCAACTACTACACGGAAATCTATGCAGATGAATTGGATGAATTTACAGATCCAATCATGCACTTCATGGAAAATTCACATAAAAACAATCCAAACAAAAACTTCAACAGCATAGAATACATGGCAAGACACGGATATCCTAACGATTCACACATCAATCCGCTTGTAGAATACATACTAAATGGTGATGATTCAATTCATGCCGAAAACCTGGAGGACAACTATCAGTCTATTGATGAAAAATACCTTGAAGACTATTCAATACTCTCCAATTCAAAGTACTTTGACCCAATATACTACATAGAACACAACCCCAACCTATCAGACAATGATGATGCAATAGACTACTACATAAGAAAGGGAAGATATGAGGATTACCCGACCAGCAAATACTTCGACAAGAAGGAATACTACAGATTAAACCTTGACCTGAAGACATATGGCATAGACCCTGTCATACATTTTACACAAAACGGACATAAAGAAAAAAGGCCATTCAAGAGAGCAAAACTAGAACTATCGGATATGGCAGCATATGACTCCAATATATGTGACTGGTACGATGTAATCTACGAGTCCGATTACTTCGATGAATACTACTACATGGAGGAAAATCCCGAAGTAGAGGCACTTGATATAGATCCGATACTACACTACATACTCATAGGGGCAGACAACGGAAAGAATCCATCCAAATACTTCTCAACAAACGAGTACCTAAGGGTATACGGGGACGTAAAAAACAGCCATATAAACCCATTATACCACTATCTTAACAATGGAATACATGAAGGCAGATTCTGCCATATACCAAAAGAGGATTACGTCAAAAACTATGACTCAAAATATGACATCCTCGAGTCAAAGAAAATCATCAAAGCACTACACCGGAAGGTATCGATAATAATACCGATATACAATGCATATGAAGAAACCAGGGAATGTATCAGGAGCGTACTTGAAAATACACAAGTGGACTATGAACTGATACTTATAAACGATGCAAGCAGTGATGAACGAATAGAAACATTGCTTGACAGCCTAGAGGACATATCATTTATCAGGGTAATTCACAACAAGTCCAACCAGGGATTTGTCAAGAACGTGAACATGGGCATGAAGCAGTCATCAAATGACGTTGTACTGTTAAACAGCGATACCAAGGTAACGCCGAAATGGCTATCCAGGCTGGTGACAAGTGCATACTCTGATGACAGGATAGCAACCGTAACTCCCATAAGTAACTCATCCGACTTGTCAATAGAAAAGCTTGGACTTGATGACAATCAGGAAGTGTTAAATGACTACTCATACCAGGTAAACAAGCTGGCAAATACCGACAAACTGCTAAGTCCAACAGGTAACGGCTTCTGCCTGTACATCAAACGGGAAGTACTCGAGAATATAGGATACTTCGATGAAATATTCGGCATGGGCTACGGTGAAGAAACAGACTTTACAAGCCGGGCTGCAGCCAACGGATGGATAAACATAAGAAATCCATCGGTATTTGTATATCATAAAAGACACGCATCATTCAAGAAGCAAAACACAGACAAACTAAAAAGCAAAAACAAAGAAATAATACTCGAACGCTACCCTCAGGTATTTGACAAGTGGGATAACTTTGCATCATCACTAGAGGTGCAAAAGACACTTGATGACATAACAGAAAACGTCAAAAGGGGCATAAACTCACAGAGAATACTATGCATAACCGAACTGATAGATGACGAGGCGGATATTGACAACTTGATGCTTCTTAGACTGTCAAGAAAATATGATACGATTGTATTGGCAGTAGGGGATAACGTCATCAGATTATTCAAGTATACCCCACAGATGAGTCCAATATTTAACCAGTGGGAGTATGACTTTTCATATGACAGCGACAGGTTCTTCAGGCTATACTTCAACATACTCGTAAATCTAAAGATAGACCTAGTATACCTGAAGAATGCACGCAGATTATATCACTCATCAAACAGTGAAGTATTGATATATAACAGGATGATAAAATACCTTGAAATAGAACAGATAACCGAATCCACACATACGATAGACACTATACTGCCGGCATGCGACAAACTGCTAAACCCGGTAGACTCATTCGACAATCTTATAAGCAAAAAATCATCCAACATAGACTTCACAGGTAAACGGATGGTGGTATACACGGCGGTAACAGGTACATATGACGAGCCGTTAATACCACAGGAAAGAATAGAGGGCTTTGACTATATATGCTTTACCGACAATCCATTCTTAAAGTCAGACTTCTGGGATATAAGGCCAATAGAAAGTGAAGGCCTGAATGCTACACAAACGGCACGAATGTACAAGATACTGGCCCACAAATACCTCTCCGATTATGACTACTCCTTATGGATAGATACCAACATCGAGATAATAGGAGACATACGTGACTTTATAAACAAGTACTCTGTCAACAATAAGTTACTGGCATTCAAACATCCACAGAGGGACTGTATCTATGATGAGGCAGATGAATGCATCAGGCTCAAAAAGGATGAAATGGACAATATCATCCCACAGATAAACAGATACAGGGATGAAGGCTACCCTGAACATAACGGATTAATCAGTTCGGGAATACTATTCAGAAAGCACAACGACCCCGACGTGATAGGTGTGATGGAGGACTGGTTTGGCCAGATAATCGAGGGAAGCTACCGCGATCAGCTAAGCTTCAACTACGCCTGCTACAAAAACAACTTCACATATGACGCAACCGACAGTTACATATTCAAGAACGAATACTTCCAGATACATGACCACTTAAATAATGGATACTTCATGCGAAAGGTCAACACACAATATGACTCATGGTATCACCTCAAATATGACAATGAAGAGGTAAACACCATATGTGAAGCATTCCACAGGAAAACAAGCGTTGTCATACCGATATACAATGCATACGAGGAGACAAAATCATGTATAGAAAGCGTACTGGAAAACACAACGATAGACTATGAACTGCTTTTAATAAACGATTCATCAACCGATGAAAGAATACACGACCTTCTCGAGTCATACAGGGACTATTCCCACATCACAGTCATACATAATGATGTCAACCAGGGATTTGTAAAAAACGTTAACAAGGCATTCATGAACACCTCCAATGACGTGGTACTGCTAAACAGCGATACCATAGTAACGCCAAAATGGCTGCAGAAACTAAAATACAAGGCATACACCAACCAGAAAATAGCAACGGTGACTGCCGTATCAAACAATGCGGGAGCATTCTCCGTACCACAGCCCGAGGCAAACGACATCCCTGACCAATTTACGATAAACGACATGGCAAACATAGTTGAAAAGGCATCCGATGACTCTATAGTACAGACACCTACCGCCAATGGATTCTGCATGTACATCAAGAAAGAGGCCATAAATGACGTGGGATTTTTCGATGAAATATACGGAATGGGATACGGAGAAGAAAATGACTTCTGCATGAGACTGCTACGCAAAGGCTGGAAACATGTAATAGACCCATCAGTATACATTTACCATAAAAGAAGTGTATCCTTCAGCACCAAAAAGGATAAACTCATAGAAAAGCACTCACAGATACTGCGAATGAAATACCCCGACTACAAAAAACGCGTAAATGAATTCATATCCTCAACAAACTTCAGGAAGATACGAAACAACATAGATGATGCAATAAACTCCACCACCAAGGAGTCCAACAGGAAAAGAATACTCTATGCAATACACAACGGATCAGGAGGAGCACTCCACACCACCATGGACATAATGAAAAACGTTGACAAAAACATGGACACCTACCTCATAGTAACTGGTAAACAGGACATAGCACTCTACAAATACAACAGTCTGGGAAACAATGACATAGAACACAAGGACGGTGACAAGGAATTCGTAAAATACCTGCAGCTGTTAAGAAAATGGCCAAAGGAATACTCCTACACGGCCATGGATACAACAATCGATGAATTGAAGAAGATCTACTTCAACATACTGGTTAACCTAAAGATAGACATAGTGCATGTGATGCACTTAATCCACAGCAGCTTCGACTTGGTGGAGCTTTCAAAACTCTTGGGATTACCTGTGGTAATGTCATTCCATGACTTCTACTACATATGCCCATCACACAACCTGCTTGATGACAATGGAAACTACTGTGCCGGCATATGCAGTGAATATAACCCGGACTCAATAAACAACGGTCAATGCAGTGTAGCTGCCGGATTAAACCTGCCAATATTAAAGTTATACAAACAAAAATGGCACAAAAAGGTAAGTGAAATGCTCAATTTGTGTGATGTGTTCCAGGCACCGTCACAGTGCGTATGTGACATGTACAAAAAGGCGTATCCGCAACTGATGGATAAGGACTTCAGATTCATAGAACATGGAAGGGACCTTCAAACACCATCGGAAATAGAAGTCATGCCACTCAAGGATGATGAACCCGTACGAATACTCTTTCCGGGACATATCGGACGAAGTAAAGGCTATGAACTAATTAAAGGCATAAAACAGTTGGACGTTGATGACAGGCTTGAATTCCACTACATGGGAAGTATCTACGGATCAGAAGACCTTGAAGACTATGGAACATACCACGGCTTCTATGACAGAAGCGACTTCGAAGAGATAGTCCGAGAGGTGAACCCACACTTTATTGGAATACTCTCGATATGGCCCGAAACGTACTGTCACACGCTAACAGAAAGCTGGTCATGTGGAGTACCGGTACTGACGATAGACATTGGAGCACTGGGTGAACGTGTACATGAACACGGCGGAGGATTCTTCATAGACATGGATGCCGAAAGGGCATACCGGGACATACTTGACATAATAGCCGACGAAGATGCATACGCCGAAAGGGTAAATGAAATCACAGGGATAAATATAAAAACAACACAAGAGATGACCGATGAATACATGGACATATATGAAAAACTGATTAAATAAATAATGGAAATAATGGAGTGCTACAACACTCCTAAAATGTCTAATTTTTTACTTAAAATCTCTTTTATTTTTATTTTTGATATTTTTGTTTCATTACTTGTAATCTTTAACCAATGATGATATGGATATATTATTTGAGCAATAGCACATTAAATTCCACATTTATTCTTTTTTTGATATTCTTTTAATCACCCTAATATAACAAATTATATAAATGATATTTTTAATATATATTATTAATATTAATTACATAGGGTTTAAGAAATTTTTTTAATATAATACAACGGTAGATAATATGGATGAAGCAGGAATCATGTCCGTACAACATATAGTCGGTGGAATATTGGCCGGTTTTATATGTTTTGGATTTCAGAAAGGATATTTTGGTATAGCAAATGAAGTTATAGGTGTAATTATCAGTTTAGTACTCGTATATTTACTTGGTAAACATGCCGAAAAGAAATATGGTAGAGAAACAATCGGTTTAAATTCATGGATTATGAATGGTGTAGTGCCATTTTACTTTATATGTATGGTAGTATGGATTGTTTTAATAAACTACGTAGTATAAAATGACAAAATAGTAAAGTTAATAAGTATCTCCCCCATTTTTTTCTTAAATTATTTTTTTTAAATAAGTTCGTTTAGGTTCAAGAGTATGTGTTCTATAATTGTATTGGATAATAAATCATCATTGGATGATGCATATTGGATGTTGGATAAGTTAAATCATAGAGGACCGGATGCTCATGGAGTATATTATAAAGGAAATGTCTATTACAATAGAAAACCGGATCAATTTGATGATAATAGTAAAAAGATGAACGATGATATAATCTTGGCACATAACTTGTTATCAGTTGTTGGTGATAATATAGCCCAACCGTTATCTTCATCTAATCTCGTGCTTGTTGCCAATGCCGAGATATATAACTCCCAAGAGTTGATGGACAAGTATAATCTCGATACGGATTCTGATTGTGAGATAATATTAAAGATAATAGAGTATCATTATGTTGATAATCTAAAAGATGCTGTTTTTAAAGCATTGGGTGAATTGGATGGGGATTATGCTTTTTGTGTATATGACCATAATGATTATTTGATTGTCCGTGACAGGATGGGCGTAAAACCCGTATACTACTCCAACAGATTGGATAAATTCATATGTGCATCCGAAAAGAAGGCATTCAAAGACAAATCAGAAGTCACTTCATTAAATCCGAGACAAGCGATATATAACGGTCAATTGATTGATGTTGCCGATGAATACACAAGATGTGAGAGCCTGACGGATATTGATGAAATCAAATGTAAATTAAGGGATGCATTGGTAACTGCCGTAGACAAAAGGTCCAGAAACTTGGATAAATTAGCACTTCTTTTTTCAGCTGGTGTTGACTCCACATTGATAGCTGTTATTCTAAAAGAATTGGATGTTGACTTTACTGCATATACCATAGGTACTGCCAATAGCCAGGATTTGGAATTTGCTAAAAAAGTGGCATGTGATATAGATATTCCCTTGAAGTATAATATAATAACCAAAGAAGATGTTGAATATTACTTTGAGCCTACATTAAATTCTATTGAAGACAATAATCTTATGAAATTGGGAGTCGGTATGGCAATTAAAATGGCAAGTAACCTTGCAAGCATGGATGAATGTAAGGTAATCCTATCAGGTCAGGGAGCAGATGAACTCTTTGCCGGATACAACCGATACAAAAATAAGATAAACACACCCCAACAACTGCTGGATGAACTGTCATCAGACTTAAACAATATGTACCTGGTAAACCTTGAGCGTGATGACAAGGTTGTCATGTCAAACTCAATGGAGCTAAGAGTACCGTTTCTAGATAAGGATGTAGTTGATGTAGCCTGCCGGGTACCCGTCAAATACCTCATCGATTCACCAGAGGATTCCATAAGAAAACACATACTGAGGGATGTGGCCTATGAATTGGGAGTACCCGAAACAATCGCATACAGACCTAAAAAGGCCGCCCAATACGGAACGGGAATAGATAAGATTATCAGAAAAAAACTATTAAAACAAGAAAAGTATCGGAAAATATTGGATAACCCAAACTATTGATTATTCTAAAAAGATAACATTTATATGTAACAATTAAATACTCGAGACTTGGCCAAAAGTATTTTAAAACAAAAAAAAAGTATTACTCATATAAGTCAAGAAGAAAAAAAACTTCCATAAACATATATTTTATAATACAACCATTTTTTCACCTTAAAGCAAGTAAACAATAAACAGTACAACCTTTCTTTCTTTTATTATAAAAGATTTAAAACCCAGAAATAATCATACTGCATGGAATACTCTCTTTTGCCTTTGTTCAAATCAAATAACGACAAACATGTGATAATAACAATAATGGACAATAAGGGATAAACATTTTTTTTTATACCGCACCTATTATATATCTGGATGTCTTGGTTATAATTTGATTTTACTTGGAGTAGTCTGGACCCACTTACACAATAGCTCAAAATTGAACCTATGCTTACATTTTCTTATAATATTGGCTGCAGCGTTTACATCTGCGTTAATAATTTTTCCATTTTGTGTTTCGTATAATCCACGTTTTGTTCTATTGCCCTTAAATTCATATTTAACTTTATCTTCCTTCTTTTTATCTTCCTTCTTTTTATCCTTCTTCTTTTTATCCTTCTTCTTTTTATCCCCCTTATTTTTAGCGTCTTTTTTTTCTTGGTATTCTGGTAGTATATCTTCATCTAGGAAGCTGCTTAGGCTTGTGTATGATTCTTCCTGTATTATCAGGTCTATTTCGTGTATTTGGCATCGTGTTTCTAGTTTTTGTTTGAATTGTTTGAATGCTATGTGTGAAAATATTTGGTTTTGTTTTTTTCCCATATTGGTCTTGTGCTGGAAATTATTGTTGTATCCAAGCACAATTGTACCTACATCTTGTTCTTTGCATTTTTTTATGATGAAGTTTACTGTTTGGTTGAGGAAGTTGTCTTGTATGTTTTTGAATTTTTGGTTTATTTTTCGGATTCTATTGGATGTTTTACGTCCTTGTTTATTAAGTATTGATTGGTAGTGTGCTGTTTTCTTACATTTGAAGTATATTTGATTTTTTAATTTTCTCCCGTCCACGATACATGGAGGCCCTTCGGTTGTAACAATTGTTGCAAAATTATTTACACCCGGATCAATACCCATAATTTTATCCTTATCCAAATCCAGTGGCTCTTTTTCAGCTTCATAAGTGAAATTTGCCTTAAACATCTTTCCATTATTTATAGGAATGATTTCCACTTGAATAATCTTTTTATCTCGTATGTTCTCAGGAATTTTTATTCTAGGTCTACAATTCTTTGATTCCAAAAGTTTCTTATAATTTCTACTTAATGGTAATTCTATAAAACCCTCCCTTAGCTTCTTTTTAGAAGAAGTAATAGATTCTTTCGGAATTATAATGTTATGTAATCGATAATTCTTATGTTTTTTAGGCGGATTAACCTTTTGATCATATTCACCATCAATTTTTTTATTTTTCAACTCAACATAGCTATTGAATGATTCAACATGCTTTTTTATAGCAGCATTAGCTAACTGAGCCTGAATAAAAGAATATTCCATCTTAAATTCCTCTTTGACCTTGCTAATTATTGATTTAAAATTTATTTTCTTAAAATGCTTTTTATCAGTAGATTTAACAAATGGAGTCTTTTCCACAGCACAATTTCTCAAATAGTTAAGTTTCAAGGAAATATCCACCAAAACATTATATTGTTTCATGGTAAGACCACGAATAAGAACACTTTGAGTTAATAAAACACAATCATCAGACATAATCTCTCTTAGTTCACCTCCCCTATAATCACTGAATAAACATAATCACATAATATCTAACAAAATGTTCCCCAATAAACATTCATAACAGTCCCCCATTATAAAGATATAACATATTACATGATTATATTATTATATTATTCATAGATACTATATAAATAAAATGCGAGCATCTGATAAGTATTCAAAGGGGGTCATGATAAGTAATAATAATATAATTATTTTAAATTATTAACTAAAACAGATACTAATAAATAGTAAGTTTATAAAAGTATTACTTAAGAGTGAAAAAACATAATTTATGCCAACACTCATACTCTTAAAAATAAAATACATATCGTTAGATACTTTAACTAATATATTTAACATCAATGATATATAAGGAGGATATAATGAACAAGAAATTACTATCAATATTTTTGATATTTGTAATGTTAAGCGTATCATTTGGTAGCGTAGCAGCTAATCAAACAGGTGATAACGTACAAACAACAAGTGATGATTCACAGACAACATCACAAGATCAATCAACAGATGCACCGACAAGTGAATCTGAACAAACACCGGAAGTAACGGCTTCAGAGGATAACCTGACGGATGAAAACACGACGGAAAATCAAAGTGCTAATAATACTACAATGACCCCTGAAGAAAGGGCTGAAAGTACCAAAGTAGTATCAACTGGAGTATCAGATTTAAATCCTGCAGAATACTATAAATTCGTTGATGATATTACTCAGGCCAATTCAAATGGTCAATACGATGAAATATTAAATATTCTCACAAATGATAATGTTTCACTTGATGAATTAAGCCAAGCACTTGACAAGCTAAGTGATGAGGATTATGATGTTTTATCAGATATATTTGAATTCTGTCACGATGAATATCGATCAGATGCTGAAATAGATAGATCACAAAAAACACTTGATATAATGGATGATATCAGCGACTTGAATGTTGAAAACGCTGAAAACTTCACAGACATATTAAATTACTTCAATGATGGAAAATTTGATAACATTCTCAATATTCTGGAACATCATGAAAATTACACAATATTGGACTTGTATCAGGAACTAAACAAATTAAGTGATGAAGATTTGGAAACATTCTTTAATTTCGTTCAACTATTGGATGATAACGATGGGGATGATGAGGAAATAGATGTAGTATCAGCAATTACAAGTATACCTGATACCATAAACAAAATAGTAAATGGTGGCAATGGTCAACAATCATCAAGCAGTTCACATTCAAAAATATCCAATTTCAGAACACAAAAAATATTCAAAGAAGAAAAGGACTTCTCATTTGATTCAAATAAAATCGGTATAATAAGGGACTTATTAAACAAGTACTTTAGTGGTGAAATAACCTTTGATCAATTGGTTCAAAAGTTAAATGATGAAGGAATTGATACATCAGAGTTAAAACAAAACCCTGACGGAACACTTTCATGGTTTGGATTAGACAGCATAATAGGCCAAGACCTGACCGATGATGATAATACAAATTCAACCGATGATAAAAATTCCACTGCCGATGCAGATGACAGTCAAGCATCAGATGATGATACCCAAGATGATACCACAGCTAATGAACCATCAGATGATAATGTTGTAAGCAACAAACCAGCTTCTGATAGTGGAAATAAAAAGGGTGTTGTCGTTTAAAGCAGTGAATTAACATAAATCAATAATTCATCAAACTATTTTTTTCTTTTTAACATTCCTTTTTTTTAAAAATCTTTTATTTTAAACTTCTACTCATAATATACTCATCATAATTTAATCATTTTAGCTTTTAATCTATAACATGGCCTATTTTTATCATATAATCCCATTCTCATCAAACTCTATTTTTGTATACTCCCGACCCACCGGCTAGTATTGAACAAAAATATGATTATGGAAAATTGACTTATAGGTCAATAATATTGATAAATCAAGAGTTTATACTGCCTATTTAATAGAAGATTATGAAAATAATAATTGCACCCGGAATTAACATCAAAGTCAGCCGTACAGTTGTTGATGATGAAATGAGTTTCGGATACAAATACCCATAATGTAAAGAGGATTTCATCCATACAATAGGCAAATTTTCATGATTAAAGTAAAACAAGTCGTATGCCTATCAGGGGATACGACTCAACTAGGTATATGATGAATACAATCATACCCTTTTATAACCTCCACTTGATATTTTACTTCTCTTACTCTTTTTTTCAACTTTATAAATGATTAAAGCTTTTTTTCAATCGGTCAATATAATATTATTAATATTTTTAAAACCATATATAGTATATAATGATTAACAAACATTAATAAAAAGATGTTTATTCTATAATAAGTTAGGGGGTTATGTGATGTCAAACAGTAAACTAGTATTGTTCACGTTAATATCCATGATATTCATCCTCGGATTATCAGTCGTATCGGCCGAGGACAATGTTGACGATGGTGCTGATAATGCCATGGACACGTCAATAGATTCATCAATAAAAGATTGTGTGACTAGTCAAACGCTAGCAGAAAAAACAAGTGACAACACACATTCATATGATAATACGGGTATTGATGATACTTCAAATTCCAAGCTTAAAAAAGAAGACGGGAATTTAAAAACTTCAAAAAGAATAGTAATCAACAATCAGACATATTACACTTACTTTACAAATCAATACCTTAACGATAGAGTATCGGATGGTGATGTATTGGATTTTCAGGGAAAATTCATGGGAAACTACTCCATGTTTATCAACAAGGCGGTAAACATAACATCCACTACAAAGGATGCATATATCTACCTTAACACGACCGCCGAGGACTGGTTCGGGGGTGATGATGTAGCGGCATTCACAATAACAAAAAGTGGAGCATACACAAATGTAAGTGATATTCACTTCTATAATTCACAGATATTCGTCAAGGGATCACATCACATCATATTCAACAACATCACAGCCATAGTAGAGGAAAGTACAGTAGGCCGTGGAGTAGGACAAACCTCAATAAGGGACAACTCAAGCTTTGTCACGGTAGAAAACAGTACATTCTCCACAAAGGATCAGTGGGGTGGATGTACACTGGTACTGGCATGGGCAAACAACTGTACAATACGCTACAATAAGATTACCGGAATAGGAGAGGTAGGTAATCTATTTTACCTAACCACATTCAACGTGGAAGAAAGAATGCCCTATAACGACGCTGGACAGCTTGACTACACACTAATAAACGTAAACAATACATTTGAAAACAATCTTCTCATAGGGCCGGGATATGCACAGCCAATGTGCTATGCAATATGTCTAAGCGGTACAAACAACAGAATCATAAACAACACAGTCCTGAACTACAACGGTAGTGGAATAAACGTACAGGCATATTCATTTGACTATGACATGAATACACTCATAGCCAACAATACCTTAAACGGATCAAACTTCTTCATGCCAAACGGTTCAACGGTAATAAACAATACGGTAACCGGAAACTTCACGATGGGTACACGAAGCATAGTCGAAAACAACACATTTACCAACATAAAACTTGTCTATCACAACCTAACTCTCTCAAACACCAAAGTCGAGAATGTAATGGTAACCACCGAAAGGGACAACATCACCATAGAAAACTGTAACATAACAGGCAATCTGACCATAAAGGGTCCAAGCGTCGCGGAAGTTCCAATAAACATGGCCGTACGAAACAATAATATAGGAGGATACATACTTCTCAACGGATCAAAGAACATCACGATAACAAACAACACAATCGGCAGGCAGATAATAATTTCCGGAAAAAACAGCCTCAACAACAACGTCTCAATATACAACAACAGCATAATAAACGATGAAAACTACACGATAACAGTGGACAAAAAGGTAAGGGGACTTAACATATCAGATAACTATCTGATGACAAATAATCTGACCGGAAACGATAGCATATACATTTACCCCTTCTATGAGGACTACATCATAAACAATGACATGAAAGTCTTCAAATTAAACGAATCAAACTACCAGCGATTCTTCAATAACGACGGAACATTAAAAAGCTACCTGCCCGATAACATTACACTGGAAGTAACTGGCAATATAAAGAATAAGAAGTTCATATTCACCGACGGACAGGTAAACTTCACAAATCCAAAGGGATATAACCTGACCGGTAGCACAGTAGAAATCAAAGCCAATGCCACGGTATCATTAAATAAAATCAAGGTGGATAGGATACTCTATGAAGTTACCGATGGCAGTTATGGTAGGTTGTTTAATGCTGATGCTACGCCTAAGGTGGATACTGTTGGTGATAACGTTACCTTTGTTGTTGCGGGTAATATTCATAACAGGAATTTCACATTTGTTAATGGAAGGGTTAACTTTACCAATCCAAGGAATTATTCATTTACAAATTCCACTGTGGAGATTAAATCCAATGCCAATGTGTCCTTAGATAACATAAAAGTAAATAGGATAATCTATGAGGTAACTGATGGCAGTTATGGTAGGTTGTTTAATGTTGATGCTACGCCTATGGTGGATACTGTTGGTGATAACGTTACCTTTGTTGTTGCGGGTAATATTCATAACAGGAATTTCACATTTGTTAATGGGACGGTTAACTTTACCAATCCAAGGAATTATTCATTTACAAATTCCATTGTGGAGATTAAATCCAATGCCAATGTGTCCTTAGATAACATAAAAGTAAATAGGATAATTTATGAGGTTACCGATGGTAGTTATGGTAGGTTGTTTAATGCTGATGCTACGGTTGGGGTGGATACTGTTGGTGATAACGTTACCTTTGTTGTTGCGGGTAATATTCATAACAGGAATTTCACATTTGTTAATGGAAGGGTTAACTTTACCAATCCAAGGGGTTATACATTTACCAATTCAACGGTAGAGGTCAAGGCAAATAGCACGGTATCATTAAATAAAATCAAAGTCGACAGGATTATCTATGAATTAACCGATGCTAATTATGACAGATTATTCGACGATAATTCCATATTTAAACTTGACATGATTCATGACAACATAACGCTAGTTGTAGTGGGTAACATTCATAACAAAGGATTCATATTTGACAATGGAACCCTTAACTTTACAAATCCGAAAAACTACACATTTACGAATAGTACAATAACAATAAAGGCTAAGGCTAACGTACTTCTAAATAAGATAAATGTCAGCCTGGTAACATTTGAATTAACGGACAGCAACTATGCAAACCTATTCAATCCTGATGGAACAGCAAAAAGTGACGTAATCCGGAACAACATATCTCTAATGCTTGCAGGCAATGTCAAAAATAAGAATTTCATATTCAATGATGCCAATGTAATCTTCAATAACCTTAGAGGCTTCACATTATACAATTCTACAATAGACGTCAAATCAAAGGCACATGTATTGCTTTACGGATTAAAGATTAAAAATGTCAACGTTCCCTCCGAAACAATCATCCTCGAGTCCAAGGATAACTTAATAGTCAATACACAAATAGATGTAAATACCAACACGCAAACAAGGACAATACTCATATCAGATGACAATAACACAGTAAATGATGTTAACATAACAGTAAAAAGCACTAACAATCAAATTGATCCTTTATCAATATATGCCATAGTCGTAGAGTCAGAAAAATCGGGAAAAAACATAGCAAATACTCTCATAAAAGATACCCACATTGACGTGGCCGGTGCTGACAAGGCCTATGGATTGATTCTGAATAAAACTACAAATACGAGTGCATCAAATATCAGCATTAGCATAAGTTCAACAAATACCGCTTATCCAATTTACATATCAGACTCAATAAATACGGAGATATCGGGTAAAATAACAATTAACGCTACTGACTTATCCTATGCTGCCTACATTACTCAAACAGCTCCGGATAAAACCGGTAACATAACACTCTCTGGTATTGAAGCAAATATAAACACAAATAATATAAAAGCCATAGATGCGGATAAAGTACAGGATATAACGATTGAAAACTCACTCTATATGCTTGAAGGATCAAATATAACGGCCATAAACCTATCCGATATAACAGGCATAATCATAAATAACATAACCGTAGAGATAAAATCAACAGACAATGCAAGCATACTGACATTTGTCAACGCTACAAATGCCAATATAACAAATTCGGAGTTTACCTCCAATATAGGTGAAGGACTATTGATAGATAGTTCACGTGATGTACTGGTGGATAACAATTACATCAATGTTACCAGTGAATATACGGTGGAGGTAGCCAATTCCATCAATGCAAACGTGACAAATAATGGATTATATGCTAACAAACAGCAGGGTGATGCATCCGTAAGGGTTACAGAATCAACAACCAGCGTACATGACAACAATATATTAAACAGTATAGTAATAATAAGTGGAAATCTGACAATATATAAGCCAAGCGATATCATAGTAAGGGTAACGGATTTGAACGGAAATTCCATAAACTATGGAAGCATCATGTTAACGGTAAACAATATGGATAATGATGTTATACTTGAAGGTGGAAAGGCAACATTTGCTTATACTCCTCAGACAATGGATGATGTAAGTGTTGTTGCAGTATACACGAGTCCTAATAAGCTACAGAGAAGCAACAGCACAACGCTCGAGGTATCCATGATAGATACCAGGATAACCTTAACCTCAAGGACTGCATTAGTAAACCAGGAGGTAACTGTCACTGCAACCGTAAAGGACATTATGGGTAATATGGTTAAGGATGGAAGTGTGACATTTACAAATGATAACGGTACAATATTAGCTATCTGCAACGTATCCTCCGGTCAATCATCGGTTAACGTAAGTTATTCAAGTGTCGGCATTTATAACATTACCGGGGTATATTCAAATTCAAACGAGTACAAAGAATCAAGTGCAAATACAACGGTCACTGTGGATAATGTAAATATTGACATAAATGGTAACTTAACCGTATTTACTCCTGGCAATATAACGGTAAGGATTACCAACCAGAATAACGCCACTGTAACTTCCGGAACAATTAAAGTATCTGTTAACAATAAACTTCAGAATGCAACAATCAAAAACGGAGTGGCCACACTTAGCTATACACCACAGAGTATGGATGGTGTAAATGTCACCGCGGTTTATACAACTACGGAAAACTATTGTGTTAGAAATACTGTCACATTAAATGTTTCAATGATTGCCACTATGTCTTCCTTATCATCTAGGACTGTGTTGGTTAATCAGAAGGTGGCTTTGACTGCATCCGTTAGGGATGTTTTGGGTAAAGCTGTGAGGGATGGTTTGGTGTCATTTAGTGATTCATCCGGTAAACTTTGGGGTAGTGTCAGGGTAGTTGACGGTCAGGCATCCGTCAATGTATCTTATCCAAGTGTCGGCATATATAATGTTACGGCAGTTTACTCCGATTCAAGTACGTATAAGCAGTCAACGGCTAAGTCAACGGTTACTGTAAACAAGGTAAATATTAATATAACCGGAAGTTTAACGGTATTTACTCCATCAAATATAACGATTAAGATTACCAACCAAAATAACTCGGCTGTAAGTAAGGGTAGCCTTGAAGTCAAAGTTAATAACAAGAAACAGAACATCACATTCAATAAAGGTGTAGCGACATTTAGCTATACACCACAGAGTATGGATAGTGTAAATGTCACCGCGGTTTATACCACTACGGATAACTATTCTGTCAGTAGGACTGCTACGTTGAAGGTTTCTATGATTGCCGCTAAAATGTCGGTATCATCTAAGAACATCTTGGTTAATCAGAAGGTGGTTTTGACTGCATCCGTTAGGGATGTTTTGGGTAAAGCTGTGAGGGATGGGTTGGTGTCATTTAGTGATTCATCCGGTAAACTTTGGGGTAGTGTCAGGGTAGTTGACGGTCAGGCATCAGTCAATGTATCTTATCCAAGTGTTGGCATATATAACATTACGGCAGTTTACTCCGATTCAAGTACGTATAAGCAGGCAACGGCTAGGACAACCGTTACTGTAAACAAGGTAAATATTAATATAACCGGAAGTTTAACTGTATTTACACCATCCAATATTACTGTTAAATTAACAAACCAGAACAATTCAACTATAAACAAAGGTAGTCTGGAAGTCAAAGTAAACAACAAGAAACAGAACATCACATTCAAAAACGGAGTAGCAAGCATAGCATGCACGCCGCTAAATGCAAACAAGGTAAATATTACAGCAACTTACACGACAACCGATAACTATACGGTAAATAAGACAGCATCATTAAATGTCAATAAGATAACTACAAAACTGGTAGTCAAATCAAACAACAATGCTCCAAGAGTTAATGAAAATATAAAATTAACGTTCACCTTAACCGATGCTAATAAAAATCCCGTTAACGCTCAAAGGATAACTGCAAATGTAAACAACAAAAAATATACATTAACAAGCGATAAAAAGGGTGTTGTAACATTGGAGTATCTGGTGAATAAAGATGATAAAAACGTCACAATAACTGCAAACTATGATGGAAACACATCATATATGGCATCCACAAGTAATCTCTCCTTGAACAGGACATATAAACTGGACGTACAGTTGCTCACGGGATCATTCAATACAAAACCTGGAGGCACTGTAAAACTTGTAGCTCACATAACGGATAACAATCTAGATATCAATGGAGGACAACTCGTATTCAAACTCAATGGCCTGTCACTTAAAGACGCTGAGGACAATCCGGTAATAGTGGCCATTAAGAATGGACTGGCAATAATGGAGTATAAAATCCCCGATTCACTAGGAGCCCGGGTTCATAACCTGACGGCTGTATACTCTTCAAGGGATTATCAGAGGGTTGAGCTGTCAACGCCTATGACGATAGTCAAATACACTACACATATCGATGTAAATCCCCTATACACAAGCAGTGATATCATCAGGCTAACAGCTCAGGTTGTAGACCAGAACAACCATGCATTAAACAAACAAACCACTATGTGTATAAAGATAAACGGTAAAAGCTACACATTCAATACAACAAACGGTACGATAAACTATACAATAAATCAGACACTAAAAGACGGCTATTACAACATGACAATAATTAGTGGAGAAAACGGTAAATACCTGGCATCTAGCGTTAAAACATTACTGGTGAAATCCGATAAAATCATAAAGACAAATTACATCAACAATACCTTGAATGCTAAGGAGGTACTTAAAAGTGGCGATACCAAGACAGGTAAGATACTGAGCATACTTACCGGTTCGTCTGCAGTTAAGGTGGGTGACAGGCTTAAGCTGGTAGCACACCTATCGGAGGATGTCGTGGACATTACAGGTGGACAACTTGTATTTAAGTTAAATGGAATGTCCCTTAAGGATGAAAATAACAGCACAGTCATGGTAAACATCAGGGAAGGTCTTGGAGTGCTTGACTATAAAATCCCGGATACTCTTGCCTCTAGGGCTCATAACCTTACGGCCGTATATTCATCTAAAAAATATGGACGAATGGAGCTTACAACTGTCCTGACAACCAACAAGTTAAACACTCATATAACAGCCGAACCGGTATTTACCAATAAGGCCACCGCATACATTAAGGCACAAATACTCGATGACAACAACCAGTTAATAAACAGACAGACAACCGTTGTAATAAAGATTGACGGCAAAAGTTACAGTTTAAACAATACTAATGGCAGGATAAACTTCAAGGTACCTTTAAACATTACTAAAGGACTGCATCAGGTATGCATCATAGCCGGTGAAAACGGCAAGTACCTTTCAAGCAGGTTAAACACGATATTGCTTGGAATATAATACTTTCCAGTTTTTTCTTTTTCTTCTACTTTTTTATATATTCACGGATATCGTAAAGAAAATTATTCTCTTAAACCTTTACAAAAGCAATTGAAATCTAAATCAATCTTTACAGGTGTAAATATGTAATACATTCAAAATAAGCGTATACATACATACTTTTTATTATATATATTATAACTAATAGTAATCATATAATAATATAATGGTATATACACTCATTTTTTTTGATTAAAAAATATTTATAACCACCTTATGGTCATCAGTTTAAAAACAGTACCATAAAAAACAACCAAAAAGACAAATTTATTTAAATTAGATAAAACATAATATATTATATTACTAGATAATTGATTTATTTATTATCATAAAAATATATGGAGTTATTATGCATGGAAATAGAAAAAGAAGCAGAAAATATATTAAACAAGTTTTCAAAAGTATTAGATGAAATTCCAGATTTAGAAGAAACACAATACATAGTTGATAACTTAAACAGAACAAGAGAGGATGTAAACGAGCAATCACATCCTGATAAAATACTTAGAAATGCACATGTAGATAAAAACAACAGCGTTGTAGCTGAAAAAGGGAAATGGACAAAATGAGATTAAAACTATTAATAGAATTACCAGATACTCCTGGTCAATTGCTCAATATCCTCAAACCATTATCATCACTGGGTGCTAACGTATCAACAATCATCCATGAACATGATAACGCCACCGCTGATGGTAAAATACCAGTACATTTCACATTAGACGGTAGTCGTGAAGTACTGAAAAAAGGATTAGACATAATAAGGGATGAAAGTAACATAGACATTGTAGAAATTGATGGTGTATTGCAGAAGGAAACACAGACATTCCTACTGTTAGGTGATATTACAACAGGGGACATCATGGATACAATTCACAGTATTGATGATATCAAGGACGTTAAAATTGTAAGTGTTGACTTAAACATTGGAAATGATTTGCAAGAATCAGTATGTAAACTGGTAGTAGAGACAAGAAATCATAGAAAACTGGAAACATTACGTTACATACAAGAAATTTCTGATAAAAACAACCTAATATTAATAAAAGAAATCTAGAGGAGTAAATATGACTGTAAATAAAATGAGATTATGTCTTCTTGGATTTGGAGCAGTAGGTCAAGGACTTGCAAAAGTATTAATCATGAAACATGATGAACTTATTGACAAATATAACTTGGACTTATCTATAACTGCAATCTCAGATAGATCTGGTGCAGCAATTAATGCAGATGGACTTGACTTACAACTGGCACTGGATACAAAAGAAGATACCGGAAAAATAAAGGATTACCCAGAATATGGTGTAGAAGGCGTTGATGGAATAGAAGTACTTGATAAGGCAGAATATGACTGTCTTGTAGAGGCAACACCAACAAACATCGAGGACGGAGAACCTACCCAATCACACATTCTAAAGGCCATGAACGATAAGAAAGATGTGGTAACATCAAATAAGGGACCATTGGCATTAAACTTCAAAACATTAATAGAAACAGCACGTGAAAATAAGGTCAAATTCCGGTTTGAAGCATCCGTTGGTGGAACAATGCCTGTTATCAACCTTGCACGTGAATCACTTGCAGGAAATAATATCCATGAAGTACAAGGTATATTAAACGGTACAACAAATTATATCCTATCACGTATGGCCAATGAACAAACAGACTATGAACCAACACTCAAGGAAGCACAAGAGTTAGGTATAGCCGAGACAAATCCATACCAGGATGTAGAAGGATTAGATGCGGCCTGTAAAATAGTTATCATAGCAAACTCACTTATGGGCTGGGACGTGACACTTAAAGACGTTAACCGTCAGGGAATATCCAACATTACTTCAAATGCGGTACAGCTTGCTAAGAAGGACGGTTACCTGATAAAATTAGTGGCAGAAGCAGTGGACGGTAAACTAACCGTAGCACCAATGCTTGTTAAGAAAACTTCCCCATTTGCAGTAAACGGAACATTAAATGTAATAACTCTTAAGACTGATTTATCCGAGGACGTAACCGTTGTAGGTATTGGAGCAGGTTCAATAGAAACGGCATCCGCAATTCTCAGTGACATAATCAGTATAGGTAAGAATAATACTAACTAAGTAGTATATTCTGCTTCTAATTCTTTTTTTACCCCAAAAAAACTTTTTAAATAATAACAATCTATTTCTAATAAAAACAATTCAAGGTGATATAATGGATAATGAAAAATACCTCGCTCCCCCATGGATTAAATATCCATATGCTCCTGCAGAGTCAGATTTCTGGAAGGACGGCAGTGGTGCGGAATATCTTATAAAATACAATAAGTACGTTAAGGAAAATGGTGACATTGAAGATGTATTTCCAAGAGCCATAACCTTCACCGAGGAGATTGAAGCATCAGATAGCTTGAGCGAAAACTTCAAGAAATATCTAAAAAGCGACAAAAGACCATACTTTATCAAGTTATGGTCAGCTGATGCAAAATCAAAATATAATCCGGAATACGTCAAAGGAAAATACTCCATAATGTATGACATCATATTTACCGAAGAAAAGCACATACCTATAGGAAAGACACATTACCACAGCTTTAATGAGATAGTCTCACTAGTCAAGGAGTCCATAAAGGATATGAATCTAAATGCCGATGAAACCGAGCAGTTATGGGATGAAATGAAGTATACGGTATACTTGAATGCATTATACTATAAACTGGCTAATGATATAAACTTCATCAATGAAATGATTAAGATGGATGGAAAAATAATAGCCTGCTACAGTGATAACCTGGAGTACGGATTACAGGAAAAAAGTGACGGCAGCCTGGTTGGAAATAACCTTATGGGTATAGCCACGATGGAGCTTAGGGATCATCTGATTGATGTATACAAAAACTACTCAAAAGTTGACTGGACAATCTCCGGTAAGCCCAACAGCGTGAAAAGATGCACATGTTCAGTGCACACACACTAATACAAAAATTTAAGTAAGCCTAAATTTTTTAGAAACAATTAAAAGATAAGAAAATCATAATATAATATAACAAATAAATAAAATACAAATAGTGATAACAATGAAATACGTAATAGTAATAGCCGATGGAATGGCAGATGAACCAGTAGATGAAATAGACGGACAAACTCCAGTAATGGTGGCAAAAACACCAAATATGGACTTCATAGCAAAAAATGGATATACAGGTTATGCAAAAAATGTACCTGATGGAATGACTCCCGGTTCAGATGTTGCAAACACATCCATCATGGGATTTGACCCATCAATGCTAAAGGGAAGAGGACCACTCGAAGCACCAAGTGTAGGAGTAGACCTCAAAGAAGGAGAAGTAGCATTCAGACTAAACTTCATAAACGTAAAGGATGGAAAAATCAACAACTCCAACGCTCAACACATAACCACACCTGAAGCAGAAGAACTAATCAAAGCATTAAACGATCAATTCGGAGATATTGGAAAGTTCTATGCAGGAGTAAGCTACAGAAACCTATTTGTAATAGATGACCTGGAAACAGAAGATTTACAGAATACACCACCACATGATGTTGTAGGTGGAGACGTAGAGGAATACCTCCTAAAAGGAAACCCGGAAAAGGCAGACAAGCTCAACCAATTAATGTACGACTCACAAAAGGTACTTGAAAATCACCCAGTAAACCAGAAACGTGTAGCTGAAGGAAAACTACCTGCCAATATGATATGGCTATGGGGTCAGGGAGCAAAACCAGTAATAGGTAACTTCCCGGAAAAATATGATATGACGGGTGCAACCATAACCGGTGTAGACCTACTAAAAGGAATAAGTAACTACATAGACCTCGACGTAATAGAAGTGCCAGGAGCAACAGCATACTTTGACACCAACTACCAGAACAAGGTAGACTATGCACTGGAATCTTTAAAGACACATGACGTACAGTTTATTCACGTAGAAGCACCGGATGAAGCAGGACACGAAGGAAACCTACCCGAAAAGATAAGGGCAATAGAAAACATAGACAGTATCATCCTACAGACATTATTCGATAAGCTACCGGAAATAGATGAAGAATACACAATCGCAGTACTTCCTGATCATCCAACACCGGTAAACATAAAGACACATACCATGACACCGGTACCGTTTGCAATCTACTCAACCAGCATCAAGGAACCTGATGACACCCAATCATACACCGAAGACATGTCACAGGGTAAATACGGCACCATCACCGGCCATACCCTTCTATGTGAAATGATTAAAATCAGCAAAGAGTAAACACTTAACCACCCCACCTTTTAATCTTCTTTTAAGCAAGTTCTAATTATACTAATATATTAATGTACTGATTTAAAGGATTATCAACATATAATTAATGAAAATGAGTACTTTAAGATATGTACTTGTAGAGGCTTATGCTAAGCATTAAAATTTTATGTAGAATATAATAATTTTAATCCTCTAGAACGGGATATTGAAAAAATTAAAAGAAACTAAAAAAATTATGGAAAAAATTCCAATTGAAACTTTCTTCTTATATTTTGATTTGTAATTATTAGAATGATACTTTCCTCACTTCATCAAATCTTTTTTTAAATTCTTTATCTTTTTTTGTAAGGGGTTTATTCGTATCGTTTAAAAATTTAGTTGCATCTTTACCGTATAATGTTGGAGTATTACCAATAGGTTTTGCCATTTGAATTTCTCCTTAAGTATTTATTCAATAATTTATTATGTATAACATATTATGATTTTATTTTATTATTCTTCTAATTATTTTATTATTAACTATGTTAGTTTATATTATTCATGGTATTTCTAGTATATAATTAATATTATTATTTAAATAAATATAAAATACACAATCGCATATTTTAAAACATGTAACCAACAATCAAACACTATAACATTCATAGTGGATGGTGATATGGAAGTTAATATGACAAGTTATAATCAATTAGTACGGGCAATAGAAAACGCCACAAACTACGGATTTACCAGTTATAAATTAACTTACTGCCTGGTGATTATAATGCAACAACAAGCATGACCTTAGAAGAATCAGATCTCAAAAATATTATCATAAACGGTAACAACAATACGCTTGATGGACGGGCACATATCAATTCATGAAGATACCTGAAAACATTACTTTAACATTAAATAATATCACATTAATAAAATTCTATGCTGAAAATGGAGGAGCAATTTATAGTAGAGGAACGTTAATAATCAACAATTCCATACTAAATAATAATAGTGCCAAAAAGTGGAGGAGCAATAGAAAACCGTGATAAATTCAAATAATCCTTCATAGTTTTTAGGATTAAAATTCTCCCGGTATTGGGTAATTAATTTCACAGTCAACATAGATGAGTAACTCATCAATATATCTGATTTCTTCAAGCAACTTATATCTGTTCAAGTGGCAGATTAAGGAATAGTATTTTGTTGTGTTGAAATGGTAGGTGTCCATGTTATGGGTTGAAATTAATTCGTTTTCTTCAATCATTATTTTACCAACTAATTTTGAAATTTCAACATCCAATTCTTCCCATTAGTCTGTAACTATCAGTCAGTCTATGTCTAATAGTTCAGTGTCTTCACTACGTGCAACTAAATTCAAACAAGATAATGGTTTTTATTTTATCGGATACTATGTTTTTAGCAATTTTTGGGCAATTACAATTCGTTTATTCACGGTTTCAGTTTAATATGATTTGTATCTATTGAATTCTTTATATACTTATTTGTAAAGTGATTACTAAAATAATATTTCTATTTCATCTACTAATAAAGTTAATGAAAATGAGTAAAAATAGTTCGATAAAAAAAGTTAAAAGAAATGGAAGATTGTGATACTTCCATCCTATTTATTGAGGTTTTGTTTAATTATTTGACTGGTGTTTTAACATTTTACAACAGTCATAGTAGTGTCACTTTCTATTTTGTCATATCGGGAATCGGTAAATACTGCTTTAACAGTGTAGGTATTAACCTTAAGATTGCCAATGTTGTAATTAACTGATACTTCACCGTTGGAGTCTAGTTTAGCGTAAATCACCTTACCGTTAGCATCTTTCAATGTTTTACCGTTGATTTTGAAAATTATTTTTCCCGTTGTGATTGGTGTGTCACTGACTGTTACTTTTGCATTGAGTGTTATTGTTGAGCCTGTGGTTACTGGTTCTTCGAATGGTGTTATGGTGAGTGTTGGTGTTGCATCAGTTATTGTACTGTTAAGTGTAGTTCATGAGTCTACCGTTGTATCCTTTTTTAGGTTGTTACTCGTGGTTTTTTCTATGTTTTTTGTCTGATTTGTCTCCGTTTTTTGTTTTATATTTTCTACTGTATCTGTATCACCTGGTGATACTGTTGGTTTTTCCTGTACTGCTTTTTCCACCATTGCATGTGTATCGCTGGAGGGTGTATCTGCATCGGTGAATACCTCACTTGCCGTTGCTACTCCTACCAGCAGTACCATTATTGTAGTAAAAAGCAGTAATTTTTTTAGTTTGCCTTTCCTCTTTTTATACTTCCATTTTTATTATTGAATATTGTTGAACAAAATTTTTTTGTTCTTGTATATATATTATGGTATTAATTTTATTATTAATTTTTCTTGGAAAACTAATTGATAATCTTATGGCGGTATTAAAATTATTTACTGTCATTTTATTTGGGGTGATTGTCGGATAACATGTCCTATCGATGAACTTGGTAAATGAATCTGAATATCTTAAAAAGTAGTGTATTCTCATCAAAAAAAGTAAAATTAAGGGGAGGGTTTATTTATGTTCCACGTTTTATTAATCGTTTCACATATTCCTTTGACCAGATGAATGTAATGATGGTGGCTATTGCCTGGCCTACTACAATACCGTACCATACTCCGTGTTCGCCCATGGCCATTGGTATGGCGAATATGTATGAGCATATGATACTGAATATCACGGTTCTTTGTACTGTCTGGAACATTGCAGTCAATCCCTTGCCCACACCCTGGAAGAGGAATGTGGATGGTGCACCAAATGCCATGAACAGGTAGTAGAATGTCATCACCCTTAAGAATCCCACCATTGAATCTGCAAGGTGTGCACTGTTTGTGCTGTATGAAAAGAGCATCACTATCTGTGGTGCAAAGACATATATCAGTACTCCGGTAAGTACCGCTATAAGAAATGCCAGCTTCATGCTGTAATGATGTGCCAGCTTAATGTTTTCAAACTGCTTTGCCCCGAAATTTGCTCCTACGATGGATACCAGTGCGGTGGATATTCCTATTATCGGCATGGTACCCAGACTTACCACTCTCCAGCCTGTAGTGTAGACTGCCACTGCATCGGTTGATGCGACGGTTGTAAGTATTGTGGATAGAACCGCCGTGAGTATTGCCGTCATTAACAATTCAAGGCTTGCAGGTATTCCAACTTTTAGTATGTCGAATGTTATCTCACGGCTGAATTGATAGTTTGCTATTGTAGGTTTGACGTAGGTATCCTCTTTGATGTAGAACCAGTATGCTATTATTATTATGACCAGCCCTGATGATATGAGTGTGGCTAGGGCTGCTCCTTTTACGCCGAGATTCAGTACGTATATGAATATTGGATCTATTATGATGTTTAATACGCCGCTTATTGCCATTGCATGCATGGTACGGTTTACGTCACCTTCTGCTCTTAGGATTCCATACATTGCATTTGGAAGTACGAAGAATATCGTTCCGCCGAACATCAGGTAGCCGTAGTCCAATGCGTAGCTTGTCGTTGTTCCGGCTCCCATCATGGCCAGTATGGGCTTTAATATCAATAGCAGTGCCACGGTAACAAGAAGTGATATTATAATAGTAATTATAATTACATGTAATCCACCGTTATCTGCCTTTTCTTTCTTCTGTTGTCCGATATACTTTGCAATGGATGAGGTTGCACCTGCTCCAAGTCCGTTTCCCAGTCCTACCAGTATCAGAAACAGTGGCGTTACAAATCCTACCCCTGCCAGTGCATCAGAGCCCAGTCCCGCTACCCAGGCTGCATCCGCGAGGTTATATATGCTCACCAAGAGCATTGATATTATAAGTGGTACGCTCATTTTACGTACCGCTATACGTGGATCTCCGAGTATTGTCTTTACTCCCTCTGTCTTATGTTCTGTTATAACTCATCAACTCCCAATAGAATAATTATTCATTTTTATCAGATATACTTATTTTAGGTCTTTTTTGAATATAAATTTTGGGTATTGTTCATTTTTTTTATCCACTTTTAATTATGGACGATTGAATTATATCAATTGGATTTATGCTCATTGATAATTATATCAATAATGCTAAACTTATATAATATATAGTATTACATATTTCATAAGTGTGTGTGGGGGGTTTATTTTTTATGAAGTGGAAGAGTAAAAAATTAGACGTGTTGAATATAGGTGATATAACAAGCCTTAACAATGACATATTATCTGACAGGACAAATCATTACCTGAAGTTGCTTCTTTTTAACCTGAGGGTGATGTTTCGTCATAACAGTCAAAGCCTGGATGACTTGGCGGATTTCTATGAATACATTGAGGATGTGCTCTCGGCCAAGATTATCGTTGATGATGAGGAGCTTAAGATATTAATATACAGGATAACCGATTTGATTGTTAACATCGACGAGTATGATGTTGTCGCAGATACCGTTATAACAGAGTGTGTATCATATTTATTGTCCTCGTTATACCTGGAGTTGGAGACATATAGGCTGGTGGACTTGTACAATAGGGATGATGAATATCATGACTATCTTGCCGTGCAGATTAAAAATCAGGTGGTGGAATTTGACATATTGGTTGACATTCTAAAAATAAGTGATGATAAAGAGGTAAAGGGAAGGGTTCTGGAGATATTGGAAAATAATTATCCCCTTGAATATGCCAGATACAAGGCAAGATGCCAATACCTGGACTACTGACTATCAAGTCATAGTTTAGGGCAACTTCTAGTAGTCAAGTCCCTGCAGTGTCGGATATATCTTTATTCTTTGGATTTTCTTTACGTCAACGTCATTGATGATAAGACGCAGTGTGTCAAATCCAAGGTAAACTCTGGTGTTTATCTTGGTGGCCTCTGTTGCTATGATGTGATTGTTCTTGTCATAGCATGTGGCGGTTATCATTATGGTGGTGTATTTGTCCGGATGCTTGATGTAGATTTCACCTACCACTTCTATTTTTCTGTCGGACTTAAAGAGTATGCTTGTATTGTCTATTTTTATTCCTATTTTTCTTTCGATATCGGTCATGTTTTCTATGAATATTTGATTGGTAATGCTTGGTGACACGTCATGTGATGCTTTCTTATAGTCATATGAAAACTCTGTGGTATCCTCTTGGTCCTCTTCTATTATCTCCGGTAGCAGTATTATCATGGCAGTCTTGTGGATGTTCGGTGTTATGGATATACTGAAGTCCACGTGTTCATCGTGGTTGTTGTTTTCAAGCATTATCTCCTTTCTGTCAAGCTTGTTTTGAAGCACGTCATAGCATATGACCGAGAGCTTATAGTCCTCATGTATATCGTTCTGGTTGAAGTGTGCCCTGCCTGTTATCTCTATCGGATTTTTTATGGATGTTACGTTTACATCTATATCGCTGAATCTTATTCCTATCGAGTTTTCAAGCGTCTTGTTTCTTTTGATCTTTCGTTTCAAGTCATCCTGAAGGTCTATCAGGTGCTGTTTTTTTGGTGGCTGTTGTTCTTGGGTGCCGGTGAGTTCTTCTATTATCTCCTCTTCAAGTGTATCCGGATTATTCACTTCCAAATCATGAAAGCTTGAATCGCCCGGGTTTATGAAGCTTTCATCGATGTAGTCGTCATTGATGTATCTGTTCTTTTCATGGTATGAGTTTTTCTCTATGGCCTGTGTAAATGGATTGTCATCTATGTCCATGTACTCTGATGCTTCATTGTTGGAGTTTGACAGTTCATCAATTATATCCTCTGTGAAGTCGTTATGTCTTCTTTTTATTTTTCGTCGTGGATGATTGTACTGGATGTCATCATGATCTACTGCTATGTACAGGAATTCTCCACAGTAGACACAACGTTCCGCATAGTTATTATTCTCTTGTCCACATTTTTCACATCTTTGCATAATTTGTCCTTCCCCTAATGTAATCTTATTTGGTGCTTTTTAAAAAAATTTTTCTAATCAATATCTTTATTGGATTGTCTATATTAAAATATGTTTTAAATTTTTTTCTTTTATATCAGTGCATGTCTATGAAGTTTGTTGTTTACTGCAATATTGATATATTCGCTTAGATCATTAAAGCTGTCTGTCCAGTCAAAATATGATGCGTAACCTGTGTACAGGTTATTCAACAGTTTTGTCGGAGTGGTTTTTGGGGTGCATACGTCCTTCTTGTAGTCATCATTTGTCGGAAGGCACAATCCCAGTATTGCATCATGGTGTGTCAGTCCGAACTCCAACTCCCAGTCCACGTTTACGCTGCGATAGGTATCGGTACCTACAAGTACTATGAATATGTTTTCCTCATTGTTGTTCGTGTTTAATTGGTCCATGTATGAGTTGAAATTGTTTTTGATATAATATTCCTGGGGTGATGATTTTATCTTGTAGTTTTCACCTATCATGTCATTTAAGAGATTTTTAAAGTATTCGTCTATATGAAAATAGCTTATATATATGTTAACATCTTTTGATATCATTTTTTTTGCCCTGTATTCGTTTTTGGTAGATATTATTCCTCTTCATCTTCATCCTCATTGTGGTAGATTAACCTGTATTCAAGTGTTAACACGTTATCTTTTTCTATGGGACTTATTTTGAATATATCTCCATGGTTTATTGAATATTCTTTTCTTATACTAGCCGGTAATGTTAAATCAATGGAATTGCTACCATATCTCTGTCTAGCTTTAACTGTATAATTTTTCATGATACTATCTATGTCTGTGTTAGTATATATATCTATGTACATATTATGTAAAAAATGCCATTATGGTAAAAAGCATAAAATAGGTTTAATGTATGTTATGTACATGAATTTTTTTAGAAAATGATAGAGATTATTGGCTTGCTTTCTAATTAAATGAGCGTTTTTGCATATCCGGCTGTATGTAACGTTTAACTTATGTCCTAAGCTGGTGTGTTTTATTGGATGTGATTTTATCGAGTCTGTATTGGCCGTTATCCCGTTGAAATATTTTGCCTGAAAACTCATATTAACATTAAATGCTATAAGAGTCATATAATATACTAATGAAAACAAGTGGGAGTGGAAATAGAAAATGTTATTCGTAGAATATCCAAGGTGTTCGACATGCCGCAAGGCCAAAAAGTGGTTGGATGAACATGAAATAGACTATGAGGACCGTGACATAGTCAAGGATAACCCTCAGTATGAGGAGCTTAAGGACTGGTATGAAAGAAGTGATTTAACCCTGAAAAGATTCTTCAACACCAGCGGAAAGATATATCGAGAAAAGAAGCTGAAGGATAAGTTACCCGATATGAGTGAGGATGAACAGCTTAAACTCTTATCAACCGATGGAATGCTTGTAAAAAGGCCCATCATCGTATGTGATGACTTTGTCCTTACAGGCTTTAAGGAAGCTGAATGGGCAGAAAAACTGTTATAATTCTATTTTTTACCATTTCTTTTTTGTAATTATTTTTTTTGTGTATTTTGGATATTTTTTTTTATTTTGTATTGTATGGATTTTGTCTCTATTTTTTCTTGGTTTATATTTTAAATTGAATATCTTTATATATGATGAATTTAATAATTATATATAAAGTAAGGCATACCTAAAATTATAGGAGGTTTATGTTCATGAGTGAAAAACTAACACAAGCAATCGTGGCAATCATCACCGTAGTATTCCTCATAATAGTTTTCTACGGAATGATAACAATAATGATGTAAAAATAAAAGTTAACTAAAACAAGTTTAACAAAAAAAATTATAATTTAAAAGAATCTATCAAGGGAATAATTAGGATCAATTTCAACTTTAACAATCCTATTATTTACTTCCTTAAACGGAACCCTAAACATAAGCATGAACTTTTTTTGAACAATCTTACGGTTAATAAACCTGATTTTATCCACATAAAAACCGTACTTGACAATATCATAGTCAAGTGAGTTTCTCTTAATGTCAACAATCTTATTGAACTCCTCAACGTTACCGCATTCCTCAATAGGATTATACCTGCCATGAACGGTATCAATCTGTGCAAAGACCTCATCATATTCAATAACGTCAATGTCCATGATGATGGTCCAGTCCCCGTAGTAATATGTGCACTGCGTGAATGATTCAAAGTATTTGTCGATAGGCTCACGTCTTGAATCAATAAGCTCCGGATCCAATCTATCAATCTCTTCAATAGTAAATTCAAAATCCTTAAATTTAAACTGATACTCATGCTCATGTTCAAATCCGAATACAATCTGGATAATGTTATGCATTTGCTTAAATGTAATGCCATAAGGTATTTTAAGTTTTCTGCTTGTAACCGGATGTGAATCATTTATAGTCAAAACTACTTCAAAGCCTACCATTTCTATCTCCTATTATATAGGTTTTATTCTAATACTTAATAACTTTTATGTAATATCTGAAATTATAAAATACTTATAGTTAAATAATTAAAATATTACTTAGGAAGTATTATCATGAAAATATGTTTATTCGGCTCTGGAAGCAATGAAGTTGACGAAAAATACTTGAAGTTGGGCTATGAATTGGGGCAAATGATAGCCGATAACAATCATTGTCTGGTATTCGGCGGTGGAAATGATGGAATGATGGGAAGCGTCGCCCGTGGAGTTGCAGACAATGACGGATTCATACAGGCCATCATACCCGACTGGATGACCAGATTTGAACGCTTATTTAATGAATGTGATAATATAATATACACCAGGTCCATGGATGAACGCAAAAAGAAATTTATCAAAAAGTCGGACGCATTCATAATAACGGCCGGTGGAATAGGAACTCTTGATGAAGTCTTTGAAGTGATAACATTAAAGAAGCTTCGATGTCACAATAAGCCCATCATAATATTGAATGCATATAACTTCTATGACCCGCTTCTGTCGATGATTGACGATATGATAAAGGAAAATACCATACCCGAGAATAACCGGGACCTATTTTACGTAGTTGATACTGTAGATGAGGTATTCGAGTATCTTGACGGATATGACTTTGAAAACGATGATGTATATGACATATAGTATAATCATCATGTGAAGCGTTCATATGCATCTGTAATTTAGTGATTAACTTAAATGATTTTTGTGACGGTGATTTAATTGGCCGAAGGAATAAAGGAAACGCAGCATACCAGAATAGAGGTTGATGAGGACAATAAGTCGGAAATAGAGATGCTATACTCATTCGGTGTTGTCATCTTTGAACATGTAATATTATCCAATGAAAACATGGAAGTGAGCATCTGTTATTTTGCACCAAGTGATGTATATGATATAGTGGAAATTGATAAGAAAAACAAGGCACTTTTAAAATATGAAACATGCAAGCAGTTAAACAAAAAGTATTCCGCTTACTTCAATATGATTAATGGTCAAAGTGTCATTGATGATGATAATCAGAAACTGATATGCGGAAGTCATAGCGTGGAATACACATTATAGATTAATATGCAAAAGAATTTAAACAAGACCAATCAAATAAAAATAAGGGACGGTGTTTTTAGAAAAATGAATATAAAAGTATCATTATTTGACTCTACAACGGAGGACTTATGTATAGTAATAGACCAGCTCAGGGCAACCACAACAATAACCCTGGCACTGGACAACTTCAACGAGGTAATACCAGTAAACGATATAGATAAGGCACTATCACTCAAGGATGAAAACACGCTGCTTGCCGGAGAACTGGACCTTAAAACAATAGATGGATTTGACCTGACAAACTCACCACATCAAATACAACAGAACACTGCCGATACCCTTGTACTGTTAACCACAAACGGAACACGGGTACTGGAAAACGTAAAGAAAAAATCAGAGGACACAAGGGTACTGGTAGGATCCATGATAAACGCACATTCAGTTGCAAAAAAGGCATTGGAAATGGCCAATGATGAAATAGAAATAATAATGGCAGGAAGAAGGACAAACTTCAACATCGAGGATGCACTAGCGGCGGGTATAATAACACAAGAGCTAATAAACTTAGCAGAAAAAATGAAACTGGATGTACATCCCGATGAATCTGCACAGGCTGCAAGCATCTTATCCGAAGATCACAAAAGAAGCCAACAACTGATATATGACTCATGGGGAGGATGCAAGCTAAGAAAACTAGGACTAGAAGAGGACGTAAAGCTCTGCATGAAAATAAACCACTCAGAAAACGTGGGAATATATGAAGACGCTAAGATACGTCTATCAAAGTAGATAATCATATTAAGAGTAAATGAGAAGGGGGAAAAATATTATTATGAAGGAAAAGATATCCATACTGCTGGTTATAGCATTGATATTAACCTCAACCGTGAGTGCTACAAACGTATTTCTCACATCAGACAGCATATCCAATACAGATAATGACCTGGATATGCTCAAGTCCATAAAAAACTATGTTGAAGAATTGTCCGGCGGACAGATAACCGTCACCATAGACTCACAGGCACCAAGTCCCGGAGAGGGAACACGGCTGATAGAGTCAAACTATGACGTGGGAGTAAACGTTGCAAATCCCTGTGCAGGAAACCTGCTGATACTGGCAAAATATGCAGTCAACACAGACAAGCAAATAATATACGTAAACACCGGAGACTTTGACTTAAACAATAGTGACGGATATATAAGAAGAGCATGGGATGATGACTACTCATCAAACGTATTTGCGGGAATAAACAATCCCGGCAAGTACCTGCAGGATGCCGGAATAGAATATATCCAGCCGCTGCAGGAGTATCCGGATGCTGCATACAAGGGAACATACTCACAGTCAAGAGATGAGGTAAACAAGTACATAGCCCAACAGATAGTAGACAAGATAAACAACAACAATGACAACAGGGCATATGATGATGGCCTTGTGCTGACACATAAGCTTGACGTGTCACAGATGGCAAAGGCAAGCAAAGAGTTGTATGAAAGTGAGGATTCATCATATGATGATACATACAACGGCTACACGGCAAGCCAGGTATTATACCTAACGGCAAGTTATCTTAACGGCAACGGACTTGAAAGTCCCTCCGGCTATGAAGCACCTTCCACTCCATGGACTTACTCATTCTTTGCAAAGGATGCATATACAATATCCGATTACATGAAGATGGGCGGTATCGTAAAGCAGTACATGGATGAAAACAACAAGGCCCCGGATTACATAGAATACAATGGGGCATACATAGCCTACCCGGACCTTGTACGTACATTTGCCAAGATTACAGAAAACCATACGGATTCAAGCAGCATGAACTTCTATGGAAGCTATTACCTGGAAAAGGTTAATCATTCATTCATAATAGACATGCTGCCGATAGCAGCATTAATACTTGTGTTTATAGTGGCATTGGCCATACTTCGCAGACTGCTCCGATTCAGACGCAGAAGATAATCATCAATCCCCTTCCAATATCCTTTTTTAGTGTTTTCACATCTTTTATCATGCTCAAGCCAATAAATACTTTTTAATATATCAACTTATATAAATTATATTGTTTAAACAAGTATGGAGGAAGAATTCATGGATGCAATGAGTATAATAAAAGATTCACTTAGATACACAATTTCGGATATTGTACAGTTATTTGTTCTGTCGGTACCTGCAATAATCATAATTCTACTGTCGGTTTCATCAATCATCTATTTTGATTTGGATTTTCTTGTAGTTTTATCTCCATTATATTTCATACTGGGAATCTTTCTGGCATTATTTTATTCCGGATTAATGCTGAATGTCATCAGGCATACCGTTAACTTGAATGACGTATTGCCGGAGATTAACCTTAAGTTGTTTTTGCTTGACGGACTAAAGTATATCATAGTTGAATTTGTACTTGTGGGAATAACAGGTGGCATAATATATTTCCTCTCGGAATATGTCAAGCTGCATACTGACTTTGCATTGGTAATATTCATATTCATCATAATCTTTGCTATAATAAGCATATACCTGAGTGTACTTAATGTGGTTGCCAGCGGTAAATTGGCACAGACAAATAGCCTTGCCGACGCGTTAAGCTTTGGTCAGCTCAGGGAAGTGGCAGATAGGATAGGTAAGCTGAAGATATACGTGACACTGCTTCTAGCGGGAATACTGACGTCAATACTCATGTCATTTTTCAGCTTCTTGATGGGCATACCAATATTTGGCGTTATAATATTTGCGTTTATCATGACGCTATCTGTTGTATTCAATGGACGTGTGGTTGGATTATTGTACAATGAGCGTAACCTGAAGGAAAATAGTGTTTCTGTAGAACAATCAGATAGTGTTTCCAGTACTGACTTTGACTATAATAAATATTCACGGGATGATATCAAAGAAGGTCCCGTTTCACAGGATTCATTCGAGGAGTACCTTGAAAGCTCAGAACAGGAGGACTTGACACAGACAAGTCTTACCAGGTGTTCCAAGTGCGGCCATTCAAATCCGGACTTTGTTGACTTATGCCTGAACTGTGGAGAGAAACTCTAACTCCACCTATCTCTTTTTTTATAATTTATTTTAGTTGGACTTTTTCCCCCATGGACATACCTTTACACATAACCCGCATAGTCTTGGCCTGTTCATCTTTTCCAGCTTGTCAAAGTATTCGCTGCATTTGTATGCATCATATCGTACGCTTCTTGGATCTTCCGGTCTGAATTCAACGTCATTAAGTGCGTGTGACGGACATTTTTCAACGCATAATCTGCAATTGTTACACTGTGATTTCACCGGATTATTTTCTGTTTTCAAATCATAATCCGTTAGCAGTGTGGCCCATCTTAGTCTTGGACCGTACTCTGGTGTTATAAGCAGACAACTTTTTCCAATCCAGCCCAGTCCCGCAAGGTTTGCTATCATCTTATGTGATAGTTCACCGTATAGCTTTCCATCGGGTATGATGTATGATGCATTGACGCTTTTTGCTGAGTAACCCTCATTTTTAATCAGATTTTCAAGTTCTGAGGTTATTTGATTGAGTTTATTGTTTATCCTGTTGTAGCTATCCTGATAATCCAGTTCACCCTGTGGTGATTCGAGGTTGTCTATTATATTGTCTGGTATTTTTATGCCCACTACTATTGCATGGGAGTATCCTTTAAGTTCATCTATCATGTAATCCTGATAGTCTTCTATTGATGCATAGCCATGTAGTGTGGTCATGTTTATACATATGTTGTCTATCTTGTCTTTAAGTGTCATTTTAATCAAACCGGATTATCTTTTTGTTAATGTTTTTTTGGCGAGGATGTGGTTTTTTATAGTTATATTATTGTTTTTTCTCTTTTTTTATTTTATGTTTTTTGTATGTTTAATATGTTTTTTAATCCTTTTATTTTGACCTTTTTTAATCCATTTTTGATAACTTTTTTGATTATCTTTATATAGTAGTAAGTGCATAATAATTATTATACCTATGGGGGTATAGGTATAAAGTTTAAGTTTAAAGAAAAAAAACCCAAAAATTAAGTTTAAAAATTAAATCCTATATATTAAAAAAGCAATTGGTAATGCCAAGATTAAAAAATCACATAAACAAACTCCATATAAATCATAAATCGCCTATGATTTAAAATAAATCGTTTGATAAAAACATCAGATACACATAGCAAAAATCAAATCACTCTAAAAATACATAAATATGTGTAGGGAATATGGGATGTCAAAAACAATAGATTATCCCATATAACATTATCAAATAATCCACAATCTAAAGATGACAAAAACATCTTACATTAACCTATTTTTTCTAAAAATAATTTCAAACAGCACAAATAATTAAATATCCCCTAACCTAATAAACAAATTCAATATCTTACTTGTTCAAAATAAAACCAATAAAATCTAATTATGCTCATCAACAACCCCTTTTAAAAAGAGTAATCCTTCAAAAAAAAAATATAAAGGAATCTATTTATAACACAAATTATAAACTATTTCATATAAAAGAATAAAAAACTTTATTTTTAAAATTTGGGGGGTAAAAATATTAAAATATATAAATCAGCTCTATTAATTGTATTAATAATGCTATTTGTCACCGCAGCATATGCAAGTGACAATCACACTACAACAGCCAATACAATTACACACGAAACTGACACAAGCGTTTCCACGCAAAATCAAGCCGAAACTCATACACAGGAAATAAACGACAATAAACAGATATCAACAGATATCCAAAGCCGAATCGACGACAAGTCAACGGGAAACATCAACAAAGAAAAGACCACAAACAAAAAAGAAAACATTGATGAAACAGAATATACAGGCGACTGCTGTACAACGATAATGCAGATATCCGAAAATGAGGCAGTAATCTCATTCAGAAGAGATTCAACAGGCTCAACGGCCGACATATATGTCGTCAACAATACCTCATTCATCAAGCAATACAAAACAACAGGAAGCTATTTCTTCCACGTACTTGTAAGCAATGACGGATGGATGGTGGGAACCGGAGGAGCAGACAATTCAAACATAAACAGACTCATAGAATCAAGGGCACTTTCAATGATACAATCAAAATCAATCACAAACAGTGACCTTAACTACATCGGAAACCTACACAGACAACTAGGTATAGGACACTTCATCATAAAATCACCCGATGGAAGATACGGATCTGAAGTATACCGTAACGGAGCAATGATAAATACAGGCACATTAAACTACGGTGATTACATAGTATGTCCAAACAGCAAAACATACTACCGCAAAGGAAATTGTGCAAACGATCTAAAAACATCCACCCCAGTATATCTCTCCCGACTGATAACACTAAAGGATCCATATGGAATAAACAGAAGAAACATAATGACATATCACTTCAAACGCAATGAAACCACATCAACAATAGACTTCTATGCAGGAAACGACAACGGAGCATATGTCGGAAGAAGCACGGCATATCTAAGAGACAACATAGTAACCTCAAACAGACGAATAGCCGCCAGTCAACTGCCGACAAGCGTAAACGGAATGTTCATACAAAAATACACATATATCCTGAACGCTTCATACAAGCCTAAGGTCGACTTTGTCATAACAACCAGCGACAGCATTACAAAGATGGGAAACAACATAACCTTTACTGCAAACCTTAAGATAGATGACAGAAAAATAAACACAGGATATGTCATATTTAAACTAAACGGCATAACCGTTAAGGATAAAAATAACCAGACCGTAAAGGCATACCTAAAAGACGGAACGGCATCAATCAATTTTACTATGCCAGATGGATGGTCAGCAAAGGCAGTCAAGTTAACTTCAGTCTACAGCAAAAGCAACTATGGACGTATAGAAAACAAGACATACTTCAACCTTACAAGACCAGACACTCACATACAATTGGTAAACCGTACATTCAACACAAGAACAATACGCATAACAGGAGTACTTCTTGATGAACACAACCATAACGTCCTGGGCGAAAACATCTTCGCCATCAAGGTATCAGGTTTAACGTTAAAAACAAACAACTCCGAAGCAATGCTCTTTAAGGTAATAAACGGTACAATAGACATTACCGTGACATTACCAAGCTACTATAAAAGCGGCAATCACACGGTTGTCCTCTCAACGGGTACAAGAGGTGCCTACAACGGTTGCAGGGGAAACTGTACAATAACATTGCAACTGTAAATCAAAAAAAAAAGATCATATTAAGACTACATGTCTTTAAAAATCTCCACCTTTTTTTTACCACTTATCAAAGTGAACCTTATTTTCATCATACTTATCCATGATATTCTTCTTTTGGCCCGGATAGCCGAGTGCTATCAGACTAAAGGGCATGATGTTATCGGGCAGATTAAAGTAATCGCTTAGGTATCTGCATCTTTCCGTCACGGGATATATTCCCGTCCATACACTTCCGATATCCAGACTATTTGCCGCAAGAAGAATATTCTCCGTAGCAGCACTGCAATCCTGAGTCCAGAACTCCTCATGATTTTTGATGCATTTTTCCATGTTGCCACATACTATAATTCCGGCAGTGGCAGTCTTGAACATGGATGCAAAAGGATGAACATCAGCCATATCCCTTAGCGTATCTTTATCCGTTATCAATATAAATTCCCATGGCTGAAGATTACACGCCGATGGAGCCGTAAAGGCTGACTTGATGATTTTTTCCAATGAGTCTTCTGATATCTTTTTGTCGGTGAAGCATCTTGTACTGCATCTTGAGTTAATCGAATCCAATATTAAATCTGAATCATTCATAATTAATCACTTCTTGATAGTAAATATATATGTTTATAAGATTTAAGACTTTGTGATGTATGTGAATAATTCTTAAGTCATTTAAAATAATCTAAAACGAGTGGAAGTTTAATCCTTTTTAGGGATAGATTGTTAATAAAGTGGGTTTTGTAAAAAAGGTGATTAAAATGATTAAAATACATTAATTATCTTTCTTTATATTTCTTTTTTCTTATATTTCTTTCATTTAATGTATTAATCATTTCAATTGTGATGTGTTGTGAAATAATAAGGTTATAATCTTTAAATAAAAGTTAATAAAGTATTATTGTATGTAATCTTTTTTTGATGCATAAAAAGGTTTTGTTTCATAAAACCTTAAATAAAATAATGCTATTAACATGATGAATGCTAAACAAATGTTTACAAATGCTTTACCAACTTTTTTAAATATATTTTTAAGCATTTCGATGACCTCCTTAATAAAATATTAATTAATATTTTTTGATAATTTTATCAAGTTTACTTAATCATCAGTCGTTTTACTTACTATACCTATACCCCTATAGGTATAATAATTATTATGGCAGAACTAGTATATATACTTTTTCAATTTAATTTTATAAACAAATTCAAAATGATTGTATAACATTGTTATGTATTTAAAGTATATCAAAAAATAAATAAAAAACAAAAACAAATAATAAATAAATAACACAAAGCAAACCCAAAACAAAGGAGGAAAAAATGAGAACAAACAACGTAATAATAATAGCAGCAGTAGTAATAGCACTACTGGCAATAACAATACTGGGAGCAACCTCACTAATACACCCGGACAACACAACAGACAACAACATTACAAACGAAACAACAATAAACCTAACAGACAACAACACAAACAATACCACAGAAAACCAGACAACTCAAACACAAACAACCAAGAAGACAACATAAAAGGTGAGTAGTCAATCAACAACAAAAAAATCCTCATCAGGTAGTGGTGTAACATATGATTCTGAATTAAATGCTTACTTTGATAGTAATGGAAGAACGGTTAGAGAAGGTCAATTCCCAAAAGGAACCAGTAAATCTGAAATGAAACGAGCATTACAAGAAATAGGGGATAGTTAGTTACTTTAAAAAATTATAATGATTTATTTTCACGGAAAAAATGGGGATTAAAATAATATTCATCAAGTATGATGATATTTACACAGTAATTATTTACTGTAAATACAATATTGTCTTCTTATTTTTCAATGTAATGAGGTATTTTTGGTGTCCAGACATCATCAAGAATATCTTTCATTTCTTCATAACTTTTATATCTATATTCTTTCGCTTTTTCTTGAGGTATTGCTTTTCTTTCTAATTTAAAACTATGGTAATCAGCTTCCATTCGTATACAAATGTTATGTCTACGAACATTTCTTCTAAATGATCTAACTTCATAGTCCGTCCAATTAGGATTGATATGATATTCTTGTCTTGTCTGTTTTCTTTTACGTGGATTATACCCATCTGTAGTTTTATCTAAAGGTCTATTTCTACAGTCTGTTATTTGAACTCCCCATTCAAAACATTTAGCACGTTTATCTTCCATTTCATTATAATCTATATCAAAATTATAAATCATAAATACTGATATTTCTCTTGGCTTAAAACCAGCATTAAACAATATTTTTAATTGTTTATGGATAAAATCTGCATCAGAATAATGGTGATCCCAGGCGATTCGTGGATTTTTAAAACCTGCTTCTTTCATTTTTTTAGCAAAAGTTGGATTATTAATCAATAATCTACCATCAAAACCACTTTGAGATTCAACATAACTAATTTTTTTAGCTTTTTTTAATTCAATTAATTCATCTAAAATATTTTTTATGTACGGATTAGCGAGAAGATTGTTGTCATAAAAAACTAATTTCTTTTTAAATATCTCCTCTTTAATCGATTTTTTATAAAGCCAATCCGGTTCAATAACATAAACTCCACAAAAACCACATTTTCTTATACAACCTCTGGTGGTATGTAAAATTTGATAATCCACATCAACTAAATCATATGCAGGTCTTAGTTTTTCAGCTTCAGGTATTATTCCCTCAATGACATCATCACATTTAGTATATTCTTTACAATGTTGTGGAAGTAATGAAGCATAAATACCACCAACAATTACTGGTACCTCTGGATATATATGTTTGTAATAACTGACAGCATCTTTTACATGACTGGACCAATATGTAAAGATTGAAGTTATGCAAATTAAATCGGGATTAAATCGGTCTTTTTTTTCTTCAAATTGATCATCCAATGTGGATTGTATTGAAGAATCGTGTTTATAGCGAATTAATTTCACATCAATAGATTTGGATCTTAAATAACTGGCAATCTTTAATAAGCCTATTGGAAGAAAATTAGAATGATTTCTACTTTTATTAGGGATAGGAAAATTAGGTTCAACTAATAAAACCTTTTTTATATCTTCATTAATCCAATTTTCAAATAACATTTTTACACCAGTGTCAATTCAAAAAATTATATTCCCAATTTTTATTCAATATGAAGTTACTTAAATTAATTTTAAAAATTTGATTATTGATAATATGATTAATTTAATCATTGTTTAAATATGATCAATATAATTAATGGAAATATTATAATTATATATTCTAGTATTAATTATATGATCACTACTATAAATACTTAATTATGATGTGATAAGTTTGAGAAGTTTCTCTTTTTTTCTCTTTCCTAACAGTTTGTGTCCCTTTCTGAATATATTCTTCAATTATATTCACTATTTAAAGTAAATTCCCTCGAATGTTATGAATTTAATTGATTTTATATATATATATTATAAATCATCCCACTGTTTGAAGTATCATTGTTTCAAGATAACTATTTACAGCATGATTAAATATTCTTAAATAAAATATTTATCACAGTTTAAATAGGTATTTAAAAAGAAAAAAATGAAGACAATTTCTTGTCCCAGAAAAATAGGAATTATATAAAAAAATATTAATTTAATTATCTTCTATTCCCATTTCTTTTAATTTATTTAAAATTTTATCGTCTTTATTTAATTTAGAAATTTCTAATCTTAATTTATTAATGAATTTATCGACATCTCTTTTATAACTATTTGATAAAAAGTCTATGCCACCATTTGCAAATTCTTGGGCAACAAGATATTTCTTATCATAATCTTCAGATAATATATCTATGTTTTCTTTTGAATTACTTATAGCTAAAGAGTAAATTATAGCCTTTAAAGATTTTCCAAAATTTTCTTGTCGTATAAATTGATCTTTTTTAGAAATAGGCATTCTAATTTTATTTTTATAACCAAATGCTATGGCTAAGTTATAAATATCATTACTACGAATGTCAGAATTTTTTAATGGACCTTCAATATCTTTTTTTAATTCTGTGAATAAGTTTCTTTTATTTTTTTCGATTGGAATCCTGTCAGAATTTGAATTATTCATTTTTTATCACCGTTTTATTTTTTTCTAGAGGAATTAATTGATATTCATTAAAAACATTTGGTTTCATTGCTGATTTAACATCTGATGTATATTGACTATCGGTTAGTAAAAAAACAATTTGTTTGTTAGATGTGAATGCATGTAATCCTTGAACAAAATCTAAACGTTTATTTGTATCTAGATTTTCAAATGGTGCATCAATAAAAATTGGAATTTCAAAACCAATTAAACTATGTAATGCCATCATAAAAGATAAAGCTAATAAATTTACTTCACCATCAGAAAGATCATTAGGAGTGACATATTCATCGTACTTAGCAATATTTATTGAATAATCCTCATTTAAAATCACATCAGTATATTTATCATTTTTCCAGTTAATCTTTGTAAATTGTTGTTTGGTGTTTTCATTCACTTTATTTCTTATAAACATTTCAACATCAGAAGATAATGATTTTGTTTTTTCTAATGCATCTTCTGTAAAAAATATTTTTTTATTCAAAGATCTTGCTTTACTGTTAGTTACAGTTTGTTTTTCTCTTTCATCTTTCAAATCATCAATATCAGAATCTAATTTTTCAATATCTTTCGATAACCTTTCATTATCTTTTCGTAATCTATCTCTAATATTTATATTTTTCACTCGTTCGTTTTCTAATCTTTTAATTTTTGCTTCATTCATATTTGATAATTTTTGTGAAATATCATTTAATTGATCTTTTTTAAGACTGATAGACTCTTTTAAAGAGTTTAATGAATTTTTCATATCATCTATATCATGAATTGAATATAACTCTTTTAATTTTTCTTGGAATAAATAATAATATTCATAAAAATCATCCTTAGTTACATTACTGGTGTTATTTAATCTATCAGTTAAAATTTTTATACATTCATCATGTTCATTAATATCTGTTCCACAAATACATATACCATCACTCAAAATATCTCTCAACAGTTCAATTTCAACTTTAGGAGGAGCTGTTTTCTTTTTTTTAGCATTATGAGTAATTTCATAAGCCTTACTTAATTCATCAAATAAAACGACTAATGGATATAATTGAATAATTTTTTTCTCATATTTTTCATATATTTCATTATAATCATTTTGTGATTTTTTAAGTTCCTTTTGTATACTTTCTCTATCTGAAGTTAATGTATCAACTTCGCTAATATCAACATTATCTAATTCTAAATCACACATTTTAATATTATTAATAGCTTCATCAATTTTTTTATAATTATCCTTTTGTTCATTTTCTTTAGCACTTTTTTGTTTATTGAGCTTATTTATTAATCCATTATAATTTTTTTCATGATTATTGCTAAGTTTTTTATAATCAGCATTATATTTATCTAAACATCCTTTGATATGTTTTTGAACATTAGAAATAATATCTAATTGAGATATATTATAAATTGATTCTTTTAGATTTAACTTTGAATTTTCATTAAAATAGTTATTTAAAGAAGCTCCATTAAAAAAGAAATACTGAAACATATCCTCAGGTATTGTTCCAATAATTTTATATTGAGCCATATCATCTTTATAAACACTTCCATCAAATGTTTCAATGGTTAAATGCTGAGTACTTTTTTCCCAAGAATTTCCCCAATTATTATATTCTTCATTCCGGAAAACTGTGAAATATTTTTTTTCATTATTGATGATATCAAAAAAACGAATTGTTATATTAACATTTAAAGATGTAAAATCCTCAGATTCTAATTCTTCAGCCATGATTTTATTATATAATGGTTCTGTTTTTTCTCTATCATCATGTTTTTCATCACCAAATAAACACCATGTAATACCATTTACAAATGTTGATTTTCCACTACCATTTTCAGCTAGAATAACAGTTAAATTTTTATTATCATCAAAACCAAAATTTATTCTCTGTTTACCGTAGTACGGTCTATAATTCTCCAATTCAACATAATCTAAATACATATTATTCCTCTATAGCATTTTCTATTAATTTATCATACTTGTTTTTATAATGTCGAGGTTCTTCAAACAATTCATAAGTTATTGCCGATTTCAGAAAAATTTTCATATTCTCTTCAAAATCAGAATTATCAATATAATTTAAAATTTCTAAATCATAATCTATCATTACAATCGCCTCATTTTTTGAATTATTATTTTACTACATTCAGTTGAATTTTCTGCTAAATAAGCATATTCATCATATCGACGCATTTCATTAAATAATATACTATTAAACATACTATCATTGAAATTTACTTCTGGGAATACAATTAAATCATATATGTTTGCAATAGATTTACCCGGACTTTTTCTTAAAATACGGCCTCTACGTTGTATGTGTTGTCGTGTATTTGTTGTACTTGCCATTAAAATTACATTTTTAGCTGAAGGAATATCCACACCTTCATCTAAACATTTAATAGCTACCAAAACATTGTAAAAACCGCTTTCAAATTCTTTTAATATCTTATCTCTTTGAGAAGTATTGTCTTTATCTTTTGAATGGGATGTTTTTCCAGTAAATTCATGATTTCTGATACCAAATTCATTAAGAATTTTTTGAACTTTTTGAACCTGTTTATTTTCACTACAATATATGATTGTGTCTTTAATATCTTCATTTTCTTTTAAAAATTCTATTAAGAAATCATATTTATGAGGAGCCTTATTTATTAAATCTCTTCTTTTCTTAACCCAATAACTAAATGAATCTTTATTTTTGTTAGTTTTACTAAAAAAAGATCTGGCTAGATTATGTGTATATTCAATATATAAATCCAAATCATCATCATCTAAATCTATAAATATGGGATAATAATTATAAGGTGTTAAAAATCCATTTTTTATTGCTTTTTCTAAACTATATTCATAAATAGTACCATTTATGAAATAATCATTTACTAAATCAGTTCTTTCTAAATCATCTTCTATATCTGGTGTTGCACTTAAACCTAACCGATAATTATAAGAATTTAGTAAACCTTTACTATATTCTCCAGAACCAACTCCATGTACTTCATCAACAATAATTAATGAAATGCCTTCATATTCCTCAATACATTTAATAAATTTTTCTTTACAAAATATATCAAAATTTGTCAGAATAATTATATTTTTAGTAATTCTACAGTTTATATCAATTATGGAATCAAATACTTCTTCTTCCCAATTTCCATTATCTCCACTTGCTATAATAACTTTATAATCTATCCCAAATTGTTTAATATTATCTTCCCATTGATTGATTAAATGATTTTGAGGACAAACTATAACATTTAATATGGAATTTTTTTTATTTAATTGATCTAAAGCTGATAATGCTGTGAAAGTCTTTCCTGTACCTGTAGCCATGGAAAATATGCCACAGCAGTTATTTTTTATCCAAATATCAATAGCTTTTTTTTGATAATCTCTTAATATTGGTTTTTTAGATTTAAAAAATGTATTTAGTTTTTTGAATTCTTGTTCAGTTTTTGGGGCTATCTCTACAAGTTTATTTTTACAAGCATCTGGAACATCTATTACTTCTAATGATTCATTTTTATTATTCCAAAAGTCTTCAAATATATTTATATCATCCATAATATATTCATTCGTATTCCAACTATTAAAAACTTTAAAGGATTCAATGTTATTATACCAACCATATGCGGTTTCATTAACAGAACCTTCAAATAAGATTGCTTGTTCATCAGAATCATATAAGATACCTTTTTTAATATGTAACATTGAATCACTCTGGTTATCCTTAATGTTTAAACCAATCTTAATTTCTAATAAATCATTAGAAATCATCCATCCCAACATTTTCACATGATTTTTGATTAATTCATCTTCTAAATTATCAATATCTTCTAAAAATTCTTTTGAAATGTATTCTTTATAATCTTGCGAATTATTGATAGCAGTTAAATCAGTTTCACTTAGTTTACAACTACACAATAATCTCATATGTCCACCATTTTGGATAAAATGATCCATACCTCTCGCGGCAATTGCTAAACTAGTAGAACTAAAAAAACCTGAAATTCTATCATACCGTACGGCTTCAGATAAAACAATATTATAAAAATCGTCTACAATATTATCCACAGCAGAATTATAAGTTTTTTTTATTTGATTTTTTATATCATTAAAGGACATATTATAACCTACATATTCATTATTAATAGTTTATATTAATATCTCTTTAAATTATAATATATAAGTTACTAAAAAAGGCCTATTTGAATAACCATTTAATTATTTGCACAATTAAGAAAAATTAAAAAACAATTATTATTCTTTATTCATTTAGAAATATTTCAATCCGTTATAATTTAAAAAAATACTGTAAAAATATAGTTTATATTCGTGTCAAAAATAGATCTAAAAGGATCATGATCAATACGATTATAAAAATGTTTTCAATGTGATTTAAAAAAATGATCATTAATTTTTTCTAAAAATAAGTTTTAATAATGATTATTAATTAATTAAACCTTAACCTTTTATATTTGAAATCATAAAGTTATATATGCAAAAATAATGTTTTTATAATGTATTTTAATTAATAGAAAATAAATAATGAGGTAAAAAAAGTTTTTTTTTAGTTGAACCTATTTTTTATGATTCTTTTAAAAGTAGAAATTGCTCTAATTTTTACAATATGTCTTTTAAAAATTGATTCTTATTTATGTAATATATTGTAAATTCATAATGAATGTATATTAGAAGCCGGATTAAATGAAAGAAATGAAAAATTTTATATCTTGAATCATAAATTGGTTTTGATGGACATATTCTGATTAATTAACCTCATTTAACAAAAAATTAAAAACAGGTTCTTCTCAAAGACTAAAATTGCTTGAGATTATGAAAGTACTGATGCATGTTTATTAAATAACAATAAATCCTTATTGATGCAGATTTAAACCAAGTGATCCTATGTAGTTATGATTTACAATTTTGAATAATGTATAATGACATAGAAGATAAATGGGTTGAATTTTGAAGGGGGCGTACAAATGAAGGATAATAATGAAAGTAGAAAAAAAATAACAATAGGAGAGATATTAAAGATTTATAAACGAGTTAAAATTATCGATGAACCTCAATGTCCATTTCCACAGGTGGATAACTTTAACAATTTTGTAAATTTTTGTCTTTCGATAAAAAATAATATGTCAATTGAAGAATTGAAAATTAAACATAATCTTAAACCACGACACTTTAATTTCTATATTAGTGCTGGACGCTATTTGTATATATTAGATAGTGGAACTGAATTAACAGTGCTAGGTGAAGTTTTATTTAATTTAGATAAAAGAACTAGAAATTTGATAATTGTTGAATTAATATTAAGTCACAAACCATTTCATGATATATTTTATCGTTTTATTGTATCAAGTCATGTTCCCTCAAGTGATGAGATATATGAAATTATAAAAGATATGAAATTATATCATATCAATTCGGAAGTTACTTTACGTAGACGTGCTCAATCAGCAAGACAGTGGATTGTTTGGATTGTTTCACTTTGTGAATTTTAAAGGGAATATTTATTTGTTTAATGATTAGTAAATCAAATAAATATTTATTTTTATATTTTAAACTTAAAAACCATTTTTTAAGTTAAATGACTCTTTTATTATCTCGTTTTTCATTTATCATATCTTAGTTAGTATCATGTAATTAATGGTACATTTCTTAAATTATCATTCATATTCAAGAATCAGTGGGATGTTGTGATTTCATCTTCTTTCCATATTTTTTTGTATCCTTTTTTGCTAAGTTATTATTATTGATTATTTTTATATAGCATTTTAATCATATATCTATATGTAGATATTACTTTTATTGATGAGTAATTGTTATTAATTTAATGGGAGGTTTTATTTTTGAAGTCGCATGGCTTTTTCATAGTTTTTATATTGTTTTTATTGACTTTCATGGTGGGCTGTGTTTGTGCCGCCGATTTGAATGATAGCTCTGCCGGTACTTCTTATCGTAGCAATGTACTTGATTCGAGTTATCTGTCTGATTTGCCGGGTAGTTCTTCTTCATTGAGTGATGATGAAATTCAACGCAGGCTCAATGACTATCTTCATCCAAGCGTGACCGTTGATGATTATGACTCATTATGTAACTCTATTAGGAATTATTCGAATGTCCGTAGGAATAGGACTATCAATATGAATAATTCTAGTTATGTTGCCGGTGATTCGTTTAACGCTACTGTTGATGTTTATGGTTGCAGTGGACTTAAGCGGTCATTGACTATTGAGGCTAACGATAATACGTTGGTGACGAATAATTATTCATTTGATATTGGTCTTCGTGAATCTATAATTGTGGTTAATAACCTGAATGTGCTTGATTCAAATGTCTCATTTGAGGGCGTGTTTGAAACGGTTTATGAGATGGATAGTGAGAGGTCTATCGCTTTTTCAAGTTTGTCATTTAACAACTGTACCTTTACCAATTCAAGTGTATCTATCTTTGGTAATATTAATTTATTGTTGAACAATTGCAGTTTTGTCGGTGACAGTTATGTTATTTATGCTTATGATAACTTGACGGTTGTTAACTGTAGCTTTACTAATAATTCATGTTCCTACATTTCCAGTGAGTATAATCTTTTTATAGGCGATTCACTCTTCAAGGGTAACAGCTTTGATGGTTCTGATGGTGTTGATAATCCTTATCAGTATAATGATTCGTTTATCCGTATTTATCAGCAGGCTAATGTAAGTATTGTCCGTTGTAACTTCACGTCCAACGTTAATCATAGGGGCAGTGTCATATATAGTATGCATGATTATGAGTTACTTAATATCTCGGATAACCTTTTTGAGGACAATGACGTTAACTACATCCTATTTTACGGATGCAGTAATTTTGGCGATTCATGGATATCTCATAACCGCTTTTTATCTAATAGTGTGACCAACATTATTAATCTGACAAATACCAGTCATTATTATGGTTCCAAGAATCGTCTTGAAATAGTGGGCAATCTCTTTGAGAACAATACTGGCCGTAGCGGTGCCGTATTATACAATAGGTTTGATGTTAACTTAACCGGTAATGTATTCACAAACAATACGTCCGATGGCTTGGGCATTATTCTTAATAATGCTAAGATTGTCTCGTATAATAATAGTTTCTGTTATAATACTGCAGCTAAGGGTGCGGTTTTATATAACTGCAGGGTCTTTAAGGCTGCTAAGGATTATTATAACCATAATGTGGCACTGAAGATGGGCGGCTGTATTTACAACTGCGGTTATCTTGACTTGTATACTCCTACGATGAAGTTTAACACTGCCGTATATGGCTCTGTTATTTTCAATAGACGTGGTGCTACCGCCAGCATATATAAGGGTAACATATATAAGAACAAGGCCACACGTAATGGTACGATATATAATAGCGGTAATTTGATCATGAACTACACGACTGTTAATCATAATAGGGCGGTGTATGGATTAATATATAATATTGGCTCTTTAAGGATGAATGTATGTGCCGTTAAGAATAATACGTGTCATGTGGGTAGTGGATTGTATAACGTTGACGACAATTCTAAGGCCAGTGTTACCGTTACCGGTTCAAGGTTCACGTTAAACAAGGCCAAGGTTAATGCCACTTTATATAACAGTGCGTCATTGTATCTTTTCAACACTACCCTTTCCAATATGGGTGTTAATAATTATCTTGTAATCAACTATGGATTGTTTAGTGTGGATGATGATTCAACGATTATAAATATTAGCCATAAGGATGAGGATGTAGTGCTTGATAATTCACATTAAAATCCTCTTTTTTATCTTATTTTTTTTGCATTACTAAAATACTATTTTTCTTTTTAAACTCGCGTGATAAAGGTTATTTTTTTCATGTGTGTTGTTATATATGTTGATTTTATCAAACAAGCAATTTATTATTTATTTTTTAATTTATTGGTATATATTTAATTATTTTTAATTTATATGCATTATTATTATTTTATTGTATTATAGAAACTAACAGTAAATCATTAATATTTATTTATACAAATAGTATATCATTAATCAATATTTAATTAAATTTGATTAATAATCTTTAAACTCATGAGATGAAAATTATGCATAAGAATATTAAAAGATTATTCTTATTGACAACAGTACTCATGCTACTTGTCGGTATCGCGGCCGTATCAGCGGTCGATGATGCTGATAGTGATGTGGCTGCAGATACTTCCGTATCGGTTGATGATGCGGCTAGTAATACGGCCGACAGTGCTGTCGTTGATAAAAGTATAAGTAATAATATAAATAAAAATGTAGAAAAGCAAGTTAAAAAAGATGCAACAACACACATAGTAAACAACGATAATGTGGATGAAATATTTGGCGGAGAAAAATATAGTCTATCCGATTCCATTGCAGAAGGAGACATATTGGATTTCCAGGGAACTATTGATAAAAATCATTCATTGGAAATAAACAAACCCGTTAATGTAATATCATCTACACAGGATGCAGTTATTAGTTTACATACAAAATCTGGAAGTCTATTAGGTGAAAATCCTGGTAATTTATTTGCAATCAGAAATGGAGCATCCGGTTCCAACATTAGTGGATTATACCTCTACAATACCGAATGTTGGGTACATAATCTCTATGATTCAGTATTGTATAACATGACAATGTATGTAAAAGATGCAAGTGTTGGTGGAGGAGTAGGTCAGACCTCTCTTAGATACTGTAATAATGTTACGATGGACAGCTGTACCATCTACACAGAAAACAATGGTGGAAGTTCATCATTCGTATGGACAGGATGTAACAACTGTACAATCATAAACTGTACAGTTCAGGGTGAAGGTAACGTTGGAAACCTATTATATGTAGGTAACCCATACAATACTCAGGATATGCCTGCTGGTTACACCATGACCAACTTTGACAATAATGTAATTAACTGTACAGTTATCGGTGGAAGCGGTGGAATAAGCAATCCGTTACAGAACATGGCTACCCGTACATTAATTAAAGGTAACAAATTCTACAGTGGAGGATCAGCCAGTTCCGGTACAAACGGTACATTCATAGATAATGAATTCTACAGAACCGTAAATGTTGCCGTAAGTGCAAATGGTGTGTTTAATGGTAACGTACATTACGGAACAGGTAAAGTAACACTTCAGGCAAATGTAACCGCAAATAACAATACATTATTCAATGTAACACTTAGCGGTGCAAATATTTCATTTACCAACAGCATAGCTACAGGTTTAACAACAGTATCCCAGCCTATAAACCTATCAAATCTTAACCTAAGTGAAATAACCATATCTTCAAACGGTAAAAACTCAAACATAACAAACAACAACATTACCGGTGCTATAGCAGTTAGCGCAGCTAACGTTACAATAAAAGATAACCTGATAAACACCACCAATGAAACGGCGGTAGTTGTCACAACAGATGGGGTTGTAGTAGCAAACAACACCATATATGCAGCAGGTAAGGCAGGTAATGATGCTGTAAAAACTACAAAAACAACAACCGTAATTGAAGATAACCAGCCAACAACAGGTACATTTACCATAACCGATGAAACATACAGTAAGTACTTTGATGAAAACGGTAAAGTTAACAGTACAGAACTATCCAGTTTCAGTACATTGATACTTGAAGGAACCTTCAACAATAAGTCATTCGTATTTAATGATACGGTATTTTCAATAAAAGGTAACGATGCAGTACTAAACAACGGTCAGATAGTAACTGTCGCTAATGGTAGGGCAGTAGTTGAAAATGTTACATTCAACAATAGCCAACTAAACAACAGTGTAATATTTGGAACAGATGGAAACATCTTAAGAAACTCAAAAATTATCAAGAATTTCACAAATGCACTTGCACGTGAAGTATACATAACAGGTAATAAAAACACTGTGGAATACAACAGCATTGACATTACAGGACCATCATCTTCTATAGATTATAGTTCTGATCTTCCAATATCACCTGTAATCGGTATTGCAATACTTTCAAGCAATAACATAGTTCGATACAACAATGTAACATATATCGATACAAATGAGGAGGGTTTCGGATCAACTGACCTTATTACCATCAATGGAAAATTAGGGGTAGCCAAAAACAACAACGTAACAAGAAACAACCTGACTGCAGTAGGTAGTGGATATCTATATGGATTAAGCCTAGGTGTAAACGCTAACGACAATGAGTTTTCATACAACAAGGTGAACATTGACAGTGTGTACTATTCATATGGTGTAAACATACTGGAAGTTCCAATGACAAACAATGCAATATTATACAATAACATTACATTAAAATCTCTTGTAACCGCTTATGGTGTATTTGCAAATGTCTGGGGAGAACCTGAAGTATCAAACTTCAAAGTAAACTACAACAACATTACCGTAGAATCAGTAAATGCTTATGGAGCACAGATTGCAGGTTCCGATTATGGTACTCCAATAATATTCAAAAACCTTAACATAACATATAACAATATTACAGTTACAGGTACATATGCTATGGGTGTTGGATTATCAATGACCAATAACGTATACCTATACCGTAACACATTAAAAATCTACGGAGAGACAAACGAAACAGATTTCTATTCATGGGATAGTGTACAGCCTACAACAGCTGGTGTATACTCAGCAAATGGAAACTACACCCGTGTATATAACGAATTAAATTATACTGTGACAAACGGTCCTAATGTAATCTTTAAAGACATGACCACATCACAGATATATAATGGAGCATTCATATCAAACAATGACAATTTCATACTTGAAAACGTGGAAAACTCAAACATTACAAATACAAAGGCAAACACAACCTCAGCCAATACGGTTGACTTGATTAACTCAAACGGCAACACCATCAAAACAAACACATTCTATGCTCAGGAAGCAATGGGAGATAATGCAGTATCTTGTGATGAGTCAAGTACGACAAATGTAATAACAAGTAACATACCATATACCACAGACATCATTGTTGCTCCGGAAGAGTTATATGTAAATGTAGAAAATGACATTACCGTCAGTACCCTTGGATCTGACAATAAGAAAGTTAACGGTACATTTGCAATATATATAAATGGTGAGCAATTTGCAGTATCTCAAACATGCAATACAACCACAGTTGTATACACACCAACAACTATCGGAGACTTGGAGCTAACGGTTGAATTTATCCCTTCAAGCACTTCATACCAGCCTTCCACAGCTACAGTAACTATTCCTGTAGTCAGTAACCAGGCAGTACTGAATGTGTCTGAAGTGACAGCTAACGCTGGTGAAACAGTCACACTCACAACAACTGTTAAAGACATGCTCGGAAACAACATCAACATTGGTAAAGTAACATTTAAGGTAAACGGTAAAACAGTCAAAGACGCTAACGGTAAAGTAATTTATGCTAAGGTAGTTGACGGTGTAGCTTCAGTCGAATACACTGTACCTGAAGATCTTGCAGGTCAAAACTATACCATTACCGCTGTATATGCTGGTTCAGCAGGATTTGCAAAAGTTCAAAACACCTCAACATTATTAATCAAGGATGATGAGGCTAGTATTGAATTTGAAAATGAGCCTGTAACGGCTAAAGTTGGCCAGACTGTAACATTTACAGTAAAAGTTACCGGAGATGCTACAAAAGTTGTATTTAAGATAAACGGTAAAAGTCTTAAGGATGCTAACGGTAAGGTAATCTATGCTAAAGTCGTTGATGGAATTGCAACTGTTGATTATGTAATTCCTGAAGGTATGAAGGCAAAAGATTACACGTTAAGTGCCGTAACCATGGGCGGAGAACGTTTAACTGCTGAGCAAAAATTTACAATTACAGAATAGATTGATTATTTTCGATGGGATAAAAAAAAATAATGATTTTCTTATCCTATCTTTTTTACTATTTTTTTATTCGATTATTCATTTTTATTTTAGATATTTATTGGATTTTTCAAACTTTATTATTATTACATGTATTATATCTACTTTTTTAATAGTTCTTTAAGGCTTTATTAAGAATAAACAATACACCAAATATTTAATTATTAATAGAAATTATTTATGATTTTATAAAATTAAACGATATAAATGAATTATTCACTGTATTATAAACTATTAGGATATTATTATTTAATCCAAGCTTTAGTAAGTATTTAATAGTAATATAGACATATATATAATCATTAATCAGAAATAAAACATTTTTGATTAATAATTTTAACTCATGAGATGAATATTATGTATAAGAATATGAAAGGATTATTCTTATTGACAACAGTACTCATATTACTTGTAACAGTCTCTGCAGTAGCAGCAGATGATGCTCAAGATAGTATGGCCACAGATACCACAGGTATCGCCGATGACACGATAAGTGGTGATGTGGATAATACGGTTGTCGATAATAATAATGATTATATCAACAAGAACATTCAAACAAAAGAAGTTAAGAAAGATACAGCTACAAGCATAGTCAACGATGAAAATATGGATGAATTACCTTCAGGTGAAAATACCCTGGGGGATGTTAAAAATGCAAAAAGCATTAAAACGGCACAGTCATTCACCATAACTGACGACACATACAGTCAGTTCTTTGATGAATATGGGGAATTGATAAATACCGAAGTGGTTTCAGATAGTACATTGATACTTGATGGAACATTCAACAATAAATCATTCATATTTAGAGGTATAACCCTAACGGTTGAAGGAAACAATGCAGTATTAAATGAAGGTCAAATTAGTGTATTTGATCAGGCAAAAGTTATAATTGATAACATTAGCTTCGTCAATAGAAAGCTTAACAATACAGTAATCTTCAATACCGACGGCAACACACTAAAAAACTCTAAAATTACCAAAACATTCACGAATGCACTTGCACGTGAAGTATACATAACCGGTAACAACAACCTGGTGGAAAATAACCTGATAGACATTACAGGCCCATCAGCTCCTGTAGACTATAATGTAAATCCAAATCTATCACCGGTAATAGGTATAGCAGTCCTGTCAAACAACAATATTGTACAATACAATAACATTACATACACCGATACCAGAGTTGGCTTTGACGGATCAAGTGACCTGATAACGGTAAGTGGTGTGCTGGGCAAGGCAGAAGACAATCTTGTAACAAATAACAACCTTAAGGCAGTAGGAAGCGGATACCTATATGGATTAAACCTTGGAGTAAACGCCAACAAAAACAATTTAACCAACAATACACTAAACATAACAAGTTCATACTACAGCTATGGCTTAAACATACTACAGGTGCCAATGACAGATAATACAATACAATACAACAAAATCTATCTTAAGGCCGACAACACAGCATACGGGGTGCTGGCAAATATTTGGGGAGCTCCCGAAGCATCAAACTTCAGAATATCAAACAACGATATGGCAGTTGAAGCAGTAAATGCCTATGGTATGCAGATTGCCGGTTCAGATTATTTTGCCATAACCTTCAAAAACATTAACATAACATCAAACACCATAAACGTCACGGGTACATATGCTATAGGTGTCGGATTATCCCTAACCGATAACGTATATCTATACAACAACACATTAAATATCATTGGACAGACGAACGAAACAAATCTCGATTCATGGGATACAGTACAGCCTACAACAACAGGTGTATACTCATCAAACGGAAACAACACACGTATATCAAATGAATTGAATTATGATGTGGCAAACGGTCCTAATGTGATCTTCAAGGGTATGACCAACTCACTGATAGATAATGGCGTATTCACGTCAAACAATGACAACTTCATACTGGAGGATGTTGAAAACTCAAACATTACAAATACAGATGCTGATACAATATCCGGTGCTTGTGTAGACTTGATTAACTCAAAAAACAATGTAATCAAATACAATGTCTTCGTATCTGAGGAATTATTTGGAAATGATGCCGTAGTATGTGACGAGGACAGTACAGATAACGTCATAGAATCAAACTATATTGCCACTAATGTCGAATTAACACCAAATCTACTGGTTAAGGACATGGAAGGTACAATTACCGCCAATGCAGTGGGTGCTGATAAACAAGAAGTAACAGGAACATTCCTATTCACTATCAATGGCCAGGAAGTACTCATAGCCACCGGATCCAGTGCCAGCTATGATTTAACACCAACAGAATTAGGTTCATTGGATGTAAGTGTTGAATTCATCCCAACCTCATCCGACTACGCACCGGGCAGTACTCAAAGTATCATTGACGTAGTGGCATATGGGGCCGTTATAACAATGGATGACATAACCGCCAATGCAGGTGAAACAGTAACATTAACCGCTAACGTTGAAGACGTACTGGGAAATGCCATCACAAAAGGTAAAGTAACATTTAAAATAAACGGTAAAACCGTCAAAGATACTCAGGGTAAAGTCATCTATGCTAAGGTAACCGACGGAGTGGCTCAAGCCGATTATCTCGTTTCTGATGACTTTGCAGGCAAAAACTTAACAGTAACTGCCATCTACAGTGGTTCATCAGGAATTGCCAAAACAGAAGGCACTTCAACATTATACGTTGATGCGGAAGAATCCTCTATTGAATTTGAAAACGAACCTGTAAGTGCAAGTGTAGGACAGACTGTAACCTTTACAATAAAAGTTACCGGAGATGTTTCAAGAGTTGTATGTAAGCTCAACGGTAAAACACTCAAGGATGCTGACGGTAAGGTAATCTATGCTAAAGTGACCGATGGAATTGCAACTATCGAGTATGTCATTCCTGAAGGCATGAAGGCAAATGAATACACATTAACTGCTGTAACTACAGGTTCTGAACGATTAACGGCTGAACAAAAACTTACAATCATATAAAATATCCTATTTTTAAGTCATTGGATAAAAATGCTCATTTTTATCCTATGATTACCATTTTTTTCAATGTTTTATTAATTGTCCATATTGTTTTTATTAATCTTATTTGCCTAAGGGCATGTGATTATTATCATTAACTTATTTTAAAAAGTATTTTATAGCTTAAAAAATAAATGTATCTATATTAAGATTTATTTAATCAAATAAATTATCAGAGGTTTTTTATGAATATTAAATATAGAAATATTTGCATATTGCTGTTTGTCCTAGCGGTATTTCTTGGATTGAATCTTGTATCGGCTCATGATATGGATGAATCCTCAATTGCCGCTGATAAATTAGCAGATACAGACAGTAATCTAAACGTAAATGCAAGTCAGAAAGAAATAGTTAAAACTCAAGAATCAGATATTGGGAAAAACTTGGAAAACGACGAAAATAAGGCGGCAGATAATCTAAAGCAAACACCCAATAAGACAAGTCAAAGTGCTAAAAACATTAAACAGGCATCAAAGACATCGGTAACCTATAACATTATAGTAAGAAATAACCTGGTCGGCAACACCACATTTGACGTGGCAGTTATCAACGCTAAAAACAACACGCCAGTACCGTCATCCAACCTTAAGATAAAACTTCCCGACAGTAGCGTCATATCAACAAGGACCAATTCATCCGGTTATTCAAGACTATCAGTAAATCTTCCAAGCGGTAACAACACGGTTAAAATAGACTATGCCGGAAATGCCACATACAATTCATACAGCTATGATCTGGTATTGGAGGTATTCAAGAGCAATGTTAACATGAGCGTAAATATAGTCAAACAAGAATCCGGATCGGCAAACATATCGGTTAAACTAAGGGATGCAAATACATTAAATGCCATAGCAAATGCCAACATCAACATAAAGCTGTCCGATGGCAGGTCATTTACGGTTAAGACTGACAAGAACGCCAATGCATTCTTACATTTGGACTTGAATGCGGGAGATAACTATGTTAACATAACATTCGACGGTAACTACAAGTACAACCCGGCAAATGCATCAACCAACCTATATATACCAACACCAAAAAGAATAGTTCAATACAACGTTACATTAAACAGTTTATATGTTGGAAATACTTCAATATCAATCAAGCTTACCGATTATAATAACAGCAGGATTCTAGCAAACACACCTTTGACATTCAAGGTGGCAGACGGAAAAACATACAACATAAAAACCGACAAGAATGGAATAGCAGCATTCAAGGTGGATGAAAAGGTAGCAAAACACTATGCAAACATAACCTTCAAGGGAAACGATACATACAACAACAGGACAGAAACAATCAACTTCACAGTTATTAAACGTGTAAGTGACCTTAACTACACGCTTGTGAACAACTCCAACAACTTCCAATTAAGGGCCATTCTCAGGGACCTGATATTCAACAGGACAATTCCAAACCAGGATATCATAGTAACCCTTCCAAACAATACGAAAACAACCAAAAGGACAGATGCAAATGGACAGATACAACTGGCAATACCGCTTGACGTGGCAAATCAGAAATACATATTACAATACAATGGAAACGAAAACCTGACAAACGTGACAAAAAACATAACAGTAAACGTACCACAGCCTAAACAACCGGTAAACCTGAACGTTACAGTAAAAAGTAACATATACCTCAATGACTCAATCCTGTTAACACTAACCAATCAGAAGACGAAAAATCCAATAGCAAATGCCATTGTGGAAGTGAAAATAAACAACAGACAGACAAAATACAAAACAGATAAAAATGGACAAATACAGATGAGTCCCGGATTGAATGTAGGAACAAACAATATACAGGTAAGCTATAATGGAAGTGACAAATACCAGAACTTCACGACAGTAGTGCCGATAAACATAACAAAAAGACCTACAAACATGTCAAGCCACATAACCGTATCAAGCAGGGCGGTATTGAATCTGACATTAACGGATCTTATAACCAAACAGCCACTAAGAAACGTGGAAGTATCAGTCATACATCCACAGAAGACACTGCAATTAAAAACGGACAATAACGGACGAATCAACCAGCCACTTGACTTACCTGCTGGTAAGACTAGACTCATAATAAAGTACGCGGGTAACACAACCCAACAGGCGGTTAACTCCACAACAGCAACATTCACCATACCCGGCAAAACCAACAACAAGACAAATACCATAATAACCGTAAACGATACAAAGGTAGCGGTAGGGGATATTGTAACCATAAAAGCATCAGTACTTGACCTGGACAATAAAGCGGTAAAAAGTGGTGTTGTAAACTTCAAGTACAACGATACCATTATCACTGACATGAATACCAAAAGCGGCAACATTCAGGTTAAAGATGGACTGGCGACGATAAGCTTCAAATCATTGAATCACTGGAGAAACTCAAACATAAAATTGCAGGCGGACTACCTTGAAAACGCCAACTACAATCCTTCAACAACAAAGGCAAACCTCGCAGTTGCCCTTAGAACTGCCCAGTTAACTGTCACCACAACTCCACTAGTAACGAGGATGGATGAGAAGATAACATTCACTGCAACACTTAAGGATAGTGTAACCATCAACGATGGAGTGGTGATATTTAAGGTAAACGGTTTGACGATAAAGGATGACAAGAACAATACCATAATGGTAAACGTTAAAAACAACAGGGCAACACTCGAATTTACAATACCTGACGGTTGGAGTGCAAGGTCATTTAAGCTTACGGCGGTATATTCCCATAGAAACTATAAGCGTGCCGAAAACAAGACATACTTCAACCTTACAAAGACACAGACACACTTTAACATAACAAGTATGACGGCTAAGAAAAACGGTAATTTAACCATTAATGCCAGACTTCTTGACAGCCATAACCATAACGTATTGGGTGTTAATACAATAGCCGTAAAAATCAACGGTCAGACACTGCAGCAAAACGCTAAGTCAGTATTCTTTGACATTGTAAACGGTACAGTCAATCTGTCATTTAAGTTGCCTGATAAGTACGTTAACATGACAACCATTAACGTCATGCTGGTAACTGGTGACAGGGTGGCATATCTTGGAAGCAGATATAATACCACAATAAGGGTTAATGCATGATTTAACCCATTTTCCACTATTTTTTTTATTTGTGAATGGGCATTCACGTATTCATTTTATTTAATTAATCGTCACGTAACATTCTGATTAATATTGATTTTATTTAATTTCATGCCATATAGAATTTTTACAAAAAAAAAGTAGTTTAAGTGGGATTTTTACAGGGTAATCCTTTTTTTGCCGGTAATCAATTCGTAGTTTTCCAATAGTTCTGTTATCTTACCGTCACCGTTTAAAAAGTAGTCATAGATAAAGAGTATCATCTCGTTCATTATCTCTATTGTCTCCTCTGTACTGAATCTTTCATCGCAGTACTCGAATTTCAGCTGCTGATTGTACTTTTCAATGTCATCTATTTCAAATTGTTTTTTAATCTCGTCCTTGATGTCGGGGGTAATGATTTTATCCAGGATGTCCTGTATGTGATGGGATACCTCATGACCATATATGAAGTACTGCTTTGAATGGTCCACGTCAATTTCCAGTTGCATCAAAAGCTGCAGGAAGGGTATGAAATTCTGACACTCCAACGGCGTGAATCTTCCCTCTATGATATAGGATATGTACTCCGTTGCGGCACGGTTTTCTATTGAATTGTTTAGCATAAACATGATGAATGATTGGATTATGTATTCATCATGCACATTGAGGGTCTGTTTTATTATCTGTTCAAATATCTCCGCATATAATTGATGAGCCAGTTCATGTATTATCGTTGTTATCTGAAGGCTGTCCGGTAATGTGTCCTTGATAAATAGTTTATTGTGTATGTAGTAGCCCTGAAGGTCTGTATTGTCATCTATTACAATCTGGGCATACTGGCTTGCAATCTTTTTGATTTTATCCAGTGCCGTGTCAGATTCCTTTAGTTTCAGGTGGATAACTCCGGAGGTGTAGATGTTGTCCAGGATTTTTTCATAATCCTTTACCGAAAACTTGTTTTTATAGAGGATATTCATATTTTCCTTGTTAACTAATTTTCTAAACTCTTTTTCTATTTTTTCTTCATTCATTAAAGACACATCAATTTTATATAGGTTAATCTATAATATGTTAATCCGGTTATATATAATTTAATAATTCTCGGCTTTTATAGTGGGTTAATCAATTATTAACTTATGAAATTAGGCTAATCAAAAAAAATTTGGGGGATAGATGGATTAATGAAAATAATACACGCCGTGAAAACTTATGTAAATATTTAGGTGGGGGATTATTTTTTCAACATCATTCAAATAGTTTACGAGTCTTGTCCATCATGTCAATTATATCCACCTTGAATGGACATCTATCCATACACATTCCACACTTCGTACAGCTGTCTGCCTTATATTCCAGCTGGTTGTAGTGGTCACGGATGCTGTCAGGTATGGAGTCGTGTGTTACTGCCAGGTCATAGAACTTATTGACTGTTTTAATGTCAATATTTGCACTGCACGGTGCACAGTGACCGCAGTATGTACACTGACCCAGGTATGAACTTTTAGGGGCAGTGGTCAGTATCCTTGAGTAATTTCTGTCCTCATCGCTTGCCGACAGGTACTCCAATGCACCATCTAATTCGGTAATGTCATTGACTCCTACCAGTACGCTCTTTGCTGACGGACGGGTGAGTATGTATTCAAGACACTGTACTGGCGTTAATGCCACGCCGAAGGGACTTTCCTCCTGTTTAAGTAGTCTTCCACCTGCATATGGCTTCATAACCGTCAGTGCGGTATTTGTCTTCATGGCCTTTTCATAAAGTTCCTGTCTTTCTGCCTGTATTCCATAAAGATTGCCGTAATTATCAAGCTCAAAGTAGTCATCGATTGATTCGGTAGCAGGCATCATGTCAAAGGCGGGGTTTATGCTGAACATGACGAGCACTATGTCCGGGTTGTCACATGCCTTCATTGCAACCTCCGGATTATGGGTACTGAGGCCTATATGGTGGATGATGTTGTCCTCCTTTAGTTTGTATACGTAGTCCATGAATTCATTGTTTGTTATCCTTTCATACTCGGCCACTTCATCCACGTAGTGAATCATTCCCAAGTCTATGTAGTCGGTGCCGAGTCTTTCAAGCAAATCCTCGAATGCCGGTATGACCTTGTCCATCTCACGCGTTCTTACGTATTGCTTGTTCTGCCATGTTGAGCCGATATGTCCCTGTATGTACCATTTGTCCCGGTTGTCCTTTATCGCTTTGCCCAGCTTTGAACGTACGCTTGGATCGGACATCCAGCAGTCAAGAAGGTTCACGTCATTGTCCATACAGTAAGTGACCAGTTTGTTTACTTCATCCTGTGATTTGTCCACCATCCACTCGGCTCCAAATCCTATTACTCCTACCTCTATGCCGGTGTCGGCTATGCTTCTAAACTCCATTTTCAAACTCCTATTATAAAACGTTAATGTGTTACTATAATATATGTCTTTAATGCTAATTATATTGTTTTAGCTTTTCTTCAAGGTTTTCTATTACCTTTTCACGTTTCTCGACGGTTTTTATGTAAGCGTTTATCTTGTTGTTCTTGTTGTCTATGGTTTTCTGGTAAAGCTTTAGCTTGTCGTTCTTGTTTTTTATTATCTCATCATATTCATCTATCTGCCTGTTTTTTGTATCGATGGTATCCTGGTATTGTGTTAGTTTTTCCTGCATCTGCCGTATCCTGTTGTTAAGTTCGTTGACTTTTTTATTTTCCCTGTAGAGGTTATCATAGTTTTGTCTTTTGTACTCAAGTATAGTGTTTTCCAAGAGGTCGACATATTTACGAGTAGTGTATTTATCACATGCTTCATCTATATCAGACATTATACTTTCATGTATTTTGGATAGCCTACTGTAATTATAGGATAACTCTTCCATATTCTTTAAGATATTTGAAAACTCATTAATATTATCAGGCGTATACTTATTTTTCATGTTTTCACAGAATGAATAGTTAAATTTGTCCTCGACTATCACATCATCCACATCATCATATTCTGCCTTTGAAGAAAATGACACGGCAATCTCCACCAAATCATCATCGGATAGATTTGCATTGCACTCGATAATCCTGTCAAATATGCGTTTTTGATGCCAACTGTTTTTTGTATTGAAGAGGTTACGGCTACGATTGTTAAGCCACCCATTTGCAATCTTGGATATGCATTGTGATTTGCTTCTTATGGGAACATGACCCAGACGTAATGATTCCAGTTTAATCTTATCCACAGGCTTATTGTCCTTATCGCTTAGACTATGGGATCCGGGATTAATCCTGATGTCGCAGCTTTTATATAGATTTGAGGGAATGATAACTTTTTCATGCTCTTCAAGTGACCCGTCACGTATATAGCGTAGATTTTCAAGTGAGAATTCATCATATATCGGCAGGTATGTCTTCCAGTAGTAGCTGTAATATGAATCGTCAAGGTTGTCAAGACTTTGAATTTCATCTCTGGGATTAACTGCACCATCCGTGGTGATGAATTCATCTGCATCCAAAGGCATTATCATATCCGCCTCATACTCATTTACCGCCAAGTCAAGCAGGTAATTGATTTCAAGTGTTATGTCATGATGACTTTCAAAGTGATTGTCATATACATGCAGGTTGGGATATTCCCCTTTAAGTGCGTCCAATATATTCCTGGTATCATCACTGCTGTTGTTGTCAAGTATAATCATTCCGTCTGTGATATTTGAATTATATCTTATGAAAGTCTCTATGATGTCCATCTCATTTTTTATACGGCTGATTGAATAAATCTTCATTTCCTTTTCCCTCATTTTATCATTTTGGATATTATTCTATTATCTAATTATATATTTTGTCCGTTTAATCATATCTATTTTGTTTAAAAATTTATATAAGTCTAGAATCATATAACTATACTTATGGATGTATTTAAATATTTATGTCACCGGCGACCGGAGAGATCCTTTTTTTATAGGGGCCATCAGTTTCCGGTATGCAGCAGATGTACAGGTCTTATTGTCGGTGCGGCATTATTTGCCGTTTATTCATTTATAGTGCCTGTTAGATATGACTGGAATCTGTTATATATGTCTTTCTTATTGCAGCTGCCGTATATCATAGATGGATTTACACAATATTTGGCTATTAGAGAAAGCAACAATACGTTGCGTTTTATAACGGGACTGCTTGGTGGAGTGGGCGTTGTACTGCTTGCCAGATTTATGAGGATACTCGTTGAACATTTACTGATGAATATGTGGTGATAATATTAGAAAAATGGAAGTAAAAAGTATTGATGAGATAAACGATATCTACTCCTCACATGATGTTGTACTTGAGGAATGCATACTGGAGTCTGATGACATATACTACAGCATCTGCCGGATAAATGCACTTGATGTCTATGACGTACTGCTAGTTGACAGGAATGGCGATGAACTGATTAACTTCGAGTCACGAATGAAACTGTCCGGTTCGACTCTCAGGTATTTTCACATGTACGCAGGTGATGAGTACTGTGACGGTCACGGCAATGTATTCCGGTGCATGAGTCATTATGTATTGATTAATGATTAAAGACTCACCCTTTTTTTAAGCCCCCCTTTGAAGAACTTTTTTTTAAAAACGAGTTAATTTTGTAAAATATAATGATAGTCTATGGGATATGGAAAATTCTGTTTAAAGGAAAATTATGGTTAAAATGAGTTTTCATAATGATAATGAATTAAAGATTTTTTAAAAAAAAAATAAACTAAGACTGGTGAGTGTCTTAGTTTAAATTAGTATATTAGTGATGAGAATAATCCAATATTCTCATGTTCTTTTGGTATAAGATAATATCTTGAAAGATCAAGTATAGGGTCGTGAGATATATGAAATATCTCACGGTTATATCTTTTTTTTAAGTAAATATTATACTTAGGAGTATGCAGCTACGTATTCACCGACAATGTCAGAGTATTCGTTTCTGATGTCTTCCCAAGTTTTACCGTCTTCTACAATAGCATCTGCTAATTTAGGAGTGTGGTAAGCTTCTACACCGTAGAATGTTTGAGGTGTTTCTTCTACGAAGTCACGACGTACAGCTCCTCCACCACATCCAATAGGAGTTTCTACACCTTGTTCTTGCATGATAGCCATGATTTTACCGAATGCTGTCATGGTTGTTGTCATTAAAGCTGTAGCGGTTACGAATGCTGCGTCGTTTTCAACTGCTGCTTTTACTACGTCTGCGTGAGGTACGTCACGACCAAGGTCTACTGCGTTGTATCCGTTTGCGTTTAAGAACATACAAATTAAGTTTTTACCGATGTCGTGAGGGTCACCTTCTACAGCACAACATACTACGTTTGCTTTGGTGTCTGCTTTGTGTCCGAGTTTTGCTTCTGCGATAGCTACTCCAGACATCATTGCGTCTCCTGCTAACATTAAGTCAGGTAAGAAGAATTCACCTTTGGTGTATAAAGCACTTACTCCGTCCATACCTTTCATTAAAGCGTTGTTGATTAAGTCGATTGGGTCAGCACCGTTGTCTAAAGCTGCAGTTACGTCTGCGTCTGCTTTGTCTTTGTCTCCGTATAATACGTCGAGTGCAATGGTTCTGTAATCTCCTTCATCTTTAGGTAAGATTTCAACTACTTCTGGGTCGTCTTCAGGTTTGAGAGCTGGACCTTCGATTTTTACATTGTATCTGATTGCTATTTTTTCATAATCTTCAAATTTTTCATAATATTTTTCTAATGGGCTTGCCATTTATACACACATCCTTTATATTGATTTAAATTTTTCCTTATTTTTAGACCTATAAATCGTATTGAGTTATGTCGTGGTCTTTTACTTTTCTTCCGTAACGTTTAATGGAAGCTTTTAAGAATTTATCTGAATCATCAGGTAATTGTTCGTATGTTTTTTGTGTAGAATCGAGAGTGTCTCTTTCGAATCTTGTTAATAAGATACGTTTTTGATCTACAGCTTCGTTAATACATTCCATAGCTTTGAGTGCTGCTGCACGTGCTCTGAGGTAGTTGTCTTCACCGTCTGCTACGATAGCTTGACCGATTTTGTAAGCGTTGTCGTATGCGAGAATTACACCTTGAGGGTCTCGGTATTTATCAGCTAATACGTATGAGTCTCTTAATTGTTTTGCGGTTCCGATTTGTTTTGCTGTGTTCATTAAAGCACATTCGTAACCTAAGGATTGTAACCATACACCAGGGGTTGGTCCACCCATTTCTTCTCTGTTATATACAGATTCGTTACTCCATACGTCACAAACAGCTGCGGTTAAGTTACCCATTAAGTCTGCGTGAGCACAGGTAGCGTTTTTACCTTCTGCACATACTGGTACAGATGCAATTGATTTTACAATAGGGTTTTCGTATCCACAGTCTTTTGTAGGTCCGGTTGCACCACATTCGATAGCTACTAAACTTCTTGCTCCTGCAATTGATCTAGCGATAGCTGCGATTGTGTGTGATACGTTTTTACCTAATAATCCACCAGCTAAGAACATTGCTGTGTTAGCTTGTGCACAGTTTGTGTCTCCACCAGGAGTAATGTTGTTTCTTTTTGCGATGTCTACAATTTTAGTCCACATGTATTCCATATCGTTGGAACCGAGTACACCTATACCGTAGAGTATAGCTCTTGCGTCTCCTCTTGAAATACCGTAGTCTGATACAACTTTTCCACCAACGGTTTCACAACATAACATTGATGCACCATTTTCTGCACATGCTTCGAATGATTCATCCATAGCTACGTCATAGTCGGATCCTCTTAATCCGTTTTCTTCTTCCCTCATATCTGCTACAGTACTCATTAAGGATACTCTTGTACCGAATTTGTCGTGTAACTGTTCGAGTTGTTCCCATTGGGTTGCTGTTGTTCTTGCAGATGCTTCTTTACTAATGGATTGTTGTTGTACGTGTTCTTGTTCTATTTGAATTGCAGGTAATCCGATATCTGCTGCACGTTGACAAGCTGCAAATGCAATGTTTTTACAGGTTGCTACTAATCCATCAATACTTGTTTCTGATCCTTCAGCTGGAGCAACTTTGATGTTTGGATAAACTAATCCGTTACCTGCTTCTTGGTCTAAACCGAGTTTTACAGGGTTTTTGGTTTCTCCAAATAACATGTCGTCTGCTGATTCTGTTACCATTTTTGTAAATACGTTTCTTGACATATAATTTCACCACTAAAAATTTTATTTAATTTTTATACCCACATACATAATAATATAGCCCATTTGGTTATTTATATATATACCCCCAACTACTATAAATTTACTTTATTTCTATTACGGAAAATTTAATTTTTCATTATTTTAATAATAATTGGTATAAAAATATAAAATAGTATTACTCAATATTTTACCATATTTGAATATATGACCCAATATTTTTTTAAAATTACCCTATTTTAAGGGGAATATTAAAAAATTATTATTTCTTAATAATTAATAATAAAAATTAATCTGTTTTTAAATAACGTTAAAGAAAAATATAATTAATATTTATTAGAAAATATTGCACAAATTATTCTACTTTGAAAAAAAAATAACCCATTCGGATAAACCAAAAAAACAAAAATGGAAATTGTTATGATAACTCCATGAAAAATTATTAAAAAAGCCCAACCTCACAACAAAACTTAGCAAATTAATAAACATGACTAAACAATTATTAAGAAAAAAAAGTCACTAATATATATACCGGGTAAACGATTGGCTTAAATCATTATATATATTACTGCTATAATTTACAAAACCACACAATAACTCTATATATAATATATATGTAGAAAAACACAAAAAAATTTTAGCATAACCTAAATTTATAAAAAAACATCAAAATGAAACAAAAAACAACAACTAAAAAAAAATCGTCGACAAAAAATCATGAAAAAATACAAATATAAAAACCAAAAAATCAAAAAAATAATATAAACACTTGAGACGACAAAAAAGACAAAAACAAAAACCACAGTCTAATACAACTCTCAAATCCGTTCCCACAGATAAAAAAACTTACTTTTATCACATGATTAGAATAATATTTTTCATAGTATACTTACTATTAACAATCCAATCAAAAATAATTTACCAATACTTATTAATATTTTAGTATACATAAATATAATCACATATTTATATTGATATCAATATGTAATTTTAATTCAATCTAACGGCTTATTTTCACGAATAAAAAGTTGATTGTATTTGATTTTATTCAAAAAAATTTCATAATAATATAAATATGGAAAACTCAAATTTGAGATGAATAAAAGTATGTTGAAAGATAAAACTAAGATATTTTTATTATTCTCAATAGTATTGATAACATTGGTTGGAATCTCTGCTGTAGCAGCAGTAGATGCTGATGACTCATCAGCAACTACCATTGAAGACGCCTCTTCAAGCACAGCAGCAATCCAGGCAAACGTCGATACTAAATACGACAATAATAAGAATATTATACAGAAGGATGTAACACAAACTACATCCACAGAGAACGATGTTACAGATAAGGCGGATGTAACATCAAACAAGACAGTCGAAAAAACAACTGATAAAACACTAAAAGGCGTTGACTCAGATACTGGAATGGATCTTGTTGTACCTCAAACAGCAGAAGCTGGAGATTCATTTGAAGTAACAGTTACTACTATTGATGCTTATGAAGGATGTGAAATCACAGTCTATCTTTATCCTCCTAACGTTGACTTAGATAGTGGAGACAATATGGATTGGAAAGACGGTACAGTAACCGCTAATACATTCACAACTACATTATCAATAGACTCTGATGCAGAAGCAGGTCAATATGTTGTATATGCAATGGTATTAGATGAAGATAATTATGATGAAATCAATTCTGATTATTATTATATAACAGTAACTGCTACAGAACCTTCAAATGTTCCTACAATTACAATCACAGCACCTGAAACAGCAAGTGTTGGTGATGATGTAGATGTAACATTTGTTTTCACAGTTCCTGAAAGTTATCTTAGTTATTCTCCAAATTATTCATGGAAGATAACCGATCCAAATGGTGATGAATTATCAGATGAGTATGTAGTATTAACCTCAACAAGTGCTGAAGTTTCACAAACTATTACCTCAGCTATATCAGGTCAATATCAAATATATTCTGAAATCGAATCATTAGGTGCTCCAGAAGCTTTAGTAACTGAAACAAAAACCATCACAGTATCAGATGCATCACAAAAAATCGATGCTACAGTATTTGTAACACCTGATGATGATTACACAGCTGGAGAAGCTTCAACTATTTCAGGTACATTAGATGCTGAAGCTGATGATTTAAGTGGTGGAGTAGTAAGTGTAGTTGTAACCTATTCTGATGGTACAACTATTGACAACTTAGGTACTGCTACTACAAATGTAGACGGTGACTTCGAAATTGCATTCACACCACAGAATGTTCTCGGTACTGCAACAGTCACAGCAACATTAGCTGCTGATAGCAAATTCAACGAAGCAGTCTCAGATCCTGAAGAATTTGAGGTAAATGCACCAGAACCTGTCAAAACCATTGAAACAGAACTTACTCCAGTACCTGATGAAGAATATGCACAATATCCTGTAGGTACAACTGTAACCATTACGGCTACTTATAAGGAAGATGATGTGGCTAAGGAAGGAGTAACAGTAAAAATCAATGTCAACGGTGTTGACGTAGCTACTGAAACTACTGACAGTGAAGGTAAAGTATCTTACACATTCACTCCAGAAGTTGTCGCTACTTACCCATACTATGCATACACAGATGATGTCAGCACACAAAGTGATGATACTTCATTTAGTATTGATACATTAAATGTAAATATCGTCATTCCTGTACCAACAGATGATATCTATGTAAACGATATCGTAACATTAAACGGTACAGTAACGGATGAACTTGGAAATCCTGTAAAAAGTCATAGTTTAAACGTTGAAATTGATGGTACACCTATCGATTTAGCTGTTTCAACCGATGATGAAGGTAAATTCTCATTTGATTTCACCCAGGATACCGCTGGTACATACACAGTAGACGTGGAAATTGTCGCAGATGTTGATAACGGTGGAAATTATACTGGTATGAATGATACTTCAATCACTTTAGAAGTATTAGACAGAACAGAAACCAACTTATTCATCGAAGTTGACGATGGTGAAATAAGTGACGGATTAAACGGATTCGTATCATTAAACGCAATGGATGATGATGACACAGAAATTGCCGGTGCTACAATAAGTATAACCGCAGTATATGCTGGTCATGAAGATGATCCACAGACATTCACTGTAACAACCGAATCTGATGGTACCGTAACATTCTCCGAAGAAGCCAAATATGTAGGTGAAGTAACAGTAACCGCAACATACGAGGCAGACGGTCAATATGCCGGTGCCGAAAATTATGATACGGCAACAATAACTGAAGATCAACCTAAGGATACTGCCATCAACCTTGATGCTGTAGATGCCAGATGTGTTGATAAGGTAATTGTTGACGGTATCTTAGTATACGTTGATGATGGTGAAGAATTTGCTTTAGCTGATAAAATCGTAACAGTAAACGTAGCAATCAATGGTACAAACCTTGAGGCTGTTGAAGCAACAACAGACGAAAATGGTATATTCCATGCAGAAGTTCCTACAAACTCCAACTATGGTTCAGCAACAATAACAGTTAGTTATGCTGGAGAAGAAGGAGCTTACAACGCAGCTGAAGATGCAACCACAACTACAATTGTAATAAAATCTACAACCTTATTCATTACCGGTGACACAACACAATACAGTGAAGGATTACAGGGTAGTGGATTCCTAGAAGTAAATACTGATGGTGCTACAGGTACAACTGGTGTTACTGGAACTACCAATAAACCACATATCCTAACAGCTCCAACAGAAGATGATGCTGGAATCGCTGGTGCTACCATAACAATTACTGCAGTATATGCCGGTCATGAAGATGCACCTGTAACATTCACAGCTACAACTGAAGATGATGGTACATACTCATTTACCAGACCAGTTGACTTTGAAGACTTTACAGGCCAAGTAGCATTAACAGCTGAATTCGAAGAAACAGATGAATACGCTGGTGCTACAGCTACAGCTGATGAACCTGCAGTAATTACCGAAGATGAACCTAAAGATACATTCATAGACATAAGTGGTGTAGATCAATACACCGAAGGTGACATTATTGTCCCTGGTATACTTGAATCTGTTGTTGATGAAGATGAAGGTACAACAGCAGCCTTAGCAGGTAAACCTGTAACAGTTGTTGCAAAAATCGGTGATGAAATAATCGGTCAAACTACTGTAACAACTGAAGATGACGGTTCATTCACAGCAACAATTCCATCAAACAACAACTATGGATTAGTTGACATCACAGCAACATTTGCTGGAGATGATGACTACAAAACATCATCCGATATAGCTCAAACTACAATATTAATACCAACAGACTTATTCATAACCGCTGATGACGGAACAGTCCGTGAAGGATTTGAAGTCTCAGGTTACTTAACCAAAGGCGAAGATGAAGAAGACTTTGCTGGTGCAACAATTAACGTAGAAGTAACATATAATGATGGAACCACTGCTGAAGCTACAGCTACAACCGCTGATGACGGTACATTCAATGTAAAATTCGAAAATTCTGTAGAAGGACCAGTAACAGTCGTTGCTACATTCGAACAAACCAGTGAATATGCCGGAAGTGAAGCTACAGATGAAGCAACAATCACCAATCCAAAACTCGAACTCACTATAGAATATCCTATAGATGATTACTATTACTATGATGAAGTAATTCCTGTAGAAGCATATCTATATGAAGAAGACAGTGATACATTAGCTAGTGGAGAAATCCCTGTAACAATCACAGTAACATATACTGATGTTGCAGACCCAGTTGTTGTAGATACAACAGCTATAGATGGTGCAATAAATGCTGTAATCCCTGCAAAAGATGCAAAAGGTCCAGCAACAGTTACAATAACAACTACTGAAACCGATGATTACTTATCCGCTTCAGAAGACTTTGAAACAGAAATCATTGCAAAATCAACTGCTGAAATAACCGTTGAAGCAGCAGATGCAATATTACCTGATTCAATTCTAGTAACTGGTACACTAACAAACGTAACCGATTCAGCTAATCCTGTAGCAATCCCATATGTACCTGTAACTATTACAATCGATAATAGAAATGACATATACACAACAGAAACAGATGAAAACGGTGAATTCTCCTATGAAATTCCAACAACAGAAGAAGATCTCGGAGACAGAACAGTAACTGTAACATTTGAAGATGTTGACTATGAAACAGCTACAGACGATGATGTTGCAACCGTAACACAAAGAAGCGACATTGATATATTCTTCGAATTAGACGATGAATATGAAGTCGGTGATGAAATAAGCATCAACGGTTTCGTAACAAATGCTGATGACGATGAAGCAGTCGCAGATTTAGAGTTAACATTAACCATCAATGATGAAGTAATTGGAACTACAACCACCAACGCTGATGGTGAATTTGAATTCACATACCCAGCAACAGTTGCAGGTCCATTAACAGTAACAGTCTCATCACAACAGACTGACGACTACAACGAAGCAAGTACATCTGATGATACAGTAGTTGTAGCAAAAGTATACGATACAAGCATATACTTTAATACTGAAGATACAATAGACTCACCTGAAGAATTACCATTACAGGGATATGTTGTATACATTGATGATGACGATGAAGAACAAGCATTAGCAAACGCTCCATTAACCATCACAGTAACCATTAACGGTGAAGTAGTTGATACAATACAAACTACAACAGACGATGAAGGTTACTTCGATGAAGTATTTGACACCACAGATTATGTTGGAACAGCTACAATAGTAGTCTCCTACGCCGGTGCAGATAACTATACAGAAGCAACTGCTGATGATGAAACTACAATAACAAACAAAGCATTATCAAATATGATATTGGCAGTTGACACTCCATATTACCTTGGAGTAGAATCAACCATTGGCGGATCATTATTCGATGATGAAACCGATGACGCCATAGCAGGTGCAGACATAACTGTAACTGTAACATATGATGATGATTCAACAGAAACATTCACAGCTGTAACAGAATCCGATGGTTCATTCACTATTCCATTCACACCAACAAAACTAGGAGATATAACAATATCTGCCGTATTTGATGGTAATGATGATTACAAAGCAACCTCAGCTGAAGAACCAAGTACTGTTGAAAAACAATTAGTTGACTCAGTAATCGACTACTACCCAGAACAGGATGAAATATTCCTCGGTGATGACTTAATAATCGATGCATTATTACATGCTGATGATGATGACGAAACACCAATTGCAAATGCAGTTGTAAAAGTCAAAGTAACCATAAACGATCAAGTAGTCATTGACGATCAAAACACAACAGATGCTAATGGTAGATTATCATACGTATTCACACCTGAAACAGAAGGTACAGCAGTGGTTGAATTAACTTTTGAAGGAAATGACGACTATACTGAATCAGAAGCTGACGGTGACGTATTAATCAAACCAGCAAGAAAAGACGTAACAATTATCATCCCAGTCGATGATAAATACCCAGTTAACGAAGCTCTTGAAATACCTGTAAACGTCTTCGATGAAGATGATGAAGCAGTAGTAAATCAAGAAGTAACAGTTGTAATAAAATTCAGTGATGATAGTGAAGTAACGCTTTCAAACGTTACTGATGAAAACGGTGACTTAACCGTTACAGTACCACAAGAACAGTTAGTAGTAGGTCCTGTAAGCATAGTAGCAACTATCGAAGATAGTGAATTATACAACGATGCAGAAGAAACTGCTACAATCGAAATAGTTCCTGTAGAAACAGCTATTGACTACATACCAGAAACTCCAATATACTCTGGTGAAACATTAATCGTTGATGCTATATTACATACAGTAGAGGATGATGAAAGTCCTATTTGTGGTGAAGATGTAATCGTTAAAATCACATTAGGAAATGAAGTATTAGTAACTCAAACCGTACCATCTGATTTAGATGAAGGTAGAATTTACTATGAATTCGATACAACAGGTTATGAAGGTACTGCAGTAGTTGAATTAATCTATGAAGGTAACAATTACTTCCAGGCAACCACAGCTACTGCTGATGTAGTAATCAAACCTGCAAGAACTCAGCCAATCATCCTATTAGAACCTGATGAAAAATACCAAGCTAATGCTCCGGTAGAATTATCCGGTCTAGTATATGCTGATGATGATGATGAAACACCTATTGAAGGTGCTACTGTAAATGTTGTAGTTACATTCAGTGACGACAGTACAGTTGAACTTTCAGGCGAAACAGATGATGAAGGATACTTCACAGTAACTATTCCACAGGAAAATCTTGTAGTAGGTCCTGTAGCAATCACAGCTACAATCGAAGAAAATGATACATACAATGAATCAACTACCGATGCAGCAACTGAAATAGTTCCTGCAGAAACTGCTATCGACTTTGAACTTGACGATACAGTAGTAAGCGGTGACGAATTAGTTATAGATGCTTACTTACATGTTGTTGATGATGATGAAACACCTATCGCTGGTGCTACAGTAGACGTATATCTTACAATTGGCGATGTAACATTACAAAAAACAGTAGAAACAGCTGATGATGGTAATATCGCTACAAGCTTTGATACCACTGGTTTAGAAGGTGACGCTATAGTAGTAATTGAATATATTAATGGTGTAACCTATGATTCTGCTAGTGCAACTCAAGAAGTGGAAATCTTACCACCTAGACTAGATGTAATTATCGCATTAGATCCTGATGACAGCTATCCAATTACGGATGATGTCGAGTTAACCGGTGAAGTATTTGTTGATGATGATGACAGTACTCCTGCAGCTGGTGCAACTGTAAATGTTGTAGTAACATTCAGTGACGACAGTACAGTTGAACTTTCAAATGTAACTGCCGAAGATGGATCATTTACAATCGTCATACCTAAAGATAATCTTGTTGTTGGTCCTGTAACAATTGTAGCAACAATTGAAGAAAATGATACATACAACGAAGCAACAACAGACGCAGCAACTGAAATCGTTGAAGAAACAGTGGATACTTACATTGACTTAGTATTAGATGGTCCTATTGAATCTGGTGACACATTAATCATCTCTGCAATATTACATGAAGAAGATGATGATGACGCAGTCATATGTGGTGAACCTGTAATAGTTAAAATCACACTAGGAAATGAACTATTAACAGAAGTAACTGTAAACAGTGATTTAACCGATGGTAGTATTTACTATGAATATGATACCACTGGTAAAGTGGGTACTGCAGTAGTTGAATTAATCTACGAAGGTAACAATCACTATAATGGATACACAGCTACCGATGAAGTGCTAATTACAGCACCTAAAGAGCTATCAGCCATAGCAGTAGATGTTGATGATACATATGTAGTAGGTTCAGAAATCGAAATAAACGGTGTATTATACGTTGATGATGATGAACAAGCACCTATTGCTGGTGAAGATGTAACAGTAACAATTAAATTTGCTGATGGATTAACAGTTTCAAGAACAAATGTAACTGACGATGAAGGTTCATTCACAGTCACATTCCCTGCAAATGTTGAAGGTATTGCAACAATAACCGCAGAATTTGCCGGAAATGATGTATATAAAGAATCCTCAGATGAAACAACAACTGAAATCATAGCAAAAGAACAAAAATCATTACAAATCATTTACGAACCAGACACTCCATTAGACAATGGTGAACCTATTGAAATTAATGCAGAAGTCGGTTATTATGATGAAGATGACGAATTTGTTCCTGTAAGTGATGTCCAGGTATACGTAAAAGTTACCCTACCTAATGGAGAAGTATTCGAGGAATATATAACTCCAATTGATGGAATCATAACTACAACTGTCGGAACTGACGGTCTAGTTGGTGAAGCTACAGTTGAATTATCATTCGAAGGTAATGAAGACTATACCGCAGCAGAAGCTGATGGAACAGTAGAACTATTAGCACCTGAAGAAGTACCTACAGATACCGTATTGCATGTATGGATTTCCGGTGATCCTGCCGAAATCGAAAACGATACAGTACTAGAGGCACCTGCAACAATTGTTATTGAAGGTCAATTACTTGATTCAGAAGGTAACGTAATACCTGTTGAAGGATTATGGATAAACTATACAATAGTAGTTGTCTACGCTGACGGTTCAAATGAAACAATCGAAGGTCAAATTAACGTTGACGAAGAAACTGGAGATTGGGTGCTTGATGATCTTGAAGTAAATGATGCTGCTACAGTAAATGTAACAGTATTCTTCGAAGGAAATGGTACATACCTTGCATCCGATGTTGAAGAAAGACACTTCAGTGTTGGTGCATTGGTAGAACCAATAGTACAACTTGAAGTAGATCCAAATCCAGCTGAACTTGGTTATGAAGTAACAGTCACAGCAACAATCATAAATCCTGAAACTGGTGTAGTAATACCAGATGCAGTAATCACAATAATTATCTATGATGAAGAAGGTGAAGAAGTATATAACTCTGAGGCTCAAACTGTTGTTGATGGTGTTCTTGAAATAACATTCACGCCAGAAACTCTAGGAGAGTTCAATGTATACACCGAAGCTGAAGTTGATGTTGCTGGTGAAATTAATATTATCTATAATAAAACAACATTAGAAGTAATTAAACCAGAAGTCACTACTAAACTTGTAGATGTTTCAATACCTGATGAATTATATGAAGGTAAAGAAGCTGACATAACAGGTAAATTACTAGATGAGGATGGAAACGGATTAGCTAATCAGACAATTACCGTAACAGTTGAAAATGAAGACGGCTATGAAGAAGTCTTTGAAGGCGTAACTGATGATGAAGGTAACTTCGTAATACCAATCAATCCAAATACAATTGGTCCTGTTACAGTAACAGTATCATATCCTGGTAATGAAACTGAAGATGTGGTATATAAATCAGCAAGTGAATCAGGAGATGCTGAAATTGTTTCAGTTGAATATGATGTAACACTTGATGAACTAGAACCTGTATATGACTACAATACAACCGTAAACATAACAGGTACAGTAACCAGTAGCTACGATCCATTAGACATTGATGAGATTACTCTTACAATCAATGGTGAAGAAGTAACCGTACCGGTAGATGACGAAGGTAAATTCAAATATGAATTCCCAGGCACTACCGCTGGTGACTATGAAGTAGTTGCTATTGTAAATGATGATACCAAATCAGAACCTCAAACCTTTACAATCGACAAATTCCTCGTAGAGGTTACTGCTGAAGGTCCAACCGAAACAGTATTCATCGGTGAAGATGATGCTCCAATTACCGGTACATTAGTTGATATGGATACTCAAGCACCTATAGCTGATGCTCCAATTTCAATAATCGTAAACGGTGAAGAAGTAGGTCAAACCACAACAGACGCTGATGGTAAATTCACATATGACGTTGCTGATAAACTTGTAAACGGTACAAATGACATAACTGTTGTAGCTGTCGCTACTGACAATTATGATGAAGATTCAGTTGATTTAACAGTTGATGCTATATTAAGACAAAACCTAACCATTGAAATTATAAAACCATCCGGTGATATAAAAATCAATGACACTGTCACATTTGTTATAATTACAAGTGACAATGGTACAATTGTAAAAGTAGATGCATTAAACTACACCTTCGGTGACAAACCAACAGAAGAATTACCTATTACCGGTACCCATGGAGAATACGCAGTAACATCCGACATAAACGGTACATTCACATTAAATGTATCACGTGCACAGGATGACTTGTACAACTATGCTGAAAACACAACTACTATCACATTCAGAAACCTCAACACTGCAATCGAATCAAACGACAACAGTATTCAAGAAGCTAAAGTCTTTGATGAGGTTGAATTAAGTGTTAACGTCGTTGATGAAAACGGTAACAAAGTTGGTAAAGGTACAGTAGAATTCTCATATGACGGTAATGTAATAGGAACAGCTACTGTCGAAGACGGAACTGCTACAATTACAACTGTATTCAATGATAGTGGTAGAAAAGACGTAACAGTCAAATTCACAAGTGAAGACACTTATGCTGATTCCACAAGTGACTACACAGTAGTTGCAATCATCGATGAAGCAACAACCAACCTTACAGTAGACCATATTGATGAAATCGAAGTCGGTAAACCAACCAACGTAACCGGTAAAGTAACCGATGAAGAAGGTAACCCATTAGCTGGTGTTCCTGTAAGCGTAAAAGTTGGAGATAAAGTTGTAAACGGTACAACTGGTGATGACGGTAAATTCAGTATACCTGTAACACCTGAAGATGCTAACGTTGATGAAGTAACTGTAAGCGTACCTGCAAATGATGGATACGCTCCAGCAGAAGAAACCATCCCAGTAGATGTAGAAAAACAAGATGCTAACATAACAGTTGACCCAGTCAACAAATTAGAAGCAGGTAAAGAAACTCCTGTAACAGGTAAAGTAACCGATGAAACTGGTAAACCAGTAGCTAACGCTCCTGTAACAGTTAAAGTTGGCGATCAAACCTACACAGGCACAACAGATAAAAATGGTAAATTTAGTATACCTGTAACACCGGAAAAATCTGGAAATACACCTGTAGATGTAAGTGTTGGCGAAACTGATAACACCAAACCAGCAAACAAAACTACAACTGCAAATGTTGGTAAACAAGATGCAAACTTAACAGTTGATCCTATTAAGAATGCTGAAGCAGGCAAACCTACAAATGTAACTGGTAAAGTAACTGATGAAGACGGTAACCCAGTAGCCGGTGCTCCTGTAACCGTAAAAGTCGGTGACAAAACATACACTGGAAACACTGGTGAAGACGGTAAATTCACTATTCCTGTAACACCAGAAACATCCGGTAGTCAGCCAGTACAAGTAAGTGTCGGTCAGACTGCTACAACCAAACCAGCAAACAAAACTTCCACAGCTAACGTAGGACAGCAAGACGCTAAAGCAACAGTTGATCCTATAACTGATGCAAAAGTTGGTAAAGAAGTTCCTGTAACTGGTAAAGTAACCGATGAACAAGGTAACCCAGTAGCCGGTGCACCTGTAAACGTAACAGTTGATGGTAAAACATACACTGGTACAACAGATGAGGATGGTAACTACAACATACCTGTAACACCTACTAAATCTGGATCATTACCTGTAAACGTAAATGTCGGAGCAACTAACCAAACCAAAGCTGCTAAAGCAAACACAACTGCTAAAGTAACCAAACAAGATCCTACCGTAACAGTTAATCCGATTAACGGTGCAGAAGCTGGTAAATCAGTTCCTGTAACTGGTAGCGTAACCGATGAAGAAGGTAAACCAGTAGCTAACGCTCCTGTAAACGTAACAGTTGATGGTAAAACATACACTGGTACAACCGATAAGGATGGTAAATTCAGTATACCTGTAACACCAACTAAATCCGGAACATTACCTGTAAATGTAAATGTCGGTGCAACCAATAACACTAATGCAGCTAAAGCAAACACAACTGCTAAAGTAACCAAACAAGATCCTACCGTAACAGTAGATCCTGTAACTGGTGCAGAAGTAGGTAAATCAGTTCCTGTAACTGGTAGTGTAACCGATGAAGAAGGTAAACCAGTAGCTAACGCTCCTGTAACCGTAAAAGTCGGTGACAAAACATACAACGGTACAACAGATAAAGATGGTAAATTCAGTATACCTGTAACACCAACAACAGCTGGTGACAACCCTGTAACAGTAACAGTACCTGCAACTAACACTACAAATGCAAAAACAGTTAAAGATTCAATTACCGTATCCAAAGTGGCTACTACATTAACCGTATCCGCACCTAAAACAGTAACTGTTGGAGATAAATACACCATTAACGGAACATTAAAAGGTGCTGACAACAAAGCAATCGCTAACGCTAAAGTATCAATTAATGTAGATGGTAAAGTACTCACAGCTACAACCAACAGTGCCGGTATATTCAATGTAACCAGTACCGCTGCAGATGTAGGTAAAGAAGAAGTAACTGCCGTATTTGCTGGTGATGCTAAATATGATGCAAGTAATGTTGCAAACGCTACAGTAACCGTAAACAAATTAGGTACAAAAACTACCGTAGCTAAAGTAACAGGTAAAGCACTTAACAATGTAACAATTACCGCAACAGTTAACGATGCTAAAGGTAATGCTATAAAATCCGGTGCAGTATACTTCACCGATAGTAACAACAATGTCTTAGGACTTGCTAACGTAACTAACGGTAAAGCTAGTATTGTAACCAGTTATCCTGAACAATTCAATGGAACTATCAAAGCACAATTCCTTGGATCAGATAACTACACAGCATCAACCGGAAGCGTAAAAGCTAACATTACCAAACAAAACGTAGTCATTAAGGCCGACCCAATAACCGGTCAAATGAATGACATGGTTACAATCACTGCAAAAGTAACTGATGAAAACGGTAACCCTGTACAAAGCGGAAACGTAGTCTTCAAGATTAACGGTCAAACAGTTAAAGATGCAAACGGTACCCAGCTAAAAGTCAGAGTAGTTGACGGTACAGTAACTGCAGAAGTAAATGCTACCCAAGCATGGAAAGGAAACAGTACACTAACCATCAGATACTTAGGTGACAACACTTACAACGCTAGTGAAAACACTACCAAAGCTAATATCGCTCCACGTAAAGCACAAGTTGTACTAATAACTGATAAGATTGCTAGAGGTGGAGACCAAATCGTATTAACAGCATTTGTAACCGATAATGGTGAAGCAGTAAACGGTGGACAAGTAATCTTCAAAGTTAACGGTGAAACCATTAAGGATGCATCTGGTAAAGCTATCGTAGCTAACGTTGTAAACGGTACTGCAAGTATAGTATATGATATACGTCCTGGTATGAGTGCTAAAGACCTTAACATGAGTGTTGTATTAAGTAACAAGTTATATGACAGAACTGAAAACAGTACTATCTTAACCATTGTACGTTCAGATGTATACTTCAACACATCACTTGTATATGCTAAAGATGGTAAAGCTCACATCAAAGCAACATTACGTGATGCTAAAGGTGAACTTTGTGTATATAACACTGATATAGCACTTAAAGTTGGCGGTAAAACTCAATTAGCCGTTGCTAAGAATGGTATTGTCGATTGTGAAATTGACACTTCATTCCTCAAACCTGGAGTATATGAACTCTACTATGTAGCAGGTCTTAACAACCGTTACAACGAAGTACGTATGACCAACGCTTTAATTGTTGAATAAAATTACCCCTTTTTTCTCTTTTTTTATTTTTTTAAAAAAATATGTGATATTATTGTCGTGAAAGATAGATTGAAAAATCTAGTTTTTGAGTTTAAATTATCTGATTTTAATTGTTAATTATTTATATGAAATAATTATTATTATCTACTTTTATTTGTAATTTATTTGTAAAAATAGTTTATTTTATGGATTTTTGAATTTAGGAATTTGTAAAAATAGCTTTAAATTTTTCTAAGCAAATTGCCTTTAAAACAATCTTATTCTTATTGTCCGTATCTTTTTATTTTGGTTTGTCTATTATTTTTATTGCCGGTTGTCGTTTTTAGTTTTGGGTTTTCGCTCTTTTTATCATCAGATACCCATGCATAATGGGGTATTGTGCTGAATGTATTATTGTTGTCGTGTCTTCGTATTTTTTTCATGTCCTCTTTGCAGGTAACATTATGTATCATTATCTTAAAAACCTTTTAAAGTTCATGCTTTATAATTGATATATTGAACTATTTTTTCAATACATTTATTCAAATGATTCTACTTATCATAATCATCAAATAATAATCAATTATATTCATATTGAATCTATTTAAATTAATATAACGGCATCTATATTAAATAATATCAATTGTATTATATGATTCTATAATTATTGGATATGTACATCTACATGTAATAAGTTAAAAAATAGCATTTCATAATTATTTTAATTGTAACTTAAAAAAAAATTGTTAAGGAGGGGATGAATAATTTTAATTGGTGCTATTGTTTGTTGTAGTGTTATTTGCCGTAGTGTTATTTGTAGCATTTACGTTTGAAGCCAATGTCTGATAGATAGGAGTAACCCTGTTATTGTTAAAGTCGGACTTTATGATAGGATCCTTATCGATAATATCATAGAGTCTCACATGGATATCCTCCATTTTTGATAAATCCGCTGATGGATCAGGCAGTTTGCTGATTCTTTCCTGAACCTCCGCGTCACTAATCTTATTGTTCATGTAATCGGCCTGTATCTGATATAACTCCTGATACATGTCAATATTTTTCTTGTCAATCTTAAGTGCCTCTATCTGTAACTCAAGGAATTCATGTCGTGTAGAGTTAAATGTGAAGTTATTGAATTGCTCGGTATTCTTAATGGATGAATCAAGCGTTGTACTTAGATTGTTTAACTGTGTCACCTTATCCTCAGGCGTCTGATTACTGGTTGCAATCTGTGCCAATAACTGATTGGAGGCTAACTCATTATTCAATGCCACAGTACTGAAAGTGTTAAACTGGGTTCTTTCATATGAATTATATTCACTCTGGGCTATTACAGGGGTGATGATAGCTACAAGTGCAAGAAGTAATACAAATATTGCTATGGCTGACTTTTTATCAATTCTTTTTGTAATGAAGTTTTTCCCAATTTCAGGCACTTCATCCTTCAGGCTCTGAAGATAAGAGTAGTAACTCTTATGACCGTTCAGGTTAACGGGAAGTACCTCCTGTTCATAGGCATTTCTTGCATAATAATTGTCATTATAGTGATCAACCGTATAATGTGCATCATCACTACCTTTCAACTCTTCCTTTTGATATGTTGCTTCATGATCTACTCCACAGTCACAGTCATCATGGGCGTCATCATCCAGGATGACATTATCGGGTAACTTATCGTCACTCGCAACGCTATCATATGGGAGTTTGTTTTTGCTTCTAAGTTTGTTTAATTCCTCTTGTGTAAGCTCATATTCCTCCTCTGATTCATCAACATCATCATTAAACTGGCGTGGCACAAGCGTGTCCAAGTCACAGCCGCATTCAAGACATACATTGATGTAGTCGGGGTTCATATGACCACAATTGTTGCATTTGTGCAAGGATTAATCCCTCCTTATACTCATTTTAGATAAATGATTAAATCATTTTTACATATAATAAAATATATCTAATTTATACTATTTAACTCTACTTTTAAAATGGATATTACACCCATAACACTAATGGTGTTTATCAAGAAATTATGAATAATAAATAAATTTCAAAGGATTTTTACTTTAAAACAGTAATGTAAAATGTATGGATATTAAAAGTTAATATGCAAAAAAAAATAGTGGTGGAAGATTTAATCATATAAATCCTCCAAGGTCATAAGTTCGAATTTTATTGTACCGTAATGGTTTGGTTGGTTTCACAACGCTCATAGTTGCTGCTTGTAAATACAGCACTTAACGTGTAATCTTTGGATTTCATGCTTTCAGGTATTAAGTATTCAACACTTGCAATACCGTCAACAACATTTGCATAGATTACCTTACCGTTAGTGTCTTTCAATGTTTTACCATTGATTTTAAGAACTACTTTACCTCCATTGACGTTTGCACCATTGTCGGTAACCTTAACGGTAAACGTAGCGTTTTCACCTTTTGTAACTGTAGCGGCACTGGTAATTTCAATATCTGCAACACCACTTAAAACAGTTTTTGGCTCAGCTGGTTTATCGTTGGATTTAAGATATTTACTTGAACCACTGTATACAGCTTCTATTGTCACGTTCTTACCGACTAAGTCTGATGGGACTTCATATTCATATGTGGCAACGCCGTCAACAACTTTGGCATAGATGACTTTGCCGTTTGCATCCTTAAGTGTTTTACCGTTTACTTTAAATGCAACTTTACCTGCTGATACAATTGAGTTATCACTAGCGGTTATGCGAGCTGTTAATGTAACAGTTTTACCGGCAGTTAAGGTCACATCATCAAGTGTTGTGGTGGTATTTACTTTATCAGCCGTTACTGTACATGTAGCCGTGTCCTCATCTATTGAGTAGATGTCATCCGGTACGTATTTGGCTGTAATGTCCACACTACCTGATGTTGTTGGTGTGTAGTCAAAGCTGGCAACACCATCCACTACGTTAACTTCTGCAAGTTTGGTCGTACCTTTAGTAAATATTACCTTACCTGCATTTACAAAGCCATCTTCACTTGTGACCGTAGCTGTGATTGTAGCCGTATCTCCAACTGCAATAGTCTGATCCTCGCTGATGGCTAGTGTAACTGGTATCTTGTTGATTGTAATGTCAATGTTTTCTTCACCCTCATATGCTGAGTCGACAAATTCGGCGTTAATGGTGTAGGTACCTACATCATCGTATTGAACAGTGATTGTTGCAATACCGTCCACTACGTTAACCGTGTCGATTACGTTTCCATTAGCATCGGTAAATATGATTTGACCCTGGTTGATAGGTTCATCCTCATAGGTTACATTAGCCGTTACAGTAATTGGGGTAGCTATAGCCACGTCACTAGTGGTTAATACAACGTCTGCCATCTGTTTGATTACTTCCACAATAATGGTTTCATCATCAGCGTAGTAGTTGTCACTTACATATTCAACGCTTATCTCATCATCAAATACTTCTGTAATTACGCCGAAGTCGTATGTAGCAGGACCATTGGATAGGTCACATTCAGCCAGTACATCGCCGTCAGAGTTAATGAATCTTATTTTACCTTCGGTTACTTCCACTCCATCGGATTCAACAGTTGCAGTAATCACAACATCATCTCCTACGAATGCGTCAACATCGCTGGTTATGATTGTTGCTTCTCTAGCTTCTGCATCTACAACAACTTCCTTATCCTCTGCAGAGTATTTGTAGTTATCATACTTGATTACCAAATTATGTGTACCTGCCTGTGGATAGTTGAATGTGAACGTGGTTGATTCACCTGTAATTGTAGTGGTGTTGACCACAGCATCATCCTCGTAGATGGTTATTGTACCCTGTGTAATGGCATTGCCCTGACCATCTGTTATGGTTATGGTTATTGGTATGTCTACGCCGAAGAGGTCTGAATATTCATCCTTATCGGTGTTGATTGTAACCTCTATCTTGTTGGTTGTTACGGTTGCAACAGCCGTATCGTTTTCATATTTATATGTACCAAGGTAGCTTACTGTAATATCTTCAACTCCTTCTAGGCTTGAAGTGTATGAGTATACCAGTTCGTCACCGTTTGCAAGGTTTGCAGTATATACAATGTTTCCTTCACCGTCTTTGAACTGTACTTTTCCAGCTGTTACCGGGTTGTTGTTTTCATCCACTAGTGTAGCCGTGATTGTTACGGTATCGTCAACGTTTACTGTCGGACTGTTAACCGTTAGAGTGGTATCATATTTAGTTACCGTTACGGTTGCTGTAGCAGTGCTGTTGACATATTTGGAACTTCCCCTGTATAAAATGGTGTATGTTTGAGTTATGGCATCACTTGCCGTGTATGAATATACAGGTTCTTCTCCATTGTTTAGGATAACTGTGTGTACAATGTTTCCATCTTCATCCTTGAAGTATATGGTACCTGTTGTAACTGGGTTGTTGTCCTTGTCAAGTACTGTTGCAGTAAGTGTTACCGTGTCGTCAACCTTTACATTTTGGTCTTCAACGCTTGTTGTGGTTGGTACCTTGTGTATGTTAATGGTTACGTCCTTGTCGCTTGCAGTGTATTTTCCATCCTCATATCTGAGAGTTATTGTTTCAGTAGCTACATCCCGATAGACTAACTTGATAGTCGTGTTTTCACCTGTAACCTCATATGAATTTAATGGCATGCCTTCCTTGAGAAGTGTAATCGTACCCTGGGTTACAGCGTTTCCTTCACCATCTTCTATTTTGATGACTATAGGAGTGTCTTCATCGATATAACCGTTGATTACATCATCGGCCACGATTGTAGCTTGTACTTTACTTGCAACAACGGTTACTGTTACGTTATCAGTTACATATTTAACATTTTCATATGATAGGTTGTAGTAGTACGTACCTTCAAAGACCGTTACGGTAAATACCGGCTCTTGTGTTGACAGGTCAATTACCTGATCAGGTGTACCGACTATTGCTTGACCAAGGATGTTAACGGCTTTAAGCCTTACAGTACCTACGGTTAATACTTCATCGCCACTTGTTACTGTAAATGGAATACTGGTTGCATCGGTTGCAATCGTATTGATGGTAGTAGGGTTGACGTTAATTGTAGCAGGTAACTGTGTGACTGTTATGACTACTGTTGCATCATCTTCTACCTCATAGTTGCCGTTACCCTCATATTTAAGGACATATGTCTCCTGAGTAGCCTCGGTATATGCAGGTATGTTGAATGTAGCTGTGCCTGTTGTTAGTTCGCATTCATCCACAACTTCATCATCCTTGTATAATACCAGTTTACCGACGGTAATTGGTTCATCATCACATAATACATTAGCCGTGATAGTTATATCTTCACCAGCATAGACATCTATTGCATTTGTCGTGTTGATTTCTGCTTCTTTGCTGAATACGGTAATTGTTAAGTCCCAATCAGCTGCTTTATATTTACCATCCTCATATTTTATGGTAATGTCATACTGACCTGCTAGTGGATAGTTGAACGTAGCAGTTGTTTGCTCACCAGTAATAGTTATAGGATCAATCACATCATTGCCGTCTTCATCAACAAAGGATAATGTACCCTGTGTAACAGCTTCATCATCTTCATCAGTAATGTATACTGTGACTGTAATGTCTTCATCGAAGTATCCTTCTTCATCATCAGCTGCAACATATGCGTCTAATTTACTTGCAATAACTTCAATTGTAACATTGTCTGCTACATAGTCGTCATCAGCATATGATAGGTTGTAGTAGTATGTACCTTCATAAAGTGTTACAGTAAATTCTGGGTTGTCTATTGCAAGGTCAATTGTTTGATCAGGCGTACCTACTAATGGTTCACCATTCTCATTAACCACTTTAACAGTTACAGTACCATGATTGAGTACTTCATCACCGCTTGTTACCGTAAATGGAATTACAGTAGCATCAGTTGCTATAACATCTACAGGAGTGGTAATGTCTATTGTTGCAGGTATCATATCGATTGTTAAGTCAATCGTTTTTTCGCTGCTTACATATACACCACTGTCATCATAGTATTTGATTGTAACTTCATTATCACCGTATAGGTTGGTGTTAACTGTTACGTTAAATCCGGCAGCATCAGCAGCACAGTCACTTGAGATTAGTGTGTCACCGACATATAAATCAACAGTACCAGTAGTGACAATTGAGTCATCACTAGTTGCCTTTACAACAACAGTAATGTTTTCACCGTTAATTACTTCTGTAATGGTCAAGTCATCAATAGCAGTTAATACTAATCCTTCAGCAACTACAACATCATTAACCGTGTTACCGGTAGCTGTAACACTACCTGAACCGGCAACAAATTCTGTGTCATCACCGTTTATGGTTGAATCAGTAATTGTTACATCATAACCAGCATATGCATATACGATGTCACCGTATCCGTTACCTTCATTGTTTTCGAATGTACATTCTGTAATGGTTAAATCGTCACCGGCCTGTGTGAATACTCCAGTATATCCTGTACCTTCGTTTCCTGTGAATGTATCGTTGGTGAATGTTGCAATACCTTGTATGGTTGCTACACCTGTATCGTATGCTTTGTTGTTTTCGTATACGTTGTTTGCTGAGTTTAATGTAGTGTCTGGCATTGTGAATACTGCACCGGCACATCCATTGTCTTTTGCTTCGTTTCCACGGAATATGTTGTTTTCTAGTGTTATGGTGTAGTCTGGGTCTCCACCATTGTTTATACAGATTGCAGCTCCCATAGGTACTCTGTCTCCACTTCCTTGACCATCTATCCAGTTGTTTGTGAAGTTGTTGTTGGTTATGATGGCTGAGTGGAAGGTGTCTATAGCTGCACCGTATAGTGCGTCGTTGTTGTCGAAGTTGTTGGAATCTATTGTTACGGTTCCTTCATCTCTGTGTAGGTTGTCGTTTATGGTGATTGCTCCACCGTGACGTCCTGTGTTTTGTGTGAAGTTTGAGTTTGTGATGGTTATGTCTTCGGAGTTGTTTAGTATTAGTATTGCTCCTGCTACTCCACCGTCACCGTTAGGTTCTACGTCGTTGTGTGCTGCGACGTTTGCGGTGAATACGGATTCATCTACTGTTAGTTCTCCGAATGCACAGATTGCTCCTCCACCGTAGTCTTTGCTTCCGGCACCTTGGTGTGTGGTTACTTGGTTGTTGGTGAATTTTGTTCTGTTGACTGTTAGTGTACCATCAGTTAAGATTGCTCCACCTCTGTATAATGCCTGGTTGTCTTCGAATACAGCATCATTAATTGTTAAGTCACCATGGTTTATGATTGCCGCACCATTGTCAGCCTGAGCATTAGCAACTGTTAGGTTATTGATTGTTACTGTTTGACCTTCGCCTACTGTTAAGAATTGCATTCCACTAGCGTCAATGGTTTTACCGTTTCCTTCAATTGTGAAACTTTCTGCTGGGAACGTGTCATCCAGTACGATAGGTTCTGTTTCAGTATATGTAGTACCGGTTAGGTTGGCAACTACATTGAATGCTATCTGTTCGGATTTAATTAATGCTACTAAATCTACAAGTTCCTGGTAATCGGCTACATCGAATACAATAGGATCTTTAAAGTCTGTGTATGCGAATGTTACACCGTTTACTTTTACGTTTGTACCTTCAAAGTCATCTGAATTGGCAGGTGACATCAGGTCACCGAATTCGTTTTCGGTAATGATAGTTGAATCGGTTATTGTTACCTCATAACCCTCATATGCATATGCTATGTCACCGTATCCGTTACCTTCATTGTTTTCAAATGTACATCCTGTAATGGTTAGTTCATCACCTGCTTGTGTGAATACTCCAGTATATCCTGTACCTTCGTTTCCTGTGAATGTATCGTTGGTGAATGTTGCACTGCCTTGTATACATGCTACACCGGTATCGTATGCTTTGTTGTTTTCGTATACGTTGTTGGATGATACTATTGTACTATCTGGCATTGTTAACATTACACCGCCACAACCATTATCTTGTGCTTCATTTTCTTTGAAGGTGTTGTTAATGAGTGTTAATGTATATTCGTAGTCTCCTTGGTTTGCACAGATAGCTGCACCCATAGGTACTCTATCTCCACTACCTTGACCTGTAACAGTATTTTTAGTGAAGTTGTTGTTGGTTATGTTTGCTTGTTGATAAGTATCTATTGCTGCTCCGTATAAAGCCGTGTTTTCAACGAAGTTGTTTTTGTTGATTGTAACTTTTTTGGTGTTTTCTTTGTCATTGTTGTTTATTGTTATTGCTCCACCGTGACGTCCGTCGTTTTTGGTGAAGTTGGATGTTGTGATTGAAACTTCCTGTGTAGTGTTTAGTACAAGTATAGCTCCAGCTACTCCACCGTCACCGTTAGGTTCTACATCATTGTGTGCAGCGGTATTTTCAACGAAATTGGAGGTTTGCACGGATAATTTACCTAATGAACAGATTGCTCCTCCACCATAATCCTTTTGACCTGCACCTTGGTGTGTGGTAACTTCGTTATTAGTGAAGTTTGTTTTAGTAATTGTTAAATTACCAGTACTGTAAATTGCTCCACCATTGTATAATGCACTATTATCTTCAAATACTGAATCGCTATTAACTGTTAATGAACCATAGTTTAATACTGCTGCTCCATTATCTGCCTGTGCATTCTTGATTGTTAAATTTCGTATTGTAAGTGATTTTCCTTCACCTATTGTAACAAATTGCATGCCGTTAGCGTCTATTGTCTTACCGTTACCGATAAATGTTACTGGACAATTGATGTTCTCATATGCTATCGGTTCAGTTTCAGTATATACTGCATCACCTGTAAAGTTTATGTATACTGGGTCAGCACTATTATACTGATTATTAAGTACATCAGTGATAGCTACTAACTCTGCATAATTGGATACGGATACTTCAAGGTTACCATTATTCATTGAATCTACGTCTAAACCATTAACGATGTCATTTTCCATATTTGCTACACCGTTATTCCATACACTTGCAATAGCACGATTATTTGTGTCTGATATATTGGAATTGGTAATTGATGTTGAAGCATATCGGGTATATATTGTTGAACCGCTAGCTGATGTAGCGACATTATCTTCAAATTTACAATTATCGATTACTGTTGAACTAGATCCTCCATTGAAAGGACCACTATTACTATCATAGATAGCAGGATAGTCATTTGCAGTATTGTCAGTAAAGTTACTGTTTGTTATTGAAGCATGTTTGAATAATCTTGGTAGATTATATGTATCCCAAGTTGAGTAATATGCACCACCATTACTGGTAGCCGTATTCTGGTCAAATGAACATTCATCAATATTCATCGTGGTATTTCCAATAGTGGCTATGGCTCCACCATTATTTGCAGAGTTTTCTGTAAACGTACAATTGTTTATATTTGCAGTGGTTCCAGTACCATTGTTTATTGTGAATATTGCACCACCAGTTTCAACTGCCGTATTTTGTTCAAATACGGAATCTTTGATTGTTGAGGAGGTAGCTTCATCTTCTATTGCTCCACCATCATATGCTTCATTTTCTGTAAATGTACAGTTTTCTATGGTTGCTCCTGGTCCGCTATTATATATAGCTCCACCGGAACCATAATTGGTTGTACCCTCTTCGAAAGTTGTTGAAGCGGTATTTTTTTCAAAGGTAGTGTTTTTAACAGATAAACTACCTGGTGCTCCATTATCTACTAAATCATTTACACAGATAGCTCCACCTAATGGGTTTCTATTACCAGAACCTATACCTTTTACGGAGTTTTCTTCAAATACAGAGTCTTCAATGATTAGATCATTGTATACTTCTATAGCTCCACCATAGATAGCCTGGTTTCCGGTAAATGTTGAACCGGTAATTTTCTTTATACCTTGGTTTCTTCCTTCATCATCACAGATTAATAATGCTCCACCGTGTCTACCTTTGTTGTTTGTGAAAGTTGTATTAGTTATTATCATATCACTTATACTATCCTTAACACGAATTGCTCCACCGTCAGCACCGTTACTTGATGAAGATGTATCTGTATATTGACCAATGTTTGAGTCAAATGTGGAATCTTCTATGTATATAGCACCGGTAGTATAGATACCAGCTCCACCGTCATTGTCACCGTGACTACCATCTGTTACAAGGTTGTCTTTGAATGTTACGTTTTTGGCGTTAACTGTTCCGGTTGAGTAGATTGCTCCACCTTTTTTAGTGGCTTCGTTTGCCTGTAATGTAACGTTTTCAAGGTTAACTGTTCCGATTGAGTAGATTGCTCCACCATTTGTTGCTATACTGTTTTTAATAATGGAATTCGTTAATGTAATTGTTCCATTATTGTTTATTGCTCCACCGTCGTCAGCAGATGTTCCATCAATGATTATATTGTTAATTATCAAGGTTCTTCCTGAGTTAATCGTGAAAAACTGATTGGAGTTTCCGGTAATTGTTGCACCGTTTCCTTCAATTGTTAACGTCGGATTACCCATTGAAGTCCATTTGATTGGAGCATCCACTTCGTATGTTCCGCTCTGACTTAATGAGATGACGTATGAGTTTGCGTCATTATCATCCATTTTAGCTGTATTTACAGCCGTCTTTAACTCAGAGTAGTCATTTGCCGGCAATTGTTGTTGTGCTCCTTTAACAGAGCGTTCTTCTTTAATTGCTTCGTTCGTTATTATCTCATTATTACTTTGAACATCACTCGATGCTGTTACAGCATCGGCTGTTATGGTATCATCGTCTACTGTTGCAGCTGGACTGTCATCAACTGCCGCTGAGACTCCTCCTATAATTAGTAATGCTACAAAGATTAATGAAATAAATGTAAAAATTTTTACATTCTTTTTATTCATTTTAAATCACATTATAATTATAATTACATCAATGAAAATACCCTGTCTTAACTATTTTTAAATTGTTATGATAGTTGAATAGGTATTATCATTGAATGATATTTAATATGTTTGTAATAAGTATATATTTTTTATTATTTTTGGAAAATTAGTTATAAATAAATGATTTTATTTCCACTAGTATTTTTTTTTAAAAAAAAGCAGTTTATATTCATATATTTTTTAAAATTATAAAATTTTATATTGTTTTGTGATTTTATAATTGAATTATTGGTATTTTGGTGTATGGTTTTTGTATTATAAGATTTTTATTATTTGAAGTGTTTTTTGCTATAATTCACATTGGATTTTTCACTTAAAAAAAATGTTGTTTAAAAGAGGGGGTGGTGTTTAGGTTATTTGTCTTTTATTTCGTCAGGGTATCTGTATCTTTCTTCTTTGGTCATGGATTCTATTATTTCTTGATTTTCCTTTCCTTTTTTTCTTGAATATATAAGGCAAATTGCCGCTATTATAAACGTGAATATTGCGGCAGGTGCTAATCCAAGACTGTTTTGTATGGCCTGTTCTAGAAATACAAGCAGTGGTAGGAGGGTGACTGTTGATATGATGAATATCCATTCGTTTATGCCGTGTCTGTATCTTTCGTTTGGTTTGGGTATTCCCAGTCCGGGGTTTCCCTCGGTTTTTTGCAGTCCCCTGTACTCGGATATTGCTCTTGGCATTCCAAATAGGCTATATGCTACAGATAACATTATTACATAAGTACTTATGCTATTTATTATGTCCAAGTTTTTTCACTTCCTTTGTTCATGGATGTATATATTGTCATCATCAACTATAAATTTTTTGGTTATACTAAATTCATAATTTCACCCTTGATGAAGTTTTAATAAAACAGGTGGTCCCCATGAAAAAAGAATTAAAAAGAAAACTATTTAATAAAATTATTACAAACTATAATATAACCAGTAAGTGTGGAGTAGTATATATGAAGTTTAGGAAAATTTTATTACCGGTAGATGGAAGTGTAAATTCTGAGCAAACAATTGATTATGCTTTAAGTATTGCAGCAAAAGAAAAAGCGGAATTAATCATATTGCACGTATCAGATTCTAAAAGATTAACCAGTCTTCCTGATCAGTCCTTTGAAAAAGATGAGGAAGTAGATGCTGAAAGTGAAGGTAATAGAATTGTAAATAGAGTCAGAAAATTAATTGAAGAAAAAGATGAATATACTGATGACATTAGAATTTCAACAATAACCGTTGATGGTCATCCATCCGAAACAATACTTAAGGTAGCTACAATTAAGGAAGCAGATGTGATTGCAATAGCTACTAGTGGTAAACACATGATTAACAGATTCCTATTGGGAAGTGTTACTGAAAAGATTATCAGACAATCCAAAATACCTGTACTTGTTGTTCCACCACTTGAGGATTAAACATTATTAATCTTTTTTTTTAACCATTTTTTTTATCATTATAATAATTAATTCTTATCCTTATAATAATTCCTACTCATTTTATTCAAAATATATTGTAAAGGTTATACCGAATACCTTTCGGATAAAAATTAAAATACGCTCTTTTTAAGCATCAAAACGTTTTTCTTTTAAAAATCGATAAAGACATAGATATTGCCTTTTATATAATCTATTTCCATTTAAAATATTAACGGTATATGTAAAATTAGCGGGTAAATTTTAAAAAAAGGAGCATATGATTAATCATCACATACAAATGTGAGATAATCACTTTCAATTGACGCATCAAAGAAGGTGTCAATCATATCCAGGGATACATATTCACTATTTATCAAGTGAATCTCGGTCTCAACGCCAATATCTGTCAAACAATCATATAATGCATCAAGATTTTTACCATAATAATCCGGAAAGTCAAATACCTTCTTGAGATAACTATGGGATTTCTTATTAATTTTCTTTCCGTCAAGTGTTATAATCTTCAATTTAACAACCTCATCTCTATACTTCTTTAAATGTATTGTAATGATCATCGGTATAATATACCTTGTAGTCATTGGTTGAATACACTATTCTTTTTGCTCCACGTGAGGTACCGTTAGCGTCAATATCACATTCAATGTACTTTTTCTGGCTATGCGGCAGCACACCTTGCCTGTTGGTAAATACGTCTCCACCAATACTTTTTCCGGGAGCATAGCTTTTAAGAGGACCGCCCGTCCAGCCCAATTTCTGAGCTTCCTTTTTGGTAATGTAATTATTCGGTAGCTTATGATATGTTTTAATGTATGCCGCTACTTCCCCTACACTGACATACTCTCCATCTTCCGTAATGTTAAGCTGGGTATTATTAGCAGTAACATTAGTGTCATTTGACGAGGTGTCAAATGAATTAAAACCAAATAACACTCCAATGGCTATCATTATCAATACGGCTATGATGGATAATAACTGTTTGTTCATAACTCATCTTTCCTATAATAATTTATTTGATAGAGTAAATATGCTATATGTGCTTAGTTGTGTCGCTGTTCATACTTTGAAAGTATGTCATCAACATTAACAAAGTACTTCCTATTTTTAAGCAGCTTGTTTTTTCTTCTCTTGTTAATACAGGAGTATTCTTCATCATCCTCCCTTAAGGCAAGGCTGATACTACAGTAGTCATCCATATTCTCATCATTTAACTTTTGATTGGTATATATTAGCTGCGGCTTTTTGGTTAAAGTGACAACAGCACACAAGTCAAGATCATAGAGTGACGATATGGTATATGAACCTGATTCTTTTGACAAGTCCACCTCATCGATTAGCTTATTGATACTGGTATCCAACGATACCGTATCGGTCATAAATGCTATTTCAGAGAATATGAGCTTATTATCTATACGGTATGCAAATTCCGTGTCTATGAGTGCCTCGATGAATCTTCTCGCAGGATACTTGACAATTATCTGAAAGCCCATCCAGAAACCTGTTTCTATCATGTCATCGATTATTAATGAGTAGTCATAGTCTTTTGGCAGATAATAATTATCCAGTACCAGCAGGTTATTGTCTTCAAATTCATCTAAAAGATTGTAAGCGATATATCCTATAACCTCTTTTTCATATACAAGTTCCTTAAATAAAAAGAACGTATCTTCACTGTCTGCTAATTCGTCATCCAATTCAATTGTCTGATAAAGGGAATCATATTTTTCATTAAGAAAATCATTCAACCGAATCGTATTGGGAATATTCTCCTCATCTATCGCCAGATAAAATTTCTTGTTATCATCCGGATTTTCAAAGCTTTGATATTTATTCTGCATATTTAATCTCCATGATACTATTTTAGTATATCATTATTAATTAACTTCTTGTAGGCTGATGACAAAGAAATTTTTATTTTTATCTTCGTTATTCCAACCTATAACGAAGTAAAAAATTCACGACAAATAATATAAAAATATCCAATCACATTCACGAAAAGATAACATGACCCATTTAACCAACACCCATTATATTTAATATAATATGTTTCACAGCTACTTTAATATCACCAGACTATGAACGCCTAGAAGATAGTAAAACTTAAACTGTCAATTAATTATAATTATATTTATAGTCATGGGGGTGATTTGATTTCCCACTGATACTTTTTTTTTAACTATTATGAGGGTTTGCGACAATTATTTTGCCATAGAAATCGTATTCTTATAAACAAATATATTAAACAAAACGTCAACAGGGATATATTAGATATTATAAACAGTACAAACAAATTTTTGTTTAAAAGTCCTTAAAATGAATTGTTGCACACTCTCTTAATTCAATTAATAGTATATTGTTTGCTATTTGCTAATAATAATATATGTTTTTTGTTCGGTATTTGCGAATAATTTTATGTATTTTTTGTTCGGTATTTGCGAATGATTTTTATATAACTATAAACATATTATATATTAATGGTGATTTTTATGGATAATGCACTATCTAATTATATTAATAAACAATTAACAGAAGTTCCTTCATCTTTAAATAACAAATTATTTTCATTTAATGGTATAAAATATAATAAACGTCATGAATTTGACATTATCAAAAGAAGAATTGATGATTATTTACAACATGAAAGTGATGAAAGATTATTTATTTTACCTGGTCTTAGAGGTGTTGGAAAAACCACTTTATTATATCAGGCATATGAATATCTGTTAAAGCAAAAAGATATTTCTTCTAGTGATATATTATATATCTCTTGTGATGAAATAAATGCTCTTGGTGAAGTTAACTTAAAAGATGTTATTGAAGATTACTTGCAAACGGTCCATAATACTACGCCTGCATTGCTTGATAAACAGTTATTCATATTCATTGATGAAGCACATTATGATAAAAATTGGGATTTACATGTTAAATTAATATATGATAAAACTTTCAATATATTTATGATGTTATCTGGATCATCTTCATTACATCTGAATTTTAATGCAGATGTTGCTAGACGATTAAAGATGCATGAGATTTTACCATTAAATTATACTCAACATTTGAAACTAAAATATGATTATAGTACTCCTATTTCTAATGATTTGGTTGAATTATTGTTTGAGGGTAATGTGAAAAATGCACAAAAACAGGAGTTTAAAACTTTTCAAGATTTAATAAATATTGATGGTTATGTTCTAAATGATTGGGAAACTTATTTTAAGTATGGTGGCTTTTGTTCTGTATTAAATAAAAAGTATCTTACTGATATGACAGAAGAATTATGGTCAATAGTATCTAAGATAATTACACAAGATATTACTCCTGAATATAATTTAAATAAAAATGCACAGGATAATGTATATAGGGTACTTGTTTTGATATCTTCACAAAAACCAGGTCAAATCAGTCAAAATAAAGTGGCAGCTAATTTAAACAATAGTACAAGCACTATTAATAGGATATTCAACATTTTAGAACAGACACGTATAATGTTTCATTATCAAGCATATGGTGGATCTGAAACTCAATCTAGAAGATCATGGAAGTATTATATTGCAACTCCAAGTCTGAAAAATGGGATTAATAAGAAGTTTGGTCATAGCATAACAAAAAAACAGGATTATGAAGGCATATTACTTGAAAATTTAGTAGCTTCATTATTATTTAATTTAAAAAATAGGCTAAGTTACCAGCCGGATAAAATATTTAACATATTCTATGATAAAACTAGTGGAGGACCTGATTTTATCATACAAAAAGAGTTTCATCAACCTATTCCAATAGAGGTGGGAATTGGTAAAAAAAATAACAGGCAAGTAAAGAAATTCATGAATAAATATGATAGTCCTTATGCTATAATAATCTCTAATAAAACAAATAAAATTGAGAAAAATGATGATATAATCTATGTTCCACCAAAAACATTTTCATTTATATAGAAATTAATTAATCTATTATTTATCTATTTTTTCACAATATAGTTAAAAACCTAATTATAGTGTTTTGCAATATTAATTTTTGTATATTGTTATATATGGGTAATACTTAATAATTTTTTGAAGTTATGTTATTTTTATGTTTAATTATTAATTCTTAAGACCCATCAGGTATTGCTTCTTATTACCCTTAATTTTGTAGTGTTATTGTAGTAGTATAGTATTTACTGAAAGTATGATAATCATCAATGTAATAATTTCATAATCTTTCTTCAAGTTCTAATTAATTCATAGGAATATGAATAAATAGGGGATTATATGAATCATAAAAAGGGAATATGTATAAATGCAGCACGTAACATAATAAGAAAAAGTAAGTGGAAATCCAATCATAAATGACTGTATAATTTGGTTAGAGACTTTCCACGTAAAATCAAACTGTAAAAATAAAAAGTAAATCCCCTGATATTGCATCATCTTCTCGACTATGATTAATTGGCTTAATTACCTATTATTCTAGTGATTCATAGAATTTGTCACATAATTTATAGATGTATTCCCTTCTTTTTATCACGTCAATCCATTCGGTGGGTATTGATTCATGGCCATAGTATAATGCCGAGAGTCCTGCTGTTATGATTGCATTGGTATCGGTATCACCGCCGATATTAACTGCCTTGAGAACGGATTCTTCATAGCTGTCGGTAGTGTAACATGTATGTATTGCAATATTCAATGAATTTACGACATAGCCCTTGCCGCGGATGGCTTCATCATCCCATGAAAATATGCTTCCATCATATATCATGTAAAGCTCTTTGGTTAGCTTTACGCTTTCAATATAGTCATGACACCTGCTAATAGCATTCTCCAATATTGATTTGAAATCCAATTCATCCCTATACTTGAGTATCTCCTCTATTATGATGTTATAGATATAACATGATGCCTTACTGATGATATGAGCATGGGTTAACGCGGATACGTTGTATATTATCTCTTTTTTCTCATCAACGGATAAGTCCTTATCATACAGGTATAATATGATTGGCATTATCCTCATGAGTGACCCGTTGCCGTTTGAGCGCAGACCGTCACAGCCTGATTCCAATGCACTTCTGCCGTTTGCATAGTTGTTGATTGCATCCCGTGTAGTATTGCCAATATCAAATAGGTGGTTATCTGGGGTATATGCTGCCTCAAAGTAGTATAATGCAAATTTTCTCATCATATCCTCATAGTCCAGGCCGTTAAGTAGGCTGTCCATACATGCAAGCATAAGTGATGAGTCATCAGACCATGTGCCTGGCTCCTGATTGTATGTACCATAACCGGTCATACCGACGGCAGGGTTGGCAGTCATCTCCTCCTTATGATGAAATTCATATGGAACGCCGAGAGCGTCGGCTACAACCGATCCCATTATTGCAGCTTTAATGTCATCTATTTTCATAAATATTACCTTAATTTTTTGGATTTATTCTAATTCTTTAACTATTCTTGAGAAGTTCTCTGATGTCTTTTTAGGATTTTCACTAAGCATTATGGCAGATACGACGGCCACACCATCAAAGCCATATCTTTTTACTATTTCACCCGCATTGTCCTCTTTTATTCCACCGATAGCAACTGTGGGTATGTTAATGTCCTCTTTTATTTTCAATAGATCATCATGTGTTGATATGCCCGCATCTTTCTTTGTATTGGTAGGATATATTCCACCTACTCCAAGATAGTCAGCCCCATCAGATTGGGCCTGTATTGCCTCATCATATGTGGTGGCACTTATTCCTATAATCTTATCATCGCCAAGTATCTCTCTTGCCACCGTACATGGCATGTCACTCTGGCCAAGATGTACACCTGCACAGCCTACCGCCTGTGCTATGTCCAGTCGGTCATTTATTATAAGGGGTACGTCGTATTTGTCGGTTATGGCCTTGACCTTTAATGCAAGTTCATAAAACTCACGTGTATCGGAGTCTTTTTCCCTTAGTTGAACCATCGTGGTTTTGCCCTTTACGGCCTCTTCTATTACATTTAAAAACTCATCCTCATTTAAATTGAACTGGTCTGTTACCAGATAGACACTATAATCAATCATATAAATTTGCTCCTTAGATTTATTCAAAATACTCTATTATAATATAATGCCGGATTATAATCTGCTGATTTTAATGTAATCCTGTACGGTCTGGTCATCCATGTTGGATAATTCATCTAAAAGTTCGCTTCTGAATGTACCTGTACCTTTATTGTTTACCTTTGTTGTTTGTGCTGCTATTTCACCTGCTATTCCGAGTACGGCCGTTGCGGTTATAGCCGCATATAATGGTGTTGTTATGGCATTGTATGCTGCCAGTATACAGCCAAGCATACATCCGCTGCCGGTTATCCGGCTCATCATGCTATGGCCGTTTTCTATTGCATATATCTCAACGCCGTCTGATATTATGTCTATTGGACCGGATACTGCTATTGTCGTATTTAACTTTTCTGCTATATTCTTGACTATTATTGCATTGGATTCAAGGGTATCATTGTTTATGACATCACTGTCTGCTACATCCACACCTTTTGCCTGTGTACATTCCTCTAGAATTCCTATCAGGTTTGCAAGTGTTTTTATCTCTGATAGGTTTCCCCTTATGATTGTAGGATTTGACTTTATCAAATCAAGTGATGTCTGATTTCTTATATTGCTTACACCTATTCCCACAGGATCCAATACGTATGCCTTTTCAAGTTTGTCTGCCGTTTCTGCTGCTATTTTCATGGCTTCTATCTGTTTCTGGTTTAATGTTCCTATATTTATCAATAAGGAGTTTACGATTGTGACCATCTCTTCTGCTTCAAGTGGTTCATTTGCCATTATGGGGGATGCCCCTACTGCCAGCACTGCATTTGCACAGTCGTTTACCGTTACGGTATTTGTTATGCAGTGAACTAGCGGACTTTCTTTTCTAAGTTTTGTAACACAATCACATATGTTGTTTATTACTTCATTCATTGATTAGCACTCCTTATCTTTTTTATTGAATTGTTGTTTTTATGTTATTATATTGAATTTTGGTTTTATTATAGTTATTGTTTAAGCTAAGGGTTAAATTTAATCCAATAAATGATAATTGTTTATTATATACATATTTTAATGTAAATATGTTTATTCATTCATCTAAATAGTAATAGCATTGAATGGTGATTATGGATATCAGGGGGTTTTGATTGGATATGTTGATTGTAAAATGATATCTCAATGGACAATAATAAAAACAAAGATTTGGAAAATGGTGGGTGATATATAATAATGAATACATTTAGACGGTGAAAATGGGCAATTATGAACAAATCCTTAAAAAAAAGTAAGTGTTGATAGTGAAAATCATTCCACTATCACTTTTTTTTCTTTTATACTTTTTTCAGATTTATTTCTCTGATAAATATTACGCTTATTTTCTTATTCAGCTTCATCAGCACCTGGAGCTTCAAGTGCAGGTTTTTCCAGGAACATGCTTAACATTTGATTAATAAGTTCGACTAAATCCAGACCATTGTTGTTGAACGTTTCTAAAGTAGCTGAAATATCAACGCCAGGTATGTTCAGGCTAGTCAATAAAGCGGATATGTCAAGCTCGTCTAAATCATAACTGACAACTAATCCAGACCAATCAAAGTCATCAAAGTCAAGACTGAATAATTTTATCATGGTTGAAGATGCGGACTTGATAAATTCAGAATTATTTATGATATCAATAACTTCGGATAGGCTGATTGATGATAAGTCATATTCTGACAGGTCAATGCCTAATGATGATAAGTCCAGGTCGTTTGAATCTACTATTCCTGTTAAATCCAGTTTTATTGCATCAAGGCATGAGTAGTCGCAGTTTTCAAATATGCCTTCTAAGTCAAGGTCAGAGTTAGTAAACATATCAATGATGCTTGAAATATCCTCGACAGGTAAATTAAGGCTTGACAGTAATGCGGACAAGTCGAAGTTTTCAGAATCGAAAGTGGCTATTAATCCTGATAAGTCAATTTCATCCAGGTTTATACCGAATGATTTTAGTAGGCTTGTTAACAAGTCCATGTCTATGTCTAAGCTATTTATGATGTCTACAAGCTCAGATAGACTGATTGATGATAAGTCATAGTCTGACAGGTCAATACCTAACTCTGTTAAATCTATGCCTATTGAATCGATTAGTCCTGTTAAGTTTAGTTTTATTGCATCCAGGCATGAGTAGTCGCAGTTTTCAAATATTTTGCCTAAATCGAAGTCAGGGTTGGTTAATAATTTTATTATGCCTGAGATGTCGTCGGTAGATATGTTGAGGTTTTCCAGTAATGTGGATGGGTCGAAGTTTTCCGTGTCAAAACTTGCTATTAAACCTGACAGGTCAAGTTTTTCAACGTCAAGGCCGGTTAATTTTAGCATGGATGGAATGGAGTTCATGTCTAAGTCTAAGTTACTCATGATGCCTACAACATCAGCTAGGCTGATTGATGATAAGTCATAGTCTGACAGGTCCACATCTAACGTGGATAAATCTATACCGGATGAATCAATCAGTCTGGTTAAATCTAGTTTTATCGCGTTTAGGCATGAATAGTCGCAGTTTTCAAATATGCCACCTAAATCAAGGTCAGGGTTATTAAACAATTCTAGGATACCTGGGATATCCTCAGCCGGTAAATTAAGGCTTGCCAGTAATGTGGATGGGTCGAAGTTTTCAGAGTCAATATTGGCTATTAATCCGGAAAGGTCAAGTTCCTCAAAGTCAACATCGGATAAGTCCCACTCGGACATATCATAATCGGATTTATTTATGATATCGATAACGTCGGATAAGCTGATTGATGATAAGTCATAGTCTGACAGGTCCACATCTAACGTGGATAAATCCATACCGGATGAATCAATCAGTCCTGTTAAGTCCAGTTCAATAGCATTTAAACATGAATAATCACAATTTTCAAATATGCCACCTAAATTCATGTCCGGATTATTGAATAGTTCTATTATACCTGATAAACCATCCTCAGGTAAATTAAGGCTTGCAAGTAAGGTGGACAAGTCGAAGTTTTCAGAATCGAAACTTGCTATTAATCCTGATAGGTCAAGTTTTTCAACGTCAAGGCCGGCTAATTTTAGCATGGATGAGAGGGAATTCATGTCAAAGTCAAAGTTGCTAAAGATGCCTACTAAATCGGATATTTTAATTGATGATAAGTCATAATCTGACAGGTCAATACCTAGCTCTGTTAAATCTATGCCTATTGAATCGATAAGTCCTGTTAAGTCCAGTTCAATTGCATCCAGACATGACCAGTCGAAGTCTTCAAATATTTTACCTAAATCAAGGTCTGAATCGTTGAATATATCCATTATTCCTGAGATGTCCTCGGTAGATATGTTAAGACTTGCCAGCAATGAGGACATGTCGAAGTTTTCAGAATCGAAGCTTGCTATTAATCCTGATAAATCAATTTCATCCAGGTCAATACCGAATGATTTTAACAGGTTTGTTAGCAAGTTCATGTCAAAGTCAATGTTACTTATGATGTCCATAATCTCTGACAATCTGATAGCAGATAAGTCATAGTCTGAAAGGTCAATACCCAGTTCGTATAAAACAGTACCTATCTGTGTTAAATCAATACCTGCTGAATCAATTACTCCTGTTAAGTCCAGTACAATTGCATCTAAACTTGAGTAGTCGAAGTTTTCAAATATTTTAGCTAAATCAAGGTCTGAATTGTTGAATGCGTTTATGATACTGGAGATATCATCGACGGATATGTTAAGGCTTGATAGTAGTGTGGATATGTCGAATTTTTCGGAGTCGAAACTGGAAATTACTTCGGACATTTCAAGATTATCCTCATCAAGGGAGAATAATTTTAACATGGAATTGATAGGACTCATGTCGAAATCGGAGTTATTCATTATATCAATAATATCGGATATGCTGATAGCGGATAAGTCATAATCTGACAGGTCAATACCCAGTTCGCCTAAATCAATACCTATTGCATCAATCAGTCCGGATAGATTAAGTACAATTGAGTTTAGACTTGAATAATCGAAGTTTTCAAATATACCTGCTATATCAAAGCTTGAATCATCCAGATCTATTGCATCCTCAGAACTAACGTTTATGGTACTTTCATAATCAGGCAAGCTACGGGTGTAACTGTCAATGTCAAATCCGGAATTCAAGAGTGAGGCAATGCGTGATAGGTCCATTCTATAAATATCTAGAGGGGATATACAACCAATCAGGTTAACCGGTGTTTTTGAGTCGGAAGTAATATTTTCAAAGTCTGTATCCTCAATATTTAACATTGGGAACATTTCCTCGAAGGTTACCCCGGTTGCATTAATGTTATCCATATCAATAAGTACGTCAAACTGATTTGAATTTAAAATAGGTTCAAGTGATACATCCACATTCTCCATGTCAATATTAACATCATCATAGTTTGTGTAACGGAAATCTGACATGAGTATGGATAAACCAAGATTTGATAATTCCAAATCAGGCACTACAATATTCAGATTTAAATCGGATAGGTCAACCTTGTAATTTTTGCTTATAAGATTTAATTTAGGTAGTTTAACTGATATGTTAAGGTTTTCTCCGTCCAATCCTATTGCCAAATTGAAATCAAGATTTTCAAAGTTAAAGCTTGTACCATTAAAGTTTGGATATATGAATTTACTTATGTCAACATCTAAAAGCATGGCATTTTTATCAGGGAACGCTTTTGAAAACAGATTAAGATTATCTAAATTCACATAATGTTTGTCGGTTATTACCTCTAAATTATCTACAAGTGCTGAAAATTCAAGACTTTTTGGATTTGAACTAGGTAAGATGGATAAATTCAGATTGTTAAGTGTAAATGTTGTATTTTCGAAGTTACTGTAAGAAACTTCTGGAAGATTCATTTTCAAGTTTACATTGGAAGACTCTGAATCGGTTATTATTGACATTTCAGAATCGGACATGCATAATCCATTTTGGGTAGTTCCTTGAATATCTATGTTGGTGGTTTCTACCTTAACGATGTCATGTTTAATGGTTAAATTATCATAGTTTATTCCAAATGTATTAAGTGAAGAACTTAATGCCTCATCGTTAACTTCTTTGCTTTTGTTATCTTCTTCTTCTGTTAATTCTTGATTATTGGAGACATCTTCATCGGTTGTATCGTTTGAATCATCATTTAGGATAGGTAAAACTCTTTCAACAAGTTCTTGTTTTTTACCTGAAACCTTTAAATTGTTTTCTCTTAAAATCTCTTTTAATTCTTTGACTGTGTATTTTTCAGATACCTCTTCGGCTGTTAATGCTTTATTACTTGAAGGTTTATTAGATTCACCTTCGGGACTTTTTTTATTCTCTTTTAAAGTTTTTTTAGTCTTAGTCATGATATCATTTCCCCATTTATATAATAAAATGTATTGGGATATATACTATATTTATATTTTGAGTTTTTTAAATATTTTTTCATTATTTTGAACATTGCACTAACAAAATATTATTATAAAAAAGAACTTTAAAAGGAAGTGAGTATATTATCATTTTTTTTCAAATATGGAATAAAGTTTTTCTGCCAGTGGCAGCAGTATGAACATGAACATGTAAACGCTTAGAAGTGCGGATATTAGATTTGCTATGGCACTGAATGCTATCAGTTGATTGCTGATACCGGGATACATTACGCATAATGCCGATAGGCCGGCTACGTTCATGCTTGTACTTCCTATTCCACAGCCAATTGCATATGCATATGGATGTAATGGCATGATGTATGATAATATGTTGACTATCAGGCTCATGAATACAGTTCCAAGCACTATTCCAAATAGATATACAATCATGAAACCCTTCATTTCCTCGGAATCCAGACTATACTTGTTTGCCATAACCGCCATCTGTGGTTCTCTGCATATTGAGCTTGCCATGCCTATTGATTTTCTTTTAAAGCCCAATAGTATTGCTACGGGTAGTGCTATTAAAACGCACATTATATCTCCCAGTTGCTCCAGTATGATAAGCGGACCTGTCTGGTATAGAAGATGTATGTTTGCCCCGCTTATAATGGCAAGTTTTGCTACTAGTGGGCATAATATGATGATAAATATGGCGGTGGCAGTCTGTGATTCTTTTTTGCCTATCCATTTTATGGCTTTTGACGTGTATGCAATGATTGATAATGCAAGTGAAAATACGAGTGGTAGGATGATTATTGTAATTGTATTAAATATTGAAAATTTAATAACTCCTATATATGTAGATATCAGGAATATTATCAGGACTGTTATGTGTAGTTTATAATTAAAAATATCCTTGATATTCATGTTGGTTATCTTATCATTCATATGAATACGCCAATCTAATTGTTATATTATTAATATGGAATTATTCCTCAAATATAATTTATAGTCAAAAAAAAATTAGAATTACAAAAAAAGGTTTTGCATGATTTAAATCGAAATCTAAATCATTCCTGTAAACATTAACACAACCTGTGCAATCAATGCAGATCCTACGTAGGTACCGAATATTACGAAGAATGTTACGACAACACCCTTAACTCCTACCTTTTTGAAGTCACCCAGGTCTTTACCCATTGAAATACCCGCATATGCAAGCAGTACGGTTGTCAATGATATCAATTCAACACGAGATGTATAATAGATTAATGTACCGGAAACTGGTGATATCGGTAAAGCCAGTATTAAACCTATAAGGCTGATGTATAGGATTGAAGGTATGTCCCATGGCACGTATCTTTCGATGATAAGCCCGGCAAGTGATATTCCGCATAGCATGAGCATTCCTATAAGGGATTCTATGAAGGGATAATGATATCCGATTACATTACCTATTGCGGATATGATGGAAAATATTACCAGTATACCTATCCATTCGATTAGTATTTTAATTGTTATCTTGTCATTCAATATCTAACAACTCTCCTTCTTGGCCTTTCTACGTTCTAACATTGAATTTATTGGTGGTTCAAGTCTTTTATATAATCCTTCCGTGAGTGGCATTGCAACGAATATGTATACGTACATACCTGTAACCATTGCAATCAGGTTGGCCATTCCACTGAATGCCTCCATTTGAGTGGCATATTGTGGGAATATGGTTGACAGTGATGCCACTGCCGCCGCATTCATACTTGCACTTCCTATACCGCATGCCATTCCAAAGGCAAACGGATGTAACGGTAGTACATATGCAAGTATGCTTACTAATAGGCTGATAAATGGTGTTCCAAGTACAGTACCTATTAAGAATACTGTGAAAAATCCCCTTGTTTCAGGAGAGGTAAAACCATACTTGTCTATTACCACTGCCATTTGTGGTTCACGGCATATTGAACTTGTCATTCCAATTGATTCACGTTTAAATCCTAATAATAATGCAATAGGCAATGCTGCGAAGATAGTACCTAGGTTTCCAACTTCCTGTAAAAGAATTGCCGGGCCTGCATTAAATATTATACCAATGTTTTGACCACTGGCTATTGCCAGTTTTGCTAGAAGTGGACCTATCAGCAACATCATTATGGCACTGGATCTTTCGGATTGCTTTCCCTTTATCCATGTAACGGGCTTTGCCAGGTAGAATGCCACGGCAAGTATTAATGAATACAACAGTGGCATCAATATTATTGATATGCCCATCAAATCCAGTGTTATAATTCCGATGTATTCTGAGATTACTACAGCTATCAAAACAGTTAAGTGTAACTTGTAATCCTTTACGGATTTTATCAAATCTTCAGTATCTGAAGTATATTTGTTTTTGATATCCATTATTGCATCTCCAATACAGTAATACAATTTTATAAATAATTAATAACCAATTCTTTCCATAAAAATCATATGACTGCATCAATGTTGAAATGTTAAAAATTTAATTAATATTATATAATCATTTCTAATATAAAAATGTTAAATCATTATTTTTCACGGTAAATTTAAACATTGTTTATATTTTATTTATATTTTTATATTATTTATAATTTTTTTGGTATATACTAATTATTTATTGGAATATTTCTAAAAATTTTCAAAAATAATAATAAAAAATTTATTTGGAAAAATATCTTTGAAAAAATTATCCGAAGATACTTGATTATTTCAAGTAATATGATTTATCAATGATGTGATGTGTAAAAAATGATTGTTCATGTTTTTTGTGGAAAATTGACATATTAATATAACTTAAAATCCATAAATATGCTTTAATATCCATTTTTGATAAATAAATATTAAGTGATTGAAAAATACTTAAAATAGAAATAACAAAGTAAAAATGGTTTTTATTGAAAATAAAATTTTTTAAAGTATTTTATCTAATTTAAAGACTTAAAAATGTTCCAAAAAAGTGTCTTTAAATGACTTTTTGTTCCTAAAACATGAATAAAAATAGCAAAATTCGTTCACTATATGTGAACAGTTAGGGGTACTTATTCCTAAAATGTGAACAAGAATACATAATTAAGGCACAACATCAGAAAGTTAAAAAAACACAAAACAAAAAATTTCAACACATTCAAAAAAATGAGAAAAAAGAAGGTTATAAACCGGTATATTCCCTTTTAAGTTTAACTTCCTTCTGATTCTTACAGTTAACAAAGTAAGTCCACTCTACCTCATCACCATCTCGAAGATAATATGCATCAACAATTAAATCCGGAATTTCAACATACATAGGTTTTTCTTCATCATGATCTTCACGCTTAACTTTCATTTTAAATGACATTTCAACCATTATTATCACCACTTAACTTGGCTAATTCAGCATCAATTTCTTTGATAGACTCTTCCTTTTTAGCAATATTCTTTTCAATCTCGGCAATTTCACTTTTCAAATCATCAATTTCCTGATTCAATATAAACTTCTGAATTTCAAGTTTCCCATCCTCTGTCTGCGACCATTTCTTGGCGTTCTCAACGAATTCTTCCTTACTTAAATTCATCTGACTGAGCAATTCTTCCTGTGAATTTGCAAAATTAATAAAAATATTCTCTAATCTATCTGACATGTTATCACTAAAATCGATTTCTATATAATATATTAAAATCAGTATTATATAATATTTGTTAAAAAGAAGCAATGTAATAATTTTAAATATAAAAATAATATTTAATTAAAAAAGAGTTTATCAATAAAAAATATTAAAAAGTGGAAGTTGATTTATTTCAACTTCATTGTATTAATGATATTATCAAATACACTTCCGGCATCATCAAAGAAAGTAGTAGGTGCTTGACATAGTATTCTATAGTAATGTCCGTCGGCGTTTATCCATGTGTCCTTATACTTGGTATAACTAACGGTATATACAAATTGACGTGCATCCTTACCGTCTACCTGGATGACAGTAGCTGAGTCCAGATTGAACTTGCCTGATGACTCCATAATGCCGTAGATGCTGTCAGACTGATAAGCGTTATCCAATGTAACGCCCTCTGGAAGTGAATCCATTTTGGTAATTTCACATGTAACGATTGCAACGTCGGTAGCACTGGTAGCACTTGTATTCAAGACTCCATCTTGTTCCAGCTCAGATATGTTTCCGTCATAATATGAGTAGGTTGACTTACTTGCCGGTTCAACTATGAGTGATGATGGTCTACTTGATAAAAACGGCGTTTTGGTAGGATCATCATATTCATATACAGTCCATGTATTAGGTATGTCAAAGGACATATCATTATCACTAAAATGTTTAACATCACCGTTTGATTGAATATATGTAGGTGTAAAAATGAAAAATCCAGCAATCAATGCCGCTGAACATATAATTAACAGTATTGAAAGTATTTTGCTATTCATTTTGAATCCTCTTTATCTTTTTTATATAAATTAACGTTATTGGAATCCATAGTAACTATTAAAGGACCAAATCGTTCCACATCCAATTGCCATATGGCCTCCGGCATTCCCAAGTCCAGCCAGTATACGCAGTCAACCTTGTTAATGCTACTTACATATAAAGCTGCACATCCACCAACGGCAGTTAAGAATACTGCATTGTTACGTACCAAAGCTTCATGGGTTTTTTCATCCATTCCACCCTTACCTATTATGGCCTTGACTCCCATATCAAGTACGTCCGCTTCATATGGATTCATTCTCATACTGGTTGTAGGACCTACGGCAACAATTTCATATTCATCATCATTTTCCCTGATGATAGGTCCGGCATGGAATAAAACAACACCTTCTAAGTCTATAGGAGCATTTGATTCTATAATTCTCTTGTGAGCACTATCACGAGCAGTAAATATCTTACCTGTCAGATATACAGTGTCACCAGCTTTTAATTTATTAATATCACTATCATCTAATGGTGTATTTAATTCATATTCCAAATTAATTCCCCATTTATTTTTTTTAAACAAAAATATAATATATATTAATTATTTATGTATAACCATATTATAGTATTTTATCCATTACATGCACTACTAATCGGCATAAAATGATGCCACAAATTTTCATAATAAAAAACCCCACTTTATTCTTGTTAATCAGATTATCACAATTTTAATGAAATACGATTTAAACTTGCATTTAAGGGGAATATTATATTTATCCCCTTTCAATTATAACAGATTATTAAAGAATCCTTCCTCACCCCTCCTTTAAATAAAAAGATGTTAAAAAATATGGGCTTTGTGGATAGCCCCTAAACAATTAATTTTTACAGATGACCCATACAATTTCACTCACCATAATAATTAATATCAACAAATGTAAAACATAATATTATATGTAGATTTTATGAATTGTATAATCTAAAAAAATTTATAGGAACTATGAGACTATGACGGTAACACAAAGAGTGATGAAATTAAGTAAATACATGATTACTCTACCTGAATCTAAAATTTCAATATTTCTTATATTCACCTTCAGTTTCCTTGCCGGGGGAATAATGGGATGTTTGGATATTGGATTAAACATGGAGGAAGTGGTGTATTCATTTTTAAGTGGAGGAGCAACGATATTCTTCCTATTAGGTTTAACCACCATGGCTTCCGGAGGATTGGTGCATTCTGCAGTAAATCTTCTTAAGAAAAGACACATGAAGCAGAAACAGGCACTCTTCCTATCCTTTGTAAGCATGTTTATCACATGTCTTGTACTGGTAGGAGGAGACGTAATCGGATTCCTATTCAACACGGACATATTTGTAAATTCATTGTTATTAGGCATACTCTTTGGATTTGCAATAGAGACACTTATCATCTGGAGTACATCCAATATAAAATTCATACAGGGACTTATAATAGGATTAATACATCCGATACTGATTTTAAGTATGTTTGTACTTATCAGTTACATAACAATGGCGATAACCAGTCTGAACTCTGTAGTAAGTCTATACCTTAAGGCTATAATAGGGGCAATAGTACTTGCAATTGCAATCTTCTCATTCGTATCAATACTTGAAAGTCCTATGAGAAATAACCTGGGAGTAAATGGACTTGAACTATTAAGCCTCTTTATCGGTCACATAACCGAAGGATCAAACTCCATGGAAGAAGTATTCAGTAACATGGGTGAATCAATAGATACAACCGTTAGCTTAATAAGCTTTAAAAACAGGGATGGGAATGTTAAGTTAAACTACATCTCACCACACGTACACCCCGGGCCTGTCGGTTCACTTGGTGGAGGAAACCTTCCAAGCATACTCACTCAGCAATTGGATGACTTCTCAATAGTGGTGCATGGAGCGGCAACACATGACTTCAACCCAGTTGCGGCCAAGGAGATAAATAAAATAACCGATGCCGTAAACTTGGCCTTAGAAAACTTGGAGTACTCCGATAAGGCAAGTAAATTCCAGAGGGTACAATATGAGGATGCAAAGATAGGAGCACAATTCTTCAATGATGGAGTAGTACTCCTAAGTACATTTGCACCGGTACCAGGGGATGATATAGACTATGGAGTAGGTCTGGCAATGCAATACCAGGCAAAACAGGTAACCGGTATAGAAAATGTAGTGGTCGTCGACTGCCATAACTGTCTGGAAGGAAACGTCGATCGATTAATGCCGGGTCACTACAGGGTAGTTCAAATCGAGGAGGCCATAAAGAAACTTGAAAAACAGGACATGTATCCTATAAGGATGGGATATGCATATGACCTGCTTGATGAAATAGACGTCAAGGATGGTATAGGAGACTGCGGTGTCAAGATAATGATAACCGAAGTTGATGACCAGAAGATGCTCTATGTGGTCTTTGACGGAAACAATATGAAACAGGGAGTACGTGAAGAAATCATAGAAGCCGTTCAGGACAAATATCCCGATATAGACATGATAGAGGTTATGACTACCGACACACACCTTGTAAACACAATATCCGGTGGAGGATTAACAGTCGGTACAAAACACAAAGAGCTTTTAATTGACACGATACTGGAATTGATTCCACAGGCACTTGATGACATGGAGGATGTCAGTGTTGCATCAGCTACACAAAGATTAAACATCAAAACATTCGGTCCAAACAAGTCAATAGAACTTGTAAATACAATTTCATCCATACTATCCGTAAGTAAGATATTGGCACCATTGGTATTTATCATCGCGGCTATAATAACTGTATTCTGGGTATTCTAGAATTTAATCCCCATTTAATTTTTTTTTTAATAAAGTATTGTTCTTTAATTTAATTTTATTCTTTATTCTTTGCTTAATACTGAAATTGATAAGTATATCCTATGATTATTTTTTGTCGAAACTAAAATACTATAATTATATATTCTAATAAAAATATAATAGAATTAACAAAATAATATATTAGAAATTTTTCATAATAATATATTTATACATATAATAGGTGATATAATGGTAAAAACATTAGAAAATTTATCAAAAGCTTTTGTCGGAGAAAGTCAGGCAAGAAACAGATACACAATGTATTCAAAAATAGCTAAAAAAGAAGGATATGAAAAAATTGCAGAAATATTCCTAGTAACTGCAGACAATGAATTCCAACACGCAAAAGTATTATTCAAAATGATACAGGAACTAAAAGAAGATGTAGATTGCATTGACATTCCAACAAGCGTAGGATTTACCTATGGAACTACAGCTGAAAACCTATTAGCTGCAGCTGAAGGTGAAAACGAAGAAGCAACATCCATGTACCCTGAATTTGCTGATGTAGCAGAAGAAGAAGGCTTTGATGTAATAGCCTGCAGATTAAGAAATATAGGAAAAGTAGAATCACACCACGAAGCAAGATACAGACAATTACTGGCTATGGTTGAAGGTGAAACATTCTTCAACAGAGACGAAGAAGTCACATGGGTATGTAGAAAATGTGGATTCGTATACAAAGGAGAAAAACCACCTGAAGTATGTCCAATATGTGAACACCCATCAAGCTACTTCGAATTATTAGTTGATGAATTCTAATCAGCCTAAACCCTAACCCCCCTTTTTTATAATTTAATGGAGAGATAACTATGGATTTTGATTTTACCAGCATAATAAAATGTAAAAACAGTGGAAATATAATTGAACTAATCTACCCAGGTCAAGATGTGGATGTAGCATGTTTAGATGTTATCGAAGCTAAAACCGAGGGAGAAGGGGATGTAAAACACAAACCTGTAATTACAAGAGTAGATGATGCTTACCACGTAAAAGTTGGAGAAGTAGAACACCCAATGGATGAAAACCATTACATAGCACTCATCGAATTAATAGCAGACGGACAAGTACATAAACAATACCTACAACCTGGAGACAAACCGGAAGCTACCTTTAAAATTCCTGAAGCAGATGATGTAACAGCAAGGGAATTCTGTACAATACACGGCCTCTGGCAATCCTAAATAACCCCCCATAATTTAATTTTTTTCCTATTTTTAGTGTGTGCAACAATTAGGAGTATATAATCTAATTGTTCTTTGACGCTATCTTTATATTTTAATATTTGTTCTATTTTTTTAAGTTGGATCTATTAATATTTTAATTTTGTTTTGTTCCTTTAGTTTCCATGATTATATATTTTTACTATCCCGTTGTAGAATCGTGAAGTCACTATTATTATAGGGTTTCTGTTGTAATAAATGCTCATGTTATATAAATGGAACAATTGGGTCATATAAAAGCATTACCGAAAACACGTTTAAAATGATGTGTACACCCAAGGGGATTGTTCCCACAAGAATAAATGATGTAGTTCTATTTTTTGGGTCTACAGATGTGGATTGTTCCCACAAGAATCAGTATCCGATTAAAGTTTGTATGCAATATCAATTGTCTCCCCAATAATACAATCTTCTTCAATCTTCAAGTCACCTATTTTTAAGTACCCCCTCAGCTGATAACATATAATACAATTATCAACATATTACGCTGTAATAGTTCAAGAATTCTTAAATCAATATTGATAATTTGTTTAATATATATCTTGAAAATATAACCAATTATCGGGACATAATAATCGTCTAGTGTCCTTTAACTTACATAATTGATGGTATTTTTTCTATTTAACTCTTTTTTCTATCTAAACAGTGTATTTTCTTAAATTTATTTTTTCATGCCTTAAGTATAATAACTTTTAATTAAATATATAAACATTAGAACACATTTTGTACGAAAGAAAAAAAATGATATGATGATTATGAAAGCAAAAGCACATAAAATTATGGATGACGTTTATTTTGTAGGAACGCTTGACTGGGATAGACGGGAATATCATGGATATACCCTACCCGGTACAACATATAATGCATTTCTAGTATTCTGTGGAGATAAAACGGTATTGATAGACAATGTATATCCCGGATATTCGGCACAGATGTGGGGAAGGATAAAGGATGCATTTGAATGTAAACAAAAAGATATGAAAATAGATTACATAATACAAAACCATATTGAAAAGGATCATAGTGGAGCATTGGTGGAAATTCATAAAAAATTCCCTAAGGCACCGATATACTGTACGCCCATAGCAAAGCCTGCACTGATAAATCATTATCCTGAATTGGCAAATGCAGAATTTGTAACTGTTGAAAGTGGAGATAAATTATCTTTGGGAAGTAAGACCTTTTCATTTATAGATGCCAAGATGCTTCACTGGCCTGATAGTATGTTTACATTTCTTGAAGAGGATGGAATACTGTTTTCCAATGACGCGTTTGGTCAGCACCTCTGTAAGATGGAGCGATATGACTATGAAATACCCGAATCGGAGTTAATTGATGCTGCACAGAAATTCTATGCAAATTTATTAACGCCACTGACACCACTTTTAACCATGAAATTAAATGAAGTGGTTGAAGCCGGTTTGATTGAAAAAATCAGGATGATTGCACCATCACACGGTCAAATCTGGACAGAACCAGCAAAAATAGTGGAAGCATATCAGAATTGGGCTACAGGTGTATGTCAAAGACCACAGGCTACCCTAATATATGATACCATGCATTATTCTACACAAACGATGGCACATGCAATAGCTGAAGGTTTGATGAGTGAGGGGGTAAATGTCAAGATGCATTACTTAAAAGAGGATGAACGAAGTGAAATCGTAAAGGACATGCTTGAAAGCAAGGCGGTACTGATGGGTGTGCCGACATTATTCAATAAGGTATATCCTAGTATTGGGGACATACTCCTTTACACTGTTGAGTTGGATTTTGCAAGAACTGGCATCAAAAGGTATGCTGCAACATTTGGTTCTTACGGTTGGGGTGGAAACGGACCTGACTGGTTGAATGAAAAACTTGCAGAAGCCGGTTTTGAAATGATGGACAACCTTGAAATAAAGTATGTTCCAACTGAAGAGGATTTGGAAAGATGCTTTGAATTAGGTGTAAAAATAGCTAGTAAGATAAATGATGAATAATCATCCCCTAAACACCCTCAATTTTTTTATATGTTGATTTTTTTACAGTAAATCCATTATCTTCATGATATTTCATAATTTATTCTTGAATAAATTCTCGAGTAAGTAGTTGATATAATTTAATGGCTCAGATTCAAAAAAAGGTTTAAATTTGAGGGGGTTAAATTTATTCTCTGTTTTGTTTTTCAGCCAGTATGTGTTCAATCATACTGTCAATGGTAGTGGTTACATCAATATTTTCTATGACGGGGATGTGATGGATTCTAGCTTCACTGGCTATGTAGTCATGTGTCTTACGGATAGGTGTAAAGTGTTTCAGGTATCTTTTAAGTGGTCTTCTTGCCCATAGCTGTCTACATCTGGAGTAGAACCTGCTTTTATGTATCTCCTCATCGGATAATGTAAGTATGAACATGTGTACATTAGGCGTATCCAGTAATTCTTCACTTATAAAACCCGGAACTATATGTACTCCTTCTATTACTATGCTTATACCCTCTTTTATTGCACGTTCGACTACACCGTTTACTCCTACACTAACGGTTTCAACGTGGTCCTTAAATCCGAGAAGGACTTTGTCAAATTCTGGAGGTGCTGGTGTTCTCAGGGATTCCGCCGCGGTATAGCTTGACTCGAACAATGTTGGACATAATTCTTTTGACACAATTTTTCTCATTACTTCACGTATCATATCGGTACTTAACATGTTTTTGATTCCAAGTTTATTTGCTAGTTCAAATGAAATGGATGATGTACCTATACCACTTGCTCCTCCGATTAATATGATTAACGGGTCTTCTGATCTTTTTATTTCCTTCCATATGATGTATTTCTTTGCAAGATCAGGATCTTCTTGTTCAAGTTTTTCCTTAACTATTTTTATAAGTTCTGTTATTGCTATAGTTTCTTTATCTTCACTTTTTATCTTTTCCTCTATTTCGGCTGCTATGGCATATGCTCTTGCTGGTTCTAGTTCCGCCCTTATCAGGGATTTTGATAGTATTCCTTTTGAAAACGGTTCTTGATATTTTTTTCCGCCTACTTCTCCTTCAACTAGTAACATTACATCACCACCTTTAACTGGTTTAATAATTTATATTATATTATTATATTGTTTTTATTATAATTTATATATTTATATTTTTTAAATAAGTTTTTTTGAATATGCTATGTAATACTTGATATTTTCACTTATGAAATGTTTAATTTAATGATATTTTGTTATGGAAGTGTATTGATTGGGGGGTTACCTGTAGGATGAATGTCCTTAATTAAATAGTATATTTTATGTATTTTAATGTGGATACTTAAAAAGAGATTATTATATTGAAATTTCTATAATGATGATATAAATTTGTATTAAAAAATTATTAAAAAAAGTTAAAGGATTGGAATAAATGAAGACTCTTAAATATGTCCCATTTATCCTACTGCTTCAAACATGTCTTTTCCAGCACCACATAATGGACATTTCCAGTCATCTGGAAGGTCTTCCCATGCGGTTCCTGGTTCAATACCTTTTGATGGATCTCCTTTTTCTGGGTCATATGTCCATCCACATAACATACATTTGTATTTCATAAATATCACTCCATATTTTATTATATTATACTTTAGATTTAAAGATTAATATATCTTTAGAATTTGGCATTATGTATATTATGCTAAGATTATATTAATCAATATTACTGGAAAACTCTATTGGGATGATTAATAAAGGAAGCTTTTAATAAAAAAAGAAAACGTAATAGAAAAGAAATAGTGAAATAGAATTATTCTAATTCAACAAATGCATTAAATGATAATTCTTTATCAAGCATTACATCTTTTCCATCAACAAGGATTTTAACAGGACCGTTAAGCGGAGTTGAATTTATCATGGTAATCTCTGACTCTAATGTAATATTCAAGTCAAGCAGTTCTTGAAGTGTCTCGTTGGAACCCCTGATAAACTTGATTTTTCCCCTTTGCTGTGGTCTCATGTCACTGATGGATACAAGATTTTCAATCCTGCGAGGTATTTCGTTGATGTTGGCTACCTTGGAACATTCATAGCAGGTGGATATGTTCAAGTCACATACTGGTATGATGTTATGATCATCAGGACATTGATTTGGATAATCCAATAATTGACATAGCTTTCTTTCGGCTTCATCAGACAGTGAGTGTTCCATGGCACATGCCTGTTCGTGTAAATCCTCTATATTGATGTTTAATATTTCATACAGGAATGTTTCAAGTATACGATGTTTTCTAACGATGCTTCTTGCAATTTTATAACCCTTATCTGTTAGTGTAACACCCTTGTACTGGTAGTATACCACGTATCCGTCCTGTTCCAACTTTTTTAGCATTTGGGTAACACTACCTGGTGCTATTCCCAAATCCTTGGATATTTCAGTAGTTTTGGCCATAGAATCGGATAAGCTTTTTTTATATATGGTTTCCAAGTATTCCTCTACATTTTCACTAATTTCTTTTCCATGCATAGTTAATCCCCTTAAAATATATGTATTGATGAAAGTATAATTATAGTCTTTATATATTATTAAGTTATTTAGCACTTCTTATAAATATTTTCCATTATTTTTTTTAGTCATAAATGAATTGGAAACTATTCGTAATTTATATAAATCTCTTTTAATTGACGTCTGAGGAGTTTCCAACCATTTACTCTCGGAAGACTATCGGTGGTAAATAATCTTCGAGGTATCTTGTATCTTGCCAGGTTATTTGATGCATATTCCAGGAGTGAATCACTATCTTCCTTGTCGTTCCATATGATTGCGGCAACTGGTATTTCGCCCCTGTGTTCATGAGGAAGGCTGAAGACCGCTATTTCATTTACGGATGGATGTTCTATTAACACTTCCTCCACTTCCGTTGGATATATCTTCCATCCTGACATGATAATCATGTCCTTCTTGCGGTCGGTGATGAATAATCGATTGTCCTCATCAATATATCCTATATCACCAGTCAAGAACCAGCCATCCTCCAGGAACGTCTTCTCGTTTGCCTCCGGTTTATTCCAGTAACCCTTTGCAATTGACGGGCCTCTCAGTGCTATTTCTCCCTGACAGTTGACGTCCATTTGAATGCTTGCATCATCGGTATCCACAATCTTTACTTCACTGAAGCACACCGGATGGCCTACACTTTCAAATTTATCTGCAAATGCATAGTCTTCCGGTCTGATTACGGTACCCGTACCGATTACAATGGTCTCTGATGAACCATAAGCGTTAAGTACTGCTATTCCATATTTCTTATAGAATTTCTTCCAGATATCCTTATGCAATGGTCCACCACCGGATACCATGCTTTTAACGGTGTACAGTTTATTCTGTACCTTATCCGGGTTGGTGACTATTGAGTGAATTACCGGTGGCATACCAGTCGCATGCGTTACCCTGTTTTCAAAGATGATATCAAGGTATTCGTCAAATGTGTACCTGTTTTTCGTTATACACAACGCCGCCTTTCTTAGAGTTGCAATAGCCCAGGATATACCTACATGGGCCATTGGGTAGATACAGAACATTACGCTGTTGTGGTCCATGTTAAGCACGTCACATTCATTCTGTATTGCACTAAACCAGTTTCCATGTGTCAGCATGGCACCCTTAGGTTTGCCTGTCGTACCGCTTGTATACTGTATCTGGCAAAGGTCATCCCATGATGTATTGCAGGCATCTATTATCTCGCTATCAGTGTATTCATCCATATTTTCCATGACATAGCAGTCAATGTCAAGTTCGTCTATTTCTTCATCACATATGATAAGTTTGGCACCGCAGTCATCTATGAAGTATTGCAGTTCACTAATCGTGTATATCCTGTTTGTCGGAACTGCCACGGCACCGATACGCCACAATGCCAAAAAGGAGAATAGGTATTCCGGACTGTTTTCCAGATAAATCAGTACTCGGTCACCCTTTTTAATATTTTTGTCAATCAATCTTCTTGAAATCTCTGAAACAATTGACAGAATATCCTTTGAATTGTATTGTTTATTCCTATCTATATTGTAATATACGGGTTTATCCAATCTACAACTATTCGCATCTAGGAATGTAGTGATATTAATCATGTATCTAACCACCATTTATTGATTTAATATATTAATATTTATATGGGATAATGATATTAAAATTTATTATCTAATTGGAATAGATATATAAGTATATAATAAATTTTTTAAATAACTTTAGTAGAAAAATGATATCATGAGTGTTACAGCAAGAGTTATAAAGAATTCAAGTTTATTGATGATGGCCAGTCTGATAAATAATGTCATGACATTTATTCTAACATTATTTACTGCCAGATACCTGGGTACTCATGATTTTGGATTAATCTCCTCTGCTACTTCATTGGTGGGTGTATTCGGTATATTCTGTGATTTGGGATTATCCACCTATGCCATACGTGAAGTATCCAGAAACAAGGAGTTAACCGGTGTTTATTTTGGTACGACATTGCTGTTTAGGGTAATATTTACATTAATTACATTTGTAATATATGTCGTATTCGTATCAAACAGTAACTTTAGTGGTGACGGAACCATTGTAATGCTATTGTTTGGTTTATACATGGTCTTCAATTCTTTTGCAACATTTTATTACTCATTATTCCAGAGTAATGAGAAGATGAAGTATCAGACCATAGGTAACGTGATATACAGTACGTCCGTACTTTTGATTATACTGGTTATCATATATCAGGGAAGTAATGTGACAATCGTTGCTGCAGGTTATCCTATTGCAATGTTCTTGTCATGTTTGTATTCCACATATATAGCATTACGCTATTATCCTAAGTTTAAGTTGTCATTCGACAGGTTGTTTGTAAAGAATCTCTTCGTGAAGGGTATTCCATTTGGTATCACGGCGGTATTTACGTCGATATACTTCTGGATATCCCTTATAATATTGACGTTCATGTCCGGCAGTATAGCAGTGGGACTATTCAGTTCGGCTCAAAAGCTGCTTTTGGTATTGTCATCGATATTCACGCTGTTTAACAATGCGGTATTTCCGATAATGAGTGACTTGTATACCACAGATAGGGATAAGCTTATCGACTTGTATCATAAGATTATGAAGTATATGCTGATGCTTGGTATGGCGGTTGCCGTAGGATGCTGTATCTTCTCTGAGGATATCATCACACTGGTTTATGGTGTCGAGTATATTGAAGCTTCAACGTCATTGACCATACTCATATGGGCCGGCGTATTCATGTTTCTTACAAGCGTATGTTCCACATTACTTGGTGCCATCAATAAACAGTTTACGGTTACAAAGATTGCCGGTATAGGTGCATTTGTCAGTGTCGTGTTAAATTATCTGATGATTAGCAATTTCTCCTATTATGGTGCAAGTTATTCCACGGTTATCACCGAGTTTAGCATTCTGTCATTGATGCTGTTGGTATTATACAAGACCGAGTTTAAATTAAACCTCGCGGAATCTGTTGTTCCGATTATTCAGATTATAATATCCAATATAATAATGGCGGTTGTCTTGATTTACTTAAATCAGTCATTTATCGTATCGGTGCCTATTGCTGTGGTGGTATATGTGATTGCATTGTTTATAACCAAGGCAATCAGTAACGAGGATCGTCAGATAGTATTGGACTTGCTGTCATCATTTAAGAAATAACATTGCCTATGATTGGATTTGCCAGGTCAATGTATGATTATTTAAAAAAAGGAAAATTTGATTGCTAGATAATGTAGGGAGTTTATTTATTATCTAGCCCTCTATTTTTTTGGTGTTTATAATAGGAGTTTTTCTTGTTTTATATTGTGTATTTTATTTTTTGGAGTTTTTATTGATTAGATTTTTTATTATTGATTAGTATAATAATCTTTTATAATAGGAGTTTTATTTTTTTTTAAGTGTATTTTTTCTTTTTAAAGTGATTTATTCTATTGATTAGAGTTTTGTTGTTATAGGGTTTTGGTGATATTATTTTTTATAAAACTATTGTTTTTTGATTAAATTTTTTTTTTATAGGATTTTTTTTAAGCTTAAATATTTATTTGACAGATCTTTTTTATTAGGTGAATTAATTTAATTATATAAATCTGATAACCAGTCTACGCTCAAATATCTTTCTCCTGTATCAGCAAGTATTGCTACTATTGTTTTACCCTTGTTTTCAGGTCTTTTTGCTATTTCCAGTGCTGCATATACTGCACTTCCTGAGGATATTCCTACAAGTATTCCCTCTTCCTGTGCTAGTCTTATGGTTGTTTTTCCCGCATCTTCATCCTCTACCGTGAATACTTCATCGATAATGTCCAAATCGGTGTTTTCAGGTACGAATCCGGGACTTATTCCCTGTATTTTGTGTGGACCTTTTTGTCCTCCACTCAAGACAGGACTTGATGCCGCTTCAACTGCTACAACTTGGAAGTCATCTTTCAGTTCTTTGATTGCCTGGGCTATTCCTGTTGCAGTTCCACCTGTTCCTGCCGCTGATACCACTATATCCACATTTCCATCTGTATCTTCATATATTTCAGGTCCTGTTAGTAATCTGTGTATCTCTGGGTTTGCAGGGTTTTCGAATTGCTGTAGAATGTATGAATTTTCTATTTCTTCATGTATTCTATTTGCCTCTTCTATTGCTCCTGGTATTCCTTTGGATGCAGGTGTTTCTATCAGTTCGGCTCCGAAAATTTTTATCAGTTTCTTTCTTTCTTCGGAGAAGTTTTCAGGCAGTAATATTTTTAGTTTGTAGCCTTTTGCTGCTGCTGCAAATGCCAGTCCTATTCCGGTGTTTCCACTTGTTGGTTCTATAAGTACGGTGTCCTTGTTTATTTTTCCTGATTTTTCGGCACTTTCAATTAGATTTACGGCTACTCTATCTTTAACGCTGCTTACTGGGTTGAATGCTTCTATTTTTACCAGTACATCTGCGTCGATATCTTTTGCCAGTTTGTTTAATCTTACCAACGGTGTGTTTCCTATTGTTTCGGTAATGTCATTTGCTATTGGCTTTTTAAGAATTCTTATGTTCTCTATACTCATTCAATAATCACCTTCCAGTTATTTGTATTGATATTTTCTATTTTATTTTATGTTTTTTCTTCACAATTAATTATTTGATTATGGATATATATAAATATAACGATTGTTATATTTTTATATTGTAGAATAATTACAAAAAAATGTCATGAATAAAAGCCAATGACAACTTTCATTTAACAAAAATTATCAAAAATTAAATAGACAAACAACTATTTAATCAAAGTCTTAATAAACTTTAATAAACAAAAATAGTATTATATATGCGAGTTCAAATACACGTTGAGGGATTAGTGAAAATGTTTGAAAGAATTAAAGAGGATATAGAAACCGTATTTTCAAATGATCCTGCAGCAAAAAGCACAATAGAAGTCGTGCTATGCTATCCGGGATTACATGCATTATGGTTTCATAAAATAGCCCATTGGTTCTGGGTAAGAAATCATAAACTAATAGGTAGATTTATATCCCACTTAAACAGATTTTTTACAGGTATAGAAATACATCCAGGTGCACAAATCGGCAGAAGATTCTTCATAGACCATGGAATGGGTGTAGTTATCGGGGAAACAACAATAGTAGGCGATGACGTACTGTTATATAAGGGTGTAGTGCTGGGTGGTACAAGCCTGGAAGCCAAAAAAAGACACCCTACAATAGGAGATAATGTAGTCGTAGGTACAAATGCAATAGTGCTGGGAGACATAACAATAGGGAAAAACTGTAAGATAGGAGCAGGTTCCGTAGTGACAAAGCCCGCACCACCAAATTCAACAATTGTAGGCATACCCGGAAAAACACTACAATCCATCAAGGAAGAAAACAAGCATGTACACGACTTGGAACACGGTAAAATACCTGACCCTATAACGGATATACTAAACACGCTCATCCAGAGACAGGAAGAATTAGAACGAATAGTATATCATGAAAACAGAAATGAAGAAGATAGAAAAATAATGTATAATGAATTAAAAGAACTTGCAAACGGCACAGATACCAAAGAAGATAAAAGTGAATAAAAAAATAATTCACTAAAAACCCTCTTTTCTTTTATTTAAAGTTTATGTCCACATTACTTGTTTTATTATTGTTTATCCATTTAAACTCCGTATTGTAATACCACCTGTTATATACGTTGGTGTAATAGTAATTGGGATTGTTCTTAAATGTAACCTTACATGGAACCTCGACCATGACATTCCTGGTGGTATTATCATTCAAATTAACCTTCGTTGACAGATAATGCCTTCCTGACGATGATTTATATTCAATTCTCATATCCCTTGGAACATGTATGCTTTTAACAATCCTTGTACCTTCATCAGAATAATAAACATATTTAATATGACTGCTTAACTGATTTAACATATTTTCCGTTTTAACCACATCCGATACATCCTCGGTGTTTTCAATTGACTCCGTCAACAGAGGTATGCTTATCAAAGAGAATATGATTAAAAGAATCATGAATATAAATAAGTATTCCAGGCTCAACTGGCCGATATCATTCATATAATCACTCCCAATAAATCTTTAATCAGAAGATAAGTGTTTCCTATCGTCAACGTAACAATCAAGCCACTCAATATGAACGGAGCAAATGCTACGGAACGCTTAATCAGAACTTTATTGCCTATAACTCCCTTTTTATGTAAATGTTTTAGTAGGGATATGTCCTCTATCGTCAAGCCGTGTGCCTTCTGTGTAATGATGTACTCATAATCCTCTTTTTGTAAAATTTTTTCCTTCAGGCCTCTTTTATCAAAGAAGTATTTGTCGTCATATCTGATGAGGCTGTATGAAAGTATCATGGACTCCGATAAGTTATCTAAGGTAACTTCACGGCTGAGTACCTGCTTGATGAGGTCATTTTTCATAACGTTTTTAATCAAAACTATACATAATATGATTATCGTCTCTATAAGATATAGCTGTATGTTTTCATGGATTACATTCATGATTAATAAGATGATTGTCATGGGAATAATGATATTCCGGACTCTTTTTGATAATTTGTTTACTGCAAATGAAAGAAATAATAGAATTATAATATTTGCTATGATGTTATCTATATTGACTATGTTATTTATTAAAAAGTATATTCCAAATATGTTTAAAGTAGTTACCAGATTAATTAAATCACCTGTACTTATAATATCTTTCATTAAATAAGGCTTGTTTTTAATTATTTCATATATGATGATGCACATTATAATCGGCACTATTGATAGTACACTGTTGACAATCACAGACATTGTGGGAATAAAAAGCATGCTTCCATAAAATGGAAATGAATATCCCCATAGGCTAAACTTGGGAAGAATATCCAGATAGTCGACACACAAGAGTGTGGACATTCCGGTAAGCAGCTTTACATCACCACCTGCCCATAATCCGATTTTCCATAATATGTAGACAAATACAAACACTAATAAAATGGATAAATAATAATACAATAGGTCGAGGATGTCATTATTCAAATAAAAGATAGTTCCCAGTGTTAAGCCAACAATAAACATGGAAAATGTCAATTTGTTGCTGATGGTAAGAGTCTTATAATCGCTAATCGATGCTATAACTACTCCTGAAAATAGAATGATTAAAGCGATAATTTTAATGGTTAAAGTCATAATAATTTTTAAAACTATTACAAATAAAAAAAAGGAAAGAGGTTAGAATTTATGTTCCTTATGGTCCTTAGCGGCCTTGATAAATGACTTGAATATTGGATGGGTATCATTTGGACGGGACTTGAACTCAGGATGGAACTGACAACCCAAAAACCATGGATGATCTTTAAGTTCAATCATTTCAACCAGGAAGTCATCAGGTGAAGTACCGGATATCACAACGCCGGAATCAATAAGGAAATCCTTGTATTCATTGTTTACTTCATACCTATGTCTGTGTCTTTCGGACACTTCTGTTTCCTTATATGCCTCATATGCTATTGTACCTTCGGCAATCTTACATGGATAAGCACCTAATCTCATTGTACCACCCATATTGTTGATTTTCTTCTGTTCTTCCATCATGTCAATTACAGGACATGGGGTGTCCTTATCAAATTCTGTACTGTTTGCTTCACTTTCACCGTTAAGCTGGGCTATAGCTATGGCCATGGCATGAAGTCCCAGACAAATACCAAAGATCGGTATCTTGTTTTTGATGGCGTACTTGACGGCTTCTATCTTACCGCCAATACCCCTTTCACCGAAACCGCCAGGTATTAACAGTCCATCATATTGGCTTAACAGGTCAAGGTTATAGTCATTGTCCGCCTTAATCCAGTCAATGTCAACCTTGACCTTATTGTCTGCACCTGCATGTTTAAGTGCTTCCCTTATACTGATATATGCATCCTCCAATTCAATGTACTTACCGACGACACCGATTTTAACTTTAGGAGCCTCGATTTTCAAGTCTTCAACTATCTGACTCCAATCATATAGGTCAGCCTTGTCAGGAGCATCTATTTTCAGTCTGTTTATGATGTAGTCTCCAACGTTTTCTGAGTACATGGTTAAAGGTACTTCATATATTGAATGGGCATCTGGCGTGTTGATTACAGCGTCTATTGACACGTCACAGAAGTGTGCTATTTTTTCCTTCAATTTTGAGTCAAGAAGTAGTTCTGACCTGCATACAATCATATCAGGATTAATACCCAGTCCCCTTAACTCCTTGGTACTGTGTTGTGTTGGCTTGGTTTTAAACTCCTTGGCAGCCTTTAGGTATGGCACATACGTTACATGTACAAACATACAGTTGTCATGACCTTCCTCATGGCTGAACTGTCTTAATGCTTCAATAAACGGTTGACTTTCAATGTCCCCTACCGTTCCACCAACTTCAACCATTACAACTTCTGCTTTGGTTTGTTTTGCTATGTCACGTATCATCAGCTTGATTTCATCTGTGATGTGTGGAATAATCTGAACACAAGAACCTAAATATTCCCCTTTTCGTTCTTTTTCTATTACTGATGAATATACTTTACCTGTGGTAATGTTTGCCTTACCTGATAGGCCTACATCCAGGAATCTTTCATAGTGACCGAGGTCAAGGTCACATTCCATTCCATCATCAGTTACATATACTTCGCCGTGCTGATATGGATTTAATGTACCTGAATCCCAGTTAAGATATGGGTCTATTTTAATAGCGGTTACATTTACTCCATATGATCTTAAAATTCTACCAATAGATGCTGATGTAATTCCTTTTCCAATGGAACTTACAACACCACCAGTTACTACAATATATTTTGACAAATTTATCAACTCTTTCCTTGAAAATTTAAAATATTTTATTAATCATTTTATAATAATATACATTGTAATAAGATGTATGTTAAATTATGTACATTATATAATAAATACTTTATCAAAAATATTAAAAAATCTTAATAATAATGTAATATATCTATCTAATAATATTTACTATTTATGAAAAATAATATTGTCATGAAAAAGTCAAAAAAAGATAACGTGTTTTTATATAATACTTACAAAATAGTAGATGCAGTATAAGCTTGTGTGATTATTAAAAATCCCTGATTATTTTTTCAGATTCCACATGTTGATGATTCTTCGAATTCTATCGTTTAGATAAAGGCATTTTTACAGTTTATCTGGAATGGTGGTGGTTGATAATGAGTATGTTTAATATCATTTTACCATATTTTGTATTTATTCTAACATTTATCTTTCATGATAAAAAGAGCCTTTAGGTTAGGGTGGAGCTTAATAAAAAGAATAAGAAAAGGAGGATTTGAACAAAGCCCCCTCATATTCTTACCTTCTAGTTGACAGTAAGGGTTTTGGTATCTTCAAGTTTTTCATAGTTAGGTGAAGTGAAGATTGCCGTGATGTTATAATTCTTAGCATTCATATCACTATGTATTGTATAGTTTAGACTTGCAATTCCATTTACAACCTTTACATAGAGTACCTTGCCGCTTGCGTCTTTAATTGTTTTACCGTTTATTTTAAAGAGTACCTTACCCGTGTTGATTTGTTTATCACCATCGTTGATATTGGCTGTGAATGTAATCTGTTCTCCTGCAGTTGCCGTGATATCGTTTGTCGTGATGCTTGGTGCCATCGGTGATATGACTGGTTGTGTTTTTTCGCTTGTTAGCTTACTACATTGGGCAGATCCTGTGTATATTGCTTGTATTGTTGTATCATTCCTGGTCCATTCCGTTGGTACTACATAGTTTTCTATTGTTGCAGTACCGTTTACTACTTTAACGTATATTACTTTACCGCTTGCATCACCCCAAGTCATTCCGGTGGTTGCATTGTAATCGCCCTGTGATAATGATATGTAATATTCATTATAATCTAAACTTTTAGCATTATTAACTGCAGTGACAAGTTCAGAATAATTATTAACCTCCACGTTGGATGCCGGTCTTATGATAAATGTGTTGTTATGGAAACTATTGATATCACTACCATTTACTACTAAACGTATAATATAACCTAAGGGTACAGCATAACCATCCAATGGTCCTGTATATACGCATTCTGCTTGATTGTCAAGGTAAACAGCAACAGTATCCACATCTATAAATCCGTCATTTAAATTCAATTCAATGGAAAATTGTTCATTTTCATTGTTAATTCTAAAGTTTGGTGGGTAATTATTGTTAAAGGTTGAAAGGACAATATTTGAACTGGTATCACTACCTGTGTTATATATTGCACCACCACGGTAATTTGCATTGTTGTTGTTGAAGTCGCAACCTGTTACGGATAGGTTACCTCCATCATTATAGATTGCACCTCCAACCCCATAATCTCCTGTTGCATTGTTGTTGTTGAAATAGGAAGCTACTATAGTAAGATTACCATTTATCTTGTATATTGCACCTCCATTATTTCTTGCGGTGTTGTAGTTGAGGTTGGAGCCTATTATTATAAGGTTTCCTTCATTGTTGTATATTGCTCCTCCAAATTCTGCGTTGTTGTAGTTGATGTTGGAACCGCTAATATTTGCAATTCCTGCATTGTTGTATATTACACTTCCATCCCATCTTGCCGTGTTGTTAGTGAGGTTGGAGTTTCTTATGATAACAGTACCATTGTTATATATTACACTGCCCTCACTATTATAACAGTTTATTATGCTGATATTATTTATAGTCACCTTGGTTGCTGATGGTATACGAAGGAATTGGTATTGATTGGCCCCGTTTATTGTAAATCCGTTACCTTCAATTCTTAAATTCTTTATGTTACTTCCTAAAGTTGGATTTGCTTGGAGTGTAATGTTCTTGGTAATGTTGATTGTCACCGTTGCATCACTACTTGAATATGCATCGCATAGTTGGTCATAATTGCCTACATTTATTGCTTCATTTGCAGTTTTTATATTTTTTTTCTTCTTTTGTTATTATTTTACTTCCTGGTTGTTTGTCTGGCACGCTCTCTGTTATAGCATTTGTGCTTGTGGATGTGGTATCCTCCACTAATATGTCTGTAGTGTCAGTACATGTGGTATCTGTGGATACATCCGTTGCATGTGTGCTCGTAGTATCCGTTGATGGGTCACCTGCACTGGCTATACCTACAAGCAGTACTGCTAGAGTAACCAGTAGGAAAATTTTAATCATATTCCTGTTCATGGTTTCACTTCTATTTTTTTTTAATTATTGGCAGATTTTTTTGAAAACTTTTATCGTATTTAATAGGTTATTAATTAAATAGTTTAAAAGTTGATATATAACTTTATAAACTGTTATTTATATGTTTTTAGTTGTTGTTCTCTCATTATAAAAAGTCTATGAAAGCAATTATTTATCAGTTATAAAGATATCATTCTATTCAATGAATTTGATAAAAATGAGATAAATTAAATAAATGCATTATAAGTAATGGATAAGGATATAATTTTGCCGACAATCACATATAAAAAAAGGGGGGAAAGGGGGTTATTGAAGTTTAAGACTTCTAAGCTTTAACAGTTATCTTAGTGGATGTTACTCTGCCACTTTTATAACCAAGCCTGTCCTGTGTAACGATTGTAAGTGATGTATACTTTGAGGCAACAGGAACATTGACGTCCTTCAACTGAATCCTACCTTCATTAATCATGAAATAAATTGCCTTGCCCTTGGAATCAGTTAGGGTAACACCATTGACCTTGATAATAATCTTGCTTGGACCGACAAGGTAGTTGTTTTTGTAGTCCTTCATGGTTGCATTCAGATACAGTTTATGGGTCTTGCTGTTGATGACGGCATTTGTCACGCTAATTGTCACACTGCTTCTTTCAACCTGGAAGTAGGTATAATTAACCACGTCAGGACAATAATTCTTATTGTATAAACCCGCGGTTACAGTATGGTTCTTGACGTTAAATGTTTTCGCGTCGGTAATTCCCATAAATCCCTTAGGAATCTTATAGATGTATGTAGCTACACCATTAACAATCTTTGCCTGATAGACAGTGCCGTCAGCGTTTTTCATGGTTATGCCGTTAACCTTAAAGTACACGTACTGCTCAGATAGGTTATGTATAACGCCGGATCTTTTACCGCTTGTCACATCATAGATTGTAGCCGTAAACTTGATGTATGTATCCTGTTTTGCCATGGTGGCATTGCACTTAACCACAATCTGTGCCTTTCTAAGGGCTATGTCAATCTTGGCGATTCCTGATCTTACAGATTCATAACTGGAAGTACCGGAGTATACCGCTGTAAGGTTCTGACCATAACGCACGTTCAGATATGCTATTATATCGGTTGAGGCTATGCCGTTTTTCACATAAACCTTTAAAGCGTTACTGCTGCCGTTTAGCTGACCGTTATCCTTAACGGTTACCGAGTTAATCTTGAAAATCACATAACCGCTATTTACGGGATTATTGAACTTGTCCTTGACTGTTGCCTTCAATGTTATCTTCTCACCGATAGTACCATTAATTCTTGTAAGGCTAATGGTAGTGGGAAGAATTGAAGTGGTATATGTAATCGTTTTTGAAGTGGAGTTATATATGCCGCTTCCATCATATCTTGCAGTCACATTATTTTTAGCCACTATGGTATTTTTATAGTTGTATGAGTATTCTCCACTGTCGTTTGTCTTTGCCTTATATGTGTTGCTGTTTATCACGATGTTGATTGTTGCACCGGATAATGGTTTGTTGTTTTTATCCACAAGTTTTCCGCTAATGATGCTGGTATTTAACACGTAGGTATTCGTTGTCGTCACAGTAAGTGTTGTAGGCATTTTATTAACGGTATATGTAATCTTCTTATACGTGTCATTGTAGTGTGTGCTATTGGAGTATGTAACCGATAATGTATAGTTTCCTGCCTTGGTATTTGTAAGGCTGATTTTCGCATGATTATTCGATACCTTGGCCGATGCTATTACAGTCTTATTTGCATAGCTGACGGTTATAATGCCCTCGCTTATTTTCTTGGTCTTGTTTTTGCTGTCTATTAGCTCCACATCCAAAGTCCTTGTCTGGTTGATGTAGCCGGTTATGTCGGTGACATTCAAGGTGATGCTGTTTTTGTTTACAGTGAAATAATTTTTCTGTGTAATGTTTATTCCATCATAGACAAGAATAGTTTCCAATGTATACTTGCCGTTTGACAATCCCTTGGTACTGTTTGAAACGGTCACATTCTGTGATTTGCTGATGCTGTTGGAGATAATCTTATTGTTTCCATTATACAGGTAATCATCATTTAATCTGTAGTACAGCTTAGCACTGCCATTTAAATCTACTATCTGTGAGGATATGTTAAGCAGGTCATCAGCGTATTTAACGACACTGTTTAACTTTGGAAGATTCATCATGTATACCTTTATCGGTGCAGTGAAATAATCAGTGTTGCTGGTATATAAATCCTCCCACGTCTTCTGTTTATCATAGCTGATAAATGAGATGTTAGCCCTTGAATATGTCGGATAATCGCTGTCCTGCAATGGTACATAGATGTAATTGGCATCCATATTTTGCTGGATATCAACGGTCACCACTATCTCATCATAAGGGTTTATCCTATAGAATTTATCAAGGTATATAGTTCTGTAACCCGGATAATCGATACATCCATTCATGTTAGCTGCAAGGTTACCGTTTATATACACCTTAATTGTGTAGTTGGAAGTGTTTACAAAGTACGTACCCACCGCAGACAATACCTGTGATTGATTGGCCGTGTAGACATTCTTCAATGAATATGATCCGCTGTTGTCACTAATCTTATAGACGTATACGATTGAGTCATATTGATAGATGCTTGAGTAGTTATACAGATTGTTATAGTCAACGGCAAAGTTTATGTCATTATAGGTATTATTATATATCAAATCCCCAATTACATGGTCATAGTATGATACGTATTGATAACCTTGCATACCTATACCTGTTCCCCAGCTGTTTTTTATGATGAACGCACCATTGCCCGGAGGGTTAGGTGAGAAGTTGCTCTTGCTGTAGGAGTCATTCCATCCGACGATACATACCACGTGATTGGATGTTGTTGACTGTGAGTAGATGTTAAGGTTACTGCTTGACTGAATACTTGTAAACACTCCACCATACTTCATTATGGCCTCCTTTATAAGATTATTGTCTGTGTAATTCTGTCTGTGTGGGACAAAGTAAATGTTCTGCACCTGTATTTCTGATGAAAACTGAGGTGACAATACGGATTCCGTATCGTATCCATCCATTGATTCAAGTACAGGTCCAAGTCCACTTGCAAAGTATCCTACAGGTTCAAAGTCATATCCTCCATCATTAGGCAGTAAGTTAGAATAGCCGATAACGGAAAATCTCTTAAGTATGTTCTTCAGATTATTTTCCGACAGGTCATATTCCATGCCCGTGACTTTCTTAATTGATGATTCGAGTGCTGCCATTGATGCAAATGTTATGCAGCTACCACTTGAACCCTGTCTTTTGACGGGTGTTGTCTGGTTCAGGTCTGCCAGGTTATAGTAGCTAGGAAGCTTGACGGTGGTATTTTTATAGCTTCTTGTCGGCGTTATGTTGTTTGTCTTGTCAATAGTCGTTGATGCTATTATCAGATTATAGACTGTACTGGTCTTGTTGTACTTGGAATTACCGGTATATGTGATATTTATGTCATAGACTCCTGATTCAAGTGTAGCCGGAAGGGAATATGAATACTTCATTACTTCCTGTGTCTTGATTGTGGCAATCTTCTTTTTGTTGACATATATTGTTATATTGCCGCTTATATCCTTGTTTGATCTTACTTGGATGCTGATGTTTGCATTCTTTTTGGCCGTAATGTTGCTGCTTAAAAGCAATGGTGTAATCTTTGAGTATAAATCCATAACTTCATTGTCTATACATACCAATAGCTGTGATTCATTGCACGTGTATTGTTTATTAATGCTATTTATGATATTGAATGATGATAGGGTAGTGTTGGTGTCTTTTGACATGAATTTGGCCAGTCTTTTGATTGACGTGTTAATGGTTGATCCGTTGGATAGTTGATTCAATGTAACATTCACGCTACTGTTGGTGTTTTTGTATAGTCTCATAAGTAGCCATGTATCCGGTATCTTGCCGTCTGTAATCTGGTTGAAGTCCGGATTGTTCAGGCCCCACCAATTATTGTTGAGGTCACATTTTTTTGTTGTCAGAGCTACTACTATGGAATCTCCCATGTTATTGTTTACGAGTGCAGATTTTTGAATGCTTAACGTGTTGTTGAATGAATACACGGCACCTGCTGTATATGCGTTATTTGATTCGAATATGCTGTCTGTTATGCTAAGTGGAGTATACATGGAGTATATTGCACCTGCAATTGATGCATTGTTATTAGTGAAGTTTGTCGTTTTAACCGTAACCGTTTGATTATCCAGTGATACAATTGCTCCACCATAATAATCGGCAGTGTTCTTTTCAAATATGTTGTCGGTTGATTCAAGCTTTGAATTGTACATGTATAAACATCCGGCATGACTGGCATTGTTGTATCTGAATTTGCTCTTTCTTATCTTGTAGTATGAGTTTTTGGAATAGATTGCTCCTCCGATATCGGCGGTGTTATTTTCAAACAGACAATAGCTGATGGTCATGTTCGTATTTGAACTTGAGTATATGTTACCGTAGATACCGCTGTTGTTAAAGAAGTTTGTACCTATAATCGTCACATTTGATGATGCTGCATATATACATGATGAATAATTATTACGTATATTTCCTATAAAGCTACAATTATCAATTTTCATATTGGAATACTGCATGTATATCGCACTGCTATGAGAATCCTTGTTTATGAAATTAATATTTGTCACATTAATTGTGCTTTGATAAAGATGCATCAGTTCACTTTTCGTGGATTCTATTGTAATGTTCTTGGAACTTTCACCAACGATGCTGAATGATTTGTAACTCAAGTACAATGATGAATTCAGCTGATATTTATCCGATGTGGAGTTAGTAATCAGATATATGCTGCCGCCGTCTGCAATGTTGTTGATTGCATTTGTTATCGTGGCAGGCTTGTCCATGCTCTCTCCGCTATCGGCGGCCCTGGCATTGGAGCTTACATATATTACTGATTGTTTGCCTGCACTTTTCAGGTTCTTGTCAACTGACTTATCGGTCTCATCACAGGATATGACTTCATCATCTTCAACAATTGTATCTGCTTTAATCTGTGAATAACCCTTTGTAATGTCCTTTTCGATTGAATGTACGCTTTTTACTTCATTATTGTCGGTGCTATTGGCTGTGGCACTAACAATGCTTGTTGCGAATAATAATATAATTGCCATTATTATCAGTAAAAAACAATACTTTCTATATTTTTTCATAAATATTCTTTCCATTTATTCATTTAAGTAATGAATTTATATGTGAATGTATCTATGTAGTTACTGTTTATTATATTTTAAGAAGTTGAGTAGAAATCAGTCCAATTAAAGGGAATTTTTAAAAAAGATAAATGATATACATTTAATTAACGAGTATAGGATAATGATTATATGGAGTACATTGAAAGTGAATGGGAATATCTGCAAAATCCGAAGGAATTCAGCAATGTCAGAAGTACCAATGTAAATGTGGATATAGAAAATATCCTGATTCAGAGGGAAAATCAGTATAAGATAGTAATGCAGTTGACAGTAGAAAATCTTACAAAAAAGGATATGAAAAAACTAAGGAAGCTGTCAACATTCATATTTAAGGATAAGTTTGTACTGCACAGAATCGAATGCAGTTTCAAGACAACACAGGATTTTGGCAAATCTTATCCGAATAAACGCATTCTGATATATAACGTATATAGAGTCGAGCGTAAGAAGACAACCTATTCGCCGGCTAAAAAGATTGATTGGTTTTTAAATTCAATCAAATATCAATCCAATAGAAGATTGTTCTGTCAGCACTCCCAACATAACAACATCCCCTCCTATTCAAGTCAAAACTCTAAAGATGATATCAACTCCAAAGAGCCCTTAAATAAAATAACCGTGGCATGTCCAAAGACTAAGTTTAGGAAAATAACAATCCGTCTGATAAACAAGAAGTATCAGCCATTCTGGTCTGATGCCATAGCAGTAGAATATGCCGCCATGCCAACAGCCGAGGAAGCAGACAAAATCCATTTGATACTTAACTTTATCTTTGGATGTTACCTTATTAAAATAGGTACTACAAATCTTGACATAAACGGCAAGGCCATCAGTGAAGTATCGGTTCCACCCGAAGAGGGCTTTGACGTCAAATACATTTGTCACATGCCTGAAAAATCAATCATATTGCCCATAATACTGGAGGTAAACAAGCCCGATGTAATAATCAAGAAGTTAAACTATATCATAAACACATACCTTAATCTTGACGTTGATTTGAGCCATTCATTAAACCTATACACCCAGTCGCTTATAAGCAATCCCAATATAGAGATTATAATGCTTGATGCTGCATTGGAGTCCTTTGCACAGACCATGGGATTTGAGGGACTGGCCAAGAAGAAGATATATACATTCATATATGATTGCGGTATTGGAACTAAGGAAGATGGCATCATAACGTTAGGTACAATTGAAGATGATTTAAGGACAATGCGTAACAACATTACCCATGGTCAGCTTGTAACTGATAAGCAGGAGTTGTACTATTGTAACCTGGCTTACAGGGTATTGTATGGGAGGATATTGCTCAAGTTTTTAAAGGTCAATAAGTATTATGATCTTACAACGGGGGTTATCAGGCCCATCGGTGAATCAATAGATCCTAAAAAGTTTTATAGAATTCAAGCCATACTGAAAAAGGAAAAATACAGCAGTTCACGTAAATATTATATGGATTTGCATAAGTTGATTAGAAAAAATTAAAAAAAAGGGGGTTTTTATAGACGGTTGGATTATTTGTTTTCTTCAAATAACTTATCCAACTTTTCATCTAATTCTTCATCACTAATATTTTCCTCTGTTTCATCATTGTTTGTTTTGGAAAGTATTTGCTTCTTGTTTTTAGCCCAGTTTTTCTGTAGTTGTTTTTGTGTCTGTTTGTCTGCTTCCACGGCAGGACCGGTGAATGAACAGTCATTGCATGACCACATGGACCAGTTTTGTGGAATAATCCATTTTATATTGGATGAACCACATCTGGGACATATTTTCATTTTCATATTTTAAATTATTAATTTCATGTATTATTATATTTTTCGTAATTCATTTTTCTGAAATATATTTAATTTTCAAATAATTAATTATATGCCTTTAATTTAATCTATGGTTAAAGTAAATATGGTATTTATATGTATGATTATTGAAAAAATTTATTTTAATAATAGGGCGTCATAGAAGTCATTATATTTAAAAATATAAATAATCCGTTATTACTTTATAAATCTTTTTTTAATAATAATTATTTATACTAATAATTATATAACTATTATTAATAATATAAGGAGATGTATTAATGGATTTATATGATTATAATAAAGAAGAAGACATAATGACATTTAAAAAAGACATATATCACAAAAAATTTGCTTTAAATATAAATCCATACATAAAAGTAGAATTGAACGATTCGAGTATGGTAATTGGTGTAATAATACATAGTGCCTCAAGGATACTGAAAAAATCCAAGGAAGAAATGTGTCTCTATAAGATAAGATGCGTGATTACAACCGAACCGGATTTGATACAACTGGAATTATCCACCCAACTGAAACTTGAAAAACCGGAGAAGTACACCATTACTAGAAACATAAATATGGATATAATAGGAACTGAATTTATCATAGAATAACCTTTGGGACAAACTATTTTAATATGGTCACTATTATATTAAATCATAAGATTTAAAGTGATTATATGATATTTGACGATAAAAGATTAAATGATATAAGTAATAATATCGAATTGTTACGAAAATCCTCTCCCCTAATTCATTGTATTACTAATTATGTTACCATTAATGATTGTGCCAATGCAGTACTTGCCATAGGAGCTTCCCCTGCCATGGCTAACGAAGCACCCGAAATCAGGGAATTTGTAGAATTGGCTGGAGCATGTGTAATAAATATGGGAACACTCCTGGATAATCAGATTGAAGCCATGAAAGAGGTAGCCATACACACAAAAGAAACAAACACTCCTCTGGTAATAGATCCAATAGCTCTTGGAGTATCAAAACTAAGAAACGATACGACGATGAAGTTGATAAAGCTATCAAATCCATCAATTATCAGGGGTAACATGTCCGAAATAAAGGCATTAGCCAATTTATATGATGTATACGATACAAAATCAAAGGCAAAAGGAGTGGATGTATCCGACGAGGATATCATTTCCCAAAATAATCTTGAGGACAACGTTGAACTGGTAAGTCAATTGGCTAAAAAACTGAACACGGTAATCAACGTATCAGGTCCAATAGACATAATATCCGATTCCACCAATAACTACATAATCGATAACGGTGAGGCCATAATGAGTAGAATAACAGGCAGCGGATGTATGCTCACATCAATACTGGGTGCATTCTGCAGTGTTACAAACCCATTGGATGCTGCCATAACAGGTAGTTTGGCAATGGCAATAAGCGGTCAATTGGCATACAATAAAACAGTATACAACAGGGAAGGTTCTGGATCATTTAGAACATACTTAATCGATGAACTATATAACATGAATGATGAAAAACTATTGAAATACTCAAAACTATATGGGGTGTAATTGATATGATAACAGCGGACTTTGCAATACTGCCGGTAGGAATTAACTCAACGGAACTAAAGGAATATGTTACCAAAGCAGTACAGGTAATTAAGGATTCTGGTCTAAACTACCAGTTGACAGCCATGGGAACACAGATAGAAGCCGACGATTATGAAAGCCTATACCAAGCAATAGCCAAGGCCCAAGAGGCATTGTTTGACATGGGATTGGGTCGTGTATATACGGTTATAAAAATAGATGACCGTCGTGACAAGGATGGAAGAACCTTACAGGCAAAAATCGACACGGTCAACGAATTACTGGATTGAAATATCGGGTATTTTCCTTCCTTCGCTACTTTTTTTTGATAAGCTTTGAGTTATTAATCTCTCACTAATTAAAATTATATTATGATTTCATATCTTCACAATTTTTTAATTTATTTAAATATAAATATTTTGTTAATTAAATATTATCATATACAAAATAAAATTGAAAGGAGTAACGATATGATTAAATCTATTTTTAATAAGAAATATTTCCTCTTATTATTAATAAGCTTGATGATATTGATATCAGCCGTATCAGCCTATGAAGATAACAGTACGGATGATACTGGTTGTGAGATTAAATCAGAAACAGCTCTTGATGAATATGATGTGGATACATATTCAAATGATGATAAAAACCTAAAATCAGCATCAAAACAAACATATTATGTAAACAATAAGAATTTTAACAATTACTTTGATGATGATGGGGTAATTAACACTAAGAAAGTTGCCAATCAATCCACAATAATATTAAACGATACATTTAAGGATAAGACATTCTATCTTGGTGATATCTCAGTCACATTATCTGGTGTTAAGGATAAAACAGTATTGTATAACTCATCACTATTAATCGAGACAACTTCAGTTAAAATCAGCAATATCACCATTAACAATACTAATGATGAAATAGAAAAAGCCATATTCGTCGATGCAAACAAGGCCGTTATAGATAACTGTAAGGTTATTGTCAACTCGACAAATGATGCATATGGAATCTTTGTCTATGGAAACAATACAAAAATCACAAATAATGTGATAAGTGTTGTTGGTCCGTCAGATGAAATCAACTGGGAAACGGATGTTGCTAAAACATTATCCCTTGTAGTGTTAAGTAATAACAACACCATTACAAATAACACTATAAGCGTATATTCGTCTGTGGAAAAGGCAAATCCCGGTACCATAGAAGCCGTATCCTTACAGGGAGACTTCCAGGGAAGAACATCAGTAAACAATACCTTCAGTAACAATAGAATAATTGCCAATGGAGATTCATATGTATATGGTCTTAACCTGGGAAACACAGTTGACAATACAATAATAGAAAACAATAACATACAAGTACAGGGTGGATACTTCGGGGATTGTCTTCAAATATTCTCCACGGTAAGCAACACCACCATCAACAACAATACAATAGTTGGACTTTCATATAACCTGGCCGATGGAATAGTAATATCCAAGGACAATATGCAGGGAAAAACTGAAAACAACAACATAACCAATAACAGAATTAACATAACAGGAAACGTAACCAACTTGATAGAAATATACAGGGCTACAAATACCCTCATAGAAAACAATACCATCTCATCAATATCCAATATTGCCGGTGGAATAGTAGCTACCGGTGAAAATACCACTATCAGAAACAATTACGTCAAATTAAATGCAACCAGCAGCAATTCTACACCAATATCATACAAGTCATCAAACAAAGCATCAATAACAGACAATGAAGTTCAAAGTAACTGTGACTACAGTGTTGAATTATCCGATTCAAGAAATGTCAACGTTACCGATAACATATTGAACAGTAAAACAAAGGGTGACGGCTCAGTCAGCTATACCAATAAGAAAAACATTGTTAAAAACAACTCCGCATCAAGAATCATTGAAACCAGGACTACAACAAATGCAATCAAAGCCCGTATATATGACAATATCACATTAACGGCTAAGGTTACTTCCACTGACGGAAGTAAGATAAATAACGGTTATGTAATATTCAAGGTAAACAATCAATCACTCAAGGATAAAAACAATACTCTAGTCAAGGCATACGTGAAGAATTCACAGGCCAATATAAAATATACCGTTGACAAGTCATGGAATAAGGATAACATATCAATCGTTGCAGTATACAGCGGTAGTGGAAATATTCTAAGTTCCAAAAGTGATGCCATGAAGATAAACGTATCTAAAAGGGACGCTACCGTTAGCATGATCTGTGGTAAAAATGTTGTTCAGGGTGGAGATACAGTATCATTGACGGCAATTGTTATGGATGCATCCAAGTCCGTTAATGGTGGCCAGATTATATTCAAATTGAATGGTCAGACCATTAAGGATAAGAACGGTAAAGTTATCATATTGGATGTGAAAAATGGTTATGCTACTACAAGCTATACATTTGATAATGGATTGTCATCCAAAAACTGTACAATTACCGCCGTTTATTCAAACAGTGTATATAACAGGGCGGAAGGTACGTGTGCAGTATTTATCGACAAGTCAAGACCTCAAATCATAGCAAGCAGCATTAAAACAAAGACAAACGTCACAAGAATAAGTGCTAAGATTGTCGAAATCAATGGTAAGGCTATCAGGGGTACAACACAGGTGGCTATTAAGGTTAATGGACAGACTTTTGCTGTTGTTGCCGCTGTTAACGGTATCATTAACACTACCATAAAGACATCATTTAAGACTGGTCATTATAAGTTAAAAATAGTTGCCGGTGAAAATTACCGTTATTTTGCTAATACATGGGAAGGATTTATAGAAAAGGAGTAAATTCTCCCTAAATTTCCTATTTTTTCTGATTTGAATTTATGTGGACTCTTTTTTTAATGAAAATTTATTTTTGATGTATTTTAGCAGTTCAGGTAGATGTAGTTTTTATTCATTTGGCTAAGTACTGCCTGCATTTCCACCTTATCCTCCATTATCTTTGCAAATGCATCGGTTATTAATCTATAAATCTTATCTATCTTTTCTTCAACGCTCAGTTCCACTATCGTATATTCAATTCCCTGGTTTTCATATACGTGTCCATACATTGATGCCTTTGGTGTTATGAAGTTTTTAAGTATGTATATTATGTCCTTGCTTATGGCATTTCCAAAGTATAACGCTTGCTTGACTCTTTCTTCATCAAGGTTGGGATTGTCTTCAAGCAGTTTTATTACGGATGTGAATCCTTCAAAGTCATCGGGCAGGAAGTACTCCTGGACTTTATGTGCCATGAATTCACCGGCCAGTTCAATGTATCTGTTCTCAAGTGTCAGGTACCATGCAAATGATTCAATTAATAGGTTTTTTTCATGATTTAACATGTGCATCAGGCTTTGCTTTATTATCTCGTTGAAGAGGTGGTGTGTGAATTCATGCAGGATGGCCGTTGGAATCAGTGAGGCGTGTGTTGATTTTTTGATTAGTATGTTGTTGTATGAATAATAGCTTAGGTATGCAGGGAAGTTTTTTGAGTTGTCATATTGTATCTTTACGTATGGCTTTGTAATGTTGAAGAGGTTGGATATTGATGCTTCCTCGGGTAGCAATTGGATATAATCTTCTCCTATATTTATTATGCTGTATATTATAGTATCGTAAGCTGTATCGGTAAGTGGAGTATTTTTGAGTATTTCCTGATTTTGGGGACTGAAGAGTTCATAGAAGTCCTTATAGTTTTCAGTGTAGTATTGTGCATTTTTTAATCTGTAGTTGCATTTGATACATGATGTGAAGTTTATTGGATTTTCATATTCACATTTGGTGCATTTTATTTTTTCGTTCATAACTAACACTTCGGTTTTATAATAAGTATTCTATATATCAATTGATTTAACTGTTTGATATGCTTATTGTTTTCTTATAATCAGCTGACTCCAAAACGGATATAATTCAACAAATTCAATGACTTCATCAACAATGAATTTATAATAGGCATCCAGTCCTTCTTCATAGGCCTTTTGTCTTTTTTCCTGTTGAATGACACGTTTCTGTTCTAATATATTGTCCAGTATGAACTGTTCCTCTTCGGATATTATTATCTTATTTCTTGCATTGACGTTATTTAACGTATACAGCATCACGTCATGAAAAATATCGGGTAGCAGTACCTCATCGGATATGCTCATACGATAGATTTCTTCAAAGTTTCTGATAAAATAAAACAAATCAACACTAGGATTTAGAATTCTATTGTAATGATTATTGATAGTACGTATAAGATCATAATTCCAGTCAATCATAAAAACACTCATGAAAAAAGATAATTAAAAAAGTGTGGGGGTGATTAAATATCTTCCTGTTTATACTTGATTATATCGTTAATTGTAACAATCGGCATGTTATATCTTTTGGAAAACTCTATAATCTCCGGCATTCTGGCCATTGTACCATCAGGATTGGTAATTTCACATAATACTCCCATTGGTTTAAGGCCCGCCATTTGCATAAGGTCAACATTTGCTTCCGTATGTCCATCTCTTTCAAGTACTCCGCCATTTTTGGCACGTAGAGGGAATACATGACCAGGATGATTCAAATCTTCGGCTTTAGCACCATCACGTGATGCCGCTCTGACTGTTGTAACTCTATCTGCTGCTGATACACCTGTAGTTACTCCTTCTGCTGCCTCAATTGTAATTGTAAAAGCCGTACCATATGTACTCGTATTGTCTTCGACCATTAAAGGTAGTTCCAGTTCATCTGCCTTTTCTTCTTTCATGCAAAGACATACTATACCGCTGCATTCTCTTATAAGTATTGCCATTTGTTCTTCTGTAACGGTTTGTGCTGAGAAGAATATGTCTCCTTCATTTTCACGTGACTCGTCATCCGTTACAATCACACCGTTATTGTTCTGTAAAGCTTCGATGGCCGTTTCTACTCTTTCTTTGTAAGTTCCGTTTAACATTTCTTCATGATTCATTATAGTATCCAACCTATAGTTTAATATATATGAACCAGGGCATAAAAAAGATTTAATCAATATTCTCTTCCATCCGGACTTTAACCGTCGGTTTTGGATTTTCACCAAATCTACATTCATCATGTTCGTGGACTTTTTTTCACCACCGGTGAGGAATTGCACCTCGCCCTGAGAACATTACTATTAATAATGTTTGTATGTTTTGACTATTAAACATTTACATATGTTTTCATTCAATTGACATACATCTCTGTTTTAGTTTATCTTTTGTTTTATTGATTATATGTGTAAATACCAAGTGGATATTGTTAAATAATGTTATGTCATTTATTGAAATTAGATTTTCATAGATTTCATCTATTGACTCATAAAGACTTTTTATCTCGTCTTCGTCAATAGCGTCTTTCTGTGATAAGTGTTCTATTATATATATTGAATCTAGTATTTCACCTGCAAGATCACCGTCTATTGATAGATTTTCATCGTGACAGTAATCCATGTAAAAATCACAATATCTAATAATAAAGTTCAAATTATCCCTTATGTCTAATTCATTCATGTCATATATCATTATTATCACCAGTTTATATAGAAGATTTTATATAATTATAGGTATATTTTTTGATTTATATAGTATTTTATGTTATTTTATGATTTTTATATTGTCGGAGTTCAATATTCCTTTTTGTCAAATGTCTAATAAAACATACTTTATAATTGGATAATTAATTTTTAATAGTTGGCTGCTTAAATTGGCTTTTTATCATAAATTATAAATAATATTAGTTACATACTGTAATATGTACTATGAAAATATAGTATCTTTATTGCTCCGATAGTGTAGTCCGGCCAATCATTTCGGCCTTTCGAGCCGAAGACTCGGGTTCGAATCCCGGTCGGAGCATTTTCAACTCATTTTAATCAAGTATTTTTTAATTTAAGTGTTTATATTAATTTTTTTTATTATTGATTATTAAATATCCTTTTTTTGAATAAATAAAGTATAAATTTCTGTAAAAAGAGTATTTATTGTATTATGTGGCGTTTATTTTTTATTATTATAAAAATTATCTCAACTATGTTTTGATTAAATATTATACAATCATGGTCTTTTGGAATTGTCTTAATTGAAAAATAGTTATTATTACAAATCGTATTGAAACGGGGTAGAATTAATTGTTCTAAAAAATATAATTTAAAAAAAAAGTTTGTTTTAAAAAAAATGTATTAAACTGATAAAAATATCAATTTAATGCATACCACTTACTATTAGTATTATAATTAAAATAACAAGGATGACTACTATTACGGGAATGATTGGAAAACCTGAACTTTGTGGTTGGGTAGCTTTAAGGGAGTTGGAAACTTCGGTTTTAGTTTCTTTTTCTACTTTTGCTTTTTCCTCTTTCACGGTATTTTCAACCTCTTTAGTAACGTCATCTACTTTATTATCTACTGCTTTTTCTATATCTTCTTGGTTATCTGAACTAACTGCATTACTGCCTTTTATAAATCCTTCTTCACGAAGCAATTGGGTAAATGATGGTTCGGGACTCATAATACAACCTCCAATGAATACTACAATTCTTCAACATATATTATTTTTTTGGTTTATCTATATATTTCTATAGAATTATAATATTATATATGTTACCCTATTTTAATTAAAAAAATCTTATATTAATATATAATTTACTTTAATTATATATAATTATACCTAATATTTTATACTTCATAATGATGTTTAAACATCCAAAATTCCATCGGGCTAATGAATTTTTAATTGTCATGTATTATATAATAGAATAAAAATTTATAGCATCCTTGATTAATGAATTAATCACATAAATAAAAATGCTTCAATAAATCGGATAATAATTATATTTTACAATATGTTTGAATCAGTAAATCACATTTCTGATTATCATCTCCATCTTGAAACACTTTTTACATAAATACTCGTTATGAGAAAAAAAATTGTAATTTTTAAAAATGATTCAAGCATCCCTTTCAAAAAAATCATCATCAAAAGACAAAGATTAATATATATCATAGTAAATATACTTAATCATGAATAAAGAAGAATTATTAATTTTAATCAATCAGCTGGAAGCTGATTTGGATGAAGAATTAAATACATTTTTTGATAATTCTATTCTATATGAATATTTTAAGGAATTGATTAATTTAACAGTCTTTGAGGGCAATTCTTTTGAAAATATTATTATTGATAAGATAGATTTATTAACCGACAACATGGATGACTTTAATTTTAAAGATGTTCAAGATAATATAAATGATCTTAAAGAATTATTAGAATAATCCTTTTTAACAAGTTTTTTTTATAATTCATTTTTCAAAAATTTTAATTAACAACAACATAATAAGACAGTATACCATTTGTCTTTAAAAATACATAATCGTTAAAAAAAATCCTGGTGATAAGATGAAAAACATATTTCGGGTAATGAAAAACAAGATTCACATGATTATACTGATGATGATTTTTCTTATAATAGAGGTTTACTGTGATTTGACATTACCTTCCTATACGGCGGATATTGTAAATATCGGTATAAGAAATACGGATTTTAATATCATTACAGCCACCGGAATTAATATGATGATTATGCTTACAATTTCAGTAATTGCAACGATAATAGTATCCTATCTTTCAAGCATAATCTCATCCGGATATGCCAGGGATTTAAGGGAAAAAATATTTGAAAAGATACTGTCCTTTTCCAACCATGAATTGAACGATTTTTCCAAGGCATCACTTATCACACGTTCAACAAATGATATCAACCAAATACAGCACGTCCTTGGAATAATGTTCAGAACATTGCTCTTTGCACCAATATTGGCAGTAGGTAGTATTATCAGGGTGTTTAGTTTGGCATCAGACTTATCCTGGATAATACTGGTTGCATTTATAAGCGTAGCATCACTGCTGATTATAGTAATTACAAATGTAACACCATACTTCAAAAAATCACAGGAAATTGTAGATCAAATAAACAGAGTTTCACGTGAAATACTATGGGGTATACCGGTAATCAAGGCATTTGTACGACAGGACTATGAAAATAAACGATTTGATGAGTATAACCAGCAGTACTTGGATGTCAATCTACGTGTATTTAGACGCATATTCATATTGATTCCATCAATGAATCTGATTCTTAATTTGATGATTGTCATAATATTATACTTCGGATCATTTGAGGCATTAAATGGAACACTACTGACAGGGGATATAATAGCATTCATCCAGTATTCAACACAGATGATATCCTCATTTATAATGATTGGAGGATTTATCGTAATGCTTCCAAGATTTCTGGTATCAGCAAATCGGGTAGAGGATGTATTGGTCGAAGAAGTATCCATTACCACAGGAAAATACATATCCGAAGAATCAAAAGACATCTTGGAATTTAAAAACGTATCCTACACTTATCCTAATGCCCAAAAGGAGACACTGTCTGATATTAACTTCAAGTTACATCCGGGCAAACTTACAGCCATCATCGGTGGTACCGGAAGTGGAAAATCCACTATTCTAAACCTTATTCCACGTCTTCAGGATGTATCTGGTGGAGAAATCCTATTGAATGATGTCAACATAAAGAATTGGGATTTAATCGCACTTAGAAAAAAAATAGCATTAACACCTCAAAGTGCCGTCCTATTCTCAGGTACAGTTAGAAGCAACCTCATGGTTGGAAATAATGATGCCAGTGATGAGGACATGTTAAAGGCCATAGAATTATCCTCTGCGGATGACTTCATCGACAGTTTGGATATGACCGTAGCCCAGCAGGCATCAAATTTCTCAGGAGGACAAAAGCAAAGGCTATCCATAGCAAGAAGCATAGTAAATAAACATAGTTTTTATCTGTTTGACGATTGCTTTTCAGCATTGGACGTTAAAACCGAAAAGAAAATATACGATAACCTAAAAAAGATTACTGGTGACTCATCAGTACTTATTGTATCACAGAGAATCAGCAGCATAATAGATGCCGATGAAATTATCGTATTGAATGATGGCCGGATAGTCGATAAGGGAAAACATGATGAATTGAAAAACAGATGTGAAATTTATCAGGAAATAATATCCTCACAATTAGATAATATTGGTGATTCATTATGAGACGTGATAGACGTGACGTTACAAAACCAAATGATTTCAAAAAGTCATTAAAACAACTATTGTCATTGATGATGGATTTCAAGTTAAAATTATTATTGACATTCATATGTGCACTATTGGGAACATCCTTCACTGTCATCGGTCCATTGTTGATTGGTAAGGCAACAACCATAATATATGATGGAATTGTACTCTTATCAAACGGTTCCGGTACAATTGACGTTAACACATTGTACTTTTTATTAACGCTGGCAGTCATACTTTATCTATTAAGTGCACTGTTTACATATCTGCAAAGTTACTTCCTAACACAGATATCCACACAAATCAGCTATAACTTAAGAAAGCGTTTGATTGAAAAGTTAAATCAACTGTCCATGGATAGCATAGATGCTCATAAGAGGGGTGATATCCTGTCAAGAATTACAAATGATGTGGACTCCCTTCAAACGGGAATCACGTCAACATTCCTGCAGTTTATGACCGCTATCATAACATTAATCGGCGTATTTATCATGATGCTAAGCATCAATATATGGATGACCTTGATAACACTGGTACTGCTACCTATATCATTTATAATAATAACACAGGTAGTCAAACGTTCACAGGACTATTACAAACTACAATTGAAATATAAGGGAAATGTCAATACGCACATCGAGGAAACATTTGGAGGCCAGGATATAATAAGGGCATATAACCATGAAAAACGTTCCTTTGACAGTTTTAAGGACGATAATGATAAGTGGTATGTCTATGAGTGGAAGTCACAGTTTTTCTCAAGCCTGATGGGTCCGATAATGAACTTCATATCCAACCTATCCTATATTGCAATAGCTGTAGTAGGTGCTATATTCGTACTGGAAGGAGTTATAGTAGTCGGGGACATAATGGCATTTTTCCAGTATATCCAGAACTTCACCCAACCTATTCAACAGATTACCCGTGTAATGAACATAGTTCAAACGGCACTGGCTGCCTGCGAGAGAATATTTGAATTTTTGAAGCTGGATAATGAAGAAAATCCTTCCACTAAGAAAATAACGGATATCAAAAGTGATATATCATTTGAAAACGTCAGCTTTTCCTATTCGGATAAGAAAGTTATCAATGACTTATCCTTCAGGGCAGACAAGGGTCAGAAGATAGCAATCGTTGGACATACAGGGGCGGGTAAGTCCACTATAGTCAAGCTTCTGATGCATTTTTATGATCTTGACTCCGGAGTTATAAGAATTGACGGCGTTGACATCAATGAATATGATAAGAACAGCCTAAGATCCATGGTTGCAATGTTGCTTCAGGATACGTGGCTGTTTAGTGACACGATTATGGAAAATATCCGTTATGGAAACTTGGATGCTAGTGATGAGGAGGTTATCAATGCTTCAAGGATAGCTTATGCGGATAACTTCATAATGCAGTTGCCGGATAATTATAACACGGTATTGAATGAAGACAGCGATAACATATCTGTTGGCCAGAAACAGCTTTTAGCCATAGCCCGTATAATCCTATCTGACAAGAAGATTTTAATATTGGATGAGGCTACAAGCAGTGTGGATACACGTACAGAAAAGTTAATCCAGGATGCCATGGATAAAATGATGGAAAACAGGACAAGTTTTGTTATTGCACATAGATTATCCACGATTAAAAATGCCGATAAAATACTTGTAATGGATGAAGGCAGAATAATTGAAGAGGGTACTCACGATGAACTGATTACTAAGGCTGAAGGTTATTATAAGTCATTGTATAATCAGTTTGAATCAATCGGTTATGTCAAATAGTCGATTCTTCTTTGTTATTAATTATGTTGATATGCCTTTTTTTACTTATTTTTTTTCTATTCTCATATCTCTTAATAATCTATCTTACTTGATGTTATTATTGACGGTCAAGCATATGTTTATCATTAGAATAACTATTTTTCATGTTATCAACTAAGACATTTATATATTTTTTTCATGATGGTTATATCTTGTAGTCATAACTTTGATTGATATTTGTGGAAAATTTATATCATGATTTTTCATATGTACTATGATACTTGGCATAAACAAACTTTCAATTTTACATAAATTATTGTTTTTCATATGCATTATCAGTTATAGTGTAATCATAAATTCAAAAATAATACTTATGTGGATGGAAATTTTACTTAATTATAACCAAACAATTTATATATAATGAGTTAAAAATATATAATTATCAAAACATAGGAGAAAGATAAATATGGCAGAATTACCAATTGCACCAATTAAAAGAATCTTAAAAGACGCTGGTGCTCAAAGAGTAAGTGACGATGCAGCTGCTGCATTAGCTAAAGAATTAGAAAGCTACGGTGAAGAAATATCCGAAGCTGCTAACAGATTAGCAAAACACGCAGGCAGAAAAACCGTCAAAGCTGAAGATATCGAATTAGCTGTAAGAGATTAGATATCTTCTCTTAATTTACTCTTTTTTTATGAAAAATTTATCACATTACTCATTCAAGCTATTTTTATTAATCAATTAATTTAATCTGAATTTATCTTGTCTATTTTTTCACGTAAAAGAATTATCCGTTCCAACAGCACACCTATTCCAATCCACTAAACCTTCACGATAACTAATTCACATAGTAATGTCAAATAATAAAAACAATCATCTTCCTCCATTAGTTTATTCTAAGAAAATATTATCAAACAATACTGTCCTAATAATTAAATTGGATATATACTTTTTATATTAAGAGAATAATAGATAATATTAGTGAAATGCTATGTCAAAGAAACTAATCATAACAATTAAAAAAGACGGTACTATAGATGCTCAGACAAAGGGAATAAAAGGTAAAAAGTGTGAGGATTACATCAAGATTATCGAGGAACTAACCAATTCCAAGGCCGTAAACATCGAATATACTCCCGAATACAATCAGCAAGCTGATGAAGAAGTCCTAACCCAGGCAAAAAAACAGAAAAACTACTAGGTGAAAATATGAGTATACATCTAAAAACAGTATCACTGGATATGGATAGAATAGACAAGGCGATATCCATAAACGACCTTTCAAGAGATTCCAGGGGTGTGGACTTCAAGGTACATACGCAAATGACCGATATGAATCTGGTTGAATCAATTCTTCAAGACAAACTCCTAGGATTTAAAAACAAAAGAAATCTTATAAACTTCAGAAATCAGGGACAGATGATTTTTTACTACGAAAACAACACTGATGGCTTGTCAATAGTATTCTTTGGCAACTATCCAAAAAATGACACCATAATGTTCATAAACAATCTCACCAAGGAATATCTTACACAAACAAATCAAATGTATCTATATGAGCAAATACCATACGATGTTGAAAGCTTCGAAGAGGAAGTAGCAAAAAAGGTAGAGCTAAAGACACTTAAGATATCAACCAATATGAAAAATAAGGCAGTCATCGAATCAATAATGGATACCAGCTATTTGGGATACAACAGCAAAAAAGAAATAGATGACTTTAAGAATAGGGGACTTATAGTATTAAACAAGGCGGATGATGATACATATGACGTGGTATTTCTTGGAGATTATGAAAACAGCGAGGCAGAAGAATTCGTTGAAAACTTAAGCTATGAATATGCCAATAAAATCCAGGAAATAACATATGAAAAGGTATTGGAAAAAATCCACCAAAAGAATTACAGCCTTGAATCAGAAGTGATAGATGCCAATGACTCCATTGTACTGACATTGAACGTGAACTAATTATCAAATCCCTCCTTCTCTTTTTACATATACATAACTCAGCATAAACACATTTTTAATAGATAAGGCCATTATAATTATTTAAAAATCAGATATAACCTAAAAAGTAGTCTGGTTGAATCATAAAGCATTAAATATTCTTTTTTTCGTAAATTGTTATTATATTTATATACTTTTTATGACATAATTTAAAATATTAATATACAAGTGATTATGATGACAAAGTTTGAAAAAGAATTATGCGACTTATTACGGGCAAGATTTCCATACATAAACATTACAACATATGAAGAAGAACGTTTAATTAACGAATTAAAAAGAATAGTAACAACCCCTGAACTGATTCACACGGTTAGAAACGTATTCATATGGAAATCATCGGAAGGTTTTAGAAATCAGGACGGTCTAATTGAAGAAAACACCTTTGAAAAGCTGGCAGCTCTCAATTTCATCCGTGAATATGAACAGCCTGCAATATTCATACTGCTGGACTTCCACGTCTTCTGTGAAAAATCCAGCGGCGTCATAGACAATAACGTTGTCAGGGTATTGAAGGATATCATGCCAAATTTGAAACAGAGTATGCAGCCAAAAAACATAATATTCGTATCCCCAACGTTTACAATACCTGATGATTTGAAAAAGGACGTAACCGTCATGGACTTTGGACTTCCGACACAGGAGGAAATATCCCAACTCTTGGATGCAATGATATCCGCCAACAGTGGAAACAATCTAGTCGTTGAATTGAATGATAAGGAAAAGGAATCACTTGTAAAAGCAGCGGTAGGTCTAACATTACAGGAAGCAGAAAATGCATTTGCACGAGCAATGGTTGATAACAATAGGCTGGATGTCAATGACGTGGATCTTGTTCTAAAGGAAAAAAGTCAGGTAATCAAAAAGAATGACCTGCTTGAATACATAGACTCCGAAGTAAACATCAATGACGTCGGAGGATTGGAAAATTTAAAGAAATGGCTAATCAAAAGGGACAAGTCCTGGCTAGACTCGGCTAAACGATATGGCCTCCCATCACCTAAGGGGGTGCTTTTAACGGGAGTACCCGGCTGTGGTAAGAGTCTTGTGGCAAAGTCAATCAGTTCAATGTGGCATTTGCCACTTCTAAGATTTGACGTATCCAAGGTATTTAACATGTATGTGGGTAACAGTGAATCAAACATGAGGGAGGCAATAAAGACAGCCGAAGCCATAAGTCCATGCATACTATGGATTGACGAGATTGAAAAGGGATTCTCCGGACTGGGAAATAGTGGCGACAGTGGTACAAGCAGCCGTATCTTCGGTACATTCCTAAGTTGGATGCAGGAAAAAACAAAACCCGTATTTGTAGTTGCAACGGCAAACAACATCTCAACACTACCGTCAGAGATGATGAGAAAGGGAAGGTTTGATGAGATATTCTTCATAGACCTGCCTACCTTCAATGAAAGAAAGCAAATCTTCAAGGTACATTTAACCTCAAGACTCAAACAGCCTGATGTAATAGGAAACTTTACCATCAATGACGAATCATTAAATCACCTGGCCAGTATAACGGAAGGATTTGGTGGAGCCGAACTGGAACAGATAGTTATAATGGGACTGTTTGATGCATTTGCCGAAGACCGTAGCATAACTATGGCAGACTTTGAAAATGCCGTCCGCAACACGGTACCACTTAGCGTTACAATGTCTGAACAGATTATGTCAATACGTAAATGGGCTGATGTACGTGCAGTGGCAGCTACCGCACAAGAGGATAGGCGTGAATATAAACAAAGTGAAGAAGACAACCAAAAACCTGATAAACCGGATAATAATACTCCTCCAAATATTCCTGATTCATCCGACATTAATGAATCCAGAGGTGGAAGAACTCTGGACTTCTAAAAATCCCCCCTTTTTTAGTGATTGCATTGAAGTTATATGTTAATGAAATAATAGACAATTCAAAAGTTGAAGGACCCGGAAACCGGACATGTATCTTTGTACAGGGATGTCTTAAGCATTGTTACAAGTGTAACTCTCCACAGACATGGGACTTGGATTCTGGAAATGAATATGATGTAAAACAATTGGCAGAGGACATCCTGTCTAATCCTGATATAGAGGGTGTTACCTTCTCCGGTGGAGAACCACTTCTTCAATCAAGGGCATTGTATCAACTGGCCAAAATGCTTAAGGATAAACTGTCAATTGTCATATTTACGGGTTATGAATATAATCTAATTAAATCGGTCAATTGTGCCGACTGGAATAACCTATTAAATCTTTGTGATATTCTAGTATCCGGTAAGTTTATCTATGAAAAAAGATGTACTGATAGGTTATGGGTTGGTTCATCCAATCAGGAAATAATCTTTTTATCCGATATCTATAAGGATTTTGATTTAAACAATAAAAAAAATAAGATAGAAATAAGGTTAAATAAGGATGGTAAGATAATCGTTAATGGTATGGCCGATAATGATAAAATATTGGAATTATTCAATGATTCCAATTTAATCTAACTCTTTTTTAATGAATTCTATATAATCCATTGATAGTTTTTGTACCTCTTCGATGTTGCTTTTAATTTTCTCATCACTGATTGTAAATAGGTTTTCAATATTTCTATCTTCAGGCAAGTCTCTTAATATATCGATTATTCCATTTACCAACTCATCAAAAACATTCATTATCTGATTGATATCAGTATCGTAGTTTTTCTCATCATTATCTGTTTCAACAGTCATCATAAGAACATTGTTTTTAAAGTAACCTATGGCTGATAGGTATTCCTTTTCATTGGTTGAATAGTTGAAGAATACTTCCCTTTGAATCATGAAAGAATCAATCCAATTTACCAGTCTATCTGCAGGGATAAACCATGTTTTTTCATTTTTTCTGCTGAATGGCTTTAATCTAATCAGGTAATCACGGTTATTGCAATTGTTTAGGTATTCGATTGTTTTATTTATCTGTTCGTCATGACTTTCACATTCGAGTACGTTACAGTATTCGATATTTTGTTCCAGTATGTCAATGGTATAATCTTTCATATTTCTAAATCCATATGATTTAAACATTTCAAGTTCCCGTTCGGCTGAAAAGCTTTGGTTTAATAACCCATTGGCATTTTGTCTGTATTTTAGCATATGCTTTCTCATATTTCTCATATACTCCTTATCGGTATAATTTAATGATTGGACATATTCTAATCTTTTGGTTGCTTGTTGTTTGGTTAATATGTTAACTCTCATGTGATTACCTCTTTTTTAATTTGTTATATATTATTTTAATCTTTGATATTTTAATTTTTTTCGGATATAAAGTATTATAAAGTTTCAAGTCCTATAATATAATAGTGATAATATGGTATGTGAATTGAATACGCAGAAAGAATTATCCTTATCAGAATTTATTAAAATATTATATGAATTTAATAATATTGATGCTTTAACTTTATGTGTCAAAACATTAAAAGATAAATACACATTGGATGAAGTAAAAGACTTATCTGATGAGGAGTTATACAAATATTTTGTTGAAGCCGAAAACAGCCTTCAATAAACCAAATCTTTTTTTTATATTCTTTTTTTGACAATCTATAACGGTATGCAACCTTCACTGGCTCTTCCGTGTTTGTTTTTTCTTACTTGATATTAGTGGTAATTAAATAAATGAAAAATATGGTGAGTTATGAACTGTCTTAAACTTCTTTAAACTTTATTTTTATTAAAAATAAACTGTTTTTAATTTTTTTATCAACAAAACTTTCTTTTATTAGCTTAAATAGGCTTTTTTTGTTCAAAATTATAACTAAACTTATATATTTACGGATACATATATAATTCATATTAATAAAGTATTGTTTATTCATTGAATATTAACTTGAATTATATTTTATTAATGTTGAATTTATTTTATTTGAATTAGGGAGGTGAAAATAGGACATGTTTAAAGCTCATAAATGGGCGTTAATATTAACAATATTAATTATTCTGTTTATAAGCACATTATCAAGTGTATCGGCTCAAGAAAACTCAACAAATGATACGATTAGTAAGGACATTGATTATGATCACTTCCTGAAAAATCAGGTTAATAATCAGGATGATTTAACTACAAAGGTTGAATCGGAGTCATTCAACAAGGCAGATATGGATACTTTCTCATATAATCGGAATTTAAAAAGTGATATAGACCCATCAAATGATGATGAAAATCAGGGTGATGATGAAAATCCAAGTAATTATCCGGAGGATAACCAGAATGTAGACTCAACCAATGATAATACTATGGACATACTCAAATACTACCTGGATAATTCCAATTATGAAGAGTATATGGATTATTCATTTGAAGAAAATGCAATCGTTTACATAACTGAAGATATTGAAGGATTGGATTTATTTGTTGAAGCCAACAATGTTACTATAACCGGTATTAATAATCCAACACTAAAAAACTCACATATAACCGCATATGAAGAAGGTTATGCCAACATTTCAAATATGACATTTGTCAGTGATGATGAAAGTGAATTTGAACGTGTGATAGTATTTATAGGAAATAACAACAGTGTTTCAAACGTTGAATTTATAGATGCCAGATATCAACCTACCGAAGAGGAATACAGGCAGATATATGTTATAGGTAACAATACTTCAATTACTAACTGTAATTTTGATGTCAGATATCCAAGTCAGCATAGGGACTGGCGGTTTTATGGTGATGAAAACAAGGAAAATGTAGTTTTACTAATGGGAAACAATAATAATGTAACCAACTGTTCCATAAATCTTATTGAATCAGGTTATTATGAAGCACCATATGGTATGATTAGGGGAATATCCCTTTATGGAAATAACAACAATGTATCAAACAATACATTATACCTGCAGGGAACATTATACTGTTATGCTATAAGCTGTAGGGGAAGCTACAATTACATATCCTACAACAATATCGATGTTGTATCAATCAGATATGCTAACGGTATAACCCTTGAAGGACAAAATGCATATAATTTAGTTGAAAACAATGTTATTTCCCTTCAAACATCTAACAAAACCATAGATGATATGGAACTGGTAGATGTATCCTACGGTATAATTCTCACTGAGAATGAATATCATGGATATACATATTACATACCAAATTCCGTGACAATATATAACGTAATAAGAAACAATTATATCCGAGGTAATTCCAGTCACGTATATGGAATAGAACAATTTGGTGGTACATACACCACTATTGAAAACAACACCATAATAGTGGAAGGTAATACGCCAATGGGTATCGGATTAATAGGTAAAGGAGCAAATATAACAAACAATCATATTGTAGCCATAGGTAAAACCAATGTGAGTGGTGTCTCAGCCGATTACATAAAACCGGAAACAACAGCAATATCCCTTAAGGATGGTAGTGACAATTACGTCGCCAACAATTATCTTGAAACGCATAACGGTACGAATATAAACATACGTAATGAAAGAAGAAATCTCATTACAAAAAATACCATGAATGTTCTGGGTAATGTTCGATATGTCATGGGTGATAGAAAGGTAAATGGATCCGTATTTACCGATAACGTCATCGAGGGCAATCCATTATACAGTTCATTGAATAATGAACTGGTCTACGTGAAGGGACATACCTATGTCGATGGAGTGATAGTGGCAAATGATGAGCTGGATACTTATCTGGCTACACATAAGCAGGATTCAAATGGAACACAAGCAAGAAATGATTCTGAAAGTGGACAAAAAGAAAACAGTACGGATTATGGAAACAACACCTCCGCAGATAATAATCAGACAAGCACTGATACTCAATCAGACAGCAATCCAAGTACAGATACCAATATGACAAATCAAACAATAATTGATGATAATATAAATCAAAATGCTACAAATAATCAGACCACAAACCCAAGCAATTCAACGGGTACTAACACTGATGATAATCAGGAAAGTGGGGATGATAAAAGCATAATCGATATTATCATCGATAAAATAGATGAAATAATCGATACAAATAAGACCGAAAACAACAATACGCAGAATCAGTCAACCGAGAACACCACTACGGATGACAATACCTCCAAAAATGATACAACAGAAAAAAACAATACTCAAGAGGACAATACTAATTCATCACAGACTGATGTCATAATAGAAACCAATACAACAGTTCCTACCGACAACAGTACTCAAATACCTGAAAACACTTCCCAAGTTATAATAGAAGAACCGACAACACAGACCAACACGACCGATAACAGTAATAATACCTCTGAGGAAAATAGCACAGAGGAAGATAACACCGATGACAAAAATGATACAAGCCAGGATAGCACACAGCAAAACAATAGCATTGCAGAAAATCAGACAACAGAGATAATCGTTACAAATCAGACAATAAACGAAAGCGTCATGGATAATCAAACCACAAACAATACACAAACGGATGCGATAAACTCCAATGATAAGCTAAACAATACTACAGATGTATTGGAAGAGGATCCAAACAATCATCAGAATTTCAATAATACAAATCAAACCCAAATTGACACAAATAGTCCTGTCAATAATCAAGAGGTAAATAATACAACAATTACCAACACAACAATCGAGGCGGAAATAGAGGTTGAAAACTCCACTATTAAAAATCGTACCAATGAATCAACCGGTGCAGGTGACTTGACGCCGGATAGTGGAAATCCAACGTCTGCTCCTGATTCATCCAGTGCTTCTCAAAGCCAAGCTGTTACGCTTGAATCAATAATGGAGGACATACTAAGTGAATCAACACAGGAAAGTTCTCCATCAACCGTTGGTGTTACACAAACATTAACTTCATCCAATGCGAAGGTATATGAGGTTAGTCCAAAGATTGTCTCTAAGAAGATGACTATGGATGAAGTCAAATACTTAATCGCATTCATGTTAATATTAATGTCTGCATTAATAATGGGATTCAAAAGAGTTAGCGTATAATAACTCTTAATCCTTCAATCCTTTCTTTATAATTTTATTTCGGATTTAACAATAAGTTCAAACTCTTTTTATATGCATTTTTTATTCAATATTCAAGTTCGATTCTCTTAAGGTAATTAATTTTAAAAAATAGAAAAAGTGGGGCTTAAATCATAAATAGTTCTCATAATTTGATTTGGTTGTTTTGTATCGGTAGAAGTGTTTTTTTAATTTTTTTCTAATATCTTCTGGGATATCTATATTTTCTTCCATTTCGAAATCATAGTGAACAAGCACTACACTTCCACTTGCACATTTCTTATTTTCTTGAAATAGTTCATGATACACGGTAAATGAGGTCTTGCCTATTTTTTTAATGAATGTTCTTACCACCACATCTCTTTTGAAATATATCTGGTTATAATAATCATATTCGGAGTGTACCATTATAAGTCGCCATTTGTCATGTGAAAATTCTAGTGTTGGTGTGAATATCTTATAGATAGGTGTACGTGCTGTCTCGAACCATTCTGATAAAACGCCGTTGTTGATATGTCCTAGTCCATCCGTATTTTGAACACCAGGTGTGATTATTATTTCAAACATATATAATATTATTTGGTTCATAACTAATAAACTTTAATTATTTTTTTTCGCTATTCAGTTCATCCATTTAAAAAAGCTTTTATTACAGTCACCATTTTTTCATTTTATTTGATGTAACATTTTTTATAGTCTTCTGATAAATATATGACTAAGTCAAGAAACATTTATGGGAGGTTGTATAATGTTTGAGTTAAGACATCTTATTGATGTAATTAAGTATGATAAATTGGCATACATCGAGCAGCATAAGGAAATATTTGATAAGATGGATGTGGTTACCCAATTAAACAAGAGGGTTGTAGTACTAAGGCAAGAACTTGTCAATGACCCTGACAATAAGAACTTATCATTTGAACTGCAATTCTGTGAAAATGAGATCGAACGTATTGAAGAGGAGATTAATGAATTCTTTAGTGAAAATGATGCATTGAAGTTTGACATTGATAATTCCAGGAAGTTAATTGACTTTAATTTCAATGAACTGCATCAATATGTTGATTTGCTTGAAAAATACTCTGAATTCAATGTTGAAGAGAGTCTTGTTGAAGCCTTTAGAACAAGTCTCAATGAATTGGAGGTCAATGTTGAAGAATACGTTAAATTATGTTCTAAATCCGATGATTAATCTTCAACATGGATTATACAAAAAAAACTAAAAAAAAATGGATTATTGTAAAAGTCTTTTTTTTACTCTAATTTTATTTCTTCTTTTATAAATGATTCCAGTTCGTCATCATCAACTGTATTTAGGAATATCTGATCTGCCTCATATTGATTTTTAAGCTTCTGATATGTTTCATCGGTTGGTTTTTCATTTTCCTGATAGTATTTATCACATACTACCATATCATCTTTAATTATTGCTACATGGTACTTGTATAACATCTTTTTCACCTTCCTAGTTGTCTGTCTGATTTATTATTGCTAATGCATTGTGCATTCTTGGAAATCCGATAAACGGTATTAGTATAGTTATCGTATCTATCAGCTTTTCTTTGTCATTTCCCATTTTAATGTTTCCTATGGTATGTATCTTCAATTGATTTTCACATCCCCTTAATGATAGTATAAATGCAAATGTTATCAGTTCCCTTTCGGTATCGGTTAATCCGCCGCGTGTGTAGAAGTCTCCATATGCAAAACTTGATATCAAATCCCAGACATGTTTTTGATTGTCGGGGGTAGTTTCAATGCTTGTATCGATGAACTCTTTGCTGAAGTTTCTTACCTGCAGGTCATATCCTGTCTGCAGTCTGTCTTCATCCTTTATAGTTTTTTGGCTTTCCAGTGGCAACTCGATTCCCTCTTTTTTAAGGTGGTCGTTTGTTATTTCCATGAATTCATAGCTTTTTGCAAGTCCTATGTATATGGTTGACTGGTATATTATCTCTTTAATCTCTACAGGCGTCAAGATTTTTAAGGTATCGGACAGCATTTCTTTGTAGAGTTTCGTTGACTGGTTTGCTATCATAGTTGATATTACTGCAAGCATTATCTCCTTGTCTGTCAGGTGTATATGAGTAAGCAGTTGGTTATTGATGAATTGTTTTATTATCAGGGCATACTCCGGGTCATCATCACACATTGAGGTGTATAGTTTTTCGAAAATTTTTTCTTTTTGATTCATATAATCATCCATTAATTTTTTATAATTTATGATGTATATTTAACGTACTTATTTTTTAACTTATCATAATCGTATTCATTAAATTATATTTATCTATGATTATCTTCTAATGTTTTATATATACTAATTGTTTAATTGTATCTGAAAATCATTTAATAGTTCCATAAGCATTTGCTTATTTTTGTATTTGTTTTTGAGAATTCCTATTGTATCCTCCACGACATCCTTACTGCCGGTATAGCCCAACATCGTAGTCAAGTAGTTAACAATTACATTATAGGCACCTATATATTTAGCAGTCTTGGCCTGTTCTAAGATTTCTTTCTTATACAATAATAATATTTCATCATGATACATTTCATCGAGATAATTTTTGTATTCATCAAAGCTATCCAATAAACAGTTGTCCCTAATGTTAACATATAACTTGTCATACAATCCTTCATTGACATATATCTGGTTTAAAAAATTATAATTATTATTGTCACTGTAGTATCTGATTATTTCCTCCATTGATAATTTCCATTCTTCACTGCTTTGGTACTGCTTTAAGAGGTTGATGTAGGTGATATCCTGAATATCAAATTCAAATATTATGTTTTTTATTTCACTTACCGCTTTCGGGTAGTTATCGGTGAATATGTACAAATCTATCAGTGTGCTGGTATCCTCCAAAGAGTATAGCTTTCCATGTATTTCACGATTTTCATTAAGCAATAATATGGCAGTATCCAGATTGTTGCTAGCTATTTGCTTATTTATCAGCAAATCCATTATCTTGTAGTAACGTCTGTTATCATATAAAAACTTGTTAAGATCATTTATAGGATATGATAGCTTATTCATGATTCTATATCTGTAAAGCAATAAATCTTCGTTGACTTGAATATCCTGCTTCATCAGTGAGCAAATGGCTTCATCCAATTGCTTGAGATAACTGGTGCTGCTGTTTTTGTCAACGGCTATCCCGACTAGATTAGGGGTGATGTTGTAATCATAGTTATACTTTAGATTTGACAGGATATAATCATAGATACTAACATTTAGTGTCATGTCATCAAGGTCAATAATCTTTTCCAAGTAGTAATTGCAGGAACTTAATATGTCATCCACATTCAGATATTCACTGATGTTCTCTTTTTCCGCAATATTTTCATAAATGCCGTAAATTAACTGCAATACATAATTGTAATGTTCATTGTCATATAATGAATCAATCTTTGTATTGATGAAGTTAATTAAATATCTGTGATAGGGGGACTCCTGATAAAATCCATTTTCATTATATAACTCAACAAGGTCGATTTTAAATATGTTGTTAAGCATATTCTCATAGTCAAGGTAATCCTCATATGTGAAGTTGGAATAGAATTCATTGATGAATTTTGACGTGAACTCTTCGTTATCCTTGTAGTTGTCATATAAATATTTTTTCAGCTTATTTTCATCCAAATCCTTCAACACATCCTTAAAAAGGAATATGCTATCTGACTTGTTTATGTTGTCCTTCTTGTTCTGATTTATTTCGTCCAGTTTATATAATGTTGCCACCATATGTTTACAGTATGTTTTTGAATAGGAATATGGACAGGTACAGTATAATGAGTTTATTTCATCATTATCAAAGTTTACTTGAACTTCATAGATGTTATTTCTTTTTCCTTCGACTTTTGATGATATGTATTTGTCGGTTATAATAACATCAAATACCTTATCCCTTAGAAAATAGTCATAACCTCTGATTAAGCGTTCCTCATCAAATAATTTTTCCCAATTCATACATTAGCACCGTTTCCATGTTATTTGCCAAGTCGTTTTTCAATTGCTTTTTCATATATTATCTTTATAGTTCATTGATATTAATTATTCTAATTGGGACGAATGTCTATGAAATATTCTCTAATGAAATAAAATAATAATATTATATATATTAAAAAACAAAGTATACCTTAGTAAAAATTAGAGAATGTCGAGTTTAAATAGTTGATAGGTACAAATTATGAAAAAAATACTATTCTTGCCCTTACATTATGAAAATCCAAACAAAAAGGAAAAAATTGAGAGCGACTTGTTAATATATATCTATATGATGGATATTGATAAAATAGTCTTTTTAACAAATAAAATTCATTATAATACTATTATAGGTATTAAAAATAAGTATTATGATTTTTTTGGTGTTAAATTGGATTTCGATTTGATTAATATTGAACATTTGTATGATTTGGAATATGTACTTGGAAGATTTTCATATAAGATTGATGAGTATATTAATGATGAGGTCGTCATTGACTGTACATTTTCAACTGACATTATGAATCTGGCGGCAATTCTAATGGCTGACAGGTATAATAAGGTAATCCAGAAGAATATATTTCCAATAGACATTAATAAGTCACGTTCTAACAGCCAAAAGAATTGTGATTTATTAAAGCTTCAACATTATTTCAATCATAACTCATTTCAATTAATGAATGAACTGTTGGACAACACGTATAAGATGAAAAATTCCAATATTAAATTATATAGACAGTTGGCCTCTGATTATTCCAATTGGGATAATTTCAACTATGAATCTATAAGCAATAGACGTTATAACTTGGATTTTCCCGAATACTCGGAGGAATTTCTAAACAATCAAAGGGCTTTGCAAAAGATACTCGATCCAAGCGATAAGCGACATTTTCCTTATCAGATAGCTGATATGCTTAACAATGCCAAACGCAGATATGTTGAAGGCAAATACAATGATGCCGTCATGAGATTGTATCGTACCATGGACATAATCGCCCATGCGGAACTATTAACCAAATATGGGGTAAATAAGTCCAACATAGATGTTAATCTATTGACGAAGTTGGGTATTAAACGTAGGTATATAAGTAAAATAGAAAATCAGCATAGGTCCAGAACTACAAGTAAGGAAATAGAAATAAATTTAACAGAAGGATATTTCTTATTGTATAGATTGAATAATAAAATAGGTCGTTATTATTATAAGAATATTGAATTGTTCACCCGTTTAAATAGGATTCGTAATAAATCCATATTAAATCATGGAAAGGCTTCTTTAACATCCGATGACTATAATGAATATGAAACGGTTACGCTAGAAGTAGCTCGTATGTTTTCACCGATTATAGATCGTTACATGGCTGAGGTTAAATTTCCAAGATTCAAGATTGATGATGATAAAAAGTATTTCCTGTAATTCTGGTTATACTTTTTTTCAATCTTAATCTCCTGTTTTTATAATAAGTGGATATTGCTTTTCATAATCTGATCATATACTTAGTAGTCACTTTCAATATTTGAATTGTTAATCCATTATTATCTTAAGCTTTTAATTAAAAAGGCTTTAAATTACTTTTTTTAGAATAAGATATGTGTTTAGATCTTTCTTTGATGGATAAGCCTAAATCATCATTCTTATATTTCGATATTATTATGTTGTTTTTAATTTAATATAAATATAATCCGAGGGCTTGATAAGTATTCCGTGGGGGGTGTTGATAAGTATTATTGAAATTGGATACTTTTTTAATTATTGACAAAATCAATAATTATATATAGTCAAATATTTAAATATAATAATATTAACATTAACATAGGTTGAAACATGAATTGTCCAATAGACAAAGAAAACTTATCATTAGCATTCCTATTTACGATGTACATAAAATCCCAAAATCAATATTACAAGTATTATTTTAAGGATGTTGACGTTACAATTCAACACTATCCCATACTATTAAAACTATTGAACCATGGCTATGTCTACCAGAAGGATATAAGCAGGGATTTACATATTGACAACGCATTACTTACCAGAAATCTGAGAAAACTGGAAGATAATGGATACATCATGAGAAAGGAAGATAATGACAACAGAAGACAAAACAAGATAAGTTTAACGCCAAAGGGTATTGAACTGGCCGAACAAATAAGAGATGAAGGAATAAAAAGAGACGAGCAAATTATAAAAAACTCAGGTTATTCCAGGGAAGATTTATTGGATCTATTAATGGAACTGCTTGAAAACTCGGACGATTACAATAAAGAAAAAATATGTGAGGTATGATATGACAGAAAATAAGGGAAAAAACAGCAATATAGAATTAATACGTGGAGACTACAAGGTTGCCATTAAAAAACTGGCATGGCCTATGATGGTCAGTATGTTTTTAATCATGGCATATAACCTGGCAGACAGTATATGGGTAGCAGGACTCGGAGCAGATGCACTGGCAGCGATAGGATTCATCACACCACTGTTCATGATACTGGTAGGTCTTGGAAACGGTATAGGAGCAGGTGCAAACAGTATGATTGCAAGGTTTATCGGTGCAAAAAATACTGAAAACGCAAACAATACCGCGTTGCACAGTCTGTTGTTAACCGTAATAATCAGTGTCATAGGATCAGTCGTGATGTTTATAGTACTTCCATCATTACTTGACGTGATGGGTGCGGGTACTGCTAAGGCTGCAGCCCTCGAATATGGAAACATCGTATTTGCATTCATGATCATATTCATATACAACGGTGTCGGAACGTCAATTCTTCGTTCAGAGGGAGATGTTCAAAGAGCAATGTACGTAATGGCAGTTACGGCTATATTCAATATCATCCTGGATCCAATATTCATCTACATACTAAATATGGGTATTATAGGAGCCGCATGGGCTACAATATTCTCAGGATTTTTAAGTGCATTGGTGCTGCTGTATTGGATGCACTACAAGAAGGACACATATCTTGACTTATCACTGAAAAACTTCAAGTATACTTCTTCAATAATCAGGGGTATATTGAATGTGGCAATACCGTCAACCGCTGAAAACCTAATATTCAGTGCATTGGGTATAATTGAAAACTATCTGTTGGTAATTGTTGCCGGAACGGTAGCAGTGGCAACATATACTGCGGGAATGAGACTCATACAATTGTCCATGATTCCACTTATAGGATTTGGTACGGCACTGCTGACGGTAGTCGGAGCATCCTATGGAGCAAAAGATTATCAAAAACTTAGAAATGCATTCGTATATACGTTAAAACTGGGATTACTGGTAAGTACTGTGATGGCAGTGATATTCTTCCTGTTTGCACCACAGATAAGCAGCGTATTTGCATACGGTTCAAGTGCAGACTTAGCTCCTAGAATAGCAACATTGATTCAGATAATGATAATATTCATATATGCGGTATGTCTTGGAATGATATCCGCCATGATGTTCCAAGGAGTAGGTAAGGGATTCACATCACTTATGCTGACATTTATCAGGGCATTACTGCTTGAAGTAGTATTCTCATATCTATTTGGAATAGTCTTCAATCTAGGTGAATATGGAGTTTATTATGGGGTGGTCCTGGGAGGATTCCTTGGTGGAATATTGAGCTTCACATGGGCCATATTCTACATTAAACGTTTAATAAGTAATTACAATTAATTACTTAAATACATTTCTTTTTTTATCCATTGATTATTTATTTACACTTATTTTAAGAAATTGATTTTAAATATTATATAATTAAAAAATAGCAGTTTCAGGGGATTAAAAAAAAAATAAAATAGCAAATTGCATCTAATTTGCTATGTTTTCACCGACTTTTTTGGCAAGATCTATTTGATCATCCTTGGATTCAATAGCTCCAGGAACATTGTTGTCGGTTAATATTGCTACATCACATACTTCAAATCCTAAGAATCCAAATGCATTGGCCTGAACTTGTAATACGTCTTTGAATGCATCAGCGTCTGGTGTACCCTGGGTAGCGATAAGGGAGAATTTTTTCTGTCCGTATGTTTCAACAAATGGTGACTGGAAGTATGCATACATTCTGTCAATGACAAGTTTTGCCTGAGCACATACATCAAAGAAGTATACTGGACTTGCAAGTATTACACCATCGGCTTCTTCAATTGCACGGTAAATTTTTTGCATATCATCGTCAACAGGACATTTTCCTTCATGTGCTTTACAGTAGTTGTCTGCCTGACATGCACCGATGTTCATTTTATTTGTATCAAATATTTCTGTTTCAGCACCTTTTGCTTCAGCAGCTTCCAATGCTTTAACCAATGCAATTCTTGCATTTCCATTTTCTCTTGGGCTTGTATTTATACCTATAATTTTCATTCTATCACTCCTAATACTTAGTATATCATTTGTATATATATGTGAATTATCTTTTTTAGGCAAACCAAACATATTTTTTCTAGGTTTATACAGATAATAATGAAAATATTATAATGGATTTAAAAAATGTATTAAATGTTTTTAATAGCTTATTTTTTTGTAATAAATTTAAATGAGTAATAACATATAATTAACTATAATAGATGGGGCAAAAATTTATGGACTTATTTAATAACGTAACATTAAAACATTTTAAATTTCTTAGATTTGTAGCAGAAAATATTGATGATGATCATGTAATGTGTAAGATAACAAGCATAGCAAGAAGTGATAGGATTGACACGCCATACTACATGGATGTTCATTTTGCACTAACCTTCTGCAGTGACATAGAAGAAAAGGGAATATATCATGCAATGGACATACTGAAAAATCAAAGATTATATAACCTTAAGGAGGATAAATATGCGGAAGTAGTCAACGTATTTAAACAAAACTTTGAAGGATTGGATGATGAAAGAATAAAGCTCAGAATTGAAGATAAGTTAAATCAGATAGAAATACAAACAACTTCGTCTGATGAATTAATTGAGATGCTTGATAAGTACAGCCAATTCTTTGACATGATCGATTCATTGAATTGATGATAGATATGAACGATAAAACGAAGATAATACTCTTGCTGATTATCTTTTTGATGATAATTGTCCTCGGCTTTATCAATATCGGGCTTATATCAAGCAACAATAGTCAAAGTGAGTTTAACCGGACTGTCAGCCAGGCAAGTTCAATAGAAAACATCAGCGATATGGAATTTGCAAAGTATTATAACAAGAGCATTACAACAAGTGATGAGAGTATAGATGTATTTAAGAACAAGACAAATTATATCAATGAGGAAATACTTATACTGCAGTCATTTGATGATAAATCAGGTAATGATACACTGAAGGATTACGTTAATTTGGAAATCAAACGATTAACCAGTGAAAAGGAGGCGTTTGATTATCTTGTTAGGGATATGGAAAACTATAACCGCTATAAAAATAAGAGCATAACAAAGGATTATGCATTAGGTGTGTCAAATCAGAATACAATGGAGTTGGAAAGAATCAGCAACAATACATTCGGCATTAAAAGTGAGTGTGAATATTACTTAAACATGCATCCGGATATCAAGGAGGTTTTAGTCAACTTGAATGTGGATGATGACTTCTATGCCAACAACATTCAGTACTCCAATATTACGAGGATAATCTAATTTCAAAATTAAAAAAAAATAGTTGATACAATGATGGGTTAATCATTGTATTTTTTTTATTGTATGATGTAATCTGGGATGTCTATGATTACATGTCTTTTATTTCTTTTTTAATTACTTCTTTTAATATGTCAACACATTTCTCATCGTTTTCATTCATTCTAACTGTACATTCAGCGGTCATGTCATTTTCTTCAAGTATTTCAGGTACTACCAATACTTTTTCAACATCAATACCCTTTTCTTTCAGGAGTGTTGTCGTACAGTTCTGTTTACATCCATTGACAACTATTACTGGATGACTGCTGGCCAGGTCTATGTATTTCTGTTTTCCTCCACCTGTCGCTACGATACAACAGACAGAACAGTTATCCTCTTCCTGTGCCAAGTCATATACTGATGCCCTTGCTACTTCTCCACGTGGATTCATTCCACTGCATGCACATAATACTATTTCTTCTGTCATTAAATCACCTATTAAACTATTATCTATAATGCTATTTATGATTTTTTTAGTAGATAAATATATTTAATAACTTCAACTGTTAAATTAGGAAAAATTCAATTAAATGAGATGATGGAGGGGGGGTTGTAACTAGTTTTTCCATCCATCTATTATGAATTTGTAGTCGGGGTGGTCATGTTTGATGTCTATCCTGTTGTTTTCTATATCTATCAGGTCTTTGTTTTTGTTTATTATGATGTATGATTTACTGATTTGTGGATTTAGACTATATTGTCTGTAGTTTTTATATCCGTTTGCCTCAAGCATGTGGACATAGCTTTGTGTCCTGTCCTTGTATTTGAATGTCTTCTTGTCATATTCACCGTTGGATACTGATTCAACGGTTACTTTACTTCCTATTTCATCACTGAATTTATTCAAATCTCTTGTCTTCTCATATTTTCTGTTTTCTCGTTCAACGCTATTGATGGAATGTTTTACATTGGTGATTTTATCTTTGAGTGTCTTGAATGAATCGGAAATTTTTGTTCTGGCATTTGAGAGCATCATAATTATTTCAAGGGGATTGTTTGTATTTATCTTGTCTGTTTTGAATATGAATGATATCAGATTCCATAGTTGCGTGAGTACAAATGATGGCTTTATGATGCTTTTTTCCTTGATAATTAGCATGGATATGGCATCCAATATGAATATTACAAATAGTTCCCGTCTTATCATTCCCATTGTAAATAGGTTTATAATCATTGATAGCAATGACCATTGGAATATGAATGAGATTATGTATGTGACGTTCAATATGTTGTTTATGTTTATATTTCCAAGGTTTGAATAATTACTTTGCATATAATCTTTCATTTATTGTGTCCTCTTATTTAATATATTTCTAATTATCATCTGTATCTTAAAGTATATAAAGGTTACTAAAATATTTGATAAAAAAAATAATTAGATTAATCCATGAATCATACGTAGTGCATCCAACAATCCATGACTATACTCGATACAACCAAAAGCAGTTCTATTATCACCCTTATCAAGATAATACTTGGAATCATTCATGTAATCAACCGCACGATCATAAACTTCCTTTTCTTTATCAACAAAGGTTATATCCGCAACTTCTTTCAGGTTTCTTTCCAACTTTTCGATGTCTATAGTAATCTTTTCTTTACTTTCTAATTCATAATTATTCATATCTATTCCTCATACTCTTTTTCTAAACAAATCGTAACAGGGCCATTGTTAATCAGGCTTACATTCATATGTGCACCAAAAACACCCTTTTCGGTATGTATCTTTTCACTACACTTATCACAGAAGTATTCAAACAGCAAATTCGCATCATCCGGATTCATGGACTTATGAAATGACGGTCTGTGCTTTTTAGTGCTGGCATATAAGGTAAACTGTGGAATCAACAACAATTCATTATCCGTATCAAGAAGCGACAGGTTCATCCTGTCATTATCGTCCTCAAATATACGTAGCTTCAACAGTTTATTTGCCAAAAAGTCCGCCTCTTTTTCTGTATCATTAACACCAAAGCCTACCAAGACCATAAAACCTTCGCCGATTTTTCCAACAATTTCATCATCAACTTCAACACTGGCCTGGCTGACTCTCTGAACTATTAATTTCAATATAAAAAACTCCTTTAAATGCATTGGTCTATAATTATATATACAGATTATATTTAATATACTTACAAGTAGAATAATCAAATGTTAGACTTAATTAAAATGAATAATAAAATATAATATAGTATTTAAAATAAATGATGCAGTGATAAAATGAGTGTTGACAAAGTAAATTTTGATAATTTGAATGACTTTCTTAAAGAAAACTATGAAGATATTTACAAATCCATAATGGATGAAAGATATATACTTGAATACACTGAAAATAAGCATGTAATCTTCAAAGAACTAAAATATAATGATAAGGTAGTGGGATTTGCATTGGTTGACTTGATAATGGCCGACAAACCGAAATATTCCGTATGTGAATGTTATGTGATACCCGAATACAGGGGAAATAATATTCTCTTTGATTTTATTCTAACAAATATCACCAAGACAAATTATGATTTCAGTTTCAGAAGACCGAATAGGGCCATAATGAACTTGCTATTTAAATACAACCTTGCATTCAGCCTGGATAGAAACATAATAATCAGTTTCATAGAATTGGACGCCTCATTGGATGAGGTATATGTAAACAAGAACATTAAAAAGCTATACAATAATGTCGGGGAGGATTCATCCGATGAAATATTCTCCACATACTACTATAACAGTCACCTTGAATCAGTAACATTCTTTGACTTGAGTTCGACACTGGCCAAAAACAGTTACACATTATGTGTTGCAAAGCCACGTGAATATGACATGGTCAGATATAAACTCAGAAACAACCTTAAGAAGGTAACAGAAAGAAGCATGGACAAAAACGCACTTAAACTGGTTGAATCCAATGATAGAATTCAGGACTTCATAAACACTACACAAAAAGAATTGGAGGAAGTTTACTCTGTTGAAAACGTCATAGGAGTTCATGACAATTTCACCAAATCAGCCCAATACCTGTTGAATGAGTACAACATCAGTCAATCGGATGCTAATCTAATACTTGATGATGTGATTGATAAATTGGATGATGATAAAATATCAAACTTCACCATACCTGACTACTTCAATTACCGGGTAAGAACGTTCAAAGCCGATAACAATGAATTTGAATTGCCAAGTGATGTGGAACTTAAACAAAAGGATGATATCAGCTATTACGAGGTGGATAATCTAAAGGTAATCATATGTCCTGAGTGTCATCATGAAAATGCGGAATATAATGTAACCTGTGAAAATTGCGGTTATAATATAAATATATTCTAAAAAAAAGAGGTTATGGAAGTTTTTAATCATAAACTTCTATACATTCACCTGTACAGTTTTCTTCTGCTTCTTCATATATTGCAGTATCTTCTACTTCTAATTCATCTACATTGTCGTCTCTTTCTGATCCTACTAATGTAGCTCTGTCATCATCATCAAATGTGAATAATGATTCGTCCAGTTCAACACAATGTCCACACATTGTACATTCGTCTCTTTCTAATATTATTTGTGCCATATTAAATCACCTATTATTTATTAATATATTATTATATTATTTAAGTAATTATATATACCTTTGTAACTATGAAAGTTAAATGAATAATTATTTAACAATTATTAAATCATCAAAAAATAAACAATCCTCATTAATTATCTTCATAGCTTATTTGGAATATATTATTCAGACAATAGGCTAATAAAATAATGTATATTTAAGTTCAAAAAGGGGTAAGTTTATATTTTAAAAAAAGGTAGAATGGTGAATATCATAAGTGATAAAATACTTCACCATTTTCTTCAGTTTTCTTTATTTTTCCCTGTTGAACCAGGGTATTAAGCAATCCATCAATTACGGCTGATGGAACTGGTATGGGACTTTTTTGTGATACCATATCAGATATTTGTTTTGATGACAGTCTTCCCTTATCACCAAGCATCCCAAGCAGTGCATTTGGATCCATCATGAATATTCCTCCAATCATATTAATTTAATATAAAATATGTTTATGGTTTTTTTATAATTAATAATATGTTTCCAGGTAATTTATATTTTTATATTATTTTATCAATCAGCATCATCATCAAGTGTTTCCAATAGAAAACTCACAGGTCTAAAACCGTCATTGCAGGATATCATGGCCGATTTTTTATTCTTCATCCACCCATCATAGAAGTCCTCTCCACCTGAGCTTAATGCTAATACGAATGGACTCATAGTCTCCCATGCACTTACACAGAGATTTTCAGGTCTTTCCCATCCATTGGCTATAAATACCTGGTTTAATTCCACGTCACATTCATGTTCCAATGGATTTTCATATTTTTCAATCAAATCATCGTATCTTGCTTTCTTCATCACGGTAATTCTAACCTTTTTCATCTAAAATCTTCCCAGTAACTGTTTCTTATTTAAATATATTCTTAATGTTATAAATATTTTATTTTTTGATATTAAATTTTATACTAAACTATTTTAAATAATTAAAAACATATAATTAATTAAGTGTAAAAAATTTACATATATTAACAGGTGAAATTATGGATGAAAGACCATCAAAACAATTACTTAAAGCTATCAGTAGAAAGTTTCCTAATTTAAAATTTACAGAACAACAGGAAGAGTTACCTTTACAGATTTTGGATGAGATATGTAAAGTGGATAAGTATGCCTTCCTGGATATATATAACAGATTTGTAACGGGTATTGAGGATGAAAATGCTGATGTATCACCTATTCTTGAGGATACATCAAAAGGTTTAACTTACGATTATGTTTTTATAACCGAGTTATACATTAAAGTAAATGGTAAACATATAACATTATACTACTATCTAACAAGAAAATCAACAAGAAACATGAAAAAATGGAAATAAGATGAGTAGTTACTCGTTGTATATGTGGATTTTTTTAATTTGTTTAATAGAAATAATATAAAGTATAAAGTATAAATATATTAATATCGAATGGGAGGAAAATAGTATGGCAAGTAGATTAGCAACATTTATAGTAGGATTTATTTTACCAGGTCTAGGATATTTATTCAGTAAAAACTATCTTTTTGCAATAGGAATATTCTTGGTATGTGTCTTTTTAGGCTTATTCCATAATCCAATTGCATCAATTGGTTCATTTGTACTTTGGTTATACGCATTAATTGATGCTGACAGAAAAGTTCAACAGATTAACGCTATTGAATAAATAACCCCCTTCATAAACCTTTTTTAAGCTTTTTTTCACATCTAACTTAATCTAATTTTGTTTATTACTTAAAAATAGTGCAATGTGAATATCACATTAAAAAGGGATAAAAAAAGAATTGGATTTTATATTTTTAATCTTTTAAATCTTGTAAATGCCTGTTGGGCAAGACTAACGCCGTATTGTACAAACATTGGATTTTTTATACTGTATGAGATTGTATCCGTACCGTCCATTGTCGTCTTAGGTATTACTTCATATTTGTTGGCAAGATCAATAATTCTATCGGCATAAAAATCAGTACTTACCTTCACACAATCATCCAACGGTTCGACATATATGAATACCATGTCCCGTGTTTTAAACAGTATTTTATCATCAGTTACTTCCTCAACGATGTATTGGTTAAGGGACCTTATTCTTTTTAATAGATTCTGCAATGATTTTTGATGTGGATACTCTTCGTCAGCTAATATTTCACTAACTTTCATATTTTTATATGTAATGATATCACCCTCAATAACTCTATTATTATATTGTTTTTCTATTCTAAAATATCTTTTTAACATATATTAACAACTAATTAAATAATATAAATTATAATAGTTTAATATTAAATATTTTACTTGATAATGAAAATCACTATGATGAGTTTTATATATGTATATATTTTTATAATGGGAATAAACAATATTTATTAATAATAACAAATATATTAATAATATTTATGAATAACTTAAAAATAATAAACAATTAATAAGTACTGAATAAATGGATATCGGGATGATTAATAAGATGCTAATTATCAGAATAAACAAAAATAGAAAATCAAAAATATACTCACCACTAATGGATAATATTCTATCCAACCTACGAGTGGAAATTACATTCTCAATATACAATAACAATAACCAAATTCAAATAACCAATATCAAACAGCGAATATCAAAAAAATTTCATCAAATAAGCCTGGAGGAATTCATAAAAATACTTAAAAAAGAGGAGCTATACCTGACAAACAAAGACGAATATTTCGAAAACTTCCTAAAACAACATGATATAAAATACTCATTCATAAAGATATGTAAAAGATGCCTGAAAATGGGCAGGATAAGGCCAATAACAGACGAATCATCATATAAACTTGGCAATAACCTGATATGCTCTTATTGTGCTGAAGATGAAGTGAAATATAATGTATGTGAATATCATCACAGTTATTCTGCTTGCAAACGATTTATGGATGTTCTTCATAATACGAAGGACTTATCCAAGGTATATGACTTAAAATATAATGGTATAGATCCATTAGACAAGAAAATCACCCTCTATGACACTATTTGCTCCAATGAAACGGAATTTGCAAAAGTATCAATAGATGAAGTAGATATACCAAACATATTCAAGACCATACTAAAACGTAGAATAGAATATCTATTACCTGTACAGGTACTGGCATTAAATGAGGGATTACTCGATAACAAAAACATGCTGGTAGTATCACAGACGGCATCCGGCAAAACATTAATAGCAGAACTAGCGGGTATAACCAAAGCATTACAAAACAAGAAATTCATATATCTATCCCCACTTGTGGCACTAGCCAATCAGAAATACAGGTACTTCAAGGATTCCTACTCATCATTGGGATTAAATGTAGTAATAAAAGTAGGAAAAAACAAGATAAACGCACCGGATGAATTGAAAATAATAGAAAAACCCGTTCATGATGCCGATATAATCGTTGCAACATACGAAGGACTGGACTTCATACTCCGAAGCGGCAAATACGATTCATTAAATGATTTGGGCGTTGTTGTAATCGATGAAATACATATGCTTGATGATTCAGAACGGGGAAGCAGATTAAACGGGCTGATAAATCGATTGATGAGTTTATATCCACAATCACAGTTAATAGGATTATCCGCTACAATAAACAATCCCCACGAATTGACACAAAACTTCAACATGAAACTGGTTGAATATGATAAAAGGCCTGTTTTACTAGAAAGACATGTGATTGGAACAGAAGACAACAGGCAAAAAATGGATATGATTGTAAAATTATGTGAAAATGAATTTAATAATATATCACCATTGGGTTATAGGGGCCAAAGCATAATCTTTACCGATTCACGTAGAAAAACAAGTCAAATAGCAAATCAATTAAGAAAAAAGAATGTAAATGCCCATAGTTATCATGCAGGATTAACATATCAGAAAAAGGTTGATATTGAATTGCAATATGCTAATCAGGAGATATCTACAGTTGTAACTACAGCGGCACTAGCTGCCGGCGTTGATTTTCCAGCTAGTATGGTCATATTTGATTCATTACGTATGGGACGAGATTGGTTAACTGCAAATGAGTTTCATCAGATGACAGGCAGGGCTGGACGACCAACTTATCAGGATAAGGGAAAGGCATACATATTTTTCAATGATGAAAACTATTACAGACATACCTCAGAAGAAGAAATGGCATACAAGCTACTTGAATCCAGTGTCAGTGACATCAAGGTTAAATATAGCACAAATGATATCTATGAACAATTACTTGCCGATATTTCCTCATATGGTGATGTGAAAAAGAATGTTTTGAAGAAAAGATACTATAAAATGGATAGTGAACTGTTATTCGGCGATGTGGTTGATAAGCTGCTTCATTTGAATATGGCATGCTATGATTCTTCAAATAAAATTTATTCCATTACACCTTATGGCCGGGCAGTAAGCAAGTCATTCTTAAATTTACATGAGGCAGAATTAATCAGAAAAAACATTACATCCGATCTATTGGATATAGTAACCAATTTGGAATACTTATCAAATGTATACTTAACCGATTCATATATTAAGGTATTCAGGGAGAATATTTATTATGTAAGTGCCAGATTGTTTGCTGACAGTACCAAGGAGTTAATTAATACTCCATATATTATACATGGTCTTCCCGAGAAAGAAAAAAAGATGTTGGTTAAATTAATGATGGATTTTAAAGGAGATTGTGATGACGTGTACTGTGACTGTCTTGAAAAAAATATCTCAAAGTATATTATCCGGAGGCGTATTGACTCTTTAACTCCATCTGAAATCAGCATGGAATTCAGACAAAAATATTCAATCCTCATATACAGTGGGGATATTTATAATTATCTTGATCAGGTAATCCGCTACCTTGAGGCTATAGAAAGAATTGCCAATGTCTTTGGAATGGGTAACGTTATGCATAAATGTAAAAAATTAATCCGGTTAATAGAAGGTTAATGTTTTAGATATTATTTTTTCTATTTTTATTTTATTTTAGAAAATATTATATAATTTAAGGTATATACTTTAATATGTACTTAATAAGAAATCTAATCAAAAATGTAATTATGGTTAAGCTTTACTTAATAAAATAAGCTAAAATTAAAGTTAATTTGATAGTGGATATCAAATTGTCTTTTCTGAAAAGATCTATCAATAGTATTTTATGTATTGTGTTTGTTAATAATCCTCTTAAAGATGTACTATCTTTTAGCAATCTCAATAATTGGTATCATTATTTATTTTTTTTGATTATTGTAGTCTTGTTAAGTACACTTTTTTTGACAATTGCCATCACCTAATAAATTTATTATTCATCATTTAAAGTTTATTTTAGTAAATGCTTTAAAAACAACAGTATTCAAAATGATGTTTGTTATTGTTTATTTTCATTAAAAAAGTATTACAAAAACCCCTGAAAACCTTAAAAAAGTATTAAATAGCTTTAAATAATATGGTTTATATAACATTAATAAATGAAGACATAAAAAGTAATACTTATTATTATGAGGTTTAAATATGAGTAATAAAACAGGAATATTATTGGTAGGTCATGGAAGTAGACAACCATATAACAAGGAAGTAGTAACCACATTAAAGGATAAATATCAGGCATTAATGCCGGATTATAACATAGAAGCAGGATTCATGGAACTGGTAGAACCAAACATTCCAACGGCATTCAACACACTTAAAAAAACAGGCGTGGAAAGAATCATCGTAAATCCTGTATTTTTAGCCCATGGAATGCATACCAAAGTGGATATACCAACCATATTAACACTTGAACCTATGGAAGTAGAACACACACACTCACACAGTCATTCACACAGTCATTCACATGAACATGGACACCACCACCATCATCATCACAGGGAAGCAAAATCAGAGCCGGTAGAATTTGATGGTGAAATAATATACCTAGAACCGTTAGGAGCAGATGATAAGATAGTGGAAATAGTGGAAAAAAGAATCAATGATGAATTAGATAAATTACCAGATGCCAATACAGAAAATACGGGAATACTGCTTGTAGGTCATGGAAGTTCACTGCCGTACAACAATCAGGTATTGGAAGAAATTGCAGCAAAATTCAATGAAAAATCAGATTATATCGTAGAGTTAGGATTTATGAACATATCCCATCCATCCATACCGGAAGCATTTGATAAGATTAAACATATGGAAACTGTAATAGCAGTACCTGTATTCCTGGCTCATGGAATACACACCATGCTTGACATACCTACAGCACTTGGATTAAATCCGGATCCTGTTGAAAACTATCCGAAACCAAATGTATCAACAGAGGACATCGTGGAATACGATGGCAATATAATATTTACAGAACCGTTAGGGGCTGACGATAAAATATTGGAAATAATAGATGAAAGAATAAAACAGCATCTATAATTTTCCCATATGATTAAATAATAGTAATGATTTACTATTAAATACTTTTTTTACTTCATTAATGCACATATTATTAATGGTATAACTATTATAAGCAGCCAAGGAGCGACCATTAGTATACCGATTATTAAAACGATACCTATACAGAATATTAATAATGAACCACTATTATCATCACTTGATGAGGTTGTACTGCCGGTGTATACTTTTTCTTTTGAATTTTCATCCGTTGTTGTGGCAGGAGTATTGTTGTTTTCCGTCTTTTCGGTATTTTCATTGTTTACAGTTATGGTGTTATTTTCATCATATTCCTGGTCATAGTAGGTATTGTCATCCCTATATGGATTTCGAGGGTCATCCGGATATGCTTCCCAGTAATTTGGTGGAGTAAAAACGTCATTATATCTTGGATTGTCCCGATAAATATCATAACGTGGATCCTGGTCTATCTCACGCCATCTTTCCATCATTTCATCATATGCATTATTATCGTCGTCGTCACTTGCCATCAGATATAATGATGCTAATTTCAGTATGCCAATAGTATTTTTAAAACCTTTTTTTAATCTCATCATTTTCACAACAATAACATTTGTTCTATTCTTAGTTTGACAATTCAAATATTTATATGTTGTTCAAAAACACTTAAATAAATTGATGTGAATTCTTGGATATTCTCATTTCACGCTGCATTTTACTATCTAATCGTGAAGTGGTATTGATCCATTTGATTTAATGTATGTAAAATTGAATAATGGATGAATTTTTTGAAAAAAAAGTAGGGGAAATTAGTTTATATTATATAACTTGTAAATGTTATTACTAAAAGAATTGCAGATATGGTCATTGGTGCTATCCACATTTTCATGTCATATTCAACTATTTTCATTCCATCCAATGTCATGAATGGTATTAAGTTAAATACTGCCATGTATGTATTTATGTAGAATCCGATAAGCATTGCTAATTTGATTATGCTCGCTGTCATAATGCTGTATTTTAGGATAATCAATGCCATCAAAAATATTACTGCTAGAATTATATTTATTGCAGATCCTGTCACGGCGATTTTTGCTTTTTCCTCATCTGTTGCTATTCTGTCGTATAATCCGTATTTGAAGTATCCGGGTGTAATTATGAATATGTTTAAAAGCATAGTTACTACTGCAAATATTATTCCATATCCCCATATCTTATATTCGATGTGATAGTGATATTTTCTTGCCAGGTATTTCTGTGAGTAGATCTTTGCTATAAGTGAGATGCTAAAGAGTATTAGTGTTATGATAAGTATGTTTATTATCTCTTTGTTTGTCCATCCGATTTTCTGTGTCGTATTGATTGTAAAGAGTATGCTTATTACTATTATGGATATGAGTATGTTTCTTATTTCATCTTTGGTAAATTTTATCATCATTTTAGTTTATCCTAAATTTATAGTATTATATTTAATCTTCATGATTTAAATATTTTTTTAATGCCCGGTTTTTTTATTAATTGATTTTTACTTGCGTTGATGAATTGACGTTGCAGATATCTAAAAATGAGATGGTTAAACGACGGTTATGAGAATAATATGCCAACAGAACTTCATGAGGAAACTCCGGAAATCTATTAAGTAATTAACCTGATTTAATCATGAAAAATTAATAAATAATATGGGTTATAGGGTAAAAATTGTTTAAGGGCTTCAAGAAATGTTGGAAAGAGATTGGGATCTCCTTCCATATATTTATTGGAGGTTATAATATTAATATTATAGTTAATATTAATTATTTTTAGCATTACCATCAATGTTACAATACTATTTGCGGTAGTATTTGTAACTGCGATTGTACTTGCTTTAATATTAATAAGGAAAAGGAATAATTAATTTTCCTTAATAGGGAAAAGGAATATTAACTTTCCTCTCTATTTTATTTTTTTGTGACATCTAATATTTATCTTTCTTGAAGGATATTATTTATTTTTTTTTAAAATTTTGTTTTTCTTATTAATCCAATGGTTTATCTCTTTCCTTTTTAAATATAATAAGTAAGGGTGTACTTTCTTGTTAAATTACAGAAGGAAGCTCCGGATAAAAAAATAATAATTCATCAGATTAATGTAGGCATAGTTAAATAAATGATGTATATTATAAAAAGTAGCATCAGCATTCTCTTCTTAATACTACCCTTTTTTTCATCCTTCATTAATTTGGATTATAATTTGGATTATAGTAATGCTGATGAAAACTTGAAGATTAATCTGATTCTGCCTTAATCAAATCTTAAATACTCACCAACTCTTTCTATGTAAATACATATTGGGATTTAGATATTCTGTGAATGATTGTCATTAAAAAGAATAAGTTGATATAGTTAAAAATGGGGGAAGGAGTAATAACCCTCTTAAATCTTTAAATAATTGTTAGATAGAGGATAAATAGGATAATAAGCAGCAGACAGCATGTCCATGTATTACAAATATCTTTTTTATTTTCTCTATTCTTATTTGGATTATAATCAGTATAATGAAAATAACTCGAATCATATCAGGGATCTATTTCACTTTCCAATATATTTTGTACCGCAACCGGATCATCACAATCCTCAATATCCAGTATTCCATTATATACATCCCAGGCTTCATCTTCATCATGACTGTCAACTGAAAACTTAATCACTTCCGTTTTTTGGTTAGATAGATGTGTTATTTCATCCAGCAAAATATATTGTATCCTGTATTATTTCCATGCATTTTGTTTTTATGTAATTATCGCTACTTTTTATGGGTGGATTTCAAGGTGTTTTCTACTGTTTTAGCTGATTGTTCAATCACTTCACTATTTTTAAAGATGCCGGCTATCTTTTTACTATCTGCTATGAATCCTATTTTGATCACCATTCATATATGGTTTTTAACCCTTTATGAAATTTAATATATCTTAATTTAGATACTCATCTATAAAAAGATGGGGATGTATTTATATAAACCTAATACTACATATATAAACAATAAAACACTTGGAATAAGGGGTGCTCCAATTGAATAAAAGAGAAACCATGATCCTGGTACTCTTATATCATGTTTTGTATGTTTATTAACTTTATCCAAGAATAAAACCGGAATTATAGTTATTATATATAAACCCAATAAAAAAACTGCCATTAAATCATTATGGGTAGAATAATACGTTGCACCTAATAAAAATCCCAAAAAAACTCCTGCTGGCATTATAAACATTAAATAAACTGTTATAACATAATAATTATCATTATACTGATTGAATACATGTGGTCTAATGAACAAATCCAAACCAAAAAGGATATATACTAATCCACCAAGAATTACACCTGAAAAGAGAACTAATCTAGCATAATCATCAAAAAAATAAATTAAAGGATAAAAAAACATCCATAGGAATATTCCTCCACTAATTACACCCTTACTTTCTAAACGGTAATTATTGAATGTTTTATTTCCGATTTTCTCCTGAAGTCTAACATTAAACAGTTTAAAAAACAACTTATAATACTTGAAGATAAAAAGTAACCCATAAATGAAAATGGAAATATAATAGCATAGCCATGAATGCTGTATTCCATAATACATTCCGTAAATACATATTACTGTCCATATGATGAATTTTATCCCATCTTTTTTCAATGAAACGTTGAAGTGTTTTTCATGAAGATCCTGTTCGGTCTGTCTGAACTGGTCATTTAATGAATCCGCGTAGACGTTTTCTCTTTCAACTGTATTCCAGTCAAAGTCCTCGAATTGATGGTTGCATTTACGGCAGAATATCTGTTCGTTAAGGTTTTCTGCATTACAATTCTCACAATACTTCATAATATCCCTCCTATCACATTTATTACATTTGTTGAGACATATATATTAATACTGTATATCAAATTATTAATAAATAAATTACTATTAATTATATACAATCCTCCTCAAAACTACTAAATGATGTACTAATTTAAAAAAAATGAGACTTACATTCTATAATAAAATCTAGAACAAATATTAGCATGATTAATTATTCCTATTTTAAAGAATCAATATCCAAAAAAATAAAGAAATAAAGTATGTTCAACTAACCATTAAACCTGATGAAAACATGAATATAAAACATAATATAGCTGGAATAAATGGTGCTCCAATTGCATAAAATAAAAACCAATGTAATGGTCCTCTTATATCATGTTTTGTATGCTGATTTACTTTATCCAAAAACAATACCGGAAACAATATCAGATAATATAATATTATTAATGAAATATTCAAAAATATATTATCTAATAAATAATATAAAGCCACACTTGCTAATCCGAATAAGGCAGTAGCTGGCATCATAAACATTAAATAAATGGTTATAACATAATAATTATCGTTATACTGATTGAATACATCTGATCTTATGAAAAAAACCAAACCAAAAATAACATAGAGTAATCCGATAGGAAATGCCATTGAATATGCAATAAATCCAGACTCATTACCCATAATAGGAATTAAAGGATAAAAGAACATCCATGTATTTATTCCACCTACAATTAAACCTTTGCTTTCTAAGCGGTAATTATTGAATGTTTTGTTTCCGATTTTCTCCTGAAGTCTAACATTAAAGAGTTTAAAAAACAACTTATAATACTTGAAGATAAAAAGTAACCCATAAGTAAGAAGTGAAATATAATAGCATAGCCATGAATGCTGTATTCCATAATACATTCCGTAAATACATATTACTGTCCATATGATGAATTTTATCCCATCCTTTTTTAATGAAACGTTGAAGTGTTTTTCATGAAGATCCTGTTCGGTCTGTCTGAACTGGTCATTCAAAGAATCCGCGTAGACATTTTCTCTTTCAACTGTATTCCAGTCAAAATCCTCAAATTGATGGTTGCATTTACGGCAGAATATCTGCTCGTTAAGGTTTTCTGCATTACAATTCTCACAATACTTCATAATACCACGCTCATTGTATCATAATAATCTTCTGCTACATAATAGTGTTCATAATCATTAATAATCAGGGATTTATTTAAATTAAGTAGTGAAATAATTTTATATTGTTCATGGAATAGTTCTAATATTTCGTTTTCCATGCTTAAAGTTATGTTCATAATTACCTTTTCACTATAGTCATGATAAAAGTTTTCAACAGCTTCTTTAGAGAATCCATAATAGAAATAACATATTCCCATTATATTGCTTTTTTCCTGACCTAATCTGGAACAAAAGATTTCATAAGTTGCCTTGTTTAATATGGAATGTTCTGCTAGTGGTTCTGTATCCAATTTAAACAGTAAATTCAAATCCTTGGAGAATTCATCATAAACTGTCTTGGGTACTGGCAGGTTTAATACTTTTAAAAATCCTTTAACTATATTCTCGGTAACCTTTGATAGACGTGTTATTTCATCTAAAGTGAAGTATGTATCCTGTAATATTTCCATGCATTTTACTTTAATGTAATTACTACTACTTTTAATGGTGGATTTTAATGTATTTTCCACACTTTTAGCTGATTGTTCAATCATTTCACTGTTTTTAAAGATACTGGCTATCTTTTTACTATCTGCTATGAATCCTATCATGTGATCAACTGGAAATGATGTTGCAACATCCCAACCAAAATTAATCAATCTAGTTGTATTATCTAATTGATTTAAGTTTAAAAGACCACAAGCATCAGCACATATGAGTGCTCCAGCAACATAAACAACTGGAACTAAAAATGGACCAACAGCTGGTATTCCCACACAGTATGGTGCAGCTGACATTAATATTGATCCAACGGTTCTTTGTAATTCAGCTTCTGGAGAGCCAATCTCAAATCCGGTAAATGTATAATCATCATCACTTTGAACTCCATGGATTACATTATCTCCATACTGGATGTAATCAACAATCAAACCAGTATTTTTATCCATAGTCAACGTCGTATTCATGTTATCATTTAAAACCAAGTAAAGATAATTTTCATCCTCAAAGACATTATATGAATTTGTATCAAAAGCATCCAATATATTATTTAAGGCTGAATTAACTGGATGGGATGAATCCAACGCTTTTTCTTCTAAGATTGATAACATGTAGGATGTGATGAATCTGAACATTATCTTGTTATCATTAGCCCCATTTATCATCATGCCCATATTGGGATCCAATGCACTAATATACACTCTGCCATTATATCCGCATAAGATTACGGTATAATTTTCTCTATGATTTGATACATTTAATGCTTCTGCAATTGTATCAGCAAGCAGATCATTTGAATAGAACACTTTACCGGCAGTATAAATTAAATGGTTAACAATAGTATTGCTAGTGTTTAAGAAGTCTGTCGTGTTTATTTTTGTCTTTGTAATGAAGTATGTTTGAGTAACATTGATATTATATTTATTGTAGTAGTATATAGGTTCAACTCGTTGAATCTGTTGGTTGTTATAAGAGAATATTGTAATGAAATCCTCTTGTATACTATACCAGTCAAGAGTAGAATTGTATCCTGGATAAATAGTTATATTGCAAAGTACATTATTATTTATTATGATACTGGCCTTATTATCCAAAGAACCATCGGTATTATTGAATATTATACTTAAAAAGTTGGTATTTTCGGTAAAATCATATACTAATTCTATATTAATAAATGAACCATCATCCTCTTTACTGATGTATAATCCTTGTCCCTCTTTATTTTCATAATTCATTATGGCAGTTCCATTTAATGATAGATAAGTCCTGACTAATTGTTCAGATTCGAAATAATGACTTTCGTTAGCAATGACAATATCAAAGGATTTATCATATGATATTTCCGTACCTGTTGGGCTATACCATATTATTGGTATTTTTATTGTGTATAGTGAATTATTTGAACTGATATTTGTCTGGTTATTTATTATATCTGGTATTTGTGAAGGTTCATTATGTGGTATGTATATGTTTATTTGTCCGGTTGTGATGTTGGTGTTTTGTGTTGTTTGATTGTCATATCCGGTATATACTTTTAAACATGCTGTTAAATGGTATTTTCTTAAATTATACAATGTTGTGCTATTAAATATGAATGATTCATCCGTGATATTTTCAGTAGTTACAGTTAAGATGTTTTGAACAAATATCTTCACGTGACTATTTTTAATTGTTAACATTGCCGTGAAATCATCTCCAGTATTTAATGGTATGTATTGTTTTAATTTTATTGTCTGATAACCTGCATGGTTGATATTACCATCTTGAGTATACTGCTCTACACCATTTTTATAGATTACAAGCGTATAGTTGGATTCTTTATCAAAGAATGTTCCTACGGCTTGTATTTGTTCTGCACTTCGTGAATGGTAATTGTTTGCAATAGTAAATTCAGTACTGTTACTGTCAAATGTGTATACACTACATGTTTCATATTGATAAATATTGGAATAATTACATCTATTATCTAATAGGAATGCTATGAATCCGTCTGTTCCGAGGCTTTTATCATAATATGATACATAGTTGAATCCACTGATTCCATTATCGGTTCCCCAACTATTTTTGATTATAAAAGCACCATCACCCACAGGAATACTTCCATTGTTATTGAAGTTATATCTGCTATATGTATCGTCCCATCCTATAATGGATACTGCGTGATTAGGACTTGTTATTGTAGGATTATAATAATTTACTGTAGTGGATATTATTAGATTATCTTCTATTGTCTTATTTGTATGATCACAACTTCCGTTAACACTTAAATCTGTAAATAATGCACCATATTTTAATATTGCATTTTTTATATCCTGTGGATTTAAACTGTTGTAATTTTCAAGAAATACCACGTCCTGAATATGGAATGTTGATGGAATATCATCAGACAATATGCTTTCTTCAAAGAATATATCATCCAAATCATTTACTGGGTCTGTCCAGCTTAACAGGTAATTAATTGGTCTAAGTAGTGAACTACCTGTATTAGCATCTGCATCTGTTCCGTTGATGTTGTATTTGTTGATAATGTTTTTCAGATGATTTTCAGAGAAATCTGTTGTCTGATTAAATGATTTGAGTATAGCTGATTCTAGTGTGCCAAGACTTGCAAATGCCCAACACGCATTAGATGAGCCTTGATTTTTAACTGATGTAACCATGTTGTAATCATTTAAATTAAATGATGATAAATCATCTTGTACAAATATATTTAATAACTTGCTTTTAGCAACATAACTACCCGATTCGATTAAATTTATATGTATCTGTTCTAAACCATCATGAATGCCTGTTTTATATGTTATGCTTGTTTGGTTGGTGTTACTTAAATATTGTTGTATGATTGTTTCATCAGGGAAAATTATTTGAATGGTTGCAGTTATTTTTTCATCAAATGTTATGTTTATTGTGATGTTGGTATCTGTTGTGGTTAATATGTCATCTGTTATTAGGTTTATATCTTTTTTAGGTATTAATGTGTTTACTTGGTTGTTATGATTGTTTGTTATGGATAATGTTTTGAGTCCTGTTTGTATTTCTGTGGTGTTGGTGTTGTTTATTGTCATGTATTCATTGTTTTCTATTATTTTCCATGTTTGCGGAGAGTTGTTGTTTGTTATTGTCATAAAATCCGGTGTATTGGTTCCCCAGTAATTGTCATTTATATTTCCTGTTAGTTCATTTGTGATAACGGATGTTTTCATCGTATTTAAGTCGAATGAGTTATTATTGATAAGAGTTACTGTTTCTATTGTGTGTATGTTTGTGTAATTGTTTGCATTGTTGTCTTGGAAGGTGGAGTTTGTTACTTCTAGGGTGTTTAACATTGTTGCTGAGATTGCACCACCATTGTTCTGTGCATTGTTTGAGGTGTATGTATTATTGTTGAGGTATAACAGGCTTTTGGATGAGTATATTGCACCACCATCGATTGATACATTATTTGATAGGAAATGACTGTTTTCTATAATGTTTTCATTTTCTCCAATTACGCAGATGGCTCCACCGTATTTAGCGGTATTGTTGGTGAATGTTGAATTGTCAATGTATAAATTACTATTTTCAGAATATATCCCTCCACCTACACCATTAAGAACATTATTTTCATTAAATAATGTGTTATTTATCACGACAATGGAATATTTACTGATTATGCTTCCGCCCTGAACTGAAGCATTGTTATAATTGAATACTGAATTGTTGATATTCAAGTTGCTTGTTGTAGAGTAAATGGAAGATGCATATCTAGCATGATTATAGTTAAATGTACAATTATCGACTGTGGTAGTGGAATCATCAATTAATAATAGTCCTTTTTCTGTTGCGTTATTGTTTATATAAATGTTATTGTTGATAAAGTCTAATGAAGATATGGATCTTTGTACTGACGCCTTTTTTGCATAGTTACCTGTGAATATATTGTTGTATTGTATTGATAATGTGTCCGATAAATCTAACACACCACCTATATTTCCGGCATTATTTGAAAAGGTATTATTTAATAAGTATACACTACTATTATTAGTTGAAATTACGCCACCAAAAGTAGCAGAGTTATTATGTATACTGTTGTTTATTAAAAATATGTTGCCTTCAAGACTCTTGATTATTCCACCCTTATGGTTCAATGTATCATTATTTAGGGAGTAAGAGTTGTTTATCACGGAATTATCAGAGATATTGTTGTTTAGAAGTGTGATATTGCCCCTATTAAATATCGCACCCGCCATTGAAAATGCATGATTATTTTCTATTGTGTAGTTAATTATTGTCAAATTTCCAGTATTTACAAATAATCCCCCACAATCATTGTTATATCCGTTGATAAATCGTATATTACTGAATGTAACATCATAATCATTTGAAATATTCATGCAATTATTGGTATTGTTTCCATCAAATATTATTGTTTTATTTGCTTGAGCCATGATTTTAATGTTGTGTGAAGTAGAGTTTATAGTTAAATTTGTCATAAGATAAGTGTCCGTATCTGTTAATGTGGATAATAGTATTATCTGATTATCATTTGCTATATTAACTGCTGTTTCTAATGTGGTGGGATTGTTTATCGTATCTCCATTACTGTTTATGTCCCCATTTGAGTTGACATAGATATAATCTGATAAAATGGTGATATTTTTGTCTTCTTGTTTTAAGTTTTGATTATTTTCATTCATTATTATTGCATGTAAGGTATAGTTTCCTTCATAAAATATTGGCGTGTAATAATCTACTGTGAAATTATCTGTGATAATTGTTGTATTTAATAACAATAATTCATCCAAGTATAACAGTAAAGTATTGTTTTGACTGATGTATTCAGATGGTATGAAAATTGTAAATACATTGTAACTACAGCGATATATCTCATCATTTTCAATGCTTATCTTTGGATTATGTAATGTGATATTATTTGTATATATATAGGAAGTATATCCAGTACTTTCACCAATTACAATAGATAATGTATAATTGTTTGGATTGTATCTGTTGTACATTTGAGCATTAATTGTACTGCCATTCGTATTAGATATTAATTGGGTTACTCCGTTTAGTTTTACTGCATATGTGATATTTCTGTTGATTGTTTGGTTAAATTCATTGAAAACATCTGCTTTGATTACAAGTTTATTGGCATAATAATCGATTTCTTCTAACACGATATAAATATCCTGTTTTGCGATGGTGAATGTGGATTCTGTTTCGTACCTATCATACAATTCATCTATATAAACAGCTTTCATTGTCTTATCACCTATGCTAAGTGACTCAGGTATTATATATGATAGTTCTGCTTCATTATTCAGTACACCTACTTGGATTACCGTTCCATTATCATATTTAAGGGTCTTTCCATTTAACTTAAAGATTACTTCTCCACCATTTATATTAAGATTGGAACTGTTTATGGTCGTTGTTAAGTTAACAGTACCTCCCCTTTTTGTCGGATTCGGCGTTACATTTAAGTTAACCGTATAATTTCGCTTATATACAACCAACGTATTTGTTGTACGACTACCATTATACGCACTACTTCCAGAATATACTATAGTATAATTATGTATACCCTCAAGTGTAGCCGGCAATGTAACATTAAATGAGGATATTCCATTGTTTACCTTAGCATAGATTACCTTGCCATTTTCATCCTTGACCGTTTTACCATTAATTTTCATCACACACTTTCCTGATGAAACATTATTATGATCCTCATCGAGTATCCAAGCAGTAAATGTCACAGTATCCTTCACATAACAGAATACCGGAGATATTATTATATTTGCATATTGCTTGCGAATTACAATAACCTGACTGCTATTGGACGGATTATAAATGTCACTACCACTATATATCGCCTGTATAGTATCATTTACACTGATATTATACACGAAATTCAGAATTGCCAGCCCATTTATAACATCCGCTGTCCCAATAACTTGATTTCTTAGAATAAATGTTACAAAACCTTCATTCACAACATAATTACATTCATCTGTAACGATAGCACATTCAATTACATTATGATATACTACTCCAATAGCATTAGTTATTATCGTCGTTGTATTTAATTTCCGTACAGTAAATGAAGTGATATTGTATACGAAGTCTGTTTCACCATCATAAAATACCACCACCTCATTTAAGCCTATATCATAATCAGTTATGCTGAAATTGTATTCTCCATTCACATCAGTTGTTGTCGTGTACTCCTCATCATTTAACAGCAATGTTATTTCTTCCTGCATTAAGGGAACAGTATTATTATTAAGTGTTCCAAATATACTGGCAGTATCACCATATTTGATATCAGTAGCTGAAACAATTAATGAGATATCTGATGATTCATCATCCCTTTTTACTGTTTTATTTTTATATTCCCTGTTTATCTTCTCCGAATCACTTTCATTTTTTTTTCCAATATTTTCAGAAACAATATTATAATCATTTACATTTGAGTTAATATCATCATTATCCACTTCAAGTGTTTGTGTTTTTTCAGATTGAGATTCATTGACATCTGAAGCACATACAACCGATAAAGATAATAAAAACACTATTATACTCACTATTAAAAATTTATTATTCATTAAATCACCTGAAATAGGTTTATTCTTTTTATTTTCAAATCAAAGAGTATTTTTTACTATGTATTCTCAGTTAATCATTTAAAAGTGTTCACTTCAAGTTATATTAATTTATTCGATTAATAATAATAGTTTTAATTTTAATATAAGATTAAAACTCATTTTATTATATTTTAAGATTTCATGTCAACAACAAATCCTCCTCCTTCTACTTCATGTATATTATATATTTAATTATAATAATATAATAATAATATATATTTAATTATTAATAAATAATTTTCTATTATCAGGCTAACTTAAATCATAAATTAGAGATTTAGCATAAGTAAACTTTAAAAAAGGGGATGTAAATTCTTTCATTTCTCATTTATTGTTAAACTTTGTAGTCAATAAAATTGCCTTAGTTAATGTTAAAACGGATAAAAGTCAGATAAATGATGCTATGTCTCGTTATAAATCATCACATGGAATCATTATATCAAATACTACCTCTGAAATAGTTCAAAAAGGAGATATTATTTATATTCCTCCAGAAATTTTTGCATTCATGTAGTAACGAGTTACTTGATGATAAAATGTATAATAAAAATCATGATATATTTAATTCTTTCTACTTTTTTATAATTTTTTTCGCATCGTAATTTTTAAAATCAATATACACTTGAAATATAACAATTGCATATGTATAATGCTATTTTTTGGCAAAAAATCCAACTTCTCGAAAATGTAAAAATAGTATCATTACATGTATATCAAATGACTTATTTTTGTATTTTTAAACCACTTTAAAATTGGCCTATTTTTTTACTTCGCTATACCGCTGTATAACGAAGTAAAATTTTCCCTAAAAAAATGAAACGAAAAAGTCTTTGAAAAAATATGTGGCTAAGAAGTATGATGAATATTTTAAAAAAGTAATACACTTGCTCATGAAAATTAATCTTAAAAAAAATCTATGGGAAATAATTTCATCATTGAAAAAAATATGGATAATAAAAAAATATTAGAGTATCTTCAAAATGATACACAATTTTAATGTGGAAAAATTCAACTCCTAAAAAATACTATTTTTTATATACAGCGTATACATGTACTTAATTATATTTACTACTTCTATCAATCTTAAGTGTCTTGGAAAAAATAGGAGTATAAAAGACAAAAAATATAAAAATAAAAATATGAAAATGATAATAATAACAAAAATCAAATACAAAAAAGATAAAGAAAAAATTAAAAACAAATTACAAATATTTGCATTTCGAGAAATTACAGAAAACACATTTATCGGTGAAATCAAAAAAGAAGAACAAAAATACTAGAAGAAAAGATGACAAAACAAAACAATCTACAAGACACGATAATAATAATACCATTAAAACCTAATACCTACAAAAACATAACACAAATAGGACAAAAAATAAAACTAGAAGAAGAAAAATACAAAATAATATGATACCATGAAAATAATAATCGAAGGATACAATAAATCTATACATAAAAAAAGTGAATTGCTACAAATAAAAGAAAAAGAAGATGAAATATACAAAATAACTCCAAGAAAAGTAACTGACATAACATTACTTGCAAAAGGATATGTAACATTCGATGCATTAACATTAATATCAAAGCATAACATTCCGCTAATCTCAATAAACAAATATGGACAAATAGAATACATACTCACTAATCCACACTTTGATGACATAATGCTAAGAAAACAACAATACAAAACAAGTGAAAACTACAACGGAGTTAAAATATCAAAAGAAATAATAAAATCAAAAATAAAAAACCAATATTCAACAATTAAAACTCTAAACAAGACTAAAAAATACAGTAACGTACAAGAAAAACAAAAACAAATAAAAGAAAACATAAAAAAATGGATAAACTTGAAATAAGAGAAAACAAAAATATTAATTACATGAAAAACATAATCAGAGGCATTGAAGGAGAAACATCAAAAATATACTGGGCTTGCATAAAAGAATTAACACCAAAAGAAATAAACTTTCAAAACAGAAATCAAAAACCCAGAAATGACTTGTTAAATGCTATGCTAAACTATGGTTATTCAATACTTGCCTCAGAAATAACAAGAATAATACTACAAGAAAAATTAGATCCATACTGTGGATTATTACATTCTGATTTGAAAGGTAGAACAAGCTTAACATATGACTTAATAGAAGAATTCAGACAACAAATAACAGATAAAAGCGTATTATCCTTGATAAACAATAGACAGATAAAAATTGATGATATCGATAAAAGATCCAATAGATTAAAAATAGAAGCAAGAAAAGTATTAGCACAAAAAATATTGGATAAAATAAATAGTCAAATAACATATAATGATAACTTAATGACATATCAGGAAATAATGCAGGAACAAAGCAGAAAATTAAAAGATAGCATAATGAATGAAAGAGAATATAGGGGATTTTACTTACAATGGTAAAAATTAGGAAAGCACAGCAAAAAAAGTAATAATAAATATCCTTCCTAATAATACTTTTAAAAAAAGGATAAAAAACTATTTAAATACTTAAAATAAATAAAAATATAAAGAGTTCGTTAAACTATAAAATTACGAAGAAAGGTTAGACTGAAGGATACGGATTCCGGTTTGGTAATGAAGGACGAATGGTAAGTGTGCCATGCTATAATATACAGAATGGATGTTATAATGGGAAGTTGTTTGTTTTTTTACGATAGAGAAAAAATGATAAATGCATCACCGAAAAAAATGTATTATTAACCCCCACCTCTTTTTTTGGGTTTTTGTTACCGAAAGACACTTATACTATAAAGACATATTATAGAGTAGTGCAATATAGTAAAGGTGAGAATTTATGAAAATTGAAAGAAATACTAAAGTACAAAAAGGCAAAGGGGTACTCACAACGAGCATACCCCAGACGATATCTGAAATAATGGATATAAAAAAAGGGACACCCCTTATCTGGAAACTAACAGATGAAGGAAAAGTCACCATACAAAAAGAAGACACAGATGAGGAGTGAATACAATATGTTCGGATTCCTAAAAAAGAAACAAGACAAAAAACCAAAACCAACCCCAGAGGCTAAGCCAACACCCTTAGAAGTTGGAGCCAAAATATTCCAACTACACGTTGATGGCATGCCAAGACCACAAGAAAAAAATAATCATAGAATTGGTAGGTGAAGGAAAACTACTGGAAGATGATGGACATTATGAGGAAACCCTTAAGTGTTATGAGGAGGCGGAGGAGTTGACTTTTGTTATTTGTGGTGAGTTGATTGAACGGTTTAAGGCTGATAATCCTCAGCGTCCTGATGATTGGGATTGGTTGTATCTTCGGATGATTCGTCGTCGTATTCGTGTGTGTCGTAAGGCATTAGAGAAGCGTGATGGTTGATTTATTCTCCCCCCTCTTTTTTTTTCAAAGTTTTGTTCGTTAAACTATAAAATTACGAAGAAAGGTTAGACGAGGTGATAATTATGAGAACACTCCTTGAAGAAATAACTGAATACAAACAATTACATGACAAACTATCTTCCTCCCTGAAAGCAGATGGTTGTAAATATACTCTTGTAAATTATAAACTATGCAAAGTTTGGCGGTTATCCTATTGAAAGATTAGATTGGTACAGGAAGTACCGACATGAAATAGATAGAATGATTGAATTAAGCACTCACTTTGTTGAAAAATTAGCTATCCTCGTGGATATGGGTACAGCATGGGATGAATTTGTCGATTTAATGGAAGGAAATGTAGATGAGTGTCGTTGTAGTCTAACGCTACAACAGATTATTGATTTGGGACAATTATATATAAGTATGGGTTGAATATGAATTTATGTTCATTAAACTATAAAATTACAAAGAAAGGTTAACTCATGTCCATAGATTTTAAGCCAGTAATCAGAATTACAATAAAAAAGATTAACTAATTGAATGATGTTTCTTCATATTTAACGGCTTTTGATAGTGTTTTTATCCATTTTTTGATTTTTAATATCCAATACGGTATTTATAATCAAACTGGTTTTTTTTATTTGAACTAGTTTGTCTTATTTTTAAAGTTCATCTTTTTTAATTATGGCGAACTAGTTTTTTTATACAAACTAGTTTTTTTATTTTTTCTATTTTTATTTTATAAATTATGTTGCACTAGTTTTTTTATGCGAACTGGTATATATAAATAATATATTAAACATAACTAATATTATAAGGAGTTATTAAATATGATGCCTACTACTGTGCCAAAAAACATTGATAAATACTTTTTCAATAGAACAAAAGATATTAAGAAGATAAACCTGCAAATAAGCAGTATATATGAAGATTTACCAAATCAATTGTTGATAACTGGAAATAGGGGTGTGGGAAAAACATTCCTTTTAAAGAAAATCCTACATGATACGGATAAGAAAACATTAACAGCATATATTGATATATCAAAGATATATTCAACAAACAAAAAAGTTACAGAAGAAGAGATATTAAAAGAGATGTTATCGAGTATATATGAATCATTAAGACAAAAACAATCTGTTTTTAAGAACTTCGAGGACAACCTGAAAAATATCATTATGAATATTAAATTACATGATTATGAATTTACTGATGCTGCAAGTATATTTGATATTCCTATTCCAAAAATTAAAGAGAATTACAAGGCTTTAAGTAAATTTGTAATGGAACTTCCACAGAAAATAATTGACACGTCAGATGAAATAGATGCATTTATACTAGTATTTGATGAATTCCAATTTATAAAACATGTTGAAAATCCCGAAGCATTTTTCTGGCTTTTTAGAAGTTATATTCAAGATCAATCAAATGTATGCTATATTTTCACTGGTTCAGTAAGTAAAAGTGCCGATATAATAGAGGATATTAATGGTCAAAGAGGAGCATTTGCCGGTCGTATGATTCAAATAGATATAGAAGCATTTACTAAAGAGGAAACATACAAGTATCTTAATGAAAAAGCAGGAGATATAAAATTTACGGATGATGGATTTGATAGATTTTATAAATGTACCAGAGGAATACCTGCATACATTAATACGTTTTGTAATGTTTTAGATTCAGGTAAAATATATGATGAAGAAATGATTAAAGAAAGTTTCATGATGAAAATGGATCAGATAGTAATCATGTGGTTATATATCTGGGGAAACCTTAACGATTACGAAAAAACCATAATAAAAATATTGGTTGATGAAAAGCAGTTAACATGGAATACTCTTCTAGAAAAAACAGGATATTCAAAATCTACATTAACAAAATATATTGATTCGTTAAATAATAAGGCAATACTCGGGTATTCCAATGATAATATGTATATGATTAATGATATGATGTTAGTAACATGGTTAAAACATAAAAAGGAAACAGAAGGTCAATATCCATTATAAAATATAATTTAAGATAAACTTTTAGCAATATACTAGAATATTCCAAATAAAAGCCTGAAATGATTTAAAAAAATTATTGAAGTATTGCATATATTTTTAATGAATGTCATCTGCTTATTGTATCAAATAATGTTTTGAATGCGGTCTCGTCTTCAGAACCCTTTTCATAGATATGGTATTTGAATCCATTTTTTTCAAAGTAGGTTTCCTTAATTTTTACTTTTGGATTTTCAGCTATTGCAATCTTTAGTTCGGTATCATTTAGGGTATATGAATAAGTTGAGACGGAATTGTTTCCATATTTGCTTTTCATTTGATTGACTTTCTTGTCAAAGGAACCTCCTTTTTGAACTTCATAAATTCCTATATTCGTTCTTAGACTGGAAAAAAGAACTCCATTATAACTTATTTTTTGAATATCATAACCCTCCGGGATATCTACAGTAGAAGATCCGACAGCGACAGTTGAACAATTATTGTTGGGTGCTATGTCCGGATAGGTGGTGTATATGATTGTACAAAGAATAATTAATAGTATTACCAGTATTATTTTTGCTAGTTTTGTGTTCATATGATACCACTTAATTATTATTTTATTTTATCCTATATTTAAATATGCTTTCACTTATAGGTAAAATTATGGGGGATTATCCTGTTATTTAACGAAATCTGATTAGATTAATTATATTCTAATATAAAATAATCATGTTTTTCGAGTTATTTTTTCTTCGCAATAATAAAGATGTCTAATAGCTTCATACTCCATTTATATGTGAAATTTTCATAATTATGGTTAATCCTGTATTATCCTCTTTAAATTTACAAAAGTGGAGTTATGTAATTGATACTGATATTCATCGTGCTTTCAATAGCGTTTTCAATATCAAATGTTGGATTGAACAACATGACTTCATTTCAATTCTATCGATTATTAAGGTAGATGTGGGTGTATGATGGAATAATAGGAGATCTTTAACAATATTTGTGTCAATGGAGTAGGGATATCCTACTGAATTTTAAGAATTAACTGTTTTAACCTGCTTATATTTATTTTTCTAGGATTATGATAATATCATGTGGATTTATCCAAGACTAATATTAATATTATGGTGAAAGTATGAATAAATCAATACTTTAAGTTAATGAATCAAAAGATATATAAAAAAAATTAGACTATAATTATATATTAAAGAGAATCTATAACCCGTGGGTGATAATATGGGATTATTACTAGCAAAACATATAAAAGATGAATTAATCGAAGAAACAGTTAAAACATTAAATGATGAAGAAAAACTATTGGAAATAGTAAAAAATGATGAAAACCTCTTTGCAGTCAGAGAACTTGCAGCAAAACAGATAACAGATAGTGGCTTGTTAAAGGAAATCATATTTGACACGTCAGATACCACGTACAACAAGACTGTCTTTGACATACGTGAAGTTGCAGTAAACCAGATAACAGATAACCAAACACTAGTTGAAGTAATAAACAATTACTATGACGACTCATCTAAGACAAAATATGACCTGAATGTTGTAATGGCAGCACTTCGACAGGTAAATGATGATGAGATTCTAATTAATATCTCCAATGCTGACTATGATGATGAAGTAGTAAACTTAGCAGTGGAAAGATTGAATGAAAAATTCGAGGATCTTGATAAGACCAAACTCAAAAATGCATGTGATGATGACAGTAAGGTTAAACGATTATGGGCAATCAATCAGATAGATGATGATGAAACACTCATTGATATAGCCTTGAACGCCAAGTACTTGGATGTCCGCCGAGAAGCATTAGGAAGGATAGGAAGTAATGATGAAAGAATCATATCACTAAAGGATATACTCCTAAAGGAAAAGGATTATCAGGACAAAAGAAACGAGTACATTATCTTGAATAAGGAAGATGAAGAGAATAAACAAGAATTAGCGGATAAAGCAAGTAATCTTGGCGTGGAATATAGAAGAATTGGTAATTCTCAAAAGGAAAAATTTTATAACGAGCAATGCAAGCTTTTTGAAAACAATTAGATTACCTGGACACTTTTAAACCTCACCACCATTTCATCTTCTTTTAGATAGGTATATAACTGGGTTGTTGTATTGTAGTTTTCTTTCAGCTATGCTTCGTGTCGTGGATTACAATGTTAATGTTTTCCATGTTTACATTAGTGATCTCCACTTGTTTCTGTGTAGCTTAGGAACTTGTATAAGGATAACCGGATGTTTTTCTTCTATTTGGTTGCTTATTCCTTCAGAGTATTTGTTTTACTGTTTTTTTGTGGTTTTCATGATGATGGATTCCATCCAAGTAATGGTTTTAATTATTTGTTTTCAGATATAATATTTTTTATTGCATAAAAAGTACAATATACGATAAAATATGGAAAATAGATGATACGCGTGTAAACAAAAGAGTAACTCCTATTCATAATATTATACAACAACATATGAAAACAATAGAATAATAAAGCAAAAAGAAAAAGCAATTAACAATAATGCCTTAAACAAAACAGCAAGAAATATGGAATAGAGGTATATAAAAAAATTATAATATACCAGATAATATACGTGAAAGTAAGCAAAAATAACGCATATTTTAATATAAATAAGAACAATAATTATTAGTAATAATAATTATTATGATTAGTATCCCTGAAAAACATGAAACTAGTTATAATTATTACTTATTAAAACTAGTTAATAAGAGAGATGAATGAAAAATGAAGAGAATTAAAAGCATATTGCTATTAATCACACTATTGGTACTGCTGGTAGGCATAGCAAGTGCATCTGATGTTTCAGATGTTACAATAGGTGCAGATTCACCTGAAAGTGCATGTATGGATACACCAGCAGTGGAAGAAGTAACAGTACAAGAAAAAAGTACACCCACAATGGATGTACAGGTAAATGTAGTAAATAAAAAAGATAAAATAACAAGAGAAGAAAAAACTCTCAAAACAGCCTCCCATGAATATAATGTTAATAATTATGAAGAATTAAATAATTCATTAACATGGGATGGAACAAATAATAATATAACAATAAATATCAAAGATAACATAAAACTTGAGGGTAACTTGTCCATTGATTCAAATATAGTCAATGTTACCATCAATGGAGAAGCAAAGAAGATAAACGGGGATGACCAATACCACTTCTTAGATATTGGTACTGGCCAGAAGGTTACCATCAACAACCTCACCATTACCAACTGTACAATCAATCAAAACACTGTCGGTGATTATAATGGAGGAGCAATCACTAATAAGGGTAACCTAACAATAAAGCATTCTACACTCACAGAAAACCAGGCTAAAGGATGGTATGGTAGTGGAGGAGCAATCACTAATTACGGTTATTTAACCGTGAATGACACACAATTTACATACAATACCGCAGCAAGTGCTGGTGCAATCTACAATGAACATGCTAATTTAACCATAAAAAACAGTACATTCACAAATAACACTGCAATCTATACTGGTGGAGCAATCATCAATTACAACTATAGTAATTTAAATGTGACCAACACCCAATTCATTAACAACAACGCTTCTACTGGGGGAGCAATCAACAATAATAAGAATAGTAATTTAACTGTGACTGGCACACAATTTACAGATAACAGTGCAGAATATTATGGTGGAGCAATCTACAATTACAATGATGGTACTTTAACCGTGAACAACACACAATTCACGGGCAACCATGCAGGTTCTAGTGGTGGAGCAATTTACAACTATGACAGTACCATTAAAAAAATAAATAACACGATATTCTACAATAATACCCCAGCAAACTTCATAATAAACCAAACGACAGGAAACATACAACTACTAAATGACGATAACTACATCACCTTGAGTAAAGTCACCCTAATAGTAGATGGTGAAGAAGTATTAACTAATGCAGAACCAGAACAGTTAAATACTTATACAATTCCGGAGGGGCATCTTGTTAAAATAATTATAAACGGTACAAATACAATCAACAATGAATACATAATATCAGATACAATAAACGTGACAGGTTATCAGAAGTTAATAGATGCAATAGAAGCCGCTAAAAAAATCCAGTACGTCAACGTTATAATAAACCTACAGCCAGAAGGAAACTACGATGCAACCGCCAGTATAGACTGGAGTAACTCAGCTACACGTAATATCACCATAAACGGTAACGGGGTAACACTCAAGGGACTAGACACCTGCCAATTTATCACTATAGCAGCGGGACACAACTTAAAACTAGAAAACATTACAATAACAAACTACACGGCAACACGTGGTGGGGCAATAAGAAACTATGGTACTTTAACTGTGACCCAGACACAATTCACGAGCAACCACGCAAGTTGGGGTGGAGCAATCTACAATTACGGTCACAGTACTTTAACCGTGACTGGTACACAATTCACGGGAAACAACGCAACCGGTGGTGGTGCAATCTACAATGGCTGGTATAGTAATTTAACCGTGACCGAGACACAATTCACTGGCAACAACGCAACCAGTGGTGGTGCAATCTACAATTACTTGTATAGTAATTTAACCGTGACCGAGACACAATTCACGGACAACAACGCAACCATTGGTGGTGCAATATGTAATAACAATACAAGTAATTTAACAATCAATAATTCAATACTTGAATACAATAATGCAACAAGTGGTGGAGCAATCTACAACAATAATAGCTACTCTTTTATCCAAGAAAATTACTTCATAGCAAATACTGCACCTATGACTGGAAACGCTATAATAAATGAGGGAACCGCTACAATAGAAAACAATGAAGGTGATACGACCACCCAGTATAATGGGACAATATACACAAAATCAGATCTTACTGTGACAATAAAAAACAATAAGTTCTATGATAAATACAATACCAACATCAATATAACCACAAATAACACAAATCCCACCGTTGGTGATACGATAAAATTAACATTCACATTAAAGGACATGTTTGATGAACTAATAGCCCAAGAAAACATCACCATCACCATAGACCAGACAAACAACATAACAACAAACACTGAGGGAATAGCAACGATGGAATACACAGTAAAAAGCAATGACACACTAGTTACTGCAACATACCCCGGTAACAACAAATATAGTACAAACACCACGACATTAAACATTACAGCCCAGAAGCTAGACACACAAGTCCTCTTAGATGACGTGGATACAAAGGTAGGAAAAGCATTCAACATAACAGGGAAGCTACTGGAGGATGGTAACCCCGTACCAGGTGCAACCGTAAAGATAACCGTTAATGGCTCAACAAAACCTGCAATCACCAATGACCTTGGACAGTTCAACACAAACTTCACATTATATGAGAGTGGAGAATACAATATAACAGCACTATTCCCTGAAACAAGTGCATACAAATCATCAACCAACAACACTGCAAAAATCACCGCAACCAAGACCGACACAAAACTAACCCTTAACGTGTCCAACACGACAATAGTAAACAGTACAGAAATAACAATAACAGTAAACCTTACAGACATAGACGACAACCCACTAGATGGAGAAGACATCACAATTACAATCGGTGATGAAACATTTATAGTCCAAACAAGCGGTGGAGTAGCAACAAGAAACTACACGACAAAACAACTAGGAACACAGACAATCACGGCCAAGTACAATGGAAACAACATGTACAACGCTAATACCTCCACAACGGATATAACCGTGTATAAAATAGACACGAAACTAACACTAATGGTATCCAGCAATACACCAGTTAATAGTACTCCAATAAACATAACCATGACACTAACCGGTGATACTAATACACTAGCAAACCAGGATATAACACTAAATATTAACGGTGAAAACCACACAATAAAAACAAATGCTAACGGAGTAGCAATAAAAGAATACACGCCGACAACACTGGGAAAACAAACAATAACCGCCCAGTACAATGGAGACAGCCAATATTATAATAGCACGACTAAATCAGTAGAAATAAATGTTATAAAAATAGACACAAAACTAACACTACAAGCATCCGACAAGTCCCCTATTAACAGTACTCCAATAAATATCACTGCTACATTAACCGACGCTAACGGTAACAAATTATCCGGTGAAACGATTACAATAAATGTTAACGGTAAAACATACAATGTTAAAACTGATAATAATGGAATAGCAACACAAAACTACACGCCAACCCGGGTAGAAACCCAAACAATCACAGCTACCTATAATGGTGATAGCAAATATGTAAACAGTACTGCAACAGCCAACATAACCATCAAGAAAATCAATACAAAATTGGTAGTTAAAGTATCCAATACGACATCTATTAACAATACACAAGTAAACATAACAGCAACACTAACTGATACAAATGGGGACAAATTAGCTGGAGCGAACATAACAATAACAGTAGCCGGTAAAACATACACGGTAAAAACAGACGCTAATGGGGTAGCAACAAAAGCATACACGCCAACAACCCTAGGAAAACAGACAATAACCGCATCATATAAAGGTGATAGTAAATATATCAACAGCACGGCAACAACAGACCTTACCGTCAAGAAGATCAATACCAAGATAACCCTACAAGCATCCAACACGACACCAATAAACAACACCCCAATAAACATAACAGCTACACTCACAGATGCAAGTGGTAACAAACTAGCAGGACAGAACATAATCCTAAACATCAACGGCAAAAAATACACGGTAAAAACAGATAGTAACGGTAGCGTTACTAAGGCTTACACTCCTACGGTGGTAGAATCCCAGACAATCACGGCCACATATAATGGAAACAGCATGTACAACAATTCGACAAAAAGCATGAAGATAGCCGTGAAAAACAAGATAAATACCAAGACCACAGTCACCCCTGTAAGTGGAGTCATAGGAGAAAAGTTAACAATCAAGGCAACAGTAACCGATACAAACGGCAATAATGTAAACGAAGGAAATCTCATCTTCAAAGTAAACGGTGTGACAATAAAGGATAACGGTAAGCTAACAGGTAGTGACAAGCCATTAAAAGTAAAAGTGGTAAACGGTGTCGCTACGGCTACTATCATACCTGACATCAATATGACCAATGCTAAGAACATCACCGCCTCCTACATCGGCACAACAATATACAATGCATCCATAAGCAGTCCTTCAAATATTAACATATCCAAACGTAATGCTACTATAGAAGTAAGCATTAACAAGAAGATAATCAAACAGGGACGGGTACTCACTATAACCGCTAAGATCTATGACACAACAAACGGCAAAAAAACTAATAATATTACAAAGTATCAGGATGAATACGTCTACTTCAAGATAAACGGTATAACACTCAAGGATGCAGATGGTAACATGCTTAAAGTCAAGATAGTTAACGGCACAGCAACGGTAAACTATACAATACCATTAGGTATCTCCTGTGTAACAGATACACAGACCATGACCGTGAAGAATCATACCATACAGGTAGGATTGTACAATAAGAATTACCAGAATATCATGACTAAGACGCCAACATTCCAGGTGGAAAGATCCAACATCACCATAAACATAGCTAACGCTACTGTTAACAACAAGACACATAAATTATCACTGCAAGCAACCATCAGGGACTATCTTGGTAACGTAGTATCTGGTCCTAATAAGTGTGTGATAAAGGTAAACGGTTTAAGCCTGAAAAATGGAAACCAGCCATTATACTTCTATTCCAACAATGGAATACTTGAACTGAAGGATATTACAATTCCAGCATACAATAACTACAAGACAATTGAAATAGTAACACAGGACAGACTAGCATATAAGAGTCAGAGAAACATGACAACAACAATTAATGTATTGAACTAAAAGATTACCCTTAACCTCCTTTATTTTTTTTAACCTTTTATTTATTGTTTTTCGAAAGTCTATAATTTATTGGTAACAGGTACCATTATCTTTTAGAAAATTTCATAATTTCCCATTGATTCTATTTGTTAAACTATCAAATTACAATGGAATTAAATAATAATCCCATTTTAACGATAAATTAGATTTTGGTAAATTAATTATAAAAAAAATAATGGATAATCAGGAATTATTAAAATTAATACTCTAAAAAAAATGATTATAAAGAGAAGGTTGATTATATCCAAGTGGAATTTTTATTATATTACTAATAAAACTATGCTTGATTAATCACATATAACAGTGATGAATAGTTATATTATGGGTTTAAAATCTTTTTGATGTCTTTGCCTCTATTATAGTTAATTATGTGATAATATTTTTATATCTCCATGATTCTCAAATAGTTGGTTTTTCTTGACTTGCCTATTGGAAAACCTCCGGTAATTATTATCAAATCACCTTTTTTCAGATTAAATTCCTTTTGTGCTACTTTCTTACAGTTTGCAACCATTTTATCAGTACTTTCATATATCTTGGTCACAACGGGCTTAACGCCAAAGTTCAACAGAACCTTCTCAGCTATATGATTGGATGGACAACAAGCAAGGATTGTAGTGTTTGGTCTTAGATTACTGATTTTACGGGCAGTAAAACCTGTCATGGTAGTTGTCACTATCGCTTTGATATTTGTGTATTCAACGGCATCCACAACCAATCTGGCAATCGTATCGCTAGTGCCTATTGAGCCTATGTATGATATGTGTTTTGTATAGTCGATGGTTGACTCCACATATTTACATATATCACTCATAATTGAAACAGATTCAACAGGATATAATCCAACAGTAGTCTCACCGGAGAGCATCACACAATCTGTTCCATCTAAAATGGCATTTGCCACATCCGATACTTCTGCCCGTGTCGGTCGTTGATTTTCATACATTGATGCCAGCATTTCAGTGGCTACAATGGCAAATTTACCTTTTTGCCGACATTTTCTAATAATGCTCTTTTGAAGTATCGGTAGTTCTTCCATTGGAACATTTACTCCCAAGTCTCCCCTTGCCACCATAACTCCATCGGATTCATTGATGATTTCATCAATATTTTCAATACCCTTTTTACTTTCAATCTTTGAAATTATCAGGGCATCTCCTCCTGCCTCTTTAATGATTTCACGAGCCTCAATTACATCCTCTTTTGTATTTACAAAGGATAATGCCAGGTAGTCACATGCATGTTTAGCAGCAAAGGTAATGTCTTCTTTATCTTTTATGCTCATAAATTCAAGCTTCAAATCAACTCCGGGTACGTTGATTGTCTTGTTGTTTTGTATTTTTCCATCAGCCAAGGCTTCCAGTACTATATAATCCTCTTTTTTGTTGATGACTTCCAGTTCAAAGAGTGCATTGTCTATAAGTACCTTGTCACCTACTTCTATAAAGTCGATTGCTTCTGAGTGATTGACTCCAAATTCATATTCATCTCCAATTATGCAACTTTTGCTCATTTTAATTGTGTCACCTTTTTTAAGGTTGACACATCCGTCCTTGAATTTCAAGGTTCTAAACTCGGGACCCTTGGTATCATACATGATGGCTATGGGTACATTGCATTCTTCACGTACCTGTCTTATTACTTCGATTGTTTTAAGCATATTCTCTTGTGTGGCATGACTAAGATTTATACGTGCACAGTCCATCCCGTTGTTTACCATTTTGCTCATAACCTCAACGCAATCGGATGCCGGTCCGATACTACAAATGATTTTTGTCTTTTTCACATTATCCCATCCATAACTTCATAGTTGATTGTAAATTAAAAAAGTGTTAAATAATCAGAATCTACTATTATTCATACATGTATTATTATTCTTTATTAATTAATAGTTATGGAATGGGAAAGTTATATAATTTGTGAATTAAAGAATTATTACTATAAAAAAACAGTAATAATTTTTAAAAAAGTTATTGGAAGCGTTATCACGTGTGAAAACATGTTTTTTAATGTGATATATGAATCATTTGGAGTAAATGTTCATGAAGATAATAATTTACGCATCAGAATACGGTTCAACAAAGCAATATGCAATGGAATTATCTGAAAAAACAGGTATCAGGGCAGTTGACTATCAAAAATTAGATGATATAAATTCATATAATACTATAATATATCTTGGTGGCTTATATGCCGGTGGCATACTTGGTATGAAAAAGACATTCAGTAAAATAAGTGATGTTTCTGCTAAAAGGATAATCATTGCAACGGTAGGCTTGGCAGATGTGAGTGATAAAAACAATACCCATACAATAAGAAAGAATATAAAAGGACAGTTGTCTGATGATGTGTATAATCAGGCTCATATATATTTTTTAAGGGGGGCAATAGACTATTCCCGTCTTGGACTAAAACACAAGACGATGATGGCATTATTATACCGAAAGGCAAAAAGATTAAATGAGAATCAAAAAACTGCAGAAGTAAAAGCCATGATTGAAACTTATGGTAAAAAGGTTAGTTTCATAGATTTTAATTCTTTAAATCCTATAATTGATGAAATCAAAGGATGTTCCTATGATTAATTTATATTAATTTCTATGTTTAAATTATAAAAGTTTATATAAGAAATAATAATATACTAATAGTATTCTTTAATGTGCAGTTACATGTGCACATCTAAAATTCTAGAAAAAGTAATGCTCTCACTAAAGGAGTGATGATAAATGGATTCTAAAAAAATATCAATTATTTCAATATTTACTGTTTTAACGGTTATCCTGCTTGGATTGGTAAGTGCATCAAACATTGGTTATACGGGTGGTGCTGATCCTGAAAGGGGTATTTCCATTGAATCGATAGAATTCAATATTCCCGATGGATACATGAAAAATGACTCTAAAACAATTATAAACCAATCAAACAATACGGGAGATAAGGGATATGTTTTAAATCAGCAAACCTATGTGAATGTAATTGGTGAAGAAATAGTAATATCCGTAGTTGATTATGATGATTTTGACGTGGATGCAAAGATGCTTCATAAGATATGTGAGGGTGCCGATGAGAAAACGTTGATGGGCTACTCTGGATATATTAACAGGGGAGAAGATTTTGCTCAGTTTGCCTATGCATATGATAATAAGGCAGTATCCATAACTGCTCCCAATGAAGAATTAATCAATCAAATGCTTGTAGTTGAAGATGCATAATTAACATTAAATAACGTTAATGAAATAAACAATGGTGTGATATAAATGATTATATACTTTTCTGCAACGGGTAACTGTAAATATGTGGCAAAAAGAATATCCGAAGAAACTGGTGATAATATCCACTCACTGATAGCTTTAAACAAGAACAAGGAGTATACATTGGAACTTAAAAAGGATGAATCATTGGGTATTATAACTCCAACATACTTCTGGGGACTACCGGTACTTGTCAGGCAATACCTTTCAAACATGAACATAAAAACGGACAATGATAATCTCTTTATCTATGCGGTAAGTACTTATGGAACAAGTCCCGGAGCATCCATTGCCATAATCGATGATCTATTGAAAGATAAAGGATTTAGATTAAGCTCCAAGTATACATTAATGATGGTGGATACATGGACGGTGATGTTTGATTTAACAAAAGAGGAGAACATAGCCGAATTTACCCGGGATACCGATAATAAGTTAAACATGATTATTGATAGCATTTCAAGTGCTAAAAATGAGGATTTAACCGAGAAAACCAAACCTAAACTATTTAGTAAATTTGCACAGTTTGCATATAATCTGGATAGAAAAACATCCTATTTTACCGTGGATGACTCATGTACATTGTGCGGTTTGTGCTCAAAGGATTGTCCCGTTGATGCTATAGAAATCAAGGATAAAAAGGTTGTATGGGTTAAAGATAAATGTCTGCTATGCTTTAGATGTTTACATAGATGTCCAACATTTTCAATCGAATATAAAAACAAGACAAAGGTCAATGGACAATATACTAATCCAAACATAACCGAGTTTGACTAGTACTATGATATATTAGTAGTTTTCGTGATTATAAAGTAATAGGTTAATCAATTATTTAATGATGATTATTTGGATTGATTATCAATGATTTGCTCATTTTATTGCTAAGCATAATCTACTACTGGAATGGATAAATAAAAAATAACAAAATGAATATAAAGTTTTGGCTGTGTAACAATTGCTACCTGACAAAAAGCAGTATCCGGTATCAATTTAATGCATAGTTAATATTATTATATAATTATGATATATACTATATTAAGGTGATAATTATGGAAAATATGGAAAATATGGAAAATATGAAGTTTTGTCAATCATGTGCAATGCCAATTACAGAGGAGCTATACGGTACAAATAAAGACGGAAGCCTAAATGATGAATACTGCAAATACTGCTATCAGGATGGTGAATTTACATCCGATTGTACAATGGAAGAAATGATTGAAATGTGCATACCATTAACAGTTGAACACTCTGATATGGATGAACAAAGTGTCACGATAATGTTAAATAAGGTTATTCCAGAACTTAAACGCTGGAAAAAAGAATAACACTCCCCACCTCTAAATCCTTTTTTTATTGAAACTATTTGATTATCGGGGGAATAAAGATGAATATCAGGCCAGAAGAAAGAACGGATTTTAAAGAAGTTGAATATCTAATAAGGGAGGCTTTCTGGAATGTATACCGTCCGGGCTGCCATGAACACTACATAGTACATAATCTTAGATTTGACTCATCCTTTGTCAGACAACTTGATTATGTGCTGGAAGTGGATGATAAAATAATAGGTCACATAGCATATTCTAAAAATGAGTTGATTGCGGATGATGACAATAGCATTGAAGTTGTAACACTTGGACCGGTCGCCATTGATCCGGATTACCAGAAAAAAGGCTATGGCAGTAAGATAATACGCTACACCCTTGATAAGGCCAAGGAGTTGGGCATCAAATATCTATTTGTAATTGGTGATGAAAACTATTATCAAAGATTTGGATTTGAAGATGCATCAAAATACAATATCAAATTCAATGATATTGAAGAAGACACGCCATTTTTCATGATTAACGTATTTGATGATAAATCCATAAACTTTGAAAATGCAAAGTACATTGATAATCCAATATTTAAGGTGGATGAAGAAAAGTTGGACAATTTCGATGAGAACTTCCCGCCAAAAACAAAAGAAGTAAGGGATAATCATTTAAAAATCTAAAAATTACATGAAAAACAGGTAGTATGTTAAAATAAAGAAACATTCAATTATAAATTTTTCATTATCAAGATTCAAACTAACTATCTCATCGCTTTTTGATTTACTATAATATATTAATACTATCTCCAATATCAAATATGCTATTGACAGTACTGTCAAATATGGAAGTATAACAGTTAAAATACTCAAGTTAACGTGATACATGCTGTTTATGTCATTAACATACAATACGATAAAAAATAGTATTAATAGTATTATAAACCATAATTTTTTAAGAAACAAAAACTTCTCATTTTTAATAATATCATTATATCCCATGGCTGTAATCCCCAAGTATTATATTTATATCTATCAATCTTAACTAAAATACCTATCATAATCATAAATTATTTTAATCTTTGTCAATAAAGATTATTAATAATAGAGGTTATGTTATGAATAAGAAAAATACGTTATTGCTATTGGTGATAATGATAGTGTCCTCAACTACTGTAATGGCTACGGATACTGATGGATACACATATGATGATAAGGAATTTACCAATATGACGGCATTATATGAAAACAACATTACCATGGCTACAAACTTCAACAATACAACAATCGAAGAGCTATTGAAAAACAATCGAAATGACACAAATGACAGTCAGCTATGGGATAAATCAAGGCCAATATACTTTGCAATGGATCATGCCAATGCCGATGATGAAAAGATAAGAGATACCATTGTAAACAAACTAAGAAAAAATGGATTCAACGTGGTTAAAGCTGAAATTGGACCTAATGAAATGAGCCAGAACACCCATGAGCTATATGAGAATAATATAACAAATGCAGTTGTATTTCACCTATTCAATGGTGTGGATCCATCCACAATAAGGGAACTGGCATCCGATGGTGATGATAATATGGGCAAAATTGTACGCAGTAACGGTAATGATGTGGTACTGGCATGGTTTTATGACTCGGCAGATCCGGTTAGTGCTGAAGGCAGTGCATATGAATATGTACCTGGCAGTGAAACAGGTCCCGGCCTTGATAATCCTGGCCAATACATGATTGACAATGACATTGTCGGTATATGTACCAGTAGCGATATGGGAAATCACAATGAAAGTGCCGATTACACGGGTGAAAAAACAGCCGAGGAATTCATGAAACTATTTAAGGATTAAAAATTAACCCCAAAACACTCTTTTTTTATAATATTTTTTTTATTATAACTTATAAATTGAATAATCAATATATTATAATATATAATAAAATATTCAAGTTGAATTAAGATGAATCAGAAGAAGATTAATATATTTCTTGTAATATTAATATTGATTCTAATTAGCTTAAATGCTATTTCAGCTAGCAATGATACTGAATTTAATGCTAATGACTTAGCAATGTCCGATATTTTGCAATCTGGTAATTCAATCAGTGACATTTCTGATGTTCAAAAGGGTGTTAATTATAATAGTAATACTGACAATGGTATTGATACGGATGCTAATAAAATAATTGATAAGGATATTTCAAGCAATATAACAAAGAAAGATAAGAATATTAAAACAGAATCTAAGACGATTAAAGTAAATAATTATGGTGAGTTACACGCGGCTTTAACGGATGATAGCTATTCCAACTTAACAATAGAATTACAGGGAGATAAAAAATACACCATAACCGAGAGAATAGATATTGATTATAATATACGAACTTTAAATATAAATGCAAATAACAGGATAATTGACGGCGTTCATAAATATTCATTCATTAAAACACAGAATGAATTCTCCAGGATAAACATATCCAATATTCAAGTTATCAATTGTAATGACAGTTTAGGTGCTGTAATATATAACAGGGCCTTTTTAACCATTGTAAACTCATCATTTATCAACAATACGGCGACTGAAGGTGGGGTAATATATAATTATAAGAGTTTAACTATTGACAATTGTACGTTTGAAAACAATAATGGTGGAAGTCGTGGGGGGTTATATCCAGTCACAGGACATTAAGGATAACAAATTCACGGTTAAAAAACAGCACAGCCACTAACGGAGGTTCATTATATCTGTATGGTAATACGAATACCACCATAGAAAACAACACCATAACCGGCAGCAGTGCAAATTTTGCAGGCAGCATATTTAACTATGGAACAGGTAATCTGTCGGTAGTTAATAATAATATCACATGCTCTACGGCTCGAATATATGGAGGGGTACTGTTAAATCACGGAGCATCAATTTGTAATATATCCCGAAATAACATATCCAACAGCAGGGCACAATGGGGAGCGGTGGTTGTATCACTAGCTGATGTTAACATAACTGAAAACAACTTCCATAATAATACCGCCGACTATGGTGGAGTAATATTTAATTGGGCACAAATTAATTTAAAAGACAACAACTTCACAGAAAATAATGCAGGTATAGGTGGATGTATATATAACAGTGCTGAATGTACAATTGAAGTCATGAATAACAACTTCGACAACAACACCGCAGATGACGGTGCGGTCATATACAACTCCGGTGAATGCATATTCAACAACAATAACGTAACATCAAATAGGGTAACGGCTAATGATGCATATGTAATCAAATCAGATGAGGATTTGATAAATGATGACGCTGAACATAAGATGGAAATAAGAAACAACAAGTTCATAAACAATACTGACTATAAACGTGACATGCTGATATTCAACAATGCCACAACAAAAATATCCAATAACACATACAATGGCAATTACCTGGACTTAAACATCAGCAGTCTGGAAAACTTATCTTATGTCGATGAAGTTAACACTATATTAAATGTCAAAGCAAGTGACAGATACAATACAACAGTAAACACAGGTAATGTATTATTGAACGTTAACGGTAAAGATTATAAGTTTTCCATAAAAAACAATGCTTCAAACATACAACTGAACTCAGCCCAGCTGCTTAATGAAAACAAGATAAAAATATCATATAATGATAATGATAAAAGTTTCAATTCACAAGTAAAAACATGCAACGTATCTGTATACAAGAATACGATGATATCAATCAAGACGGATAAAACAGTTAAGTATAGGGATATATTGAAGATCAATGTCAATGTAACTGATTTGGATAAGAAAATTGTTGATAAGGGTTATGTGATATATAAAATCAATGGAATAACATTAACTGATGCTAACGGATTGATAAAATCCAATATAAGAAATAAAACGGTAACATTGGACTATCAGTTGCCGAAGAATTTCAACATAAAAGACTATACATTGGAAGTTATCTATAGCGGTAATCCGAATAACTATAACGTAAGTAGAAACTCCACGAAGTTTACCATAGTCAAAACATCATCTGTCCTGACAGTTTCATGTGATAAAAAAACTGCTAAAATGGATGAAAAGGTCAAGTTTACCGCACGAATAAATTCAGATTACAAAATCAATGAGGGAGTCATGATCTTTAAGGTCAATGGTGTAACTCTAAAGGACAAGAACAATAAGGCAATTGTCGTTAATGTCACTGACAATACTGCTACAGTAACATTTACAATCCCTGATGGTTGGAGTGCTAAGCCGGTTAAGGTAACAGCAGTATATTCCAATAAGAACTTTGACAGACTGGAAAACGATACATATTTCAACATTACAAAGACAACACCTAAATTTAACATTTCAAGCGTTAAGTTAACAACAAATAGCTTACGTGTTAAAGGTAAGTTGGTGGATAGTTACGGTCATTATGTATCCGGTGTCAATACGATTGTTATAAAAATCAATTCGCTCACCCTTAAAAACGAAAACAACAAGCCACAAGTATTTGTAGTTTCTAATGGAGTTATAGATATTGACTATACGTTACTGTTTACTCTTAAAAAGAACGAGTATAAACTGGAATTTGTAACCGGACAACGTAATGCTTATACTGACAGTCGTTTAACCGTGAATGTAAAAAATTATTAAATCCCCTCTTTTATTTTTTAAAATTTTTTAAAAATTATTTAGCTATTTTTATGGCTATAGGGCTTCTTGTTTCGTATTTTACGTATTTTAAAAATTATTTATTTTTTGCTATTTTTTTCTCATTTTTTTCTAAAAATCACTTTTATTACTAATTACACTTATTTTTATTAAAAATGGGGGTAGTTATCATGACCCCCTACATATTACTTATCATAACCCCCTTGTTTTCCCAGTGAAAATGTTGTGATTTATTTTCAAAAACATCATAAATTATTATGTCTCAGCGGTGTTATTATTAATTATATTTAAAAAAATGAGTACTTATCATGACCCCCCACACAATACTTATCAATACCCCATGGATTACTTATCATTACCCCCTGGATTACTTATCAATATCCCCCAATACTTCTCACGAGCCCTTCAAATCCCTTTATATTAAAAAGGATACATAAGAAGTAGTAGGAAACATGACTTAATATATCGACTATGTTAATAAGGTGATTAAATGTTTAACATAAAATATTAAAAGAAGGTACCACGTTTAGAACATAAAAAAAACTAATAAACAATAACGAAACACTATCAGATTAAAATCCATTAACGGTATTTGCCTTGGTTTCAATACCGACCATACGCTGATATCAAGGGAAATATTCATGATGAAATAATCAATTTAAACTAGGTGATAAAGATGGAGTTCACTAACAGAATAATTAAAATCAGCATAAAAGAAAATATCAAGAATAAGACAAAAGAAAACAATGTATCCTTATTCAGAGTTAACGATAAAAATTCTATAAAAGAATACTATAACATATACTAAACCCAATACAACACACTTTTTCTATCTTAACTCTTTTTTTTATCCGAATCAACTTTGGCATGTTTGAATACACACTCTTTTTAATCAAATTCAAAAATGCAGATATCCATATCAATTTCCAATACCAAATATATTCAATTTTAAAAAGATATTAAAAACTTTAAACATAATATAAATATCTATAAAGAATGTGGTTTGAATGTCAAAGTGTGACAATTGTGGATTTGAGAATGATGAGGATGCATGTATCTGCAAAAGATGTCATTATATGATAAGGCAATCTCATGAAAATGATGCCGATTATATAAATACTCCAGATAATGATGATAGCATGTATATCGGATATGATAATCCGGTTGAAAAAAGAGAAGATATCCCAAAAAACACATATGCCTATGATGAGGGATATTATCTGTTGGATAATGTACAAAGTGTCTTTGAAGAGGATAACTTGAATAATCAATCAAAAAAGAGTGTTCTGTTGGGATGCTTATTATCCTTCTTTATTACTGGAATTGGCAATGTCTATGCAGGTTTGACCAAAAGGGGGATAGTGGAATTTATCCTTTCATTAGTCATAAATTCGTTTATACCCATTACTCCTGATTTCCTGGTGGACTTTAACTCATACATCCTCTACATGGCATTGATATGGGAGATATATGTAATATATGATACCTACAGGTGCATTAAGGCAATCAATACCAATCGGGAAATCCCATTTTTCCTGGGCTTTATCAATCTTAAATAATCACGTCACCAAATTCGGGGTATTTTTCCAGAAACTCACATACTTCATCTTCAAGGTGTTTAAACCAGTCTTGGTGCGTCATATCTCTTGAAAAATGTTTCAATTCCACTACTTTTCGTGCTTTTTTCTTTTCATCTATTGTCTTTTTTACATCATCATTTATCTGTGGCAATTGAATGTCCTTTAATATTTTTCCGTCATATGCCAATTCAACATCATCAAACAATGTTGGTGTCAGGTTACCGTCTGTGTAGGTTTTTATCAGCATATCCTCATAATTATCTGCTATATATGTATAGTTCAATTTGATGTTTATGTATTCATTATCGGTATTTGTCATTTCTTCCAGTCTTTCATAATTCCATTTGCTCATTTTTAATACCTCTATGATTATACTCTGTATTTTATAATTTTAATAATTTAAGAAATTAGTCATGCCTAAATTTATTAACCAGCAATGACATATTATTAATTAGGTATGGAAAAATCTCAAAAAAATATTCAATTATCTGGCTTTAATTTAAAAATTAAGGACAAATAGTTGAATATGGGATTATTTTTATTTTAACCTAAATTATTTTTAAGTTTACATAAAAATTTATTACATATACCTAAAAAGAAACATATTTATATAGTATAATAAACTTATTTGATATTATAGAATGAAATAAATATTCTAATAAAAAATAATTGAATCAAATTAACATTAATATGGTGATAAATATGGTATTTAATAACGACTCAGAAAGTAACATAACAGGTAGAATAACAGGTTTCTTAGGAAGAACAGAAGTAAAATACTTCATTGGTGGAATGGTAGCTGCTTACGCTATCAAAAAAATCTCAGAAACGGATGCTGCACATGACTTTGCAGTTAACGCTACAGCAGGATTGATAGATCTTAAAGATACAATTGAGGAATCAATTGAAAACATCAAAGAAGATGCTGAAGATATCCATGCTGAAGCTCAGGAAAAACAGCAAATTGAAGTATTCGGTCCTGAAGACTTAATAGATGAAGATGAATTAGACGAAGAATATGATGTAGAATTCGTAAAAGATTAATTTTATAATATATTTCTTTATATTTTTTTTTAAAAAAAAAGATGGAATTAAAAAAATGAAATTTAAAATAGTTTATGATAATAACTTGGATACATTGCGTGTTCGTCTAGGAAAAAATGTCATTTCCAAGGAACAAAGCTATGGTTTAAGCCAATTTTTATCAAAAAAGGATAATATCCAAACTGTTAAAGTTTCATCTATAAATGGTAGTATATACATTAAATATACTGGTAATAAAAAATGCATACTTAAAACATTAGCTGATATAACTCGTAGAGATATTAAAGAAGCAGAACCTACAAATGATGAACTGGTTAATGAAACAAACAACAGATACATCAATAAGATTCTTAGAAAAATAGCTACCAGGTACTTCTTCAAATTCTTCATGCCGTTACCAATTCGTGTAGTAAGAATTTTATATGAAGCAGCCCCTTATTTGGCTAGTGGATTGGATAGCTTAAGACATTTAAGATTAGATGTTGATTTATTGGATGCATCATCAATATTTGTTACATTAACGCAGGGTATGTATGGACCGGCAGGTTCTATTGTATTCCTCTTAGGATTATCCGAAATATTAGAAGAATACACAATAGAAAAGACAAAACATTCACTTGAAAAAAGTTTAATGCTAAACATTAACAAGGTATGGGTTGAAACAGAAACTGGTGAAGAAATACAAATACCATTTACAGATTTAAAAGAAAACGATCATGTAATTGTACGTACCGGTACTATCATTCCAGCTGATGGAACCATAATCAAGGGAATGGCTGAAATAAATGAAGCTACAATGACCGGTGAATCTTTAGCAGTTAATAAAAAAGAAGGAAATGCAGTATTTGCAGGTACGATTGTTGAAGACGGTAATATAACAATCAATGTCGATGCATTAAATGAAGATACCAGAATCAATCAAATCATAGATTTAATTGAATCATCCGAAGAGGTAAAGGCAGGTGTACAAAGTAAGGCCGAATCATTGGCTGACTCAATTGTACCATGGAACTTCGGAGTAACGGCACTTACTTATCTTTTAACAAGGGATCCTATTAAGGCAACCGCTGCATTGACTGTGGATTATTCATGTGCCATTAAGTTGGCTACGCCGGTTACGGTAATATCAACTATGCGTGAAGCATCTGAACGGGAAATTGTAGTTAAAGGTGGAAGATATCTTGAAGCATTTGCAACTGCTGACACGATAATCTTCGATAAGACAGGTACCTTGACCAAGTCTTCACCTCATGTGGCCAAATACGTATCATTAGGCCAATTATCTGATGATGAGGTATTACGTCAGGCAGCATGTCTTGAAGAACACTTCCCTCACAGTGTAGCTACTGCTATTGTGAATAAGGCTAAAGAATTAAACCTTACACACACTGAAGAGTTACACTCAGAAGTAGAATATATTGTAGCTCATGGTATTGCAACAACATTATTCGGTAAACGTACTGTTCTAGGTAGCAGACACTTTGTAATTGAAGATGAAGGAGTTACCATATCTGATGAGCACAAACAGTTAATCCAGGAAAGTATGGATAAATACTCCGTAATCTACTTTGCAATAGACGGTAACCTTGAAGGTATCATATGTATTGATGACCCTCCAAGAGAGGAAGCTAAGGATGTTCTCAAAGAACTTAAATCATTAGGTATCAAAGATATCATCATGCTTACAGGAGATTCCGAAAATGCGGCCAAGACCATTGCAAATGAATTGGGTATTGATCACTACAGGTCACAGGTTCTTCCTGAAGATAAGGCCAGTGTGGTAGAGGAAATCAAGGCATCAGGTAAGAAGGTTATCATGGTTGGAGATGGAATCAATGATTCACCTGCATTATCTGCCGCTGACGTATCGGTTGCCATGAAGGATTCATCCGACTTGGCAAGAGAGGTTGCCGATATCACATTACTTAGACCTACTTTGGAAGATTTGGTAACTATCAGGTTATTAAGTCAGAGAATGTTGGATTTAATAAACAGAAACTATCGGTATATTGTTGTTCTTAACACTCTATTCATGGCGTTAGGTATAATAGGTATTATTCCTCCATCCTTAACATCCGTATTGCATAACGGTAGTACGATGTTGCTTAGTTATGATAGTTCATCCAGTAAGAACTACATTGATATTCCTAAAGTGGATTCATCCTAATTTCCTTTTTTTCTTTATTTTTTTGATATTTAATTGTTCTATTTTCATTTGACCTTTTCTATTTTCTGTTTTATAGTTTAATAAAACCACTCATAAGTAATACATTTATATTAATTATTATTATTTGCATAATCATCCATATATAAAAATTTTGTTTTAATAGCTTTAAATATATTTTTATGTATCATTTATCAAATTTAATTGAAAATAAAAATTTATATAGAAGTATTAATAATATATTTAATTGTAGGTTAATTAATTAAAAAAATATTTTACCTGCATTTTTTTATTAAAATATTTTAGGAGATGAAAATATGGAAAAAAGTGATAAAAATATGGACCCAATATTCAAACAAATAGATAAAATGGACAATAAAGAATCTATAGAATATATTTACATGGATGATATTAAAGATAATCTTATAAACCTGGATAAAGTATTTGATGACAGTTTTCTAATAACCAGAAATACCGAGAACGAGTTAGTAATGATGGACAATAACAGTAACACGGATGAAAAAACTCTTCTATCATTTATCCCCGAAGTTGATTTAATGATAATAGACGATAAAATCAAACTACCTACCGATATCCTGGAACAAATGATTTCAAAACATACCATAATTCTAAAAATATTTAACAAGATATACTATGTAGAAGATCAATTGAAAAATGAAGTATACATCACAACGGAAAATGAATCATTAAAAATCATGGATAATGGGATATACACAAAAATTACCCAAGATAGCATTTAGACTTTTTAAAAAAAATTATTTATATTTAAATGAATATATCTATTTATAGATTTATATGAATTTAGAATTTGACTATTTAACATCTATATCGATTGGATTATTTGTAGCTAGTCTAATCCTATTAGTATGTAGATTCATAGGCTATCCAATAACAGGTACGATAATAGCAGTATTATTCTCCTCAATGATAGCAGCATTCATATACAATCCATCAAAAAAACGTTCTGTTAATCATAAGACATTACGTGCCATAGCAGCAAGCATACTGTTTACAATATTCTTTGGCGTAATGTTCTTATTCTATTACATTCCAAAGTTCAATTCAATCCTAACTACCGGAGACATGGCAACCAGCCTATCAATACTATTGATGGTTACAATAATACTATTCGGCGGTTTGATACTTGGAAGCATTGGTGGAAGTATAGGATCTACATTTAGGGACATATTCTCTGTAATAAAAAAGGAAAACACAGATAAATAATCCAACCACCTATTTTTTTATATTTTTTATTTTTAAAATAATCATAACCTATCCTCCAGATTCAATAAAAAATACAATTAATATCCTGTTTTTTCATAACTTTAACGAATTTTCACAAAACCGTGCTAATATTATTCATACATTCCTTAAATATTAAATGGAAAAAATATTAAAATTTATATATATATAAGTTAATATAGAATATTAGTGTATAATAATGGGATTTTTGCACATGAATACTTTTACAATAAATAAGATAAAACCGGCCGAACTAAAAACTATCGGTCATTATACCGGTTATGTTTCAATAGTGCTGGGTTTATTGATGATAATTCCTATTATATGTGCCTACATATATAATGATCCGGACATATATTTCCATTCATTCATATTATCTGCCATCATTAATATAGCGGTAGGTCTAGTTTTATATGTCTTTTTCAATACAAAAAGCATTACAAATCTATCACTCAAGGGATCATTAATATTTGTTATGAGCATTTGGGGTTTTACCTCCCTGTTTGCATCACTGCCATATTTCATATCAGGCGACTTATCATTTATTGACGCATTTTTTGAAGGCATGAGCGGTATTACAACTACAGGCTTTTCGATGTATGACGTATACACCTTCCCATATTCAATATCTATATGGAGATGTCTAATACAATGGTTTGGCGGTTTGGGAATCATATTCCTGCTCTTGGTTATAGTGCCATCATCCGTAAGCCTTAAACGACTGTACTTTGCAGAGGGTAAAACAGAACAGATGACGCCAAACATCAAACATACATCCACAATATTTATCAAGGTATATCTAATATTAACCGCACTTGCAATAAGCATGTACATACTTGGAGGATTGGATATCTTCGATTCCATATGCTACTCATTTGTAGGTATAGCTACCGGCGGTTATTCGATTCATCCCGAACACATAAACAACTTCACAAATCCAGTAATCCAACTAATCACGATCGTGGTAATGATAATGGGTGCTACAAACTTCATAGTACACTATAGAATTATGAAGGGAAACTGGAGAAAGCTACACAAGGATGTTGAAATAAGGGCAATGTTTGCCATTATCATAATAGCAACGGCACTCATATTCATAAGTCTATACATCAACGGTTTATATGGTCAGGATGCCATACTGATATTCAGACACTCACTATTCCAGGTAGTGTCAATTCTGACGTCCACCGGATTTCTGTCAACCGACATAAATATATGGACACCATTTAGCTATTACATACTTGTACTGTTGATGCTATGTGGAGGAGCCGTATGTTCCACTGCAGGTGGAATAAAGATATATAATGTAGTGGTCATGTTCAAGGCGATATGGTGGGAAACACAGCAGATGTTTCTACCGACAAATACGGTTATAAAAAGAAAAATATATCATGACCAGAAAAAACGTGAAATATCAAAGGATACCATAAGAACAATACTTGTATACATAATAGCATATGTACTATTATTTATAGTAAGTACGCTGATAGTCTTGATGTTCTGTAAGAATTTGGAGATATCATTTACTATAGTGGCCGCATCAATTGGAAATACCGGTGTAGGACCGTCATTCATATCACCATCACTTCCGTTGGTGGTAAAAATAGTACTGATTATAGATTTCTGGGCGGGCAGGATTGGCGTATGGCCATTGTTACTTTCAATCGTATACATGTTTTACATGCTACAAAGTAAAGTGGAAAGTAAAAATGAATAATAACTATTCATTAAACTTCTTTTTTTTTTTAAAAAATCTTATCGATAATGCTGGTAATGGCCAGCGTATCATTATCACTTTTGCCAAGTCTACGCATACTCTTGGCTGCTGCCTCGACTGGCGTATCATTATTTTCCATCATAAACTGGCTGATGTATGTTATAAACATCCTGAATTCCATCTTGTTTTTGAAGGTTTTTCTAAGAATTCTGTCAACTTCCTTCTCATCGGCACCGCTTGCCAGTTCCACATCATCATTTTTTGACTTGTTGTTTAAAACGTCATTAATCGTATCCAAATCAAAATATTTAAGCAATTCATCCAGAAATGCCTTGTTCATACGTTTACGATTATCCTGATGTTTTCTTAACTTCTTGTCCGTTTGAATTCTTTCCAGAAATCCATCATAAAACACTTCAACTTCCGGTTCGGTCTTGAATAATTTGGGAACCAACTCCAAGAGTTCACTGTCAACATTCAATCCCACAAATTCCTCATCATCATCTTCCTGTTCCATTCTAATAACTTCTTCGGGTTTCATAATCATTCCTCTTTATCATCCATTTTATCTATTAAGATATCCATCTTATCATTCAATAGGCTAATGTCATCTTCCAATTTATTAACCTTAACTGATAAGTCATCCATTTGACTTTCTATTCCGTCAACCTCTTCTTTAATTTTTCTAAAAGTTTCATCTTCATTCTTTTCCATATAAATTGAAGACATGGCAGCGGTAAATACACTAACAAACATTATTCCCATAATAATTGTAAATATGCCAATGATTTTTCCGGTTATGCTAATGGGTGTTATATCTCCATAGCCAACACTGGATATTGTTGCAATATTATACCAGAAACTGTTGAATAATGTTGTAACTGATGGATCAACTTGATATAATATTATTGATGTCATTAACAAATAGCATATCAATAATAATGATATAACCTTAAGCAATCTATGATGTACAAAATATTTAAATGAACCGGTATAATTTTCTCTCACACTGCCAATTTTAAATATGTTGAGAATTTGAACTAATTTGAATGTTCCATATGCTGAAAAGAATCTGAGATATATGTAATTAAATGGTATTAATGCCAGTATATCCATCTTATGTTGATAGATAAATGGAAGTAACTGCTCTTTGGATGTAAAATATTCATAAATTAAATTCATGAATAATAAAAAACAGACAACTATGTCATAATTTATGAAAAAAGACGTGTTATAACTATTTGCCGGATTAAACAGTACAATACCAATAAATAGAAAATCAATTATTACCATTAATAATAAAATGAAATTCTTGAATTCTATTATTACTAATTTATCGTTTTCTGATAGTCTGTCCAACATTTAATACATCCCCTATCTGTTCATATCTTACTCTTTATTGCCGATAGTTATAACACATTTTGTCCGGATAACTTATTTGTCCTTGTTTGATAGCTGTCTTTTGATATTTTCAACACTTCCATATGAATCCAGGAGCTTGCACATGGCATCATCACTCAGATTATCCAGTATAAACTCGATGTCATCCTCACTGATGACATATTTGTTCTCATGGGCCTGTCCCTTGTAGATTATCTGTGCATCCCTAATGGCATAGACCGTGTTAAGGTCTACTTCAATCCAATATTCACTGCTTAAGGCCAATGTGGATACGATGATGTAATCATCCTTTTCAAGATAATACAGAGACTTTTCACAGTTGCTGTGAAGGAATGTCATTTGGCCATTGGATAATATCAGATTAAGCTTGTTGTCCCGGGACAATCGACAGATGACGTCATTTATCAATTCACATAAGGCGTCATCGTCCAGTTTTTCATATTTTTCGTTCTCATTTACACAGTCTACCATGTGATGGAGTATTCTTTCGGAGTCGGTATTTCCCATTTGAATATCCTCATACTTATCCAGTGCTGGATAGTTGAATATTGTTCCATTATGAATAAGAGTCCATCGTCTATTGTTGTTATCGGTCAACTTGAACGGATGACAGTTACATACAGTCATATCACCTATAGTTGCAAGTCTGATATGTGCCAATAGATTATTGGTGATTATCCTATTGGATAAAATGTCATTTAATAATGTACTTTCACTTGCCTTCACGGCCTCTTTATGAAAAACCGTATTGTCCTTTTTAAGATATGATAAACCCCAACCGTTTGGATGTTTATCGCAGTGGCTATAAAAGACTTTCAAATAATCGGTTATATCAACATCACAACTAGCATTCAATGCAAACAATTCACACATAGCATCAATTTCCTCTATCAGTTACTTTTTTAACAAATTCCTTAATGGCTTTGACGTCATCTTTATTTGGTCTGTCAGCATTCATTCCTACAAATGCACCCGGAGCGTGAAACTCTTTTTCATCAAGTTTGATATCATGCACATGACATAAATTGGATATTTGTCCATATGATGACTGCATGGTACCGGACGTTCCGAATGATATGATTTTCTTAACATCTACATTCAAGTTGTCAAAGAATTTAATGACGGCAGGATCAATACTTGAACCGTAGATGCTGGTACCCAGAAACAGGACATCAACATTCTCATCTAAAGGTACTGATAAATCATTTGACTCGACATTCAGCACTTCGGATATTGCATCTGCAGAATTTTTGTATTGCCAGTCTTTGTATAGTATCGTATAGCATATTTCATTATAATAACTCTTTAATTTTTTCTCTGACAATGTTCAAATCCTTTGTTGGCTCAAATCTTTCAACAACTTCTCCATCCCTGTCAACAAGGAATTTCGTGAAGTTCCACTTGATGTCGCCGTTGTTTTCATAGTCGGCATCTATCTTGGCAACAACATCCTTTATTATTTCGGTGAGTTCATGATCTTCATCGAATCCTTCAAATGTCTTCTCACGTTTTAGGTATGTGTATAGCGGATTTTCATTTTCACCGTTTACGTCTATCTTGTCGAAGATTGGATATTCCACGAGGAAGTTTATCCTGCAGGCTTCCTTGATTTCGGTAGCTGTACCGGGTGCCTGCTTTCCAAATTGGTTGCATGGAAAGTCAAGTATTACAAATCCGTCATCCTTGAATTCATTGTAAATTTCGGTCAGTTGGTTATATTGTGGGGTAAATCCACATTCGGTTGCTGAGTTTACTATTAACAGTACTTTATCTTTATATTCGCTTAATGATACAGTGTTGCCATCTGCATCCTTAACTTCAAAATCATAAATGCTCATTTCTTAACCTCGATATTCTATATATTTAAATTGATTTTTAAAATATTAAAGCATTATCATTTAATTCTCTGGAAAAAAGAAATATGTGAAAATGGGGGGAGGTGAGTATAATCCGAACAATTAATGCCGTGGACTTATCCACAATAATAAATGAATTTATCCTTTATTATTATTTATGTTAATGAATAACTATAACTTTTAATTGTTGATTTATATCATTAAAATAAACTTACATGTCAAAGTTAATTATTCCTATCTAATGATATACATGTGGTAAATATTTTTTAAGTATTTTAACCATTTTTGTTCATGTCATCCACATGATTTTTTACATATGCAAAGAGTATCAGGCTATAATAACTCTTTGACAGCAGCCTTAACCTCATCCAAGTCTTCAGTTGGTTCAAAGCGTCTAACGACATTTCCGTCACGGTCAACCAAAAACTTGGTGAAATTCCATTTGATGTCATTGTTGTTCTTGTAATTCCAGTCAGTTGCCTTGACAACCAACTTAAGCTTACCAGCACCCTTACCTGTAATTTCAGTAAACGGTTGTTGCTGTTTCAGATATGTATATAACGGATCTTCGTTTTCACCGTTAACGTCTATCTTATCAAAGATAGGATATTCCACCATGAACTTTAACCTGCAGGTCTCCTTGATTTCAGTTGACGTACCGGGTGCCTGCTTTCCAAATTGGTTACATGGAAAGTCAAGTATTACAAATCCGTCATCCTTGAATTCATTGTAAATATCTGTCAGTTGGTTATATTGTGGGGTAAATCCACATTTGGTTGCTGAGTTTACTATTAACAGTACCTTATCCTTATATTCACTTAATGATACAGTGTTGCCATCTGCATCCTTAACTTCAAAATCATAAATTGTCATAATTATCACTTCAATAATTTTATACTATTATATTATCATATAAATATACTTTTTTTATACTTATGACTTGAATAATTAAACAATAACTACTTTAACAATTCATCTATAACAAGTTCAACATCATCATTCAATGGAATGTACCTGTCAAGAAAAATGCTCTTCAATCCCATTTCATCCAAATCTTCAACCGTCAACAACTTATAGTTATACTTGAGCTTAACCATCAGCTCCAGGTGGTCCTTGTTGATACGGGCCAATGTCCATTTATCGTTATTGAAAGCCATTTCCTCAAACGGAAATCTTATGATTGACGGAGTGTTAAATCCAACGCCAAACTCCAATAGCAATGTATTCTCATTTTTAACGCTATTAAGATAATTCACATATGCATCCTTTTGTGCATGCCAATATTCATCCTCTACAAAATAGTTATCCTTGCGAAGATTGGTATCCATAGGACCACCGCATACGGGACACTTAGGAACCAGCTCTGATGCTATCCTCAAATCATCATCAATGCTGTCAATCATCTCTTTGACAAGTTGAGTGTTGTCATAAAGCTTATCATGACATGCCTTCTGACATTGAATATACCTGTAGCTTCCTTGCATCCTGAAAATACGGGCACTATCGAAGGATGCCTTGTAAAACTGATCATCGACATTGGTGGTAATAACAAAGTAGTTCTTGTCCTTTACCAATTCATGAATCTTTTCATAAAGAGGGGTTGCAGACATGCCAACATTATTCAGGTATATGTGCTTTGACCAGTATGCCCATTTTTCCTCCTCGGTCTCAAAGGGATAAAAGCCTGAGGTGTACATGTCGGTAAAGTCATACTTTTTAATAAAGTCCCTGAAGTTATCCTCAAATCTCCTCCCACTATATTCTATGCCGCTTGCAGTTGAAAGACCTGCACCTGCACCTATTAGGATATTATCTGTATTGTCAAATACCTCCTTCAATCTACCTATATTCTCTGATGTATCTTTCATATATCATCACGTCCTCCTGGTCAAATACGTCAAATACTATCCTGTCAAAGTCATCATAATGTTTATCAAGGTAATCATCAACACATTTCAGGACACTTCTACATGCATCCGTTTTAGGATATCCAAACTCACCCGTTGAGATAGAGCAGAATGCCAAGTTTTTTATGTCATGCTTTCTAGATAACTCCAGTGAGTTAACATAGCAGTCGCATAACAGTTTTTCATCATCATCGGTAACATTAGTCGAGATAATCGGGCCAACCGTATGTATCACATAATCTGATGGCAGGTTATAAGCCCCGGTGATAAATGCCTTACCCGTATCCAAATGATAGTTGATTGTTTTCATATATTCATTACATTCTAGTCTTAATCTTATACCCGCATATGTGTTAATTTGATTGTCTATGCATTTATGCAGTGGCATGAAACATCCCAATCCCTGTGAATTGGCGGCATTAACTATAGCATCAATTTCCAGTGTAGTAATGTCTCCCCTCCATAGGGCCATTTTATCCGAATTTCTAATCTTCGTATCTGGATAGGTTTCATCCAACGTTTGTATGTCATCCATTTTTGTAACGCCTTTTGTTGAAAGCAGATACTGCAGGTATTCATCTTCACTTTCAAGATACTTGTCGCTTATCTTGTTTGCAGGTCTTACGTTTACAAGTGCATGGTATAGTCTTTGTTTTTCAAGTGTCGTTGACGGATGGGATTCCACATTAATTCGCGTATTCTCATCCGCCAGGTATTTTATCAGGTAATCCAGTTTTTCCATGTTAATTTCCCCATAATCAGCAATATAATTAACTATCCTAATTTTTACAACTTTCGGATATGTATATTTATTTTAAACATACTAATTAACATTTTAAGTAACCGATTAGTAACTAAAAAAATATAAATGTAAAAAGAGTGTGTGGGAGTTTATAGTAAGGTTAACCAGTTTTGTATGACTTCATCGTTTTTATCCACTACGCTTCGGACTTTATCAAAGTACTCTCCACTATTTAACCATTCATCATTCTTTCTTTTCTCCAGACAGTCAAAGTCCTTATCATCCACCTTACGTGCCAGGCTCATGTTGTCGAAGTTACTTTCATCATCCCCATCGGAGTCATCATCCGTTTGCTGGGCCAATCCAACAACCGCACATAAATCCAAGTCATATATCAATGATACCTTGCTTAGTCCATTGGTCTTTTCAATATCATAATCCTCAAGGTAACATCCCTTATCAACCTCATCCTGTGACAGCATCGGAATCATGAATGCCATTCGTGATATGACTATCCTGTCGTCAAATACCCTTGCCAGTTTATGATTTATAAGTGATTCGATTACATACCTGTTGGGTGACTGTATGATGATATTGCTGTCAAAAAGCATCGTTGCCTCATCAAGTTCCTCCTCAAGTAAGCTGTTTCCCCTGAACTCCGGCAGGATGTAGATGTGCTGCATGACCAGCGATTGCTCGTCGATACTGCTTGAACGATATGCTGAAAATCCCACCACCTCATTGTCATATACTATTTCCTTAAAGAAGAAGCATGTCTCATCATCAGATATGTAATAGTCCTCATCATTGATGGCCCGGTAAATGTATACGTAGTTGTCCTTGATCGACTTTTTTATCGGTATGGTATGGATATTCTCATCCTCATCCATGTGGTATTTAAACAATTCGCCTAAACCGTCAGGCCTTTTAATTCTTTTATTTGGATTAACCATAAATATTTCTCCTAAAAAAATTTACCTCTTTCAAATAGCTATCTAATGTTCTACTAATATATTTATTATTTAAGTTATTTATTTTATTTGGCCTTATAAGTAGTCAAAAAGTGGCGGGGATTAATCGTTCAATTTGTTTGACTGATTTTCTCTTTGATTATTCGTACAACATCATTCTTTGTATCATCACTAAATCTATGTTCCTCCTTGGGATATATTATCAGTCGGGAATTTGGATAGGCCCGGTCGGCCTCCATTGCATATCTTACGGGTACGCGTTCATCCTTCTTTCCATGGAATATGTAAACGTCTTTATTAAAGTCCTTGATGTCATCGTATAGGTTTATTTTTCTGGCACTTTCCATGTACTTGCTTCCCAAGTGTTCAGGCATAAGGTTAAGAACATTTTTCTCTCGTCTTACAACCTCATTCATATCATCGGGTATGACATATGCAGGTGCAAACAGGAATAATCCACCGATTTGGCCTTCAACGTCAACTGCCACAAGACTTGATACCAGTGCTCCCTGACTGTGGCCTGCCAGGTATATTCTATTGTTGTCTATGCATTCTAATCTTTTTACGTAATCAAGTACCTTTATCAGGTCTTCCTTTTCACCGTCAATTGTCATGTCACTTATTTTGCCACCGCTTTTTGAACCGTAGCCGCCACCACGAAAATCATATATGAATGCTATGATATCCTCTTTTTGCAGTTTTTCTGCATATGGCTTCATGAACGTATGATTCAATGACAATCCATGGGATAATATTACCAGAGGATACTTATTGTCTTTCATGTTATCAGGCAGGTATAATAATCCATATATCAAATCTTCATTGTTACCTATTCTTACTTGCTCAATCATTTGCTTATCCTTCATTTGTTATTACATATAGGTTTATACCGATGTTGTTAAATAATCTTTTCTTCAAATGTGCAAATCAAATTCCATTTAATTTCTTGACTATTCTTAAATAATGCTTTAAAAATGGCTTCTTATATTTATATACTCGTAAAACATATTTTTATTTGTAAAAAAAATCTAATCGGTAGATATTATGAATTTCGAATTTGATTATACAGAAAAAAGAGTAATACTAACAGTATTCTTCTGTGTAGCTTTTATTATAGCTAATTTGACAACGGTTAAAATCATGGAAATACCCTACGTACATATGGAGGCTCCTGCAGGAGTACTTATATATCCACTGGTATATGTTTTAACCAACGTCATTGCAGAAGTATATGGTGAAAAAATAGCACAAAAAACAATTATGTTAGGACTTGCAGCTGATATATTATTTGTTGCAATGACAGTTTTACAGATATTCCTGCCGTCACCATCATATTATACGGGTGACTCCAGCTTGGCATTTGTATTTACACAAACCCCTAGAATATTGATCTTTGCTTATATCAGTTATCTTATCGGTAATCTGACCAATGCAAGATTAACGACAATAGTCAACAGGGGCAAATCATATCTTAGGGTGAAAAATTGGTTGGTTGTAGCATTCAGTGAACTTGTAGATGATACGATAATGGTTGTCGGATGTTATTTCGGACTTGTCCCATGGTTTGACATGATAATTATCATATTCAGTACATTTATTATAAGCGTGATATGGATAAGTGTTGCTCAACCGTTTATAGCCATGCTGGTTGACTGGACAAGCAAGGATGCACCAAGTCATATAACTGCATAATTAACTTGGTAAAACTTTTTTTCTTTTATCCATTTTTTTTATTTTTAAAATGAAAATGGGGAGGTTATGTTATTTGTGTGGTGTTTACACAATAGTTTATCTTTCCATTGTTTTCTTTGATGGTCAATCGTTTTTGGCTTACCAAGTGAGTTAATATGTTTTTTATTTGTTGTTTTGTTATTGATACTGGACTATCGAAGTATATTATATTTATGATGTCCTCTTCTTTGATGTTTTTATAGTTTTTTACATAATTATATATTATTTCTTCATTAATCATACAATCACCCATGTGCTTAATGATTTTTTAAAGTTAATACTACTTTATATAATATTATTATTTAATAAGTATTTATAAGTATTTATTACTTTTTCTTAAAATAAGGTCGTATCTTAATACTTTTTCTATCAAAGCTTTTAAAATCAGTATTTTTATAAACAAAGTCTTCAATCAATAAACAATGTGAAATTGAATCGTCAGCATAAAATATATATTTAATGAGCTTAAAAATAAATGTAATATATTCTGATAAATTACGATAATAAGCGAATTATTTTATAGTGGGATATGATGACTGATTCACAATAGGTAATCAAGAAATATAATTTTTAAAAAATTAGTTAATAAAAGGGTTAATCTAGAAATTAAATATAATTATTTAAATCTAGATAAAAGATGTGTTTAGAAATGTTTTAATGCTAATTCTACATCATCTGGTTGAATAGTTTTACGATCTGCGTGTTTTGCTAAATCGATTGCTGCTTCAGCTAATTTGGCTGTGTAAGCTTCTACTGCTTCAACAAATTTTTCTTCTGCATCTTTACTAATTCTTTCTGCACCTGCATTTTTTACAATTCTTGTAATTGGTGCTTTTGGTATTTCTGTCATTTTTTATCAACTCCTTAATATTAATATTAAACTTCTATTATATAAAGATTCGCTTTATTTTAATGGAATTTTTAAAAAAATCTATTAAAATTCTTATTTTTTTAATATAAAGATGTGTAATTATTTTTAAAAATTTTAAAATTTTTTATATAATGTTCTGTTAATATTAACAATTCATATTATTATTTTTAAAAAATATTAAATAATAATATATAATGTATATATTAATATTTAAATATATATACTTTTTGTATATTTTTAATAAAAATAACAAAAAAAATAACACAAACCAGGCAAAAAAATAAGTTCAAAAACAAGATAAAAAAAACCCGACAACAAGGGTGTACGACAATTATTTTACTATGAGAGAGACTTGGCCAAAAGTATTTTAAAACAAAAAAAAGTATTACTCATATAAGTCAAGAAGAAAAAAAAACTTCCATAAACATATATTTTATAATACACCCATTTTTTCATTTTAAAGCAAGTAAACAATAAACAGTACAACCTTTCTTTCTTTTATTATAAAAGATTTAAAACCCAGAAATAATCATACTGCATGGAATACTCTCTTTTGCCTTTGTTCAAATCAAATAACGACAAACATATGATAATAACAATAATGGACAATAAGGGATAAACATTTTTTTTATACCGCACCTATTATATATCTGGATGTCTTGGTTATAATTTGATTTTATACGGAGTAGTCTGGACCCACTTACACAATAGCTCAAAATTGAACCTATGCTTACATTTTCGTATAATATTGGCTGCAGCGTTTACATCTGCGTTAATAATTTTTCCATTTTGTGTTTCGTATAATCCACGTTGGACTCTATTGCCCTTAAATTCATATTTAACTTTATCTTCCTTCTTTTTATCCTTCTTTTTTTTATCCCCCTTGTTTTCAGCGTCTTTTTTTTCTTGGTATTTTGGGAGTATGTCTTCATCTAGGAAGCTGCTTTGGCTTGTGTATGATTCTTCCTGTATTATCAGGTCTATTTCGTGTATTTGGCATCGTGTTTCTAGTTTTTGTTTGAATTGTTTGAATGCTATGTGTGAAAATATTTGGTTTTGTTTTTTTCCTATATTGGTCTTGTGCTGGAAATTATTGTTGTATCCAAGCACAATTGTACCTATATCTTGTTGTTTGCATTTTTTTATGATGAAGTTTACTGTTTGGTTGAGGAAGTTGTCTTGTATGTTTTTGAATTTTTGGTTTATTTTTTGGATTCTATTGGATGTTTTACGTCCTTGTTTATTAAGTATTGATTGGTAGTGTGCTGTTTTCTTACATTTTGAAGTATATTTGATTTTTTAATTTTCTCCCGTCCACAATTGCACGTGAGGCCCTTCGGTTGTAATAATTGTTGCAAAATTATTTACACCAGGATTAATACCCATAATTTTATCCTTATCCAAATCCAATGGCTCTTTTTCAGCTTCATAAGTGAAATTTGCCTTAAACATCTTTCCATTATTTATAGGAATGATTTCCACTTGAATAATCTTTTTATCTCGTATATTCTCAGGAATTTTTATTCTAGGTCTACAATTCTTTGATTCCAACACTTTCTTATACTCCCTACTTAAGGGTAATTCTATAAAACCCTCTCTTAGCTTCTTTTTAGAAGAAGTAATAGATTCTTTCGGAATTATAATGTTATGTAGTCGATAATTCTCATGTTTTTTAGGCGGATTAACCTTTCGATTGTATTTACCATCAATTTTTTTATTTTTCAACTCAATATATTCATTGAATGATTCAACATGCTTTTTTATAGCAGCATTAGCTAAATGAGCCTGAACAAAAGAATATTCCATCTTAAATTCCTCTTTGACCTTGCTAATTATTGATTTAAAATTTATTTTCTTAAAATGCTTTCTGTCAGTAGATTTAACAAATGGCGTCTTTTCCACCGCACAATTTCTCAAAGAGTTAAGTTTCAAGGAAATATCCACCAAAACATTATATTGTTTCTTAGTAAGACCACGAATAAGAACACTTTGAGTTAATAAAACACAATCATCAGACATAATACTTATCTTAGTTCACCTCCTTTATAATCACTGAATAAACATAATCACATAATATCTAACAAAATGTTCCCCAATAAACATTCATAACAGTCCCCCATTATAAAGACATAACATATTACATGATTATATTATTATATTATTCATAGATACTATATAAATAAAATGAGAGCATATGATAAGTATTCAAAGGGGAGTCATGATAAGTATTAATAATATAATTATTTTAAATTTTAACTAAAACAGATACTAATAAATTAGTAAGTGTATAAAAGTATTACTCAAGAGTGAAAAAACATAATTTATGCCAACACTCATGAGAATAAAAATAATTTTCTATTATATATTAAACATAATATCAAGTTATATTTGATAATTATGAACATAATAATAAGAAAATCCTAGCTAAAAAAACATCTAAACAGAATTATTGTCCCATTCTCTATAATATATGTTTAAAGCTATTGCAACTATATTTTGTGAAGGTAATTGTGTAAATCAATTTAAAAATAGAATTAAGTAATGATTGTTCATTACTTTACTAAAAAAATAATAAAGGTAGGTTAGTATTTAGAATTAAAATTCTAATTTTGATATACGGTCCATTGCTTCAACGGTTTTTTCATAGGTGTTGAATGCTGTTAATCGGATGTATCCTTCACCGCTAGGACCGAAACCTGCACCTGGTGTACTTACTACATTGGCTTCATCCAGCAGTATGTCAAAGAATGTCCATGAGTCAATGTTTTCAGGTGTTTTAAACCAGATGTAAGGTGAATCGATTCCACCGTATACTTCAAGGCCTATTGATTCGAGGCTTTCTCTGATTACCGCTGCATTTTTCATGTAGTAGTCAAGGTTTTCCTGGATTTCCTTTCTACCTTCTGGGGTGTATATTGCCTGTGCCGCCCTTTGAACTGGGTATGATACACCGTTGAATTTTGTGGATTGTCTTCTGTTCCATAATGGATTTAGCTGCACGTCTTCACCCGCTTCATTTTTCACGTAAACTTCTTCAGGTACAACACAGTAACCACAGCGTGTACCTGTAAAACCGGCTACTTTGGAATAACTTCTGAATTCTATTGCCACTTCTTTGGCTCCTTCAATCTCATAGATTGAATGTGGAACATTATCTGTTGAAATGAATGCTTCGTAAGCCGCATCAAATAGTATGAGTGCATCGTTTTCTTTTGCATAGTCCACCCATACCTTTAACTGGTCTTTGGTTAATGTTGTACCTGTAGGGTTATTTGGGAAGCATAAGTAGATGATATCTACGTCTTCCTCAGGTAAGGCCGGTACGAAGTTGTTTTCTGAGGTACATGGAAGATATACTATATTTTCATAGAATCCGTCATCGCCTATTTTTCCGCTGCGGCCTGCCATTACGTTACTGTCAACGTATACAGGATATACCGGATCTGTTACTGCTATTATGTTGTCCTGTGAGAATAATTCCTGGAAGTTACCTGTATCACATTTTGCTCCGTCGCTTATGAATACTTCACTGTTTTTAAGTTCAACTCCCAGTGGGTTAAAGTCATTTTTTATAACGTCTTCAATTAAAAAGTCATATCCCTGTTCAGGACCGTAACCTCTGAAGGTATCGGCTTGGCCCATTTCATCTACTGCATCATGGAATGCCTTGATGACTGTCTTTGTCAGTGGTCTTGTCACGTCCCCTATACCCATTTTTATTAAATCGGCATCAGGATTTTCTTCCTGATATTTTTCTACTCTTCTTGCTATTTCTACAAATAAGTAATTGTTTTGTATGTTGCTGTAATATTCATTTACATTTACTGCCATGTTTTCACATCCATATTTTTATATATTTTCTTATTAAGTATCCTTATTACAAACATCATTTTTTTTAGTTATGTGTGTAATAGAATGTTATTTCATCATCGGATACGCTATCTACTCTTGCAAATCCGAATCTTTCAAGCTGTACCCTATCATCCACTTTTAATTCTTTGGCGTCTGACTCGATGTATCCGTTTACTTTTGTATTGTCCTGCATTACTACACATGCCTTGATGCTGTCTTGTGTTGGTGTCCATTGGATTATCCTTGCATGTTTTTCCTGTGCATCTTCCAGTGAAGCACTTTCATATCTGCAGGTGTTCTCATCTATTTTGATGTTGACCAGATCCATCAGTCTTAGTGGCTTGTTCTTATTGACTGCTATGTCATAGTCATCCTTTGGTATGTATGCTGTGCCCTTGAAGTTTAATGTTCTGAATCCTTTTTCCGGTTGGTTGTAGTGCAGTTCACGTTTGACTGATAGCTGCTTCATGTCATCAGGAAGGTCTTCTATGTCCACTTTGACTGCTTCCGGGATGAAGAAGTATCTGTTGGTTTCTTCCTCTATGATGTTACGGTTTAATCCATAGATTTTTTTCCAGCTTATTGTAGCGTCTGCCTGTTTTGGACCAATCTCTTCAATCAATTCATACAGTACTTCCTTTTTGATTCCACGTCTTGCTATGGCCCTTATGGTTCCCAGTCTAGGGTCATCCCATCCGCTATAGGTGCCGTCAGCTATACCTTCTCTTGCCTTTGAGGTACTCAAGAGAACATCATCCATTTTAAGACGGCCGTAGTGGATGAATTCAGGTACTTCCCATCCGAAGTGTTCATATAAGTAGCGTTGCTTTTCACTATTTGCAAGATGGTCTTTTCCCCTTAAAACGTGTGTCATTCCCATGAGATGATCATCAACGGTTACGGAGAAGTTCATCATAGGATAAATTCTGTATTTATTTCCCAGTCTAGGATGTTCATAGTCAACAATTCTCATTGCAACCCAGTCACGAATTGCCGGATTCTTATGATTTATGTCGGTCTTGACACGTAGAACGGCTTCACCTTCCTTCATGGAATCAAAGTTGTCCCATAATTCAAGATTCTCTTCAACGCTATGACTTCTGCACGGACATGCTTCACAGTTATCCTTGAGCTTTTTAAAGTCTCCACCGTCACATGTACACATATAAGCCGCACCTATCTCGATGGCCTTTCTTGCATATTCGTAGTAGATGTCCAGCCTGTCACTTTGTGTGTATATTTCATCGGCCTCGATACCCAGCCACTTGATGTCTTCAGGTATGAAATCATATGCATCAACTTCAACACGTTTTGGATCGGTATCCTCAATTCTTAGAATAAGCTTAGCGTCATACTTCTGTTTGTATAGCATGTTTAATATTGCTGCTCTTGCATGACCGATATGCAGTGGACCTGACGGATTTGGTGCAAATCTGAGGGTTATATTTTTACCTTCAGCGTTTTCAAGTTCAGGCAGTCCCTTAGGCTTTTCTTCCTGTTTCTTACGTTCTTCCAATCCACCCAACTTGTCAAGTTCCTCTTGCTGATTTTCGGGACTCATTGCATTAACCTTTGCAACCAGTTTTCCTGCCAGTTGACTTACAGTTTTAGGATCTTTTCTCATATCCGGATGTCTGCTCATGACCATTCCAATAACGGAACCCGTTTGACAACTGTTTCCATGTTCAACTGCATTGGTTAAAGCATATTTATAAATAGTTTCTTCAATATCCATTGATAGCCTCCTGTTAATATGTAATTTAAGATAATAATGTAAAAATAAATTTTATAATTAAAATATTTTTTTATTATAATATAATATATGTTTTAAAAGCTATAAAAAAATTTAGATATGATATTGGAATAAACTACCTAAGAGAAAAATATTTTGTTAAAATTAATAATTAATAGAGAAAGTATTTTTATCTAAATAATCATAGATATATTTATAGTATTTAAATATGTCGTGATAATTTGAAATTTAAAAATAAGTTAATATTATTGATTCTATTGATCATATTACTGGGAATACTGCTTGTAGCCCTGGATAGTCCATATTTGCATGCATTGATGGGTGATACGAGTGACTTGGAATCCATGACAATAGTTAATGATAACAGAAGTAATCTGTCAATAGTTGTAACGGGAGATTTAATGTTCGGTAGAAATACGCCCGCCGTATTATCACTTGATGAAAGCCCATTTAGATATATATCCAATGTAACATCGGGTAGTGATATTCTGCTTGTAAATACTGAAAATCCATTTACCACATCCTCAAATGCCGTTAAGGGTGATGTTCCATTGAAGGCAAGTCCTGAATATATACCTTTGATTAACGGTACAAATGGTACGGTTATATCCGCTAATGCTAACAATCACCTGTTTGACTATGGTGTTGAGGGTATGAGGGATTCCATGAAAAACTTGGACGCAAATGGAATCACCCATATCGGTGTTGGTGAAAACAAACAGGAAGCATCAAAACCTGCAGTAATTGAAAAAAATGGGTATAAAATTACAATATTCAACTATATGGATAGCGATAACTTCCAGGAATATTCGCAGGAAGTAATGCCTATAGCCAAGGATGATAGTCCCGGCTACTCCGCATGGGATGATGAAACTTCACCTCAACAAATAAAAGAGGCCAAGGAGAATGGCTCTGACTTTGTATTGGTATATATGCATTATGGTAATGAATACTCCAGAAGTCCAAATGATATGCAGATAAACATATCCCATAAGGCGATTGATGCCGGAGCTGATGCGGTTGTAGGTGCACATGCACACGTAACCCAGGGTGTCGAGTTATACAAGAACAAGCCAATCTATTATAACTTGGGTAATACCATATTCGATCAAAGCAGGTCGGATACACATGTAGGATATATTGTAGGATTTGACCTTGACAAGACAAATGTAACCGCTACATTATACCCGATTTATGTCAGCGGATTTTTACCTCAGTTTATGGATTCATCCGGTGCCAATGCTTTACTTGATGAATTGAATCCTCAATGTGATAGTATGGAAAGAACTGATGACGGACGGGGTGTAATACATTACAGCCTGGATAATGAAACCACTTCAAAGTTCTCATTATTTAATTCTAAATAAATCATTAATCTAGTTTATCTAGATTAATTAACTCCTATCCTCCCCTTTTTAACTAACTTATATTTAAATATTTTTTTTGTATAATGGTAATTAACCCATTTTTCTCCACATCCAAATAATTTTTAAAATAGTAACTATATAACATAATAATGATAGACAATAATTTTATGATAAATATAACTATAATTATTATTAAATAATATTTACACTAAAAGTGATATGAATGTTAAGCATAGAACGAACAATAGCCAATGAACTGGATATCAAGTCATGGCAAGCCCAAGCGGCAATTACATTAATAAATGAAGACAACACAATTCCCTTCATTGCCAGATACAGAAAAGAGGCAACCGGCGGTTTGGATGATGATACATTAAGACAATTATCCGAACGTTTAAATTACCTGGTTAAACTGGAAGAAAGAAAACGTCAAATACTAAACAACATTGAAAAACAGGGAAAACTCACGGCTCAACTGGAAAAAGAGATAAATGATGCCTTAACCCTGGTGGAATTGGAGGATTTATACAGGCCATATAAACAGAAAAAACAGACAAGAGCAACAAAGGCCAGGGATAAGGGCCTGGAGCCATTGGCATTAACCATATATGACCAGCAGTTAACCCATTCAATTGACGAGGAAGCACGTCAATACCTCAACGATGAGGTGACAACGATAGAAGAGGCAAAACAGGGAGCCAATGACATCATCGCAGATATGATATCCGACAAGGCATACTTCAGACGATTCATAAGGGACATTACCATAAAGCGTGGTATGTTTTCAGTTGAAGCAAAGGATAAGGAGTCATCATCAGTATATGACATGTACTATAACTACAATGAAAACATATCAGACATAGTTCAGCATAGAATTCTGGCAATAAATCGTGGCGAAAAGGAAGGAATACTCAAGGTAAAAATCGAGGCACCGCTAAAGAATATTCAGTTTTTCCTTGAGGATGAGGTATTAATCAACTACTCTGATAATCCTAATAAACTGGAGACAAATAAGTACACCACTGAATTTATAAGGGAAGCCATAAAGGATTCATATAAACGATTGATAGCACCTGCAATTGAACGTGAAATAAGAAATATTCTTACCAACGTTGCAGAGGACAAGTCAATAAAGGTATTTAAAAAGAACCTGGAACAGTTGCTTATGCAGGCACCAATCGTAAACAAAAGAGTACTTGGATGGGATCCCGCCTTCAGGACAGGATGTAAATTGGCAGTAATCGACGAGTACGGTAAGGTATTGGATACTGCTGTTGTATATCCGACTGAGCCACAGAAAAAGGTACATGAAACGATTGAAATAGTACGGGATTTGATTGACAAATATGATATAGACCTGATAGCACTTGGTAATGGTACCGCTTCACGTGAATCCGAAGAGGTCATATCAAAAATAATTAAGGGAACCGGTGTTGAATATGCAATAGTAAATGAAGCAGGTGCATCCGTTTATTCGGCCAGTGATTATGCTAGTCAGGAGTTTCCGGAGTATGACGTAACGCAGCGTGGGGCAATATCCATTGCCAGAAGACTTCAGGATCCATTGGCTGAACTTGTAAAAATCGATCCAAAATCAATAGGTGTGGGACAGTATCAGCATGACATGAATCCCAAGAAGCTTTCCGAATCCTTGGATGGTGTTGTTGAAAGAAGCGTAAATAGTGTTGGAATAGATTTAAATACAGCCAGCAGTGCATTGATGGAACATATCGCCGGTATATCACCTAGAATAGCAAAGAACATAGTTAAATACAGGGAGGAAAACGGTTCATTTGTCGATAGAAATCAGCTTTTGAAGGTTCCGGGTCTGGGAGCAAAAACATTCGAGCAGTGTGCCGGATTCATGAGAATATACACTCCAAAGAATATACTCGACAGTACATGTGTACATCCGGAGTCATATGATATAGCATTGGCACTGCTGACAATATACGGATATGACCTCAGGGATGTTAAAAATGGTGGAGTTGACATTAAGGTTGACGATATCGAAGCACTTGCAAACGAGTTGGATGTTGGAGAGTGGACGTTAAGGGACATTCTTGACGAACTTAAAAAGCCGGGACGTGATCCTAGACAGGAGCTCAATACTCCACAGTTGAAGTCTGATATTCTGGACATTGAAGATGTCAAGGAGGACATGATACTTGAGGGTGTTGTACGTAACGTGGTTGACTTTGGTGCATTTGTGGATATAGGAGTACATCAGGATGCATTAATACACATCTCGGAGTTGTCCAGTACTCGCTTTATAAAACATCCGCTGGATGTTGTCAGCGTTGGAGACATAGTAACTGTAAAGGTTTTATCAGTGGATTATGAAAAAAATAGGATTAGCCTGACTATGAAGTTTTAAATTTTATATTTTTCAATTCTTTTTTTAAACTTTTTTTAACATAGCAATTATCATAGGTATAATATTTGAAATAAGTATATATATCTATAGTGATAAAAATATAACCATCTAATACATGATAATCATATTATAATGATTAATCATGGAACTTTCATACATAAAGAAAAAACAAAATACTTTTTGAGTTTGTTTTATGTTATATGAAAGAAAATAATTAATTTGGAGAAATGTTTATGAAAGATCTCACAGGATTATTCAATCCAAGAGGTGTAGCTGTAATAGGCGCATCAAGTCAAAAAGGAAAACTAGGTTACATAGTTACAGATAATTTAAAAACCTGTGGTTATCAGGGAGAAATATATCCTATAAACATCAAAGCAGATGGTGAAATATTAGGATTAAAAGCATATAAATCAGTTTTAGATATAGAAGGAGAATGTGATTTAGCAGTTGTAGCAATACCTTCAAAGTTTACTAACGCTTCCTTAGAAGAATGTGAACAAAGAGGAATTAAAAATGTCATAGTTCTAACTGCAGGATTCAAAGAAGTAGGTGGAGACGGTGTAAAACTCGAAGAGGAATTATCCGCAATAGCTAAAAAATATGACATGAACATCCAGGGACCTAACTGTCTTGGAAGTTTAGATATACACACACCACTAAACGCATCATTTGCACAGATAATGCCAGAACCTGGAAACATTGCATTCGTATCACAAAGTGGAGCAATGACTGTTGCAATTATAGATTGGAGTGTATCTGAAGGAATAGGATTCAGTAAGGTAGTAAGTCTGGGAAACAAGGCAGACGTATCAGAAATAGATGTAATAGAACAACTGGCAGATGATGATAAAACAGATGTTATCCTAGGATATCTCGAAGGAATCAGTGAAGGAGAAAGATTCATAGAAGTAATGAAAAAGGTCACACAGAAAAAACCTGTAATACTCATTAAATCAGGTTCTTCACAGGCAGGAGCAAAAGCGGTATCATCACACACAGGTGCATTGGCAGGTAATGACTTTGCATTCGATGCAGCATTTGAAAACTGTGGTGTAATGAGAGCAAGATCAATGCAGGAACTATTTGACCTTGGAACAGCATTTTCAAAAACTGATTTACCAAAAGGTAAAAACATTGCAGTAATAACAAACGCCGGTGGTGGAGGAGTACTGACCGCCGATAAAATAGAAGAGGAAGGACTTCAATTAGCAGAACTAACAGACGAAACCATGGCAAAACTAAGGGAAGTTATTCCGGAAGAGGGTAGTGTTCACAATCCTATAGATGTACTGGGAGATGCATCACCAGAAGCATATGAAAAAACACTTGAAATCGTACTTGCAGAAGACTACATTGACAGTGCCATTATCATGGCATGTCCAACAGCATCCTACAAACCTAAGGAAGTGGGAGAAGCAATAGTTGACGCTAAAAACAGATTCGACAAACCAATCATGGTAGTAAACATGGGTGGACCTACATTCGTAGAGGAAAACCTTGTATTACGTGAACATAACATTCCAACATTCGTATTCCCGGAAACAGCAGTAACCGCTCTTAAAGGAATGGCAGCATTCACTGAAATAAAACAAAAATCACATGAATCAGCATTGGATGGTCTATCAGATATCAACAAGGATGAAGCAGCAAAAATTATTGAATCCGTAAAAGCCAGTGGAAAAGATGCATTAATCGGTTCCGAAGCATATCAAGTAGCAAAAGCATACGGTATCTCAGCAGCTCCTATAGTACTTGCAACTACCAAAGAGGAAGCAGGTCAGGCAGCTGAAGAAATGCAATATCCTGTAGTACTGAAAATCGCATCCGATAAGATATTACACAAAACAGATATTGGTGGAGTACAAGTAAACATCAACTCCAAAGAGGAAGTTGAACAAACCTTTGAAGAAATCATCCAAAGAGCAAAAGAAGCACATCCAGATGTCGTACCTGACGGTGTGGAAGTTCAAAAAATGATGCCTAAAGGACAGGAAGTTCTAATAGGTATGCTTCGTGATGCACAGTTTGGTCCAATCATAGGATTTGGTATGGGTGGAATCTATGTAAACCTCATTAATGATGTAAACTTCAAATTAGGTTATGGAATTACTGAAGATGCTATTGATGAACAAATCAACAGTACAAAAGTAAGTAAACTCTTAGAAGGTTACCGTGGAGATGCTCCATGTGATATTGAAGCAGTTAAAGATACATTAAAACGTGTAACCAGATTAACATTAGACTTCCCTGAAATCAAAGAATTGGATATCAATCCAGTATTCTGTTATGAAGAAGGATCCAGTGCACTGGATATAAAAATCAAATTATAACCTTCCTTCATCTTTCTTTTTAAAAGCTATTTTTTACCATTTAACTTATAATTGATTATTCATTTAAAAATATTTTAAATGTAATCCTATTGACTATTAATCAAATAAGATTTTCAAAAAGATTTAATAAAAAAAGAGTAATATATTAAAAGTATTATTTTTAACTTTCAATATAATTATTTATTTTAACAACTATTTTGTTCAAGTATTTTTTGAGCGGCCCGGTTTTATTAACGATATGTTCTATAAATACCATATCCTCACTTTTAATAGCCCTAAGATATACGATTAGGACAACATAGATAACACTGGCAATCGCTCCACCAACAATCATCCCAATTAATGTTTGAGGTGCAAAATCCATTATTGTCATCATGATAAACGTGACAACAAGAATCTTAGCCAAATCCTTGTATGGTGGATGTATCTTCGTTAACCTAGTGACTTCATAAATCGTCATGACCATCAATATAAATGTTGCAAATGCAGTGGATACGGATGCTCCTCTAATATCATAAAGCGGTATTAGAACTACACAACTAACCACACTGATTATAGCTCCGACAATCAGTGAATACATTGGAAATGAAGGTTTGCCCAATCCTTGACACATACTGCTGGCTATCAGGTACATTGAGAAGAAAAACATCCCACTGGCTGAGATACTTAATGCTCCAGCACCAGCTGCAAAGTTATCACCGAATAATAAACACAGAAGTGGCATTGAATATGATATTATAAATGCAGTAACAGGTAGTGATGTTAATGACGTATATCTGTATGCCTGGTGTATATACATCTTAAGCAACTTACTATCGGATAAGCTGTCTGCTTCACTTGTAGCAGGCAATACTGATACCGAGATGGAATTGGCTATTATCAATGGTATACGGCTGATGGCCGTTGCATTGGTATACAGACCTGCAAAGAGTGCCGGTAAGAACATGCCTATAAAGAATGTTCCTGAGTCATAAAGTATAATCTCCGCTATACCGGATATTACCACCGGAATTGAAAACTTAAAAATTTGAATCATTATCTTTGTTTCTTCCTTAAATGAAATCTTTTCATATTCATCATTCAAGTAGACATCCTTGATGTCCCTTTTATAAAGATAATATGATCCGAACAATGATACCATAAACCCTAATGCCGTACCTAAAACTGCTCCCGCAGCATACCAACCGATGAATACCAGACTTGATGCAAGAATCAAAGTAGCTATCTGTTCAATAAACTTACTGTAAAACAAATCTTGCATATTATAGAAACCCTGGAATATACCCCTCAGGGCTCCGACAATTACACTAAACGGTATAATCAATGATACCAGTCTCAAAGGCAATATTGCCTCCGGCTTGTGCCACATATTTATGGCTACAGGCTCTGATATAATCAGCATTATCACTGCCGCTATTATGGCTAAAAATACCATCAGCTTCATACCTGTAACGGATATCTGATGTACCATTTCCTTATCGTCAACGGCCTTGTACTGAGATACGTATTTTGCTATTGCCGGTGGTATACCACCTGAAGCCGCTATGATAAAGGTATTCTGGAAAGGTAATGTTAATCCTACAATTCCATATTCTGCAGTTGTAAGTAATCTACTCAATATAAAACGATAAATAAATCCGCCTAATCTAAGAATAACCGAACCAAGCATTGTTATTATACTTCCGGCTGCTAGTTTAGATTTTTTATCAGACAAATACCTACCTCCTATCTGCTTAAAATATTAATATTAAATAATCAAAATTTAACATTAAAGCAAGTTATGTATATTTCTTTATAATTTATTTTATAAGTCTTTTGTCTTTTTATTAACTACTGATTTGATGTATCATTATTTAGAATTGATTATTTGTATTTCACATAATCCAAATCATTATCCATACCCGATTGTCAAATGATTTTTTGTAATTGATGCTGCAGATTGTATGGAAAAACTTTATTTGGCCATCATCTTATTAAGAAAGACGTTTTTAATAAATAAGACATAGTATCTTTTAAGCAATAATCTGATAATTTAAAAAAAAATCCCCTTTTAATTAAAAAAGCACATGATGAAAAAAAGCCATCAAATAAATGAAACGATTCAACTTTGAAAAAAAATAATTTGCACTAATATAAAAATAGATTATGAAAATGAATGTCCATACTTATTTTTTTTGGTTGATTAGATAGCAGTGATTACTATTATCTGCCCATTTTTCAAATAGCTATTTTGATAAGTAATCTTCATAAATAATAAATATCTTAAGATACAATATATTATTATATTTAACTAAAAAAAAATTTGTAATTTATATAAGGGGAAAATAGCAATGAGTGAATATGTAGATAAATTAGATGAAAGAGTAAGTATATTAAAAGAAGCATTAGAAAAAAAGAATGATAATCCTGACTATGATTTTGATGAAGTTAAAGCCGTTGACATGTTAATCAAATTCATAATCTACTTCCATGAAGACAAAGAAAACGAAGCCGATGGATTATATATTTACAGTGATGATAAAGGTGCAATAGTCAATGCAGAATACTTCATCAAAGAAAATGATGATATAACAATCATCAGCCTTAACGATGAACAATTGGAGTTAATCGTAGAATTATTCGCTGATGTATTTACGGTTAATGTAGAATAATACATTATATCAACCAATTTATCTACTATTTTTTTCACTATATTTATTTTATAATTCTTTTTATTAACAATAACTTATTTTACAGGTGTTTAAATGACAGTTACTTTAGATGAAATTAAAAAAAGAGAAAAAGGTTTATCCATAATCAATAAAAAAATACAGTCAACAGGTATTGACTCCCTAATTGATTTAACAGGTCTTGCAGGTGGATTTGATGTAACCCCTGGGGACATATCACTGCTTGAAACATATGCCGGACCGGCCGTTTTTGATGAAAGGATTCAGAAATTAGGAATCGAACATCTTGGCGGATCTAAGGTTTTACCATTAAATCGTACCACCAGTGGTATAGCAGCAACAATCATAACCTTGGTTAAGCCGCACACCACAATAGTTCATTACCTTCCAAAAAAACCGGGTCATCCATCAATACCCCGTACTGCCAAACTGGTAAATGCCAATTATGTGGAATACTCCTCACTTGATGAGTTCATGGTTGACGATAACACTTCACTGGTATTTATTACCGGTACGACAATGGATCATGAAGTAATTGATGTCGATGAATTTAAAAAGGTCATTCAGATAGCAAAGGATAATGACTTGCTTGTATTCGTTGATGATGCTTCAGGTGCAAGGGTAAGAAGGGCAGTGTATAATCAGCCTACGGCAATTGATCTGGGTGCCGATTTAAGTGTAACAAGTACTGATAAAATGATGGAAGGGCCTCGTGGAGGATTAATGGCCGGAAGTGCCGAACTTATAAACAGGATAAAGTTAACAGTTAATGAGTATGGATGGGAGGCTCAGGCACCGCTTGTAGCTGCTATGGTTAAGGCTCTCGAGAAATATTCACCCGATGATATCAGGGATGCGTTCATTCAGAAGGATGAATTGTATGATAAGCTTGTTGCTAAGAATTTGAATCCGCTTAAGACCCCGACCGGATTCATGTTTAAGGAGGATGAGATTAAGCTTCAGCTTGAAAAGATGGGTTTGGTTTGTGACGTCCCTAGTGATATTATAGCTACGGTCTATTCTATGATACTCCTTGAAAACTATAACGTTATAACCATTCCGGCTGTAGGTATGCCTGGTGCATCCAAGACCATCAGGTTGGACTGGTCTGCCAAGGATTCATCCAAATTATCCATGGATGAACTGGTTGATGCTATTTATAATACATTTGCCGAATGTAAGGATGTCATTGAAAATAATCAAATAGATGATGTGTTATATGGATAGTGATCTGTTTTAAATGGATAAATATCTTGTTTAAAATGAGTTATTTTTTTTTTTAAATTTTTATGGGGATTATTCAATTGAAAAAAAGGGTGATTTTGTAGATGAATGTCTATTCATCTATTATTATACATTCACCTGAAATTATTTTTTCCAGTGAGCCGTCATCTAATTCTACAATTAATGCCCCTTGATTGTCAATGCCTACGGCATCTGCAAGCATTGCTTTGCCGTCTTTATATACTTTTACACGATTACCTGTAGTGCTTGATAGTCTTCTCCATTCACCAATGATGTGCTTGAATTGACCATTCTTAAACTCTTCATATAATTCTTCAAATATACTGAAAAATACCTTCATTATTTCGGCACGTTTAATCTCTTCACTAGTTTCTTCACTAATGGTTGTTGTAATATCTTGAAGGTTATCAGGTAAATCGCTCTGATTGATGTTGACATCTATACCAACTCCTATGAGAACTGCCTTCAAGTCATCATAGTCGGTTACCGCTTCGGTCAGTATACCACATATCTTTTTGTTTCCAATCATGATGTCATTTGGCCATTTGATTCCCGCATCCAAATTGAATTTGTCATGCAATGTTTTGGCAATTGCAACACCGGTAACAATAGTTAACTTTGATGCCTCAAGAAGAGTCACTTCCGGTTTAAGTATTAATGTCATCCATATTCCACCTTCAGGTGAAGCCCAATCATTCTTGGATCTGCTTCTACCGGCTGTCTGTTGTTCTGCTATAATAACAGTACCTTCTGGTGCATCATTATCCACAAATTTCTTGGCAATATCATTGGTGGATGTTACCTCCTGATAGAAATGGATGTTATGTGCAATATACTTTGTTGATAAGTTTCTTTCAATTTCAAACGGTTCAATTATATCAGGTGTATTGATTAATTTGTAACCTTTTTCATTTTCATGTATAATATCATAGCCCGCATCTTTCAATTTCATCAAATTATCCTTAAGATGTTCATGGGTAATATTTAATTTTTCTATTAATTCACTTTCTGTTACATATTCTTCTTCTATACTTTTTAAAATATGTTTTCTAATCATTTTAAACCCTATAAAATATTTTTGGTGATGAATTTAATAAGATGAATAATCACTCAATCTATTGATATTATATTATATCACATTTTTATTAAAGATATCTTTTTTCTCTTGAAAAAATTCTCATCCAATTATAGTTAACCGGGAAGCATGGGTCTTGTTAAAATTTTTCAATAAATTAATTTAAGATAAATTATATTTATCAATAAATAAAAAATATAATATAGAAAGACTAAGATAATAAATGAAATTTTTTTACTTTAATAAATTAATGGAGTACAATAATGTTTAAAAAAGTATTGGTAGCAAACCGTGGTGAAATAGCCATACGTATTATGCGAGCATGTAAAGAACTAGATATTGAAACCGTAGCAATATATTCGGATACTGATGAAAAAGCATTATTTACAATGTATGCTGATGAAGCGGTACCTTTAGGTTCATCAATTCTGGCTGACAGTTATTTGAATATCGATAAGATTATTGCAATAGCAAATGAATTGGGCGTAGATGCAATACACCCAGGATATGGATTCTTATCCGAAAACTGCAAACTCGGTGAAGAATGTGCTAAAAATGGTATAACATTAATTGGTCCACGTAAAGAAGCGATAGAAGCTATGGGGGATAAGATCACATCCAAACAGCTCATGATAGAAAATGGAGTTCCAACAGTTCCCGGAGACAAAGAACCTATAGAAGATATAGAATTGGCTAAACAAAAAGCACGTGACATAGGTTATCCAGTCATAATCAAATCATCCGCCGGTGGTGGAGGAATTGGTATGAGGACGGTTTATGATGAGGAAGAACTTCCTCGTGCTATAGAATCAACCCAAAACATTGCACAGTCAACCTTCGGTGATGGAACCGTATATATTGAAAAGTACATTGAAAGACCAAGACACATAGAATTCCAAGTATTGGCAGATAACTATGGTAATACCATACACGTGTGTGATAGGGAATGTTCCATTCAGAGAAGACATCAGAAGTTAATCGAAGAGGCACCATCACCTATCATGACCGATGAATTAAGGGAAAAAATGGGTGCATCAGCCATTAAGGCCGCAAAAGCAGTAAACTATAACAGTGCAGGTACTGTTGAATTCATGTATTCCAACGGTGAATACTACTTCCTTGAGATGAACACAAGGATTCAGGTGGAACATCCGATTACCGAGGTAATTACAGGTATAGATTTAGTTAAAGAACAGATTAAGATAGCTGCTGGTGAAGAGTTATCCATTAAGCAGGAAGATATAGGTGTTACAGGTCATGCCATTGAATGCCGTATAAATGCAGAAGATCCGTTGAATGAATTTGTACCAACACCTGGTAAGATTGTAGGTTATCGTTCTCCAGGTGGTATTGGTGTAAGGATGGATAGTGGGGTATACACTGGTTATACCATTCCGTCAATTTATGATTCAATGATTTCAAAGCTGATTACATGGGGTGCTGATAGGGATGAGGCCATTGCCAGAATGCAAAGGGCTTTATATGAGTTTATCATTGTAGGTATTCCAACGACAATCCCATTCCATAAGGCACTTATGAAGAATAAGAATTTCAGGGATGCTAAATTACACACCGGATTTATTGAAGAGAATAAACAGGATTTATTAATGGAAATTGAGAAGGTTATTGAAGAGGATAAGGAGCATGAAAAAATCATGCAGGGAGCATTCCTACCACCTAAAAAAGTTGCTGCCATAGCCACCAGTGTAAATGAATATATGAATAGAATAAGGGAAGATCAAGAACAGTAATCCTTTTTTTATTGTTTTTTTTCATTATTTCTTTTTTTAAATCTTCAATAAAATTTAAAAGTGATGTTGTTTTACCAGATGATCTAATTCCTGCAATGGCTTTAATAAAATCCTTATTTTTTTAGTTTTCTCTATTTTAAATATAATTGTCTTTTTATCATTCCTATACATTCATTATAAACCACTGCATATATCTTTTTTTAGAGCTTTGTTTTGCCAAATTTAGGAATAAATAAAAAAAATTGCTAAACGGTGTCTATTTTTTATATTTTTATAAATGGCTATCTGATATTATTTATTCATTAATAGTTATTGTTGGAAAATTGAATTTTTTGTCGTTTAGTGAATTTTACACAAAAACTATCTTAACCGGACAGTATTGTATCCATATATTCTTTTTTTGTGAGCTTTTCTTTTATTGTTGTATCATACTTGAATTTTTTATATTAATAAAATATTTTTAAAAATTATTAAATATAATGATTAATAATAACATTTATATATAATTAATGATTAATTATTATTAAATATTAATAAAAATTCATTTTTTTATCAATATCGATTTTAATCAAGAAAGAGATTAAAAAAAATAATTATAAAATGTATAAAAATTATTTAAATTTTTTAAAATCTTTTTATAATCAAAAAAGAATTTTAAATACATATAATAGGTGAATTCGAATGCTAAAAATTAATCACACAATATGCCCTAAATGCAGCATTGGTTGTGGTATAAATCTAATAAGTAACGATGGATTTATAGTAGGGATAAATCCATTCAAAAATCATGAGATAAATGAAGGCAAAAACTGTAAGAACTGCATTGATTATATTAACAAACTATCCGAAAATACAATCAAGGCATTTGACTATACAAAAACTATTGAAGACATCAAAGAAAAGATAAACACTATAGATAATGATAAGATAACTATAATAACCTCCGGAAATTGTGATGATAAAACATTAGATAGTATAATTGATTTTACAAAGCAAAACAAATATAACCTCCTGACATATGAATATAACTTTTCAAAAATAGATTCTGAAATTCTATCAACATATGATGAAATAGAAAAGGCAGAACAAATCATAACAATAGGCGACATATACAGAAATAATTCCTTAATAGCCAGAAGAATCATACACGCACAACAAAACAACGCACAGACAATTAATATCCACACAGAAAATAACCTGACAGGATACAACAGTGATGAATTCATTAAGATAGATTCCTATGATACGATTGATGAAGTAATCAAATCAATTGGACTAAAGGATAACTCAATAATCATAATAAATCAAATTGATACAAACGAAAACTATGAAAAAGTAATCGGCTTAGTTAATGATAACAATATTAAGCTACTGCCATTGCTCAAACATCCAAACAGTTATTCGTCACTGCAAAAAATCAATCCTTCTTCAGTTGATGAAATAAACACAACAATCAGCAACTCAGAATTAATCATATTCATCAATGAAAATCCATGTGAATACCTGGATGAAAAAGTACTTGAAAATAAGGACGTGATTTCATTTACCGAGGATGACACTTCACTTGGTTTGTCAGTACCTATACGCTTATGGTGTCAGGATGAAATGTCATTTACCAATTCAATGGGTACAACCCAAACATATCCTGATGCAATACAGGATGATGATAATAACTTGAAGACTGTAACGCAAATACTTGAATTAATATAAGTGGTGGGAATAATGAAATATTTACAAATCAAATCAACAAATGAGGATATTTTAGAAAACTGTGAAAATGGTGGAGCAGTAACTTCACTACTGCTAAGTCTACTGGAAGAGGATATGGTGGATGGAATATTAAATGTCAAGAAAAATGATAGCGTCTATGACGGAATGCCAAGTTACATCACCACCAAGGATGAACTGCTGGAAACATCAGGTTCACTTCACTGTGCACCGATAATGACTGCGGATATCATTGCCAAGTTTCTCAAAGATCAGACAATTGCGGTCACAACAAAACCATGTGATGCAATGGCAATAGATGAAATACTTAAAAGACATGGACTCAACAGGGATAACCTCTACATGATAGGATTAAACTGTGGAGGAACCGTAAGTCCACTGGTAGCTGAGAAGATGGTTGAACTGTTCTATGATGTTAATCCGGATGATGTCGTTTCAGAGGAAATCAATAAGGGTATGTTTATCATAGAATTGGCAAACGGTGAAGAAAAAAGTGTGAAAATAGACGACCTTGAACTTGAAGGATACGGAAGACGAAAAAATTGTCAAAGGTGTGAACTTAAAATACCACGAAAAGCGGATGTTGCCTGTGGAAACTGGGGTTCAAGCAAGGGATATACATTCGTTGAAATCAACACTCCACGGGGTGAAGAACTTATACAAAATGCAATAGACAAGGGATATATTGAAGTTAAGGAGCCATCCGAAAAACAGATAACAATACGTGGCAAAGTGGAAAACGTAATGAAGAAGATGGCTAAAAAGGCACAGAAAAAACAACTTGAAACAGAATATCCTACTCCCGAGGAGTTTAACAAAATTCTTACCCGATGTATTAAATGTTACAGATGTCGTGACGTATGTCCTGTATGTAACTGCAGGGTATGTTCCTTAGAAAGAGACTTCTTTGAAGAAAAACCGACTGATAAGCCTGATCCGTTATTGATGCATGGATTAAGAATGGGACATATGGCATTTAGCTGCATTAACTGTGGTCAATGTGAAGATGTATGTCCTATGGAGATACCATTAGCCAAGCTATACCAGAAGGTTCAGTTAAAGTATAAAGAGGATACGGGCTATATTGCTGGAGTCAGTCCGGATAAGGCACCTATGTACAGTAAATTGAAAGAGGAAATAATTGAATAATTAGTCAGGGGTTATGTTTTATGGATGAATCAAACAAGGAAATTAAAATTATAGGCTTTTGCTGCAATTGGTGTTGTTATGGTGGAGCGGATAATGCAGGTACAGGACGTATGAGTTATCCTCCAAATATAAGAATCATCAGGGTAATGTGTTCAGGTAGGATAAATTCCGACATGATTTTCAAGGCATTTCATGATGGTGCCGATGGAGTCTTTGTAGGCGGATGTCATATCGGTGATTGTCATTATGATGCGGGTAATTATAAATGGCGTAGACGTGCACGTATGATAAGGTTTATTCTTGATGAAATGAATATTGATCAAAGAAGATTTAAATATGAATGGGTTTCAGCTTCGGAAGGTTCAAAGTTCCAGAGATTAATGAATGAATTTTATGAAGAACTATCCGAGTTGGAATGAATCCATCCTAATTTCACCATTTTCTTTTTTAATTTTATTTAACTTTTAATCAACTGTATTTTATCATATTAACATGATTACAGTAGAGATTTATTATAATTTTTAGTATGGGAAAATTATTTTACTTATTTTATACATACAAATATATAAAGTTATCTTAAAATTTTAATGTTTATGATATTTTTCATATCGGAAATTTTTTGATAATCCATGATAAAAATAACTAGTTTTAATGCCTAATAATAGGTAAGTATATATATTGTTGTAAAGTAATATATAATATAGTATTCCAATTCATAACTTCTTCCTAAAACTTTTATAGGTTTAAGTACAAACTTTTAAATATGGAGAAATTATCAATATTTGTGCCAAACAGTTTTTTGGCAGAATCAAAAGATTCAAAAGTTAGAACGTATAAAGTTGGATTAATCGGAAGATATGCTGCTTTATTTAGAGCAGACAATATTGTTATTTACAATGATAATTCAGATGGTGGCTCAAGAGAGGATGCTTTGTATATGAAGACCATTCTTGAGTATATGAATACGCCGCAATACTTGCGAAAGCAGGTGTTCCCGATTTCAAACCAGCTGAAGAATGTAGGAATACTTCCACCGCTTAGGACACCACATCATCCATCGTCTGAGGATGTCAAGATTGGCGACTACAGACAGGGATTGACAACAAAACGTGTTCGTAAGGGCACTATGGTCGATATTGGTGTCGGCCGTCTTGCATTATGTAAAGAAAAGCTAAGCGTGAATAAAGTACTGAGTTTTCGTATAGAGAAATTTGGTAAAGAAATATTAATTGAACCTGATAAACCGGAAAATGTTTATTGGGGATATGAGACAATAACTAGTGACAGTAACCTCTCTGAAAGCATAACCATGATGAAACAAAAACCTGACTTGGTTATTGGAACATCAAAATATGCTCCTACTATTAACTCTATTTTACCAGAGGTTCAATCCAGTATCAATCAAGCTCAACATGTTGCTATTTTATTTGGTGGCCCATATTCTGGAATTAACACCATGATAAATGAACGTAAGTTAGATTTTGTGCTTAATACTATTTGTAGTCAGGGTACTGAAACTGTAAGGACTGAAGAGGCAGTAGCTAGTACTTTATCAATTATAAATGCTTTAAGAAACATGTAGTACTTTATAAAGTGACGTAAATAACAACATAAAAAATTTTTTGTAAACAAAAGGAGAAAATAACATGACTAGACATCACCAACCAAGAAAAGGATCGGTTGCATTCAGTCCTCGTAAAAGAGTGGCTAGAGAAACACCTCGTGTTAGTACCTGGCCTGAAGTAGAGGAAACTGGAATACTCGGATTCGCAGGATACAAGGTGGGTATGACCCACGTGACGGCTCTGGATTCTAGAAAAGGTTCTCCAACAGAAAACATGGAACTTGCAGTTCCAGTTACAATATTAGAGGCACCACCTTTAGTAGTGTTGGGAATTAGAGCTTACACAAAAACAACATATGGATTAAAAACATTAACCGATGTACTTGCAAATGATAATTTAGATGATGAATTATCAAGAAAAATATCAATTCCTAAATTTGAGGACATAGAACCTAAATTAGAAAATTTAAGAAACAGAATTGATGAAATTGATGAAATTCGAGTTCTAGTTCACACTAAACCAAAACTTACCAGTGTGCCTAAGAAAAAACCAGAAGTACTTGAATTCGGAGTAGGTGGAAAATCTGTAGAAGATAAACTCGAATATGCAATAAGTGTTCTCGGTCAAGAAATTACACCTAAAGATGTATTTGAAGAAGGAGAATTCACTGATGCAATAGCAACCACCAAAGGTAAAGGAGTTCAAGGACCTGTTAAAAGATTCGGTGTTAGAATTCAATATGGTAAAGCAGCACGTAGTGGTATAGAAAGACACGTCGGTTCAATCGGACCATGGACACCTAACCGAACTATGTGGACAGTCGCAATGGCTGGTCAAATGGGTTACCATAAAAGAACAGAATATAATAAAAAACTCCTAAAATTAGGAGATGCATCTGAGGTTGACTTAGTAAACCCAGATGGTGGATTTGTAAAATATGGTTTCATAAAAAACAATTACATAATGGTTAAAGGTTCATTACCAGGACCATCAAAAAGATTAGTTGTTTTAAGAAAAGGAGTTAGAAACGCAAGTAAAGACCCTACAGCTCCGGAAATATCTTACATAAGCACAGCTTCAAAACAGGGAGTCTAGATTTAAAGAGTGATATATATGGCAAAAGTTAACGTTTATTCAATTAAAGGCGAAGTAACTGGCGAAATTGAGCTCCCACAAATATTTGAAGAAGTATACAGGCCAGATGTAATTAAAAGAGCAGTAATCTCTATGCAGACTGCTAGAATTCAACCATGGGGTTCAGACCCAATGGCCGGTAAAAGAACTACTGCAGAATCATTTGGTTCAGGTAGAGGAGCAGCAATGGTACCTCGTGTAAAAGGTTCAAAACATCCAGCAGGATCAAAAGCAGCATTCGTACCTCAAGCAATTGGAGGTAGAAAAGCTCACCCACCACGAGTAAATACAATTTACCATGAAAAAATAAACAGAAAAGAAAGAATCTTAGCAATTAGATCTGCAATAGCTGCTACAGCTAATAAAGAATTAGTTGAAAAAAGAGGACATCAAATTTCTAATTTAGAACAAATACCATTCGTTATTGATGATGAATTAGAAACTGTTAAAACAACTAAAGAAACCAGAGAAATCTTCAAAGACTTAGGTATTATGGATGATATCCTAAGAGCTAAAAAAGGAAGAAAAATCAAATCTGGTAAAGGAAAACTTAGAGGAAGAAAATACAGAACACCTAGTGGTCCTTTAGTAGTTGTAGGTAATGACCGTGGAATAAGCTTAGGAGCAAGAAATCATGCAGGAGTCGATGTTGTAGAAGTAAACAATGTTAACGCTGAGTTACTTGCACCAGGAACACACGCAGGAAGATTAACTATTTATACCAAATCTGCAATTGAAAAACTTGGAGATTTATTCCAACAAAATAGGAGTTAGTTATTATGGATCCATATTCAGTAATAATAAAACCACAATTATCAGAAAAAACCATGAATGACATATATGACAATAATAGAATAGCATTTGTGGTTCACCGATCTGCTAATAAAAGAGTTATAAAACAAGCTTTTCAAGAACTATACGAAGTAGAAGTTCTTAAAATAAATACTCATATTACTCCTAGAGGAGAAAAAGTTGCATCAATTCAATTAAAAGATTCAGATGCCGCTGAGGATATTGCAGTTAGAATGGGAGTATTCTAATTATAATTGACTAGGAGGATTATTATGGGAAAAAGATTGATTATACAAAGAAGAGGTCGAGGAACTCCAACATACCGTAGTTCATCTCACAGATTCCGAGGGAAAGTATCATACAGATCATATGATGCTTATGAAAAAGACGGTAGTATCAAAGGATTAGTAACTGATATTATCCATGATCCTGGAAGATCAGCACCTGTTGCAGTAGTAAAATTCGAAAATGGTGAAGAAAAATTAGTTCTAGCACCAGAAAGTATAGCAATAGATGATGAAATAGAATACGGTGTATCCGCACCAGTTCAACCAGGAAACACATTACCATTAAGTGAAATTCCTGAAGGAACTCCAGTTTATAACATAGAAAATAACCCTGGAGACGGAGGAAAATTCGTTAGATCATCAGGTACATATGCTTCATTAATTACCCACGATGTAGGTAAAGCAATGATTGAATTACCATCTGGTGAATTAAAAGCATTCAACCCTAACAGTAGAGCAACAGTCGGTGTAGTTGCTGGTGGAGGAAGAAAAGATAAACCATTCCTTAAAGCTGGTAACAGATATCACGCACTCAAAGCAAAAGGTAAGAAGATGATGACTGTTAGAGGTGTAGCGATGAACGCAGTAGACCACCCACACGGTGGAGGTAACAGACAACACCCAGGAAGACCAACAACAATTTCAAGACATGCACCTGCAGGAAGAAAAGTTGGTTCTATAGCAGCTAAACGTACTGGTAGAAGACGATAAGGAGGCACTTAATTGGCTCGTAAAATATTTAAATTTAGAGGATATACACTTGAAGAGCTTCAAGAAATGTCCCTTGATGAAGTAATTGAATTATTACCATCAAGACAAAGAAGATCTCTCAAGAGAGGATTCTTACCTGAACAAGAAAAAGTTCTAAACAGAATCGAAAAAGTTAAGAATATCGAAAATAAAAGTGGAAAACCAATAGTTATCAAAACACATTGTCGTGATATGATTGTACTTCCTAATATGGTAGGTTTAACATTTGGAATTTATAATGGTCAAGATTTCGTAGAAGTAACAATACAACCGGAAATGATTGGATGCTACTTCGGTGAATTCGCACAAACCAGATCAAGAGTACAACACGGAGACCCAGGTATGGGTGCTACAAGATCATCAATGTTTGTTCCACTTAAATAAATAAGGAGAAGATTTGTATGGCAAAGAAAAATACTTATTCATACCAAGCAAAAGAAGATGAAAAAATTGCTAAAGCATCAAGTCATGGTCTTAAAATTTCTCCTAAACATTCAGTGGAAATATGTAGAACTATTCGTAATATGTATTTAGAAGATGCAAAAGCATACTTAGAAGATGTTATTGCTAAAAAAGCAGTGGTACCTTTCAAAAGACACAACAAAAAAGTTGGTCACAGAAGTGATTTAAAAGGATGGCCTTCTGGTAGATACCCTGTTAAAGCAGCAGCTGCAATTTTAAAAGTTATAGAAAACGCAGAAGCAAATGCAGAAAATCAAGAATTAGATGTAGAAAACCTTAAATTAATTCATGTATCTGCTAACAGAGGGTTTATTATAAGAGGTTGGACTCCAAGAGCATTTGGAAGAGCAAGCCCATCAAATACACCTACAACACATATACAAGTCGTATTGGGGGAGGCTTAAGTACACATGATTGAAAAAGATTTCGTAAAAGAAGGATTAAAAAGAACAAGAATCGATGAATATCTTGAAACCAAACTCGAAAGAGCAGGTTACGGTGGAATGGATATTCAAGTAACACCAGCAGGTACAATTATTCTTGTTTACGCTGAAAAACCAGGAATGGTTATAGGTAGAGGTGGAAAAACCGTCAGATCTATAACAAAAACACTCAAAAATGATTTCGACTTAGAAAACCCACAAGTTGAAGTTAAAGAAGTGGAAGTTGCTGAATTAAACCCTAGAATAATGGCAAATAAAATTTCTTCAATGTTAGAAAGAGGAATGCACTTCAGAAGAGTAGCATACTCCATAATCAGAAGAATCATGGGTGCTGGTGCTCAAGGTGTAGAAGTAACAATCAGTGGTAAAATAAGAGGTTCACGTTCCGCATGTGCTAAATTTAATGAAGGTTACATTAAAAAATGTGGAGAACCATCAACCAAACACGTAAAAGAAGGATTTTCTACAGCTCAATTAAAACCTGGAGTACTTGGGGTATACGTAAGAATCATGCCTCCTGAAGTAGTATTACCTGATTACATTGAAATATCCGAACCAACCGAAAGTGACGCTGTTAAAGCAGAAACAACTACCGAACAAGCACAGGAAACTGAAATTGTTGAAGAGGTTACCGGTGAAGATATTTTGGATGAAATTTCTGAAGAAACTGAAGCAGAAGAAATTACAGAACAAGATGAAGATTCAAGTTTTATAAAAGAAGCAGTTAAAAAATTTGAAGAAGATGTTGTTCCTAAAATCAAAGATGGTATTGACCATTTATCCGAAGAGGAAGAAAAAGTTTACAATATGATTCTAGAAAAAGACGAAGTTTCTTTCATGGATTCAGAAAGCTTTTCCAAATTAAAAGATACAGTGGAAAAAATTCATCTTAGATTACACAAATCTGAGGAATAATAATAAGGGCATTGAAACCTTAAATGAATAATGAGGTATTACTTATGGTTATTTTAAGAAGCAAAGAACTAAGGAACTTAAGCCCTACAGATTTAGAAGCTAAATTAAATGAGTTACATGCTGAATATAACACATTAATTAGTAAAGGATCTGTATCAGGTGTAGATAATCCTGGTAAAATCAGAGAAACTAGAAGAACTATTGCCCGTGTTCTTACTATAATTAATGAAAACAAACAACAGGGAGAATAAAATAGAGATGAAAATCTGTGAAATATGCGGTCTTCCAGAAGATCTATGTGTATGCGAGGAAATTGCACGTGAAGTACAAAAGGTAAAAGTTTACACTGTACGTCGTAGATTCGGTAAGTTAATGACTATCGTTGAAGGTATCGATGAACATGATATAGATGTACGTGAATTAACCAAAACCTTAAAGTCAAAATGTGCATGCGGAGGTACTTCCAAAAAAGGTCAAATTGAACTGCAAGGTGACCACAAACGTAAAGTAAAAGAAGTACTTGCTGGTATGGGTTTTTCCTCAGATACTATAGAGATAAAATAGGTTCAACCTTTGGGAAGATTTGAAGATAATCAATAATATTAATTATTGAAAGGGAAACAAATTCAGATGTGAAGTTTTATGATAACTCCACAAAATGTATTCCGACATGAACTTATAGGACTTACTGTTGAAATAACTGACAGTAGTCATAAGCCATTTGTGGGAATGAAAGGAACTGTAATTGATGAAACTCGTAACACCATTACAGTAGAAACAAATGATACTGAAAAGATGATACCTAAGGATAATGTCATATTCTTGTTTACATTACCTGACGGTTCACAAGTATCGATAGATGGGAAAGTTATTGTAGCCCGACCTGAAGACCGGATAAAGAAGAAATTTAAAAAAATTAGGTGAAAATATGGTAGGCATTAATGTTAAAGAACCAGAAAATGAATGTCATGATCCTAACTGTCCATTTCATGGGGAACTCCCTGTAAGAGGCCAAGTTATAGAAGGCATAGTTACAAGTGATAAGGCAGATAGGACTATTACTGTAGAAAGAAGTTTCTATAAATTTATTAAGAAATTTGAAAGATATGAAAAAAGAAATTCTAAAATACAAGCACATAAACCAGATTGTCTTGATGTGAAAGTTGGAGATTCTGTTAAAATTGCAGAATGCAGACAACTAAGTAAAACTAAACATTTTGTGCTAGTAGAAGTTAAAGGAGAATAAATAAAATGAAAGCAATTACATCAAAAGTCTCCAAGTCCCTTCCAATCGGTGCTAGATTAAAATGTATTGATAACACCGGAGCACGAGAAGTTGAAATTATTTCAGTAAAAGGATTTAAAGGAGTAAGAAGAAGACTTGCTACAGCTGGTGTAGGTGACATGGTAGTAATTTCCGTTAAAAAAGGAACTGCTGACATGAGAAGAGAAGTAACAACCGCTGTTGTTGTACGCCAGAAAAAAGAATACAGAAGAGCAAACGGTCTGAGAGTTAAATTTGAAGATAATGCTGCTGTAATCATTACCGAAGATGGAGTATTAAAAGGTTCAGAAATCAGAGGACCTATAGCTAAAGAAGCTGCTGATATCTGGCCTGCAATTGGTAGTGCTGCAAGTATAATTGTATAAAGGTGGAATTATGTCAAAACAACCAAGAAAACAACGTAAAGCTTTATATACAGCACCATTACACAAACGTCATGACTTGATGAGTGTACATCTTTCCGAAAGTCTAAGAGACCAGTTCAATAAAAGATCATTCCCTGTAAGAAAAGGAGATGAAGTTTTAATTGTACGTGGTGACTTCAAAGGAACAGAAGGTAAAGTAGAAAAAGTAGATCTCAAAAACTACCGTGTAATGGTAGATGGTGCATCAAGCCAGAAACAAGATGGAACAAAATTATACCAACCAATTCACCCATCAAATTTAGTAATTACTGAACTTTACTTAGATGATGAAAGAAGGAATAATGCATTAAATAGGAAGGCATAAATATGGCAAATATGGGATCAAGAAAACACTTAAAAAGATTTAAAGCACCTAAAATGTGGCCTATTCATGTAAAAGAAGAAACATGGACAACTAAACCTAGTGCAGGTCCACACGCACTTGATAAATCTATACCATTAGTAATGGTTTTAAGAGATATCTTAGGTGTAGCAAACAATGCTCGTGAAGCAAAAATAATCTTAAACAATGGTGAAGTATTAGTAGATGGTACAGCAAGAAAAGACCACAGATTCCCAGTAGGATTTATGGATGTTATTTCAATTCCTAAAATCAACAAATACTACAGAATCTTACCTGACTATAAAGGTAGATTAGTACTTCATGAAATTGATGAAAAAGATGCTGACTTCAAATTAGTAAGTATTGAAAACAAAACCACAATCAAAGGTGGAAAAACTCAATTAAACTTACATGACGGTAGAAATGTTGTTACAGAAGATGAATATAAAACAAGTGACGTTTTATTATTAAGCATCCCTGAACAGAACATCAATGATTCAATCAAATTTGAAGAAGGAGCATTAGCTTTAATTACTGGTGGTAACCACATAGGTGAATTAGGTACAATCAAAGAAATTACCATCACAAAATCATCAAAATCAAACACTGTATTAATGGAAACTGATGAAGGTTCATTCTTAACCTTAGCAAGATACGTATTTGTTATAGGTCAGGATAAACCTGTAATATCATTATTAGGAGATGACTAATATGAATATTATGGAAAAACCTAGAATACAAAAGGCAACCGTTAACATTGGTGTAGGTGAAGGTGGAGAAAGATTAACAAGAGCTGAAAGTTTATTAACCAGCCTTGTAGATCAACAACCAGTTAGAACATACTCAAAAGTTACAAACCCTGAATTTGGTATCAGGAAAAAACAACCAATAGCATGTAAAGTAACTTTAAGAGGAGAAAAAGCTGAAAAAATTATATCAATGGTTTTAAACGGTTTAGAAAATAGAATAAAAGCTTCTCAATTTGATAAAGAAGGTAATGTATCCTTTGGTATTAGAGAACACATTGATATTCCAGGCGTAAGATACGACCCTGATATAGGAATTTTTGGTATGGACGTTTCAGTAACCTTTGAAAAACCTGGTCACAGAATCAAAGACAGAAGATTAAGACCTAAAAAAATACCAAAACATCAAAGAGTTACTCCAGAAGAAGCAATGGAATTAATGAAAGAAAAATTCCAAGTTACTATTGAATAGAAGGTGAATATTTTGCCAAGAAAATATGGGAAAGCAGCAAGAAAATGTACTCGATGTGGAGATCATTCAGCAATTGTAAGAAGATACGGATTAAATCTTTGTCGTCAATGCTTTAGAGAAATAGCTCCAAAAATCGGATTTAAAAAATATAACTAAATAAAGGAGTGTTTATAGAATGACTCTTATGGATCCTCTTGCAGATGCTTTAACAAATATCAGAAACAATGAGTTACAAGGTAATGATACATGCGTTATCAAACCTGCATCAAAACTCATAGGATATGTATTAAGCACAATGCAGAAGGAAAATTATATAGGAAATTTTGAATTAGTAGATGATGGAAAAGCTGGCTACTTTAATGTAGAATTAGAAGGTAACATCAACAAATGTGGTGTTATAAAACCTCGTCACGCAGTTAAAAACGATGAGTTCGAAGACTTCGAAAAAAGATATTTACCAGCTAAAAACTTTGGAATATTAATAGTAACAACACCACAAGGTGTAATGACTCACCACGAAGCTAAAGAAGCAGGCGTTGGTGGAAGATTATTAGTATATGTATATTAAATTTAGGTGAAAACATGGTTAAATTATCAAATATAACAGAGACAATCCCCGTCCCTGAAGATGTTACCGTAACCATAGATGGTAACGATGTAACAGTTAAAGGAAACGGAGGAGAATTAACAAGAAACTTCAACCATAATAAAATAGCCATAAGCCAAGATGAAGAAAATGTTATCGTAAGCGTAGCATTTCCTAACAAAAAAGATAAGGCTATGGTAGGAACAATTAGATCACACATATCTAATATGATTTATGGTGTAAAACATGGTTTTACTTATAAAATGAAAATCGTCTATGCTCACTTTCCAATGACTGTAAAAGTTAAAGGAAATACCATAACAATTGACAACTTCCTCGGTGAAAGAAGTCCACGTCTAGCAAAAATAATCGGTGATGTTAAAGTGCAAGTCAAAGGTGAAGACGTAACTTTAACAGGTATAAACAAGGAACATGTCGGTCAGACAATGGCTAACATTGAACAGGCAACAAAAATTAAAAGACGGGATCCTCGTGTATTCCAAGACGGAATATACCTAGTGGATAAAACTCAGGAAGAAATAGAATAGATATATTTTGAGAGGAAGTACAATGACTAAAAAACCAACCTTCAAAAGACAAGAATATTGGAGATATAAAAAACTTGGTGATAGTTACCGTAGACCTAGAGGTAAACTAAGTAAAAGACGACGATACCAAGCAAGAAAACCTGCAATGGCTAGAGTAGGATTCAGATGTCCTAAAGCTAACAGAGGATTACATCCATCAGGTTATAAAGATATATTAGTTGAAAACGTCGACCAAATCAAAGCTTTAAATCCTGAAACTGATGCAGCAAGAATTGGTGCAACAGTAGGAAAAAGAAAAAGACAGTTAATTGTAGCAAAAGCTCAAGAAATAGGGGTTAAAGTATTAAATTAAGTTTATTAAAAATGGAGTCTTATGGTCTTATGGACTGTGGATACATTTAATGATACTTAATTAATTTATTTATTTATATTATTGAGGAGGATTTTTATGAATCTTACTACACAGAAAAAATTAGCTGCAAAGATTCTTAAAGTAGGGGTTAACAGAGTTTGGATAGACCCTGAACACATGGAAGAAGTATCCAGAGCAATTACAAGAAATAGTGTTAGAGCTTTGATTAATGATGGAGTCATCAAAGCAAGACCTGCTACTGGAATAAGCAGTTACAGAAGCAAAAAGAATGCTGAACAAAAACGTAAAGGAAGAAGAAGAGGCCATGGAAGTATCAAAGGGGCAAAACATGCAAGAACTCCTAAAAAAGAAGCATGGATGAGTACCATTCGTTCTTTAAGAGTTGTTCTCAAAGATATGCGTGCTAATGATGAAATTGATAGAACTACATACCGTAAATTATATAACATGGCAAAAGGTGGATCATTCAGAAGTAAATCATACATGAAAACTTACGCAAAAGACCACGGAATGTTAAAACAAACGGGGGAATAGAAAGTGGCACGAGGAGCAACATATAAAGTTCAATTCAAAAGAAGAAGAGAAGGTAAAACTAATTATAACAGAAGATATAAATTAGTGGATCTTGACAAAACAAGAATGGTTGTTAGAGTTACATCAAACCACACTATTGTCCAATTAATTAAAGTAGGAGCTAATGGGGATGAAACATTAGTATCAGCTACATCAAAACAATTAAAAGACTACGGATGGTTAGGTAACGGTAAAAACACGTCTGCTGCTTATCTTACCGGATACTTATTCGGTAAAAAAGCTCTCTTAGAAGACTACGATGAAACCATTTTAGACATTGGATTACAACCATCCATCAAAGGTACTAAAATATACGCAGTTTTAAAAGGAGCACTTGATGCTGGTTTATGGATACCTCACAATGAATCAATTTTACCAGATGATTCAAGAATCAGAGGAGAACACATAGCCCAATACGCTGAAAGTATGGATGATGAAGAAAGAAACGCAAAATTCGCAAATTACATTAGATGTGGATTATCTCCAGTAGAAATACCAGATCATTTTGATAGCGTTAAAAATAAAATAGATGAGGCAACACAATGAGCAAAAGATCAAATAGATCAAACAATAAAAACTCTCCGGCTAAGTTCAATGTGGAAAATTGGATTCCAAAAACCGAACTTGGACAGAAAGTTAAAGATGGCGAAATAACTGATATTGATCAAATATTAGAAAAAGGCCTTCCAATAATGGAAATTGAAATTGTTGACGCACTATTACCAGATCTTGAAGAAGAAGTTATGGATGTTAACCTTGTTCAAAGAATGCACAAATCTGGTAGAAAAGTTAACTTTAGAGTAATTGTAGCTGTAGGAAACAGAAAAGGATATGTCGGATTAGGAGAAGGTAAATCTCAGGAAGTAGGTCCGGCTATCAGAAAAGCTGTTGACAATGCAAAACACAACATCATCAAAGTAAGAAGAGGTTGTGGAGATTGGGGTTGTGTTTGTGGAAGAAAACACACAGTACCTTTCAAGATTGAAGGTAAAATGAGCAGTGTAAACGTTACCCTTATTCCAGCACCTGGAGGTGTAGGACTTGCAGTAGGTAACGTGGGTAAAACCATCCTATCACTTGCAGGTATAGCAGATGTATGGTCAATGACCAGAGGTCAAACTCAAACCACAATCAACTTTGCACGTGCAATATTTGATGCACTTAAAAAATTGTCAAGTGTAAAATCAAGCGAACAGGATCTAAAGGCTCTTGGAGTATTAGATTAGATTGAGGTGTAAATATGTATGCAGTTACAAGAATTCGTGGAAGAACAGGAATCAAAAGAAAAATAGCTGACAATCTTGACATGTTAAACCTTACAAGAATCAGCCATTGTGTACTCATTCCGGAAACACCTAGTTACAAAGGAATGTTACAAAAAGGTAAAGATTACATAACATGGGGAGAAATTTCTGAAGAAACTCTAATAAAATTAGTATCAGAAAGAGGAAGACTTCCTGGTAACAAAAGAGTTACTGATGAGTATGTTCAAGAAAACACTGACTATTCTACAGTTGAAGAAATGGCTGTAGCTATATTCAATGAAGAAACAACACTCAAAGAATGTGGTTTAAAACCATTATTCCGTTTAAACCCACCTAGAAAAGGATATGAAGGCACTAAAAAATCCTTCAATGAAGGTGGCTCCCTTGGTTACAGGTCAGAAAATATTAATGAATTACTCTTAAAAATGATCTAATTGCAGGTGTTAAAATGATTAGGAAAACAAGAAAAATCAGAAAACTACGAGGTTCAAGATCTGTCGGTGGAGGATGTACTAAGAAAAGAAGAGGTGCAGGACACCGTGGAGGTCGTGGACAAGCAGGTGGAAACAAACATCACTGGACTTGGATGGTCATAAACGATCCTAACCACTTTGGTAAATATGGATTTAAACGTCCTCAAAAAACTATCCAAAAATTCAAGGCTATCAACCTATCATTCATTGACAATGAAATCCAAAAATTCCTAGCAGAAGATATAGCTGTAGAAGAAGATGGACAAATTGTTTTAGATGTTACTGAATTAGGATACAATAAAGTATTAGGTAAAGGTAATTTATCTACTTCAATGGTAATTAAATCACCTATGTTTTCAAAAAGTGCAATAGCTAAAATTGAAGAAGCCGGTGGTGTAGCAGAAATTATATAAGCAAATTTCTGTAACAGTTAGATAATATCTAATCCATAGGGGAAATTATGTCAGCACTAGACAGTATAAAACCATTTTATTCTATCCTACCCCAAGTTACAAATCCTGAAAGAAAACTTGGATTCAAAGATAAATTAAAATGGACAGGAATCATATTAGTGTTATACTTCATACTTACTGAAGTATCACTATACGGTCTTAGCCCTACGGCTATAGATCAATTCGCACAGTTAAGATCAGTAATGGCAGGTAGCTTCGGTTCAATACTTACCTTAGGTATTGGTCCAATAGTTACAGCATCAATTGTAATGCAGTTATTAGTCGGTGGTAAGCTGATTGATTTAGATTTATCTACTCAGGAAGATAAAGCTGCATTCCAAGGAACACAAAAATTATTAGCAATTATCTTCACATTGTTTGAAGGAGCGGTACTTGTACTAACAGGTTCACTCCCTCCAATCAGTGGAGACTATACTTTAATACTCATAATTCAGATGGTATTAGGTGGAATTATCATCATCTACTTGGATGAAGTAGTAAGTAAATGGGGATTCGGTAGTGGTATCGGATTATTCATTGCTGCAGGAGTAAGCCAGCAAATATTAGTTGGAGCATTAAACTTCCTACCAGCAACCGGTTCATCAGTACCGGCAGGTAGAATACCAAACTTCATTTATTCACTCATGACAGGACAACCACAGTTTAACTTACTGATACCTGTAATAGCTACAATCGTAGTATTCCTGGTTGTAGTATATGCTGAATGTATGAGAGTTGAAATTCCATTATCCTATGGTGGAGTAAAAGGAGCAAGATCCAAATATCCTTTAAAATTTGTATATGCAAGTAACATGCCTGTTATATTAACAAGTGCATTACTATTAAATGTACAATTATTTGCAGGATTATTCCAATCAGCAGGATTTCCAATATTAGGGGAAGTATCACAGGGTCAGGCAATAAGCGGTATAGCTTATTACTTAACAACACCTTCAAATATTTCCATACTAGTAACTGATCCATTGAAAGTGTTAATATACGGAATTGTATTTATAGGACTTTCAATACTATTTGCATTGCTATGGGTAGAAATAAGTGGTATCGGACCGGATAAAGTGGCAAATCAATTGTCAAACATGGGTGTTCAGGTACCTGGTTTCAGAAGTAGTAAAGTGCAATTCAAAAGAATACTTAACAAATACATCCCAACCATCACTGTATTAGGTGGTGCATTCGTAGGTTTACTTGCATTTGCAGCAGACCTGACCGGTGCATTAGGTGGAGGTACTGGTGTACTTCTTACTGTAGGTGTTGTTTACAAGTTATATGAGGAAATAGCTAAGGAACAGCTGATGGATGTAAATCCAATGTTAAGAAGATTCTTAGGAGATGAATAGGTTTAAAACCATTCACTCCTTTAATAAAATATAGAGAAATTATTGAAGTGATAATGATGAACATAGTAGTACTTGCAGGTATACCTGGTACAGGTAGTACAACTGTATTAAATGAAGTATTAAAAAAAGTAGATTATGTTAACATCAATTATGGAAATGTAATGTTTGATATTGCAAGTGAAAAAGGTTTAGTGGAAACACGTGACGACATGCGTAAACTAAATCCTGAAATACAAAAAGACGTGCAAAAACAAGCAGCTGAAAGAATCCATAAAATGGCAGAAAACGATAATGTTATCATCGATACCCATTGTTCAATTAAAACACCAAAAGGTTTCCTACCTGGATTACCAATATGGGTTTTAGAACAACTACAACCGACACAATTCATATTGGTTGAAGCAGACGCCAGTGAAATCATGTACAGAAGAATGACTGATGATACCCGTGTACGTGACATGGAGTATACAGATGAAATAGACTTACATCAATCAGTGGCAAAATCAACGGCTATGAGTTATGCGGTGCTAACCGGTGCAACAGTGGCTATAGTACAAAACCACGACAACGGTTTGGATGATGCAGTATCTGAAATTGTTGATATTTTATCATAATGTGGAGTATAGACATGTCTTATCTCGATTCAATATTAAATCCAATTATAGCAATTGATCCTAATCCATCAAATCCATTGATAACGGTATTAATAATTGCGGCATTAATTGCATTTTTTATAGTAATTCTTCAGAAATTACTTATAGATTATGATAAAATGGAAGAAATACAAGGTGAAATGAAAGAGTTGCAGAATGAATTACGACAGGCTCAAAAGTCAGGTGATCCAAAGGCATTGGCTAAGGTTCAGAAAAAACAGATGGACTTCATGCCTAAACAAAAGGATTTAATGACTATGCAGTTTAAGCCTACACTAATTACCATGATACCTATATTACTTGTATTCTATGGTATGGTGGGTAATCATACAATTAGCCATATGGTAATAAACATATCACAGTCACAATATTACCTATTGCTAATGCCTATCTGGAATATCTTCTGGACTCAAGCAAATCCGTTGACCATCAATTTCTTTGGATGGTACATCTTATGCTCATTTGCTTTTTCATTTGTATTCAGAAGACTACTCGGTTTAAAAACCGTATAGTTTAATAATATTTAATAGTATCTTAGGATATATACTACATTAGATATTAATATTAAGTTAAAGGGGCAAAATTACTAAACTTAATAAGATTGATTAAATAGGAGGACTAATATGACTGCACCAAGATATAGAACAGGAACATTCAAAAAACGAGCTAAAAGAGTTCCTGGAGGAAGAAGAGTAGTACATTACAATAAGAAGAAACCTTCAAAACATGTATGTGCAAAATGTGGTAAAGTTTTAGATGCAGTACCACGTGGAAGACCATATGAAATTAGGAAATTATCCAAAAACCAAAGAAGACCTAACAGACCATATGGTGGAAATTTATGTACCAACTGTACTAAACAGTTATTCAAAGAAGAGGCAAGAAAATTATGATTATTACTATAGGTGGACTTGCAGGAACAGGAACGTCTACAGCGGCTATTAATCTATCTGAAAAATTAGACATTCCTTACATTTCTGCAGGGGATGTTTTTAGGAAAATGGCGGTTGAATATAATATGGACTTACTTGAATTCAGCGAGTTTGCTGAAGGTAATGATGATATTGACAAAGCCCTTGATAAAAGGCAGGCCGAGATGGCCGCCGAAGCTGACGATTTAATTGTTGAAGGACGTATATCGGCACACTTTGTTGATGCCGATTATCGTATATGGCTCATGGCTCCGGATAACATTCGTGCAGAACGTATCAGTTACAGAGAAGCTAAAAGCATAGATACGGTTAATCGTGAGATTAAAGAAAGAACAGATAGTGAAAGAAAAAGATACAAGGAAATTCATGGTATTAACATTGATGACTTGTCATTATATGATATAGTCATCAACACGGATACCTTTGATTCTGAAGCTACTGTTAACATTATTATAAATTGTATTAAAGAAAAAAATAAATAGGTGAGAAATATGCCAGCAATAGAAAAAGGAAGAGTATGTGTTAAAATCGCAGGAAGAGAATCTGGGAAAAAATGTGTTATCGTAGACGTTATTGATGAAAACTTCGTTGAAATCGTTGGAAATGAAGTTAAAAACAAAAGATGTAACATCAAACACTTAGAACCAGTGGATGCAACTGTTGAAGTATCAGATGATATTGAAGCAGTTAAAGAAGCTTTAGCTAACTTATAAGTATAAAGCTTTTTTATCACTTACTTATTTTTTAAACCTTTACTTTTTTTTTACTTTTTTTCTTAATCATTAATTCTTATATATTCACTTATATTTTACTTGAAAATAACCTTTCTTTTCACGAATTTTTAATGAAATTATAATTTTACCTCATCTACATATTCTGGGTTAATCGCTAGCAGAATTATTCGAAATGATGTGAAAAATACATTGCTTTATCTTATCCATTATTATTTCAATACTCAATAGTTCATCCATTATTTTATTGTAGCCATTTTCAATAATTATCATGGAAAGAATTTGAAGTATTTGTTTTTGGAAATCTCAAGACCCAACACAAATATCATAAAACAATATTTATAATATAAAAAATATAATCAAGAATATAAGATTAACGATTTAATTTAATATTTGTAAAGATATTAAGTTGGAGGTTAATTTTATGATAATATAACTTTAATTTATTAATTAAATTTAGCCTACAAGAGGGTTTTGGTGATAATATGATTAAATGTTTAAACTGTGGATCACTGAATGAGGATGATGATAAATTTTGTTCCGAATGTGGACAACAGTTAACCACTTCCGGTATAGGTGATTTCCAGCAGCAAAATTATAATCAGCGAGGACAAAATGATCCACGACGTATCGATGAACAGGAACATACTTTCAATCAGCCAAAAGTCAATACCTCCCAGGGTATTGACCAACCACGGGGACAAAATGATCCACGACGTATTGATGAAGAAAAACATACTTTCAATCAGCCAAGAACAAACAGATTGCCGCCAATCAATAATAACCAGCAGGTAAATAATCAACCTCAGGTAAACAGTCAACAACAAAGTACTAATCAAAATACCGGTAAATCGGGCGGTTCAATGTTGGATAAAATATCAAATTTATCACTACCTATAAAGATTATAGGAGTAATCCTATTATGTTGTATTGGTATATTGATAGTTGGTAGCCTTATGGGTGGTATTTCCGATAAAGGTTCATTATCTACCAGTAGTGATTCTGGATATAACACCACCGGAAACATTTTAAGTTCATTCAACAAGGCAGACTGTAAGGAAATTAATTATAAGGAATTAAATAAGAATCCGGACAAATATTATGGAGATAATATAAAACTTCGGGGTAGAATTATGCAAATATCCGAAGGAAATAGTGGTGGTAATTACCTATTGATGTATGTAAATGACCAATATGATCAACTGGCTTATGTTGAATATTATAATGATACAAACTTCGTTGAAGACGATTGGGTAACTGTTTATGGTGTTTGTGGTGGCAGTTATTCATATACAACCAAAATAGGTGGTAGTAATACTGTTCCTTCAGTATATGGATCCATTCTTGAATAAATTTTTAAAATTTCCCTTTCAATTATTTTTTTTTTAACAGAGATTATATTAATGGGATTATAATGAATTTTTTAAATTTAATATGTCACAGAAAACCTGAACGTTCATTCTTTATTAGAGGACATCAGTTTCCACTTTGTGCCAGATGCACAGGCTTCTATACAACCATGATACTATATACAGTCTATGCATATCATGTTCCAATAGTCTACACACCCGAATACGTATTATTCGGTATCTTATTATGTATTCCTACTGTCTTGGATGGAACGACTCAGTTGTTTGATTTCCGACACAGCAATAACTATTTAAGATTATCGACTGGACTTTTAGGTGGTATTGGACTGATGATAATCATTAAATTCTTAAAATTAATAATTTTGACCTATGTTCTATAGACTTCTTATTATATTCTTTTTCTATTAACCGATTGTGGACAATATTATTTTTTTTAGTTTTGTAATTTTCTTTTAATAATCCTTTTGTTTTTAATATTGATGTAGTTTTTGTGTTATGGGATTGTCTTAGCATTTTTTTGTATTTTATTGAGGATGTGCGACAACTCTCATTGAAGACTAATCTTTTTTATTATTTTTACGTATTTATTTTTTATTTTATTATAATGGAGTGTGCAAGAATTATGAAATTATCATATCTTGTCATTCGATGCTACGTCCTATCTAATCAGTTGTTCTATTTTTCAATTTTAAAATAATTAATAGTCCCATATTTGCTTGTTCTTTTAGTTTCCATGATAGATATTTTTAATATATTTTGTAGTGTCGTTAAGTTAGTATATATTGGGTGATTTTGTATTGTAAACAGTAAAATCAGGAGTATCTGAATGAATATTTAACACATATACAACCATATAATGGTTAGTAGAACACATTTGAAATATGGTGTACATACAAATCAGTATTGTTCCCACAAAAACAAAGCATATATGCTCTTTTGAACCCACAAAACCAAAACGTTCCCACAAAAAAATGTAAACACCAAAAATGATAGAGAACATGCTGATAATCTATCCAAAAAATATTAAATTAGAAACTACTATTTAATTTAATTATATTTAACCATGATAATTTGATATCTTATTTAAATATCCATATTAATTATAGCCCGTAATTTTAATATTATTCCAACTCCCAACTAGAAATATATTGTATCATTTTTCTCCGAATAATATATTAGTTATACAATAACCATACAAAAAATAAAATAAGCAAAAAGCATGTAACCATTAGTTTTCATAAATATATTTCTTTTAATTGTTCTTTACCCATAGTTTCTTGTGGTAAATTTGTTATTAATGTTTCTTTTTCATCAGTTTCATAAAAATAAGTTAAAATTAAATTGAAATATTTTACATAAAGAACGAAATCTTAACCTGACGACATTAATCATGGAATCATGATAAATCTAGTTAAATTTCCACATTGTAAATGATAAGATCATATCCTATCCTTGCTATGCTTCATCCATATCTTGCTGTTATCATTCAATGACTTCTTGTTATCGGCCATAACTCCCACAAATTCATGGGGCACATATAACTCTTAAATTTTCTTGTATAAATGGTTCCGAACGAGTTATTTTGGTTTTTTACATTTTTTTTCCATTCATAACTTTGCCTTCTTTTACCAAATTCATAATAAATACTTATTGTTATTTTAAAGTAGAAATTATATAGTTTTTAGTTTAAAAAATTAATATATTAATAATAACCTCATTCCTTTCACCGACTTGTTTACTTTTAGTATTAATCATTCATATCTTGGATTTGATCGTATATTAATATAATATGCGACAAAACACAAGAAAAGAAGAAGAACAAAATAAACAGATACATACAAAAAATAACATAAACTAAACAAAATATTACTAAAACAAGAAAAATAATAAAAAATATAAAATATGCTGATTGGACTTACAAAATGAACAAAAACACAAATAATTATACGCCAGGAAAATTGTGAGTATATGACAAAACTTTTTATTCTTTTATTTTCTGCTTAATCGTTTTATATTTTCTTGTTTTCTTGTTTTAACCTATTTTTGAATATTATTATTTTATCAATGTTGATATTTTATTGGAGTTTTTTCATCATTTTTTCCTTATTTTTTGTGTTTATTTAGATTTTTTATTAAAATAATTAACATTGTTATATTTTTATTTGTTTTATTAGGTGTTTGTAAAAAAAGAGGGTGTGTTTTTTGAGGAGGTTAGTAAATGTTCTATTTTTTTTATAATTGATATTCTTTTATTTTTTCTTTTTTAAATGTTTGATATTCTTTATTTACATCTAATTCTAGTTCTATCATGTTTATTATTCGTTTTATATTGTATGTTATGCTGTATAGGTTTATGTTGTTTTCTATGTTTTGTGTTTTGATAAATGGTAGTTTGTTGATGTGGTATTGTTGTTTGAATGTTCCGAATGGTGCTTCTACTGTTTTGGATCTTTTTTTGTATTCTTCTTTTCCTTCGATGGTTTCGAGTTTGTATTTCATCTGTTGTGTGTATTCTGATCCATATTCTGTTACTTGTCTGTGTGTATGTGAGTCAGTGAAGCATAATTTTTTGTATGGGCAGATGTAACATGCTTCGGGATTGTTGAATATTCTTTTTATTTCATATGGGTCTTCTTGTTTCTTTTTATTTTTGTTATTAACTACGTATTGGTATTTGAATGTTAGTAGTTCATTATTAAAGCATAAAAATGCATTAGTTCCTTCAATTTCTATCATATTATCTTTATGGAATGGGTTGGAATTGTATTGTTTTTTGTGGTCTTTGGTTTGTTTTCTGTTAACTATATATCCATCTAGTTCGTATTTTTGTAGTATGCTGCTGCTTACTTCGTTATGGTATCCTGTATCGGCACTTATTTTATTTAATGGTACTGGACTATTTTGTATGGCTTTGGTTAGTGTTGGTGGTAGTTGATAATGGTCAGTAGGGTGATTGGAAACATGAATAGCTAATATTAGTTTGCTTGTGTAGTCTACTGCTGTTTGAAGATTGTATGATATTTCTTTTTTTCCTTTTTTGTTTAACATCCAACGAGCTTCACTATCATACAATGCCACAGTTTTTTGCCCACTACTTTTTAATTCTTCTTTCAAATGATATAAAAAGTCAAGTTTTTCTTTTAACTTCATATCACTATTTAACAAATTATAAGCAGGTTTTCTTAACTTATTTATAATCTCTTCATCATGATTATCATTTTCTAGTATTTTAATTAAACGATTAACATCTACTTTACGAATAACATTAAAACTACTGTTATATGCTTTAATAATTGTACCATCAATTGCTACATGATCAAAATCTGTTAAACCCAAATCAACAGCCAACTGCAATGTTCTAGAAAGAATAGACTTATAATAACAACCTAAAACAAAACGATAACGACTAATACTACGACTAGATGGTGTTAACCCATCCATCAACACCATATAAGGAATATTAGTACGTGAATTGCTCTCTATGTCCTTCGGAGAAAATACTTTATTACAATAAGCATATAAAAGCAATCCAAGCATGTTTTCAATTGGATAACGAGGACGTCCAGTTCCTTTTTGCTCAAAATAACCACAAATTTCCTGACAATAATTCTCAACAAAAAACTTGATAAAAAACAACAAATCATCATCCAAAACAAAACTAATCAAACCACGCTCACGTAACAAACGTTTCTTTTCATCAAAAACTTCAGAATACATAACATAAACACCCAACCATATAATATTTAATAAATCTAACAAAATATAATCAAAATATAAAAATACAATTAAATAAACATTAATACTTAGTTTAAAGACTAACTAACTACTTATATTAAATATTAAATAATTATAATTATTTATATAAAAATAATATATAAAACTAACTGTAACTATCAAAAACAAGCAAAATACACGCAGAAAAAAATTAATAAAAAAATAAAAATAATTAAAAAAATAATAAAACTAAAATAAAAAAAGAACAATACACCATTAAAAAACTAAAATAAGAATAAATATGGAAAATTAAGATAAAATAAGTAATTTAAGAGTTTTGTCCAATACTCATTGTATAAAAAAAAAAGATAATATTCACCCCCTAATTATCATGATTAATCATGTCTATCCATTAAATAATCATAGAAAAAAGATACATCGGATACAATCATAACAGCTCTAAGAAAAATCAGTAATTTCAGAATATAAACTCTTTAATAAGTATATTACTATTTAATTTAACTTCTTTTTTTATAAAAAACTCTAAAAAATATTAAATACCACCACTTCACATATAGAGTATCATAATAAACTATAACTAATGGAGGATAGTTCAATATGAAAAAAATAAAAGAAGTACTGTTATTTGTCATAGTATTAGTACTCTTAGTGGGAGTTGCAACGGCAAATGAAGTATCCACCGAAGCAGACACACCCACTAGCGATACACCCCTAATACTTGAAAAAGCAGTACAAGAAAAATCAACAGTATCACCAAGTGATACAAATACAGTAGAAAATATAAAACAAAAAACGAATACAAATCAGACAAAAACCACAAAAAACATACAAAAAAACACAAATAACCTAAAAAAAGATACAACAGTAGATTCATGGACTACACTTAACAGTACAATAACTGATGCAACAGAAGATACAACTATAACACTAACAGGAGAAACATATACAGCTAACGGTACAATTACTTTTAATCAGGCGATAACAATTACTATTGACGGTAACGGACAAACCATAGACGGAAACCAAACACAAGTATTTTATATTAATAGTGGCTCTTCAGTAATTCTTAAAAACATCACAATAATAAATGCCAAAAACACTGGTGGATATGGTGGAGCAATAGACAACGGTGGAAACTTAACCATAATAAACAGCACACTCAAAAACAACACAGCACAATATGGAGGAGCAATAAACAACAACAACGGTAACATAACAATAATAGACTCCAACCTCAACAACAACACCGCAACAGGACAAACAAATGGACGTGGAGGTGCAATATACAACAACGAAGGTGGTAATCTTACCATAACACAATCCAACCTCACACAAAACAAGGCAACAGGACAAAGATATGAGTATGGAGGTGCAATATACAACACTGGTACTATTAACATAACACAATCCAACCTCACACAAAACACAGCAACAGGACAAGGACAAAATGGAGATGGATATGGAGTTGGAGGTGCAATATACAACAACGGTGGTACTATTAACATAACACAATCCAACCTCACACAAAACAACGCAACAGGACAATATGGAGTTGGAGGTGCAATATACAACACAGGCAGTGGTACTTTTAACATAAACAACACCAACCTCAACAATAACACAGCAACAGGACAAAAAGATGGACAGGGAGGTGCAATATACAACTACTATGGGGGTAATCTTACCATAACACAATCCAACCTCAACAATAACACCGCAAGCAGTGATGGGGGTGCAATAGAAAACAATGGTTTGCTAACAATCATACACTCCATACTGGAAAACAACAAAGCAGGAAATCCTAATGATGGAACTGGTCTTGGAGGTGCAATAGATAACTATGATGGGTCATTTAATATTTCTAACTCTACATTGACAAACAACACTGCAAACCAAGATGGGGGTGCAATATACAACGAGTGGGGTGTTGTGGTTGTTGAGGATAATTATTTCATAGCCAACAACGCACCCCAAAACGGTGAGCCAATTAAAGTAGTAGCTGGTAGTCAAAACGTTAAAATAGAGGATAATATAGGTGATGATAGAACTGTATACAATAATACAATATACATAGTTACATCCGGTCAGGGTAGTGCTCGTGTTGTGGGTAATGTGTTCTATGATGAGAAGGTTAACACTACACTTACAATATCATCTAATAACACTAATCCATATGTATATGATGTTATTAATTTAACATTCCACTTAACAGACATGAATAATAAAAACCTATCACATCAGCAAATAATCATAAAAATTAACAATCAGGAACAGACACTTCAAACAAACCAATATGGAATCGCCTACCTGGAATACATACCAGTAAACAATCAAACAATCACAGTAAATGCGTCACATCCTGAAACAACAAGTTATAATTACTCAACCCAGAGTATATTAATACCTGTTGAAAAAATAAACACGACACTTAATATAAGTAAAAGTGATGAGATGGTATATGTTAATAAAACATTTAACATAACTGTAGAATTACTTGATGTGGATAAAAATGGAGTAAAAGATGCCAACATAACACTAACAATAAAAAACACAACAGATACTCTACTAACATATAATAATCTAACAGGTGAAAACGGTAAGTTAATATATCCTGTAACTGTAAATAGCAATGACACGATAACAGTTGAAGCAAAATATGCAAATGAATCCACAGTATATAAGGATGCTAGTGCTACTCTTGAATTTGATGTAGAATATGAACAGTTAAACACGACAATAGAAGCCACCATAAACAATACACAGCCATACGTAAATGATACAATAAACATAACCTACACCCTAAAAGACCAACTAGGATACACACTACCAGGACAAAAAATACTCGTAACAATAAAAGACCAGACAAATACGATAACAACAAACACGGACGGTATTGCAAGTATAGAATACACGCCAACAAACAACCAAACAACAACAATAACCGCAACATACAAGGCAAACAAGCCATACCAAGAAAACAGCACAACAATACAAATCACCGCAAACAAAATAGACACACAACTAACACTAACAGTATCCAATAATACACCAATAAATAGCACACCAATCAACATAACAGCAACACTAAAAGACAAAAACAATAAAACACTAAACAACACGCCAATAACAATCACAATAGGCGAGGAAACATTCACCCTCAACACAAACGAAAAAGGAACAGTAACACAAACTTACACTCCTAAAAAAGTTGAAACACAAACAATCACCGCCACATACCCTGGAAACGATATGTACAACACGAACACAACAACAACACAAATAAACGTATATAAAATAGACACAAAACTAACACTAACAGTATCCAACAGTACACCAGTAAACAGTACAAGCATTACAATTACAGCAACACTAACAGATGCAACTGGTAACAAACTTGCAAACCAAAACATCACAGTAACTGTTGCCGATAAAACATTCAACATAAAAACCAATAGCAACGGTGTAGCAACCCAAAACTATACACCAACAACACTAGGAAAACAAACAATAACTGCTACATATAATGGAGACAGTCAACACAACAACAGTCCAGAACAAACAACAACAATAAACATCATAAAAATAGACACCAAACTATCTGTAAAAGTATCCAACACCACACCAATAAACAACACACCAATCAACATAACCGTAACACTAACAGATACCAATGGTAACAAACTAGCAAACCAAAACATTACAATAAAAGTAAGTGATAAAACATTAAATGTAAAAACCAATAGCAATGGTGTAGCAACACAAACATACACGCCAACCAAAGTAGAAAAACAAACAATAACCGTAACATACAATGGAACTAGCCAATACATTAACAGTACAGCAACAACCACCATAACCGTTAAGAATATTAACACCAAACTATTAGTAAAAGTATCCAACAGTACACCAGTAAACAATACAAACATTACAATAACAGCAACACTAACAGATACTGATAATAAAGCAATTGCAAATCAAAACATTACATTAAATGTTGCAGGTAAAACATTCAATGTTAAAACCAATAGCAACGGTGTAGCAACACAAACATACACACCAACAACACTAGGAAAACAGACAATAACCGCAAACTATAAAGGAGATAGCAAATACATTAACAGTACAGCAACAACCACTATAACAGTCAAAAAGATAAACACTAAACTGGATCTAAAAGTATCCAATACCACACCAATAAACAACACACAAGTAACCATTACCGTGACACTAACAGATGCAGATAACAATAAACTAGCAAATCAACAAGTAACACTAAACATCAACGGAAAAACAGTAACGGCAAAAACAAACAATACTGGAATAATAACACAAACCTACACACCTACTAAAGTTGAAACACAAAACATAACCGCAACATACGCTGGAGACAGCAGATACAACAACAGCACAAAAACCATCCGAATAACCGTGAAAAACAAGATAAAAACACAAACCACAGTTAACCCAGCTACTGGAGTTATAGGAGAAAAACTCACCATCAAAGCAACAGTAACCGATACAAACGGCAACAATGTAAACGAAGGAAACCTCATATTCAAAGTAAACGGCGTAACAATAAAAGACAACGGAAAACTAACCGGTTCAAATAACCCACTTAAAGTTAAAGTAGTAAATGGAGTAGCAACAGCCACCATCATACCAGACATCAATATGACCAATGCTAAAAACATCACAGCATACTACGTTGGTACAACAATATACAACGCATCAACCAGTAGCCCGGCAAGTATAAATATATCCAAACGTAACGCTACAATAGAAGTAACTACAAACAAGAAGATAATCAAACAGGGACAAGTACTAACGATAACCGCTAAAATATATGACACCACCAACGGCAAAAAAACAAGCAACATAACACGATACCAGGACGAATACGTATACTTCAAAATAAACGGCATAACACTCAAGGACGCCAACGGAGAAATGCTTAAAGTCAAGATAATAAATGGCACGGCAACAGTAAACTACACAATACCACTAGGAATATCCTGCGTAACAGATATGCAGACACTAACACCAAAAAATCACACCATACAAGTGGGACTCTACAACAAAAACTACCAGAACATCATGACAAAAACACCAACCTTCCAAGTGGAAAGATCAAACATCACAATCAACCTAGCCAACGCTACAATAAACAACAAGACACACACATTATCCATGAAAATAACAATCAAAGACTACCTAAAAAACACAGTAGCAGGACCAAACAAACTTGTAATAAAAATAAATGGTGTAACTCTCAAAAACGGTACAAATGTACAGTACTACTACACAACCGATGGAGTGTTAAACCTTAAAAACATACCGGTACCTCAATCTAAAAACTACACCAGCATAGAAGTCATAACACAGGATAGACTGGCATACAACTCACAGAGAAACACGACAAAAGTGATAAAAATCACAAACTAAACTCCCCTATTTTCTCATTTTTTTACAACAGCATTAAACCAGTTCCATAAATTAATGTTCAGAAAACGTTTAAATTTGTGTTTTTATTTCCTTATAGTATGTTTTATCATAAGGTTTAAAAATAATTCATACAAACATTGCATGTCATAAAATTAATAAAAATAATTACGTATATAACCTAATAACCAACGGTTATATTTATCATTTATTCTTTTACTTCAGTTACCATGATATTATTAATTTTGAAAGAATTAGATTTATGTTAATAACATTTGAGATTAAAACAAGAGGATTTTTCAAAAAGTATGATAATCAGATGGACAGTTCTGTGGAGCTGTGACTTATCTAACATTGACTTCATAAATCATTTTTTTATCGGGGTAAAAAATGGAATGCATTGTTATCTAAAGTATATATAATTAATTATCCATACATATAATTATAAAACAATAGGAGATAATATTATGACAGAATTACCACTCGCACCTGTAAAAAGAATAATTCAAAAAGCAGGTGGAAAAAGAATCAGCGATGAAGCAGTAGTTGAACTTGCAAACGTAATGGAAGAATACGGAGAAGAAGTAGCAGAAGTTGCAACAAAATATGCAAACCATGCCGGACGTAAAACAGTTACCGCTGCAGATATTAAATTGGCAATACAATAATTATGCATGGGTATATGTTAATAATTTTAACGTATAACCCTTATTCTTTTTATATTATTTTAATCTTTTTTAGGAAATTCTCTTTTTTATCACAGGAAACTTTATATCTGGGATTGCTGACAGTCTAATGATTTTATTTTATTATTCGTGTTTGTACAATTGTTGTTGAATGGGTAACATATTCTCGGAAATCCGATATTAAATGCTTGTATTCTTATATGCATTATATTAAATTTTCCATCAATAATTATTTAGGGATATTTAGATTAAACAACAAATTTTAATGGCAAAAGATAATTAAATTAAGGTCAGTTTATAATTCAATGTTTTTAAATGGATTATTATATATTGTCCTCTATTATTTATGTGTTTACTATTTATTTGTGGGAACATTTTGGATTTGTGTACCTATTGAATTTTATGCATGTAGTTGGATATTCGGGGCTACAATATAATCTGTGGCTACAAAATCAACACTTATCTTAGTGTTCATAGTCTGGATCTTTCTTGAAGTTTTAATCTGATATAATACAATGAAATGTGTGAACAAACTTATTTGTGGTTACAATTTTAATTAGTTAATGATGTTGATAACAACAACGTTTGTATGCGTGAATAACTGCAATTCGTTTCGGTAGAATTTTCATTGTTCAAAATTATCCACTTGATGTATGAAATACTTATGATATTTCTGGATTTTCAATAGAAACTCATTCACAATACTTCAGTCTTAACGAAAATTAATTAATGATTATTCAAAAAGTCAGAAATAATAAGTAAATATACTATAACAATAAATAAATATCAATTGTATTATCATTTAAAATTATGATAATACATCAAACTATATGTTTATATTTAACACTATTCAAAAAATATTTTAAATTTTATTGAATCTAATAAAAGATATTAAAAGTTTATTATTTTAACCATTCAATAAGTATAAAATACAGAGACATGCAATTAAGACCTCAAATGAATGTCACTTATTGAAAAATTGGATTAATAAAACTTATTTATGAAAAAGTGATTTAATATTTGTTTCTTTTAACTTATTATTTTTCATTGTATTTCCTTTTTAATTAGTTCATGTAAAATAGGATTTAAGGGAAATTAAAGAGGAATTTGTATTTTTTCCTCTTTTACATTTTTTGAACACTTCTCATAACAAACTAATTACTTATTTTACTTGTTCATTTTAATTTTTTCTAAATGGTGGACAACAGCTTCTTATTTACTGCTGGGTTCTTGGTAAAAATATAATATGAAATATAAAACATGCTAAAATAAGGCATAATATAACATTTAAGAACCATTATACTTCTTTAATGCCCATTGATTTTTAAGAAACATCACCATCGGATATCTTTTGTACGTATGTTTTTTTACAAATGCTTTTTATCATTCTTGTTTTTGGCCTCTTGTAATCTCATAACATTATTTGCATGTTTTTTTCTTGTTGTATTTATTCACACCCGTTCAGGAACAATTATTTATATGCATTCATCATTTTAGGATATATTTCTGTATTATCTTCCCGATTTTTAAGTATTTTTCTCCATTTCATATACTATAATAAACAATATTGTGGAGTTTTTTTTGGAGTTATTGCTTTTTCACTTTTTTTTATATACGACGTTTTTTTGAAAATTATTTTATATAATGTAGTTATAAATATATTTTTATCAAAAGATAGTTGAGGGTACATTTAATGGAATATAGGAAGATGCCTAATAATGGTGCTGAAGTGTCAATGCTCGGATTTGGTCTGATGCGTCTTGAAGATAAGAATGACATGATTGACGTGGAATTTGCTAAGGACTTGGTGGAATATGCAGTTGAGCATGGAATAAACTATTTTGATACTGCATATGGCTACGGTGATGGTTCAGGTTCAAGTGAAAAGGCATTGGGAGAAATTATCGATAAGATAGGCTGTCGTGACAGTGTATATCTTTCAACGAAATTGTACAGGGAATCCGTTGCTTCCAGGGATGACATGGAGAAGATGTTCATCGAGGAATTAAATAACTTTAAAACTGATCATATAGACTATTATTATATACATAATGTTATCTCATATCAGAATATTCTGGATTTAAAGGATATGGGATTATTTGAGTTTCTTGATGAAAAGAGGATGAAGGGTCAAATAAACAATGTGGGATTTTCATTTCATGGCCCATATAAGGATTTTGAAAAGGTCATCGATGAATATGATTGGGACATGACTTTGTTGCAGTATAACTATTTGGATGTCAATGCACAGGCAGGCATTAGGGCTATTGAATTAGCATCATCCAGGGATATGGGAGTATTTATCATGGAGCCATTAAAGGGTGGAATACTCGCTGATTTGATGCCTAAACAAGCACGTGATATTATAACTCAGTCAGGCATTCAAAGAGATAATGTTGATTTGGCATTATCTTGGATATTCAATACACCGGGAATTACTTGCGTACTTAGTGGAATGAAAGAATTGGACATGGTTAAACAAAACATTCAAATAGTGGAAAACTATGGGAATAATCCATTAACTGATGCTGAGCTGGAGGTTATTGAAGAAGTTAAAGGGGTATTTGATGAGATTATAAAAATTCCTTGTACAACTTGTGACTATTGTGCTCCATGTCCTCAGGGAGTTGAAATTTCCGCAATCTTCCAATTGTATAATGATAAATATATCTTTCCCGATAAAATGTGTCTTGGAGTACATCCATCATATATAATCTATGCGGCTATTGTGTTGGGCATTTTTGATTCACCATTTGACGGGTCATTATGCATTGAATGTGGGATTTGTAAACGTAAATGTCCACAGCAGTTGGACATTCCCAAACTCTTAAAGCAGATTGATGATTCATTCTATGGTAAACAGATTAAGGAGTTATCCCCTATACTTACTGAAATATTTAAAAGCAAAGAAATGACAGATATTCTTGAATCTTTAGAACCGATTTTCTAATAAAAATACATTAATAATCACCTTGCCCCCATATGCTTATCCGGGATAAACCTATTATACCTCTTTATATAAATGTAATAATATGGCTAAATTCCTGGATAAATCAATTAATTTTTTTAAGGATGAAACGGTTTTTTCCGTATCATTACTTTTGGCTTTATTTTCTTGTTTTTTTGTAAAACCAAATTTTGATTATTTAAATTATATTAATTGGGATACTATCCTATTGCTCTTTGTAATAATGATTATCGTTGAGGTTTTAAAAAATCTGTCAGTATTCGAACTGCTTGTTAGAAGATTATTGACAAGAACTGCAAATACACGTAACCTTGTTTTGATATTGGTATTTATCACTTTCTTTAGTTCAATTTTCATCACGAATGATGTTTCTTTAATATTGTTTGTACCATTTTCAATAATGGCACTAAAGAAGGTACGTCGTGCTGATTTGATAATCATCACTGTTTGTCTACAGACTATCGCCGCTAATGTGGGATGTATGGTTCTGCCGATAGGTGCTCCACACAATATTGTCGTATACACTACATCAAACATATCATTTGGGGATTTTTTCCTGGTGTTATTGCCGTATATTATTGTTTCATGGATATTTATGATTGCTGTATTGTTGTTTATCAGAAAGGATGATATTCTTTTACCTACTATTGATAAGATTCCATTCAGCAGACATCACTTCTTAAGAAGGGTTATTAGTGGAGTTGACTATTATCTGCTCTTGACATTCATTGCATTATTCGTATTGATTGGTAATCTGCAGAATATTTCCTTTTTCAACCTGCTTTTCAGACAGTGGATTGTTGGAAATGAAGTGCTTTGTGGTGTTATAATATCCCAGGGAATCTCTAATGTTCCTACTGCAATGTTGCTATCCGGCTTTAGCAGTAATGTGAAGGATATTATCATCGGGATTAACATTGGAGGTTTTGGAACTCTAATAGCATCCATGGCCAATCTAATTTCATATAATATTCTCCTTCGTGAATGTGGTGAATATAAGGGGAGATATTTAATAATTTTCACGGCATTTAACATATTATTATTGATTATATTGTTAACGCTTAATGTTATGATTAATTAATTGGCTAGTAAATGGTATGATTATTGTAATTTCTGTGAAAAATCGTATTATATTATAAAACTAATAATTTTAAACTAGGGGATAAATGCGTCAATACGTTTAAAATTTAATTAATTTTCAAAAACGCTACTGTCAAAATAAGAAGAATATTTAAAAAAAAATTGGGGTTTAAGATTAATTATTATTTTAATAAACAGTATTTGTCATAGGGATTTTCATATAACTACAAGGAGGTGTTTATTTATTTAAGTATTCCTGTATCTCTTTTACAACCTTATTTGATTCTGAAATCGGAAATACCGGATAAATGTGGAACATTCCTTCACCGACACTTATTTTAGCATCAACGCCATTATCTCTTAGTTTTTTGGCATATTTATGAATGTCATCATAAAACAGTTCTTCTCCGCCAACAAATATAAGTGTATCGGGTAAACCAGTATTGTCCCCAAATATTGGACTTACCCTATAATCTTGAGTATTCCAATCACCTGCCCATGTTTTACCTATTTCACGAAGCCCGACATCACCCAATGTGGCATCTTCTTCACTGTTGTATGGAATATTAGACATTGAAATATCAACCCATGGTGAATAGGTTATAATTCTATATGGCTGAGGTAAATCCTTGTCTTTTATATATTGACAAAATGAGTAAACAAAGCCTCCACCTGCTGAGTCACCCATTAATATCAAATTATTTCTTGAACTCAACTTTTCATACAATGGGGTTAGAAGATCATATGTTTGATGTGCTTGATTTGATGGGGCAAGAGGATAAACAGGTGCAACTACATATGCATTAAGTTTTTTAGCAAGTTTTCTGCAGTGTAAGAGTTGGAAAAAGTTTATTTCAAGTACGTATGCTCCACCATGAACATATAATATGGTGTTTTCAGCGTTTTCATCCCCAAAGGTAAAAACTTCACATCCGTCCAAATCTTTACTTTTGAATGGACGTTTGGGAACTTTGGTTTCCGGTGGATTTTCTATAAACTTATCAACTTCTTCTTTTGAATCCATATATTTCAGTTTGGTTGCCCTTAAAACGGCTTCCAGTGCCTTTGCAAGTAATGATTTAGACATTTTAAATTACATCTCCCAATATTAATTAAACATTTTAATTTTTATTTTATTTCTTTGGTTATTTTGTTAATAATTTTTTTATACTACTTAATTATTTATATTTTATTTTATTTAACATTATTTTTTAGTCAGAATAATTTCATCAATTCTATTAATTGGATAAAGTAATAATTGATATGACATTAATCTAAACAATCAAAAAAAATAATAAGCAAATCCTAATCAATTGTTTGAATAAAACATTAAAAACCCTATTTTTATTAAAAAATATGCATACCCACTATATATTACTGATATTTGATATGGTCGTATGATAATCAAGTTATATTTAAAAAAAATCTTATTGTCATGTAGGTGTTTTTATTTATTCTCATGTTTATAATTTATTTTTTCTAAATCCAATATTTATTTGCAAATATTGTTTATCTATCTTTAATTATAATGTTATATATCATTTAAAACATATATTTAGATATCAAAAAAAAGGGGGGTTAATTATATCTTAAGAAAAATAAATGCAAAGAATACAAAAACACTGTTATTTATAATATGTTTGGTTATTCTTATCTTAGGCATCTCCGGTGTTCATGCACAATCTAATGACACGGGAGATAATGTTACATTACAGAGTAAAAATAATACTCAATTATCCGGCTTGTCACTTAAGGCTGCAAAGGATACAAGTTTTAAAGGCTTGCAAAATGACATCAATAAGTCCAGTAAAAAGCTTAACTTAAATTCCAATTATCAAAAGGTTGATTCAGACAGTCCTCATGGAATAATCATCAACAAGAGCAATATCCTCATTGACGGATGCGGCCATACCGTTGATGCCAAGGCTTCATCGAGGATTTTTGATATATATGGACGAAATGTAACAATCACGAATATGATATTGGCGAATGCAGATTCCGGATCAGGTTCTGCAATATACGTTAATCCGAAAGCTAGTGTCAAAACGATTAATGTAACTTTTAGGGGTTGTCAAAATAAGAACTCAGGTACAGTATATGTTGAATATGCAAATTATACCAGTATAAACGATAAGTTCCTTGACTGCAGATCCCAAGAAAACGGTATCATAACCTCTTCAAATTCCAAGATTGTAATTAAAAACGATTATATGAGAAGTAAATATAAATTGCAAAAGGGATTTGTCGCAAGTGTGGATAATTCCACTATTGACGTTGCAGGTTCAACATTTGAAAATACCAAATCCAAATATTCAACTGCAATATGGGCCGACAGCCATCTGACTGTTGGAAACTCAAAGTTCATCAATCTTCATAGTGATTTGACGGCAGGGGCCATCTCTGCAAAGGATGTTACCAAAAAGTTTAACATCAACAAATGTATCTTCAATAATGTCACTTCAACCAATAATGGTGGAGCGATATTCATTGATATTCTAGGTATCGTTGAGAACTTTACAACCGCACGAATTACATCATCCAACTTTACAAAGTGTCGCAGTAACTTTGGAGGAGCAATTCTTCAAGTAACGGGTGAGTTAATAGTGGATAACTGTAATTTCATTGACAATAGGGCTGTATATAGTGGTGGAGCTATCTACACATCTAATGCTTATGTCACTATTCAAAAAAGCATATTCAAAAACAATAAGGTATTATTGTCTGATTATGATGCAAGTGCATTATATGTTGATAGGGGTCCGTTAGTTATTAAGGGCTCAACTTTCAATTCCAATTCAGGAGCTGATGAGGCCATATACCTTTATGATGTAGAGTATAACATAGTTAACAATACATTCAAGTCCAATAAGATAGCAGTCTATGCGGTATTCAGCAGTGGTAACATTAAGAATAATAAATTAAATAAGGATAAGTTGTCATTAGATAATGTTGATTATGCAACATATGTTGATGAGGTTGTCACTCCATTAAAAATCGTAAATTCCGTTGAAGATATAAGCAGATATCCTGAAGTTTATGATTATCGTAAATTGGGCTACGTCACCAATGTAAAAAATCAGAAATCAAAAAGTTCATGTTGGGCTTTCGGTTCAATTGCCGCACTTGAATCATCAATTCTAAAGGCTACTAATCAAAAATTGGATTTGTCAGAGAATATAATCTTCAATAGTATGCTTAAATTTTCAAAGTATGGTGAAAACAGTACCGGTGAGTTAGCTGCACTATTACTTCCTATTGGTAGTTTCATTAGTTGGCTTGGAACCTATCCGTCAGAGTATGATGAATTTGATGAATTATCCAAGATTTCAGAATATTCAAGTACTGATTCAAATGTCCATGCACAGGATGTTTTATTTATGAATCCATTGATGAATGTCAGGAATAACGATATATATAAAGAAGCTCTCTACAAATATGGTGGTATAGTAATTAACATCAACGGACAGTATGATAACAATACATTATATAATCCGAGAACGGGCTGTTTTTATGCACCTACCGATATCGGTAATAACCATGTGGTATGTATCGTCGGATGGGATGATACAATTAGCAGGAATAACTTTCCAACCATGCCTCCTGGTGATGGTGCATGGATAATTAAAAATAGTTATGGCCCTGATTGGGCAGATAAGGGTTATTATTATCTTTCCTATTATGATAGTGTATTATTGAACAGACAAGCGTTTTGTTTTATATTTAATAATACAGTAGCTTATAATAAGGTCTATCAGACGGACATATCCGGTTCCAATGATGATTTCCTATATCCGGATAGTGGTGAAGTAATCCATTATGTTAATAAATTCAATATGACAGATGATGATTATATTGCAGCTGTTGGTACTTACTTTAATCAAAAAGGCGTGAATTATGAAATTAGGGTAATTGTAAATGATTACTTCAAGCATGTCCAGACGGGTACCAGCAATTTCTATGGATATTCCACAATCAAATTAAATAAGTATGTTCCCGTCAAGAGAAATGATAATGTAATTATTGAGGTAATATCAAATGCTGCACCTATTCAATTAAACAGCAGGCAGCATTACATGACTGACGTGTCAATATTTTCGGTTGACGGTAAAAACTGGTTTGACTTGATCTACAGGAATGCAACGGCATGTCTTAAAATATACACTGTTGACAAGTCATCCATAAGTGTTTCAGCAGATAACAAGAAAAGTCAGAAAAATGGTTACAAGGCCACATTTTATGATGGATATGGTCAAGTACTTAAAAACTCCAAAGTAACCATAGACATCAACGGTAAAAAATACGATACCACAACAAATGGACTTGGAGTGGCAATTGTTAACACCATATTTGATGATGAAGAATATAACATTACATTATATAATCCTGAAACCGGCGAGGAGTGGGTTGACTTCTTGGACTTTGATGATGATGAAGAATGTATTCCGTCAGATACACATCACAGGTCATATGATTCTACGTCTAAAAACTATAACAGCTATCAAAAAAGGCTATCTTCAAGAATCAAATCCAAGGCATACATCAATTCCAAAGTAGAAAGTAATGCCCATGTTAAGTCAATACGCAGCATAGATAAGTATACTGCAGCATTCTACGATAACAGGGGTGTTGATCTTAAAAATACGGAAGTAATCTTCATTATTGATGGTAAGGAATATAGAAAAGTCACGGACAAAAACGGTGTAGCCTTACTGGATGAGGAATTGACTCCGGGTACTCATCAGGTTACAGTCATTAACCCAGTTACGGGTGAAAACATAACATATACTATAACCGTAGGTGCACGCATAGTGGAAAACCATGATGTGAACTGTCAATACAATGGCAGTACAACATTCAAGGTTAGGGCATTGGATGAGGATGCCAAACCGGTAGGTGCCGGTGAAGTTGTAATATTCAAGGTAAACGACATGCCATATGAGGTGCAAACCGACCAAGAGGGTTATGCATCCATAACAGTTAACAATACACTCGAAGATAAGAATATATCTGCTACATATGCAGGTTATACAACTATCAACAAGATAATCGTTAAATAATACGATTTTACTAAACTCCCCACTTTTTATTTTTTTAATTAATATAGCAATATTTTTTGATGTGGATAATCCCCTATATTTTTGCTCAGTTACTGTATTAAAAAATAACAATAATTTTAGATTTTTATAGCATTTTTGTTAATATATAATATATTACATTAAAATATCATTAATAATCTTTTTAATTTTATAAAATATTTTGATTATTATGTTAACTGATAGTATTTAAAGGTCTTACGGAGAATTACCTTAAACCTAGAAAAATATTGCAGATAATATATTATATTAGAGGAAAAATATGACAACAAATAAAAAAAACATACCCCAGTAATACTATACATATTGACTACAATAATCAACATAACCTAAGAGGCGAATATGTCAATATTTCTCATAACACATCACTTTCACCAATACCTTCCTCAATATTAATATTGAAACAATAAATTACATCTGAATATCTCTAAAGATCAAAAAGAATGTAAATCCTGTTAAGCATACATTTAAAGACAATGAGTTGGATATCAAAATTACAATCAAAAAATAGAACATAACATCAACGAATTCAACAGGATAATGGCAAAATGAATTAAAAATATATAATACTGTAAAGGGGGAATTAAACCAGTATATAATATTTTCAAATAAAATAAGTCATTATATCAGCATTATGCTGTAAAATAGGGTGGATTGCTGCCCTGTAATTGGATTGAAATAAACAATTCATAAATAGGATATAAAATAATAACATCTTTAAATAAAAAATTTTACAACCACTTTAGGAGGATATAAATATGTACAACGGTCGTGTTAGATATACAAAAGAAGAATTGGATTCATTATTGGGTGTGGTATCAGCATTTGACAATATGGTGAGAATACTCATACTTGAAATGCTTGAAAAGACACTACGTGACAATGCAAAGAAATATCATTCAATCGTTAAGTATACACTTAACGTAGAGGAAATCAACGAAAAACTGGAAAAAAAGAAGATATTTCTTAAAGAACAAGGCTTAAGAAACCATTTGAAAAAGTTAATGGATGCGGGTTTAATTGGCAGAATAAGAAGTCGTAGAAATCGAAATGGTGAACCGCTCCCACAGGCAGTTTATTCATATTACTTCAATATGATGGCATTTGACTGCATACTCTTTGAAAATCAAATATTCGTAGAAGAAATTCAAAGTTATATGCAGTTATATAAGGAAAACCTAGAACTTAAAAATGAATATGATTGTGTTATTACTGTTTTCACTGGTATTGATAAAAGTGAAGTATTAACCATCAATGAAGATGAAACAGGTTACATAGGAAGAGATTATTGTTATCCTCCTGGTAAATATGGTTCAGAATCATTAATACTGTCCTCTGCCTATGAAACAGTTACCGAAAGGCACAAACCACACCTGAAAATATATAATGATGATGGTGAATGGTTAATGGTTGATAACTCTGAAAACGGGACCTTTATCGCCAATAAAAAAATCGAAACGGGTAAAGCAGTAAAAGTCCCTAATGATTCATTCATTCAGTTATCACATGGATCAAATTCCGTGGTTTTATTTGTAAGTTACAATTAATACCATTAATTCCTTTTCTTATTTTTTTACAGATATTCACGAATTTCGGTAATGACTGATGTTGACAACATTCCTTATCTTTATTTGTTAACCGAATGTATTTTTTCCTGAATAATTTTATCCTGCATACAATGCGTATGGTATATGCCTATCCAAATTTAATCTACATAATTTCAAATACAACTAATCCAACACCATTTTGCATGTTTTTTATAACTCAAAGCTGATTTCCTATAAAATTTTTCATTATCATCAAAATTTATAAATATTTTTCCAAATAATAAATAAATATATATATAATATAATAGCCTTAAGTAAACGTAAAATACTTGTAATTCCAATTATAACATGTTGGATTTAAAAATAAATCAGATACACATATTATAAGATTTCTTTTAGCTATATTAATTATTGTTAGTGATTTACATGAATTTAAATTATTTGGAAAAAATAGGTGGAGATGAAATAAAGACAATAGCCCATTACACTGGATTTGTTTTAATATCAATAGCATCATTCATGATGATTCCGATAATTATCTGTCTGATATACAATGATGGCATGACCTATTTTAACTCTTTTACTTATTCAATGATTATCTCATTAGCCATAGGACTATTATTATATTATTCATGTAACTCGAAAAATCTCAGCGATTTATCATTTAAGGGTTCATTCATCTTCGTATTGTCTATTTGGATACTTTCGGCACTTGTATGTGCATTGCCGATGATATTTTCACGTGATTTGTCCTTTGTTGATTCGTACTTTGAATCCATGTCTGGAATTACCTCAACAGGATTTACAATGTATTCCGATGTTCCCGTGGCATTTTGTATTAGAATTTGGAGAAGCCTGCTTCAATGGATTGGTGGATTAGGTGTGATAATATTATTATCCGTTCTACTTCCATCATCCGTTAGCTTAAAAAGGTTATATGTGGCTGAAGGAAATACTGAGGAAATAACTCCAAACATCAAACATAATTCAATGATGTTTATTAGGATATATACATTATTAACCATTTTGGCTATCCTGTTGTACATATTGGTTGGAGTGGATTTGTTCAATTCTGTTTGCTATTCCTTTGCCGGATTGGGTACTGGTGGATTCTCATCGGATCCCAGCTATTTGAATTATTTTGCCAATCCACTCGTTGAAATTGTCACCATGATTGTAATGATTTTGGGTGCCATGAATTTCATCCTGCATTATAACTTATTGAGGGGAAAATTGAAACTTGTTCACAAGGATATTGAAATAAGGTACATGTTCATTTTCATTGCTTTAGCAACAATTATTGTAACATTTAGCCTTCTGCAGCATAATTTCTATAATCAGGACATATTGCTCACATTCAGACATGCACTATTTCAGGTAATATCCGTTTTGACTTCAACTGGGTTTTCATCAACGGATATTAATGCCTGGCCCGCTCTCAGTTATCATATTCTGATAATATTAATGTTTATAGGTGGCTGTGCAACTTCTACAGCCAGTGGAATTAAGATATTTAATGTTGCCGTTATGATTAAGGCAGTATGGTGGGAAATCCATTCGATGTTATTGCCGAAAGACGTGATTATTAAAAGGAACGTCTTTCATAACAATAGACAAATGCATCTAAGCAATTATTTGCTCAAGCAGGTATTCACCTTTTTCATGGTTTATCTGCTACTTTTTGTACTTAGTACAGTGATAATAATGGTATTCTGCAATGATTTTCAAACTGCTTATTCAATTGTCGCGGCTTCCATAGGAAATACGGGACTAGGTCCAAGTTATATCTCTACTTCAATTCCTGTTGTGGTTAAAGTTGTTTTGATATTTGATTTTCTGGCGGGAAGAATTGGAATTTGGCCTGTATTGCTGCCATTTATTTATTTGATCAATAGATTTGGTGATGGATGATATACTGTTAAATTTAATAAAAAAAATTAAAATAATGTTGGTATTTATCCAAACATTTATTACTTTATTATTAAAAAAATATAATATAATCAAATTAAAAGGTGATAATATGGTACAATGTAAAATGGTGCATGAAATGATACGAGTTTATGATTTGGAACGTTCACTTAAATTCTATGATGATGCATTGGGGATGAAAGAATCAAGACGGATTGATAAACCGGAAGGTAAATTCACATTGGTCTATTTAAAGGATGGTGAATCGGATTTTGAATTGGAATTAACATATAACTATGATCCGGACAAACCTTATGATATCGGTACTGGTTATGGTCATATTGCAGTATATGTTGATGATTTGGAACTTGCCCGTAAGGAACATAAAGAAGCCGGTTATACGGTAGGACCTTTCAAAGGTTTAACAGAAGGAGTAAAAGAATATTACTTCTTAACAGACCCTGATGGATATCAAATAGAGGTTATGCAAAGAAAATAGGATAACCCTATCCAACACTTTTTTTTTAACGTCAGATAGTTGAATAAATTTAACCACCATTTTTTCATAAATACACATTTTTATTAATCAAATATATAAAAAAATGATTGATATACGGATAAATCAATATTAATGATTTAATCAATAGCTAAAAGACTCAACTGATATGCCAATGGGTTATTTATTGATGAGAAGGTTAAATTTATCATGTCCTAATATGATTTCATCAATTCCCTGTCCTATGCAAATGAGTTATTACTGAAGGGACCCATTTTTAAGGTAATGTAATACACTTGAAATGTATGTCTAAAATTATCGTAAATACTTTGATACATTTATCATTTTTTTCTAAAATACTTAATATTATATCCTACAAATATTTATTATAATGGATGGATTGTATGATTGTTGAAGAACTTAGCAAAAAAGTTATGGATGGATATACACCATCAAAAAATGACATGCTTGAACTTTTGGATGTGCCGATTAACAGGCTGTCTTGTCATGCGGATAGATTACGTCGGCATTTCTGCCAGGATAACTTTGATGTATGTACGATAATCAACGTAAAGAGCGGCAACTGCAGTGAGGATTGTAAATTCTGTGCCCAATCAGCATATTATGATACGCATATTACACAATATCCCTTACTTTCGAATGAAAAATTAAAAAAACAAACACTGGATGTATATGGTCAGGGTTTAAAAAGAATTTCTTATGTATCAAGTGGGCCAAGATTAAATGATGATGAATTTAAACGTATAGCTGAAGTGATAACTGGCATTAAAAATAAGCACTCAGACATTTATTTATGCGTATCACTTGGAAAGTTAAATAAGTTGCAGGTACAGAAACTCAAGGATGCGGGAGTTGACAGAATCCACAATAATCTTGAAACATCCAAGACATACTTTGCAAGTGTATGTTCAACCCACACATATCAGGATAAGCTCGATACCATTAAACACATAGACAACTCGCACATGAAAATATGCAGCGGTGGAATATTTGGCATAGGCGAATCATGGAAGGATAGAATAGACTTGGCACTACAGCTAAGAAGACTTAACGTACAGTCAATACCAATAAACATATTAAATCCCATCAAAAACACGCCCCTAGAAAATAATACAGTTCTGTCCAATGAAGAGACATGTAGAATCATAGCCATATACCGATTCATAAATCCCCAAGCATATATCAGATTAGCCGGTGGACGATTGCTACTAGAGGATAACGGTCGAAAGGCATTCCGGTCTGGATCAAATGCAGCAATTCTTGGTAACATGCTGACAACGAGCGGTCCAAGCTATGAAAGTGACATAAAGATGATTAAAGAGCTGGGATATAAAATAAGTGAAAATAATATATAATGATTTATTTAATTGAATCCGAGTCATACTCCCTTAAAATATTTTATTTAAATTAATGTACATACATTTTTGATTAATGTTATTTATGCTTTTTGTATGTACATGATTTTTTTTGGATTATATAATTTTTTATAAGTTAAGGGTTTTTTAGTTTTTTGGGTTTTGTATATACGTTTTTGGTTTTTTTATTTTTTTTTGTTTTTGTATGTACGGTTGTTTTTGGTTTGTGTGTATATACGTTTTTGGTTTTTTTATTTTTTTTGTTTTTGTATGTACGGTTGTTTTTGGTTTGTGTGTATATACGTTTTTGGTTTTTTTATTTTTTTTTGTTTTTGTATGTACGGTTGTTTTTGGTTTGTGTGTATATACGTTTTTGGTTTTTTTATTTTTTTTGTTTTTGTATGTACGGTTGTTTTTGGTTTGTGTGTATATACGTTTTTGGTTTTTTTATTTTTTTCATTTTATATATACATTAATCTAATGGAATTATTTGAAGTTTCTGTTGATTAATGGAACGTTGTATAATAATATGGTTTTCAATGGAACAATTGCCTATCAATATATATCAGTGATGACATAGTATAATACAATATGATTAAAGCTTTACCAGGGGGTTATTTATATTGATGAGTGAACTGGAAAAATATATGAAAGGAATGGATCACTGCTATGCCGATGAGGAAATCATAGCCTTAAAGACAAATGCACTAATACAATGTGATAAATTCAATTCAATAGATCCGACAGATTATGAAAAACAGTATGAACAGTTAAAGAATATGCTGGGCAGTGTAGGTGAAAATGTATGGATAGCACGCTACTTTCACTGTGACAATGGAAAGAACATATTTATCGGAGACAATTTCACAGGAAATCATAACCTAACCATACTTGACATAAACAAGATCTATATAGGGGATGATGTGATGATTGGCCCCGGTACTGTCATTACAAGCGTTGGTCATCCATTAAATCCACAGGGCCGCCGTAATCATATCAGCATAACGGATGAGGTACATATAGGAAGTGATGTCTGGATAGGTGCCAACGTTACTATACTGCCCGGCGTTACAATCGGTGACAATGTGGTAGTAGCTGCTGGTGCCGTAGTCAACAAGGATATACCTTCAAATAGCCTGGCGGTAGGTGTACCTGCAAGGGTAATACGCAAGTTGGAAAATGATGTGGATGACTAGAAGTCATTGCACAGTATTATATCCCTGAACCTTTCATTATACACTTCAATATCCTTTATAATCTTTTTATCATATGAGTCCTCTTTCATATACTCCACATAGAATGAAACCCATTCTATGAGAAAATATGCCTCATTATCACCTATGAAACTAGTATTTTGGGTAATTATGCACTTCTTAAGCTTAACTAGTTTATCAAGCAGACTTTTGTCAAGATTATTGTCCTCTATCAGTTTTTCAATACGCATTGATGGATACTCATCTTCATCAAGTAACATCCATGCCAGTATATATCGACACGTGTGGACTAGTTTCTTATAGAACGTAGGGCTTCTTTCATCATTTTGATTGATATATTTATTGAAGTGACGCCTGGCAAGCTCGTAATAATAGCGTTTAAGCACTATTTTATCAAAATCTGGCAGGTCTTTAAAGATATCTTTCTCCATTGGAACATACTTAACTGGTGATATTAACCATTCACGTAGATTGGGATTGCTTTTATAATGAAGATTCAATGCTTTCTTAATATCCCATCCTACAATATCATATTCTCCATCATCAAACTCGTAAACGTCACGTTTTTTATCAATTGTGAGGTAATCGCTTAAATTGTTGTGTTTATAGATAAATCTAATGTCATAATCTGATTTTTCATTATAATGACCATATGCACGACTTCCCGCTTCGGCTGCATATAGTATTGTAATGTCTTCATCAACTTCTATTTGTCTTAACTTATCTATTATCACATCCATTAGTTTATACCTCCTAATTTATTTACATTATAATGTCCTTAATTTTTTTAATAAGTGGCTTGAATCTTCTTATTGTTTTTCCATGATAGCTTTTATCAACCTGTCTTATAAGATTAGGTATGTCAAGCTGCTGTGGACATTTACTTGTACATAAACCACATTCCACACATAATGAAGCATCATGAGCCTTTCCTATAATTCCGTTTATGTTTGCATTGTACAATATGAATGTATGATGCACCCCATATGATTTATCCTCCGGAAAGAGGTTCTTGTCATTGTAGTACTTGAATATGTCCGGTATGTTGATATCCTTTGGACATGGCATACAATAGTTACAGCCGGTACAGCTAATCTTGTTTAATTCAAGAATCTTATCCTTCATGTTTCCGATTAATTCCATCTCCTCTTTATTAAGTGGATTTGACGGGTGATTGTTTACTATTTCAATGTTTTCTTCTATCATATCAATGGAGTTCATCCCACTTAGTACACATGTAATTTCCGGTGTATCAAATATCCAACTTAGAGCCAAGTCCACATTTGATCTGGTGGTATTGGAGTTTGTTATTAGCTTTTCAACTTCCCTCGGCATTGTACCTGCTAGCAGTCCACCCTTTAGGGGCTCCATTATAATCACTGCCATGTCGTTTTCATATGCCAGCTTTATTCCCTTGATTCCCGCCTGCATATTGTTATCGATATAATTGTGTTGCAGTAGTGTAACGTCCCAGTCGTAGTCATCCACTATATTTACAAAGTCATTGTATGAACCGTGGAATGAAAATCCAATATTTCTTATCTTACCTGATTTGGTGTTTTCTTCTATAAACTCATATAATCCCATATCGTCCAGTACTGATATGTCATCATAGCTAATGACGTTATGTATGAAGTAGAAATCTATATGGTCTGTCTGCAGGTTTTCCAACTGTTTTTCAAGCATGACGTCCATGTCGCTTCTGGAGTGTATTGCCATACGGTTCATCTTTGTGGATAAGTATACCTTGTCTCGATATCCAAGTTCATTGAGTATCTGGCCAAGTGCCCTTTCATTTGAACCGGAACCGTTACCATAAAGGTATGCGGTGTCTATGTAGTTTATTCCATTGTCAATGGCGGTTTTTAATTGTTCTCGAGCTAAGTCTAAATCAACGCTTGTTCCCTTTGTCTTTAATCTCATTGCTCCAAAGCCGAGCAGGGATATTTTTTCACCATGTTTTGGGGCTGTTCTGTACTCCATTTTTATTCACTCTTATGAAAAATATATGATTCTATTCTATAAATTCAATCAATTTCGATTCATATGCATCATTTTTCACATCAATAGTCCGTAGTGCTAAAGTTTTTGATGCATTTAATCCTGTGCATTCTTCTATCTGTTTTATTGTTGACTCAAATCCTGAGCTTCCTGCCGTGACAAATATCTTGATGCTCTTGAATTTGCCGTTGTTTTTATCGATGTATGATATGAGTGGATTTGCAGCCTTTGATGCCCATACAGGTACTCCAAGTATTACTTCATCATAGTCGGCCGGGTCATATTCCAGCTGTTTTAGGTCTACTATTTTAGCAGCCAGTGCATCCTTGATTCCGCGTGCATATCCTATCTTCGTGTTGTAGTTTATATTAGGCTTAATCTCTTCTATATCACAGTTTAATTTTTCTGCGATACTTTCAGCCACTTTTTTTGTAATGTTTGTTCTTGAATAATAAGCGATGAGTGTTTTCAATATAATCTCTTCCCATAAAATTTTTTAGTATTATATAATTATGTGATTTTATAGTATTATTAGTTGTGGATAAAAATGGATTACTTTTACAAAAATAATTGATTATCATTTAAAAATTGTAAAAAATGAAATGGATAAAAGGGTTTTAATAGTCATTGTCAAAAAGAACAAAGGGATTGGTTGGAAGTTAGTATGAACAGTATATGATGGCTGATCCCATTCCCTTTGATAGTCTTATGAATGAATTGTTTTTTATTTTGGTTGCTGTTGCTTGTGGTATTTTCTTATCATCAATGTATGTTCCGCTGATACTGTTCTGGTCTATAATGTACCATTCGTCGTCCTGGTGGTATAATTTTAAATGAGGCTTGTCTATTGATGAAACCTTTGTATAGCTATTATCCAACATCAAGGTAAATGTTAGCAGTTCATTTTGATTGTAGTTTGTTTTTCTTCCTATGAGGATTTTTTCATCCTCGTGTATTTTATATATTTTTCCCTTATCTTTTCCGTTAAATATGGTTAATACGCAGTGTTTTCCATCTGTATGCTCTTCATTTAACTTGAATAGTTGATTTAATCTTATCAGCTCATCAGTTATGAAGTTTACTTCCAAAAGGAGTTCTTCAAATGCATCTGTTTTTAGGCTGTATCCCTTAACGCTTCTTTTACCAATCTTATTGGGAACTTCCTTTTTAATGATTTTTTCATCTATCAAGTTTGCATCAACCAGCTGTTTCAAATGCTGGCCCAGCATCTGTGGGGTTATGTTGATTTGATAATCCTCCAATAATGCGGTGTTCAGTTCCCTTGAATATAATGCTTGTTGTTTTTCATTCTTGTTTTGAGAGTCTCTTAGTATTTCAAGTATTGCAAAACGTACCCTGTTGTCTATTGCAGACAGCTTTAATTCTTTGCTTTTATCATCAAATAATGTCAATAGTTGTTCATGATTTTTTGTTATTTCTTCCATATTATACCATCCACTTTCAGTTGTTGATTTGATTGAATTTTTTTATGTCCTCAGTGTTGTATCTTTTTGTTATTGGGCTCGAATCGGGATTATTCAATAATTTTTCAAAGCATATGAACGCTTCTTCCAGTTTTTTTGTTCTTATAAGTACCAGTGACTTGTTGAATAAGGCATAATAATAATTTTCATCTATCTTAAGGCATTTGTCAAAGTATCTGATTGATTGATCATATTGGGCTTGGTTAAATAATATGATTGCCTTATAATTTAACGTGTCAACATTCTTCGGGTTAATCTTCAATACCTTGTTAAAATAGGTCATTGCCTCATTGGCCTTTGATTCAAGTAACAGTTTTTGAAGTCCCGTTATGCATAACTGTGACTCCTGTGTATCGGAGTATGTTGGACGTTTGAACAGGAACTGATTTTCTATTTGTATGTTTACTTCATGTATTAGACTGTCAAGGTATTCGCTACATCTTTCATCATTTTGTATTGCAAGTTCATAGCATTCCAAGCTATCCCAGTACCTGTTTTCTTTTTTATAATTCAATCCTTTCTTTAAAAGTAGGTTTGCCTCTTTGGAAAACATTTCCAATTCATAGTCATCATCCAAGTCAAGTAAGTCGAATACATCATTTTTCAGAATGCATGTAATGTTTTTCATTCTTGGATTAATATTATTTGTCTGGTTGTAGTATTTCAATGCATTTTCATAGTCTTGTCTTTTCTTTGCTATAATTCCCTTATTTATCAGTGCAGTAGTGGTTGCATTTATGCTTATTGAATTGTCAAATAACTCTTCTGCCCGATCTATTTTATTTAACTTCATATAAGCAGATGCTTTTCCGTTTATTGCTTCCGTATTTTTGGGTTGACTTTCAAGTATTTCATCAAATAGGGGTAATGATTCTTCCGGATTAACGTGAATTAAGTCAAATGCTTCTTTGAGTTTATTGTTTGTATCTGTCATATATATCCCATAACGTAATGATTACTTGATAAATTAAGTTATAATATTTTTTAAAAAGTTTTCAGCATTTTCTTTTGAAATTATCCTCTATTGTATATTTTTTTTAACTACATTTATCGTTATTAATCATTATTAATTACATATACTTATATTATAGATTATTATTAAATCTTATAAATAAATTTCTTTTAAAGCATTTTATTGTAAAGTAAATACTTTATACAAGAATAAAAAATATAATAATCTGAAAAAATATAGATAAAAAACAACAAAAAGTAAAATTTTGTAAAAATAATAGATTACTAATCATAAACAGCTAATAGGAAATAACATGACAAACAAGAACGTAGAAATAATGCGGGGAAAACCCGAGACGGCCGTTAAGAAACTGGCCATACCAATAATGATATCCATGCTGCTGACAGCATCATATAACATCATAGATGGAATATGGGTGGCAGGACTGGGACAGGCAGCCATAGCAGGTATAGGATTTGTAACGCCAATATTCATGATACTAAACGGTGTAAGTGTCGGATTGGGAAGTGGAGCAACAAGCAGCATAAGTCGATTTGTAGGTGCAAAAAACCATGAGGGTGCATCACAATCTGCAGAACATGCACTGCTCATATTTCTGGTAGCATCAGCAATACTGACAATCATTTTCCTTATCATCCAAGAACCATTACTCATTAGCTACGGAGCTACTGGTCAATCATTAAAAGAGGCATTAAAATACTCAACACCACTGTTTATGGGATTAATCGGATTCATGTTTGCAAACGGTGCAAGCGGCATACTTCGTGGAGAAGGTGATATGAAAAGGGCAATGTATGCAGTAATAGTGTCGGTGATATTCAATGCAATACTCGATCCGGTATTTATATACATGCTAAACATGGGTTCAGCAGGTGCTTCCATAGCAACAATACTAAGCTCAATAGCTTCGGCAACGGTAATAATGTACTGGATAGTAATCAAGAAGGATACATACGTGGAAGTTGATTTAAAGAAATTCAAATACGACTCTCATATAGTTAAAGACATACTTAAGGTTGGAATACCGGCATCAATGGACATGTTTGTCATGTCAATAGCTATGAGCCTATATCTTGTATTCATATCAAACATAGGTGGAGAATATGCAATAGCAGCATTCAGCTCAGGTCAAAGACTATACCTCTTTGCCATAATGCCATTAACCGCAATAGGAAGTGCAGTTGCAGCCGTATCGGGCAGTGCATATGGTGCAAGAAACGGTGATTATCTATCAAGGGCACATCTATATGGAGTAAAATTTGGAATAGCATTCGGAACAGTAGTAACACTCATACTGGTAATATTCGCACCACAGCTGGCCACGCTATTTGCATACACAGCTGAAACCAGTGCTTTAATACCTGAAATAACAAGATTTCTTCAAATTGCAAGCCTATGTCTTCCACTAACGGCAATGGGAATGTCATCATCATTTTTCTATCAGGGAATAGGAAAGGGCACTATAAGTCTGGCATGGACAATAATAAGAGAGGTAATATTTACAGTAGGATGCACGTATCTATTGGGAATATACTTAAACATGGGACTGATAGGAATATGGATAGGACTTGCCGTTGGACGTGTAATGGCAAGTATACTAAACTTCATATATGCCAGATACACCATTGGAAAACTTAAGAAAACATTAACAAAAGGTTAATTACCTTTTCAATAATCTTTTTCAAAAAGAATCTTATTTTATAAAATAAGTTTGAGTGAATACTTTAATAAAATGAAGAAGGATTATTTGAATTTAAATCCATCCTTGAATACTAATTTAATATTTAAAAAGAGAAATTAATAAAGATATGGTAATTCCAGAATTACCTCTCTCTCATGAAATACAAATTAACATTATATATTAGGATTATATGCTTATTCAAGTAATCTTCTATAATATGTGCCTGTCTGATACAATGCACCGGCGGGGTTATGTGCCAATACCCTGTCTTTGGTAATCAAAGTAGTAACCAAAGCATTCGAGTACTTGTAAAAAAGACTGTCATGGCCAACACATAATCCAACAACAACGTTAAGATCTGTTTCTTCATTGTTAAGTATTTGTGCCTGCAGGATGGGATTGCACATGATATTACCGGTAACTTTGGTCTTGTCCTCATCAATACCCGTCACTGTGGTCTTTTTCATGGCACCTATTTTACACGCTGCCGAGTAAACCTCGAATCCGTTGTTCTTGAGTATCTCGGCAAAGATTCTGCTTTCCTCAATCAAGCCAATACAGGTGGCAATGCCAATCTTTTTAAAATTCAACCGATTGGCAAACTCGATAATCTCCTCTACTCGTGTATATTTACAGTAGAAATCGGCTTCAATCTCCGCTGATATCCTGGATATTTCCTTATTGTTATCCTCCTTATACAGTTTTTCTACAATCTCAATATCATAATCCCTCAAGTCTTTTGTTGGACAGAACTCGGGGTAGTCGGCAGCTTGACTATTGCAGTTTAAAACATGACAGTCACAGCATGTAAATAATTCTTTCATCAATTAAAACTCCATTAAAATCTTTTTTTTTATTAGATTTTATAATCTATTCTAATAAGATGTATATTCATGGGAGTTAATCAATATTCCTATATAACTAAATAATAGAATTGACAAAAAAATTAATATATACGTTAGGAAGTTTATGATAGCATGCCAAAAAAATACGTGAATGATGAAAACATACACCTGATGGGTGAATTAAAGAATGTCATACTGCTTATACTAACAGTTATAGATTTGATATTCATCTTTCTATCGGTTGCATATTCATTTGATTTAAGAATTGATAATTTCTTTGCAGATTATGATTTTATGGTATGTCTATTACTGTTTATTGACTTATCCTATGATTACTATACCTCGGACAGATCATTGAAGGAGTTTTTCATTGATGACAAAAACATACTCTCGCTATTATCACTATTTCCATTCGATATACTCTTCAGATACTTTGCGGTATTCAGATTGTTCCGTTTTTTAAAGGTATTCAAGGTCATAAGGGTATATAATGTGGTAAAGGATATTGATTCACTGTTTTATTTTATACAGAATCATCTCTTTAAACTGCTTTTTGTTGTCTTGATGATATACATGGCGGTATCAACAGTACTCCTATATTACCTGGATAGTGGATTTACATCATTGGGTGATGCATTATGGTTTGTAATCGTAACCACAACAACTGTAGGTTACGGTGATCTGACACCAACATCGATAACAGGAAAATACCTGACAGTATTGACAATGGTGATAGGAATACTCTTCGTGGCAATATTTACAGCATACCTTTCAGCAATATACAATGAAAAAACAGAGGCCCTTACAAGAAAAACGGTACAGGAAAATGCCATACTTATCGAGGAAAACAATCAATTGCTACGAGAACAATTATACCTGATAAATGATAGGATGACGGCACTCGAAGAGGAAAACCGGGAACTTAAGAAGTTACTAGAGCAAGAATATATAAAAGAGAAGAAATAACCGTCATTTAATTCATATTTTTTTTTATAAAAAATTTAATTTACATAGCTAATTATCTTTCTAAGAGAATCCAAATCCTCACCATATACTCATAAATTATTATAACGGCCGTGTTAAGAATCTTACTAATAATACATTTTGTATTATTTATATATTCATAACTATACTGATTTATTTACAGTTGAAATTGACCTTCATTACTTTTTTTAACAATCAATACATCGTTTTTTGTTTTCGTGTACTAAATAATATTGCTATTATTATCAATGTTTCAAAGTGTTATTTATTTTAAGAAGAAAGGTTATATTAAGATTATATCTGTTGTAGATAATCTTCTATCATACTAAAAAAGGAAATAACAACCATTTCTAACAGAAAAGAAATAAAACTTCAGAACATCCTATTAAAAAATAATAAACTAACTTAATAAATAATTTAATTTAATGCATAATTCACTACTAATAACAATACTTTTTTTTTTGATGAAAATTAAAATCAAAATCTGAAAACTAAAAATCTTACTGGAATTTTGTCAAGATATATGTAAGATTCTGAACACTACTATAAAATAAGGAATTAACTAAAATCAAAGTAAATATTAAATATAATATGTAAACTAAGCTATAATAATAAGTAAAAATCTTAAATTGACAATATTTAAAAATAATAAAAAATATACTGATTAGACCTACAAAATGAACAAAAACACAAAAAAAATTATATGCCATCACTCAGTGTATAAAAAAAAGATAATATACCCCCTAATTATCATGATTAATCATGCCTATCCATTAAATAATCATAGAAAAAAGATACATCGGATACAATCATAACAGCCCTAAGAAAAATCAGTAATTTCAGAATATATACTCTTTAATAAGTATATTAGTATTTAATTTAACTTCTTTTTTTATAAAAAACTCTAAAAAATATTAAATACCACCACTTCACATATAGAGTATCATAATAAACTATAACTAATGGAGGATGGTCGAGTATGAAAAAAATTAAAGAAGTACTGTTATTTGTCATAGTATTAGTACTCTTAGTGGGAGTTGCAACTGCAGCAGATATACAAAATGAATCCACTAGTGATACAATCACAACACAAAGTACTGATATAAATACAAAAGAAACAGTACAACATACCAACACAATAACAGATAAGTGCGACAAGCAATTCTCTTCTCCTTTATAAAATCAGTATAATACAACAAATGTTGTATTATTGACCTTGTTATGTGGGTCATTCTCGCCTGAAACTGCATCAACTGGTAACGGATGATGTGGGTTGCATGAGGGATAATGTCTAATCATATTCCTAATATCCATGGAGTATGAGGGCTAGAGAAAGACTAATAATATTGGCTAATGATAAATGAACTCTTATAAGCGTCGTTATATTGGGCGATAAGGAAAGGATATTAGATTACCTGTCGTGTTGCCAACAGGTGATGCACACTTTATTTATGTGTATCGAACATAACCCATATGTTGGTCGGTGTAATGGGAGAGCCTAAGTTAGTCGTATCTGATAGAAGAGAAACTTGGTAAACCCTACTTTGACCTACAAGTATTTCTTGTGGGGGGACTACGGTGTGAACTGGTGTTCTTAAACCTAGTAGGGTAAAGGATGTTAAGAAAGCAAACGACCTCAAGTCGTTAAGACAATAGGAAATTAAGGATATAACTATGAGGTATATGCTAACTTTAACAGGTGTATAACACGAACTTATAATCATTATTATAATTTAAGAGGTGTCGTAATTAAAATGTCGAAGAATGTTTATGCAGATAAGAGCCAAAATAGAATTATTTTGGAGGATGCTAAGCACAATAAGTCCGTTTACACTGACCAATGGACTTCAATACCATGGAAAAAACTTGAACGGAGCATCTACAAATTACAATGTGATATAGCTCGTGCCGAAATTGACGGAGACTATAGAAAAGCCCGTAACTTACAAAGAATCCTATTATCTAAGGATTCTACACTTCTTTACAGTATAAGAAGAGTTACTATGCTAAACAGGGGTTATAAAACTCCTGGCATTGATGGGATGATTCTTAAATCACACCCTGAACGCATGGCATTATTCTATAATCTCAAATCTCATGGCATTAATCAGTATGAACCTCTACCTGTTCGTAGGGTTTATATTGATAAAACAAATGGTAAAAAGCGACCACTTGGTATACCGACCATTACTGATCGAGTATATCAAATGGTTGCTAGTCTTGCTCTTGAACCTCGTGTAGAAGTGGGTTTTGAACCATGTAGTTATGGTTTTAGACCAATGCGAAGTGCAGGAAATGCACTAGCAAAGATACACAGATACGCAAGGAGAGGAAACAGACCTTGGATATTTGAAGGTGACTTCAAATCATGCTTTGATACATTAAACCACGATTGGATATTAAAACAACTGGGAAACTTTCCAGCCAAGAAATTAATACAAAAGTGGCTTAAGGCAGGATATCTATACAACAATATGCTTAATCTAACTGATGAAGGCACACCACAAGGTGGAATAGTTTCACCTATATTGGCTAATGTTGCCCTAACTGGACTGGATGAAGCACTCGGTATAGAATACACGAAAAGACGACATAATCAGTATTCAACTAATTATGTTAACTTATCTCGATATGCAATGGTACGTTATGCAGATGATTTTGTAATACTCTGTAAAACAAAAGAAGATGCAGAAAATATTTACCCATTGTTAGAACCTTACTTATCAGAGCGTGGACTAACACTAGCACCCGATAAAACAATGATAACACCACTTAATAATGGATTCGATTTTCTCGGATTCAATATAAGAAGTTATCAGACAAACCAAGGACTTAAAGTAATCACCAGACCCTCAAAAGACAGAGTTAAAAGGCTCAAGGCAAAACTCAAAGCAACATTCCTAAAATATAGGAGTGACAATATTGGAAAGTTAATATACGATGCCAACAACATAATAATAGGCACTGCCAACTATTGGAAACAAAGTGCATCCAAATCAACTTTCAATGATATTGATGCATATGTATGGACACTTACTAGGAGATATCTACTCAGACAACATCCTAATAAGTCGTGGACTTGGATTAGAAATAAGTACTTCAAAGAAGATTATACTCATAAAAGTGAGGATAATTATATACTTACTAACCCCAAAGAACCATCAGAACAACTTGTCAAAATGAGTTGGACCAACATACATTATGCACAAACAATTAAATATAACTGCAACCCTTATGACCCTGAATATACAGGATACATAAAGAAAGCATACAAGAAAACACCATTTGAATGCCTATACAAGAAAAGAGAATATTAATCCATCTCGGAGATATAAAATAATCAATTTGGGTTAAAATATGCTTGAGCCGTATGTCATGAAAGTGACACGTACGGTTCTGAGGAGAGAAGGCGAGAGTAATCTTTCCGACTTATCCGACTATAAAAGAAAATATAATAAATGAAAAGAAAATAAACAAAAAAGAAGAAAACTTAAAAACCGCAAGCCAAACCCATGACGTAAGCAATTACGCTGAACTAAAAAATGCATTAAATAGTACAGATGAAGACGTAACTATAAACATTAACTCCAACATAACACTCCCAGCCAGTCCAACACTAAATACTAATATAAAGACTCTTACAATAAACGGAAACAGTTACACAATAAACGGAAATAACAAATACCGATTTTTAAACATAACAAGTAATCAAATGGTAAACATTAACAACATCACAATCACCAACTGTCATGCACAAGATCTTGGAGGTGCAATATACAACGAACGTGGTAACCTTACCATAAACAACTCCAACCTCACACAAAACACAGCAACAGGACAAAACAATGGATATGGAGGTGCAATATACAACAATGGTGGTACTCTTACCATAACAGACTCCAACCTCACACAAAACAACGTAACAGGACAATATGGAGTTGGAGGTGCAATATTCAACGACTATGGGGGTAATCTTACCATAACCGAATCCAACCTCACACAAAACACAGCAACAGGACAAATAGAAGGAGTTGGAGGTGCAATATACAACACTGGTAATCTTAACATAACACAATCCAACCTCACACAAAACAACGCAACAGGACAAGGACAAAATGGATATGGAGGTGCAATACACAACAATCGTGGTACTCTTAACATAACACAATCCAACCTCACACAAAACACAGCAACAGGACAAACTGAAGATGGAGTTGGAGGTGCAATATACAACTGGGAGGGTACTCTTCACATAAACAACACCAACCTCACACAAAACACAGCAACAGGACAAAATACTGGACGTGGAGGTGCAATATACAACAGGGGTAATCTTAACATAACACAATCCAACCTCACACAAAACAACGCAACAGGACAAACTGAAGATGGAGTTGGAGGTGCAATATACAACTACGTGGGAACTCTTACCATAACACAATCCAACCTCACACAAAACACAGCAACAGGACAAGGCTATGGATGGGGAGGTGCAATATACAACAATGGTACTCTTAACATAACACACTCCAACCTCACACAAAACACAGCAACAGGACAAGGACAAGATGGATATGGAATTGGAGGTGCAATATACAACAATGGTACTCTTAACATAACACACTCCAACCTCACACAAAACACCGCAACAGGACAAACATATGATGGATATGGAGGTGCAATATACAACGGTGGTACTCTTAACATAACACACTCCAACCTCACACAAAACACCGCAACAGGACAAACATATGATGGACGTGGAGGTGCAATATATGATGCATCATGGAGCATTTTAACTAGTATAACATCTTCTAATTTCATAAACAACACAGCACCATATGGTGCTGCAATATATGCCGATGGAAATGTAAGTTTTACAAGCAACACATTTAAAGAAAATACCGCAACAAACAATAAGGAAACAATAGATTTAAACGGATATTGGAATGGAATACATGAAGGCAATAATTATGAATCCACAGATATTGCACTTAAGGAAATAAAACTAAACATCAAAGATGATCAAACTATATTCCAACAAGGTGACGAAGTAGTTCTAAACTATAGTATACAACTAACAACTCCTATGAACTATTGGGACTTTGAAACAGGAATCAATGACATAACACTCTACATCAACAATGAAAAAAACAAGACAACAAAATATGAAAACACTACACTGACAGATTTACAACCAGGAACATATGAAATATACTATACCACATGTAACAGGCAATCAAACAAGGTAACATTTACAGTATATTATCCAGATACAGAATGTAATGTAACAAATTATACCCTGTTAGTACAAGCAATAGAAAATGCCACCAATAATCCATACACCAGTTATAAAATTAACCTACAACCAGGAGACTATAATGCAACACAAAGCATAAACTGGGAAAACTCAGCAACCCGGAAAATCATCATAAACGGTAACGGACAAACACTCAACGGACAAAAAACATACCAATTCATCAAAATAGCACAAGAACATAACTTAACACTCACGAACCTCACAATAACAAACTACACAGCAGAGGAGGGTGGTGCAATATACAACAGTGGTACTCTTAAAATTGACAATTCAATACTTGAATACAACAACGCAACACGGGGAGGAGCAATATACAACAATAATGGTGAGGCATTTATAGAATCCAATTACTTCATAGCTAATCCTTCACAAATGACTGAAACTGCTATAATAAATGATGGAACAGCAACAATAGAAAACAATGAAGGTGCTGAAACTTCCACTTACAATGGAACAATATACACAAACTCAACCTACACAGTTACAATAGAAGATAATAAGTTCTATGATAAACTCAATACAACAATCAACATATCTACAAATAACACCAATCCTGAAATAAATGATGTTATAAACATTACATTCACCTTAAAAGATCTGTTAGACAGGCCAATAATTGATGAAAATATTACTATCACAATAAAAGATTATACAACCAACAAGACAACAGATATAACCGGAACCACAAGTATAGAACACACTATAAAAAGCAATGAAACACTAATTAATGCAACATATCCAGGAAACAATAACTACAATACAAACACGACAACCCTACTAGTAACAGCACCTAAAATAGAAACAAAACTCATAGTCGATGATGCAGATACTAAAGTAGGACAAAACTTTACAATAACCGGAACACTACTCGACAAAGATAACCAACCATTATCGATAGAAACAGTAAACATAAGCGTTAATGGTTCAACAAAAACAGCCACCACAAACACAATGGGACAATTCAACACAACATTCACACTAGACCAGATGGGAGAATACCAGATAACCGTAATATATCCTGGAACTGATGTATACAATCAGTCAACCAACAACACGGCCAAAGTCACGGCAACCAAGACAGACACAAAACTAACACTAACAGTATCCAACGACACACCAGTAAACAACACACAAATTAATATAACAGCAACATTAACAGATACCACTGGTAACAAACTAGCAAATCAAAACATTACAATAAAAGTAAGTGATAAAACATTCACAGTTAAAACTAACAATAACGGTATAGCAACCCAAACCTACACACCAACCAAAGTAGAAAAACAAACAATCACCACAACATACAAAGGTGACAGCCAATATGTAAATAGCACGGCAACAACCACCATAACCGTTAAGAAGATTAACACTAAACTGACTGTTAAAGTATCCAACACTACACCAGTAAATAGCACGTCAATCACTATAACCGTAACACTCACAGATGCCGATAATAACAAACTAGCAAACCAGAACGTTACACTAAATGTTGCAGGTAAAACATTCAACCTTATAACCAATAGCAATGGTATAGCAACCCAAACATACACGCCAACCAAAGTAGAAAAACAAACAATCACAGCAACCTATAAAGGAGACAGCAAATACAACAACAGTACAGCAACAACCAACATCACAGTCAAAAAGATAAACACAAAACTGGATCTAAAAATATCCAACACCACACCAGTAAACAACACACCAATCAACATAACCGTAACACTAACAGATGCAGATAACAATAAACTTGCAAATCAACAAGTAACACTTAACATCAATGGAAAATCAGTAACGGCTAAAACAAACAATAATGGAATAGTAACACAAACATATACACCTACTAAAGTTGAAACACAAAACATAACCGCAACCTATAAAGGAGACAGCAGATACAACAACAGCACAAAAACCATCAAAATAACAGTCAAAAACAAGATAAAAACACAAACCACAGTTAACTCCGCTACTGGTGTTATAGGAGAAAAACTCACCATCAAAGCAACAGTAACCGATACAAACGGAGGTAATGTAAACGAAGGAAACCTCATATTCAAAGTAAACGGAGTAACAATAAAAGACAACGGAAAACTAACCGGTTCAAATAACCCACTCAAAATAAAAATAGTAAACGGAGTAGCAACAGCCACCATCATACCGGATATCAATATGACCAATGCTAAAAACATAACTGCATACTATGTGGGTACAACAATATACAATGCATCAACCAGTAGCCCGGCAAGTATTAACATATCCAAACGTAACGCTACAATAGAAGTAACTACAAACAAGAAGATAATCAAACAGGGACAAGTACTCAGGATAACCGCTAAAATCTATGACACCACCAATGGCAAAAAAACAAGTAACATTACCAAATACCAGGACGAATACGTATACTTCAAAGTAAACGGCATAACACTAAAAGACACAAATGGGGAAATGCTTAAAGTCAAGATAGTAAACGGCACGGCAACGGTAAACTACACCATACCTCTAGGAATATCCTGCGTAACGGATATGCAGACACTAACACCAAAAAATCACACCATACAAGTTGGACTCTACAACAAAAACTACCAGAACATCATGACAAAAACACCAACCTTCCAGGTGGAAAGATCAAACATAACAATAAACCTAGCCAACGCTACAATAAACAACAAGACACACACATTATCCATGAAAATCACGATCAAAGACTATCTCGGCAATGTAGTGGCCGGTCCTAACAAGTGTATTATAAAAGTAAATTGTGTAACACTTAAAAACGGTACCAATGTACAGTACTATTACACTACTGATGGAGTTTTAGACCTTAAAAACATACCGGTACCTCAATCTAAAAACTACACTAGTATAGAGGTTATTACACAGGATAGACTTGCATACAACTCACAGAGAAACACGACTAAAGTTATTAAAGTAATAAATTAATCATTCCCTATTTTCTTATTTTTTTTTTGTTTGGCAATTAATTATTTATATTGGATTATCATATTATTTAAATTATGAATAAAGTGATTTATTAGAAATATATCTTGTTTGAATTGAATCAATTTTATCTTATTGATTATGTTTTGAGTGGTTGATATGCATTATGTAAGTGTTAAGTCTATATTGTCAAAAAACAATGGTATGAATCTTTATCGTGGCTGTAGTCATGACTGTATTTATTGTGATTCAAGAAGTGATGTCTATAACATGAATCATAGCTTTAATGATATAGAGGTTAAAAAGAATTCACTTGAATTGCTCAAAAAAGCATTGAAAAACAAGAAGGAAAGGGTTATGATTGGCTTGGGCTCCATGACTGATCCGTATATACCATTGGAAGAAAAGCTCAACTACACTAGAGAAGCCATGAAGTTGGCATATATATACTCTCATGGATTTACATGCATAACAAAGTCCGACTTGATATTGCGTGACATGGATTTGATTAAAAAAATCAATGAAAAATCAAAGTTTGTAGTGCAGATGACTCTAACGTGTATTGATGATGATATCAGTAAGAAAATAGAGCCGAATGTATGTCCGACAACTAGACGGATAGAAGTATTAAGAAAGTTTCAGGAAAATAACATACCTATCGTTGTATGGATGACGCCGATACTTCCATATATAACGGATACATATGAGAATATTGATGGGCTCTTGGATGCATGCATCGACTTGGAGGTTAAGGGTATCATATGCTTCGGTATGGGCATGACTCTACGTGATGGAAATCGTGAATACTACTATAAAAGACTTGATGAACATTTTCCCGGTCTTAAAAGTCGTTACATAAAGGAATTTGCTAATAGTTATGGAATAGTAAGTCCCAATAATAAAAATCTTATGAGGATATTCAACAAAAAAACAAGAAATGCCGGAATTATGAATAATCCCAAGGAAATATTTGAGTACTTGCATGAGTTTCCGAAAGCCAATAAAAGTGTACAGACAAAATTATTCTAATCTTCCCCTCTTTTTTAATTAAACTTGTCCCAATTTAAAGTATAGTTAGCCTCTCTTATTTATGTCTGTGTAAATATACATTATAATCAGTAATTTAAGAAATGGTAGGCGTGTATTATGAATGATTATACCATAGAAAGATTTGAACGTACTGTGAGTATGGATGAATTTTATCCTAAATATGTTGACTTTGACTATACCGATTATAAGTGCAGCCAGTGTTCCAGCTATGAATACAAGTGGAGCTGTCCATCATTTGACTTTGACGTTGATGACATATGGACCGGATATGACAATATAAGGTTATATTTCATGAAGATAACGTTTACTGATGAATTTAAGAATAAAAACCTTTCATATGAAAAGTTCAGGGAAAATTCCAGAATGTTATTTCAAAGGGAAAAAAGAAAAATATTAAATAAAATGTTGGATGAGGAAAAAAGATTAAATGGATTATATTTAACCTGTGGACCATGCGCATTATGCATTCCATGTGAAAAGGTAAATTCAAATCCATGCAGGCATCCGGAACTTATGCGTTATGCCGTTGAATCTGTGGGTGTTAATGTTGTGGAGTGTGTCCGTGACTACTTCAACGTCGAGGCCCAATGGATAAGCCAAGATTCACGGCCGGATTACCATATCTTTCTAAATGCCATATTATACTAATGATGAGTTGATTGAATATTATTCTATACGTTGAATTTTGCCGTAGTCAATTTCATCCAGTGTATGTGCCGGCGGTCTAGTGTCATTTATTCCAAGGGATAGTATTCCCACTATCCTATACTTCTTATCAAGGTCTAGTAATTCTTTTATGTATTCTTCACTGTCTGTATTATCGGATGTGCTTCTAAGGTGGCTTTGTACCCAGCAGCTTGCCACGTTTTCACTTGTTGCCATCAAATCCATGTATGCCATTGCTATGGATGAATCCTCTATCCAAGTGTCGGCTTTATCGGAATCTGCTATTGTAACTATGGCACAGTCGGCATCTTCTATCATGGCTGAACCTGCACTTTTGGATTGGGATAATTTCTTGAGTACCTTTTTGTCTTTTACCACTATAAATTCACATGGCTTTCTGTTTCTGCTTGTTGGGGCCAGCAGTCCTGCCTGCAGTATCTTATTCAATTTTTCACTTGGGATGTTCTCATGAGTGTATTTGCGTATGCTTCTTCTTTTTAACATTATGTCCAATAATTCCATAATTATCACCAGTTGTTTATATCGTTTTCACGTGTTATAATTCAAGCAGTTTCTCTGCATAATCTATTATTGCAAGGGGGTATGTGTTAGTAAATGCATCCTCGTTACCTTGACCCCATTTTACAATGACCACATCTATATCAACGTTAACTGCTGTTTGAATATCGGTACATCTGTCACCGATATATACAATCTCATCATTATCATATGATTCATTATCCAGTATTCTGTTAATCATCTCTGGATCAGGTTTGGCCTTGGAACCCATTTCGTATCCGACGACATACTTGAAGTCAATGTTTGGAAATATATTCCTGGTTAGCTCTTCAAGTTGTGACTGCAGCCTGTTAGAGCATATGGCCAGAGTACAGCCATCATCCTGCAATTTTTCCAATGTTTCTTTAATGCCCGGATATGCCAAAGTATTTTTAAGCGGACTGTTTTCATATTCTATCGCGTATGTCTTCAATACCTCTTCATCATGGGTCATTGAATTGATGAAGTCCTCAAAGTCGATATCCTCCAGGCGTTCAAATTCATAAATGTCCCTATTATGCTTAGCTAATGCCTGATTATATGCTAATACGGAGTCATAAAACGTATTTACCAGTGTTCCATCAAAGTCAAAAATGTATAATTTCTTCATATGCTTATATATGTTTCAATGACTTAAATAATATGCGAGAAAAGTATGTGGATAAAAAGTTTGTAGTTTATAAAAAAGGATGGAGGGGAATATTGTATATACTTATTGCAGTACAAATCCACCGTTAGGTGATATTACCTGACCTGTTAGGTATGGTGCTTCTAGGATATATCCTAATGCTCCTGCTATGTCTGATACATCACCGATTCTGCCGATAGGTATTGTTGCAGCAAGTGCATTTAATTCATCCTGGTTTACTCCACGTAGCATGTCGGTCATAATCATACCCGGTGCGATGGCATTTACACGTACTTTTCTGGATGCAAATTCAAGTGCCAATGCACGTACTAATCCGATTACTCCAGTTTTTGCTGCACAGTAGTCTGCCTGGTTTATTACACCGGTCAATCCACCTACTGATGCGGTACATACGATTGATGTTTCACGGTCTACCATGTATGGAAGACATAAGTGGCTCATGTGCATCATACTTACTAGGTTTGTGTTGATAACTCTTTCATAGTCTTCCGGCTGTAGGTCTATGAAGTTACAGTTGTTTGTTATTCCTGCGTTGTTTACGAGTGCATCGATTTGGTCGCCGAATTTCTCGACTGTAGCTTCCACCAGTTTTTGACAGTCTTCAAATTTACTTACGTCAGCCTGTACTGCTATTGCATCCACGCCATATTCCGCTTTGATTTCTTCTATTAAATCTTCTGTTAATTGTTTTGAGGAGTCACTTCTGTAGTTGATTGCAACGTTATATCCTAGTTCTCCTAGTTTAAGTGCCATTGCTTTTCCTATTCCTCTTGATCCGCCTGTTATTATTGCATTTTTTGCCATATTTTATCTCTCCATAAAATTAATCTATAATAATTTTTATTATATTAATCAATAGTTTATAATTATTTCTTATTAAATATTTCCATATTTTATCATATTTTATAATGATATGATTATGGCTAATTAGCAAATAACCAAGTTTAGCATTTCCAAAAGTATGCATCCATCAACGCAAATAAAAAGATAATCAATAAGATTATATAATTGAATGATATACTAAATATTATAAACTCAAAAAAAATTAATGGTGGAACAATCAATGGATAGGAAAATAATCATAACGTTCATGATGATATTTGTATTTATATTAACATTATCATCAGTATCAGCATTTACCGCCGAAGAACAGAAGATACTTGACTCCAAGTACGACTTTTATCCGTCAGACTTCATATTCGAATACAATGGATACAATTCAACAAGCTATGAAGGAGATACTGGATTAAGAGGAGCATATGTAAACAATACAGTAGATAATATGACATATTATGTCCCCGTGGAATATGTACGAACTTTTGCATGGTTTACTCAAAACTCATTTGCTCTTGATGATCATATAGACGTAAAACATAGCTTAATTGTAGATGGTCGTGCATATGATTGCATACTACTTGGAATGTTTAAGAAGGACGGCTCCGAGATACCAAAACTGGACGTTAAGTCTAAGAGTCTAACCAAAGACCAAAGATCATACTTTGATGATTATGAAGCGGCCCGTGATGAGTATTACCAGGAGCAGAATCAATATGCGCTAGAAGACATAGAAGACAATACTAGAAGGGCAAGCAGTAGTAAAGAAAGTAATAAAGGCCATTATGGCTATTATTACGGAACAAATGGTAGGGGTATAATATACTCACGATAAATCCCACTTTTTCTATTTTTTACACATTTTAAGAACTTAAATATCATCCATTTAAATATAAATCATATCAGACATATAATATATAATTAATATGGTGATTTGATGAGTGAAGATAAACATGTAATAGAGGCATTGGGCAAGGCCCGAATTGTAATAAAGGATGGTGAAGTAGTCAGCATTGATGAGCCAATGATTGACTACTGTCCGATATTTGGAAAATATCACAATATAGAACATATAACAAAGGATGACATTAGAAAAAACATTGAATATCGTATAAAGGACTTTGGAATGTGTACCAAGGATAGAAAGTTAAGAATGGGTGACATGCTCTCTGTAGGTATATCCGAGATACTAAGAAGCAATCTCAAACTTGGAAATATCGACTGTGTAGTCGGTGCATGTGAAGGTACAGGTACGCTGATAATGAACGAAGCCGATCTTGTCCAGGGAGTAGGTGGCAGAGTATCAGGACTGCTAAGTACAACACCAATACCCGAGATAATAGAACAGGTAGGAGAGGATAATGTATTAGATCCTGAAACGGCTGAGTTAAATCAGTTAAAAGGATTAAAAATGGCTATCGATAAGGGTTATAAAAATATTGCCATCACCATTATTCCATGTGAAATGATAAAGCAAATAAGAGAATATCCTCTACCCGATGATGTTAATGTATATATCTTTGTAGCACATACTACGGCAATTACAGAAGAATTAGCAAATATGGTCTTTGAATGTGCTGATATAGTAACGGCATGTGCTTCACGTGAGATAATTAATCTGGCCCAAATTAAAAAGCCATGCTATTATGGAACAGCTGTACCGATACTTGCCGTCAGTAACGACGGCAGGAAGTTTCTTGATGCACGTCTAAAAGATGTTGGAAAAAAACCCAGTGTCAATGAATATCCATTGGATGAGGATAACTTCGCCCGTAAATTAATATAATCCATGTAAACAATAAGGATGATAATGATTTAATCATAAGTTTTAAATACTATCCTTCAATTAAGTAGTAATGTAATATTTATGGGAGGATAAACGTGGATTATAAGAGGATATTTTGGAATCCAATAGCATTTTTCATTAGCCTGTTGATGAGTCTTATAATGCCCCTGATATTTGCTATACCTAATGGAATGCCATTTGAGGTATGTCTATTATGGTGGCCTGTTAGGTGGGTTGTAGCATATTTCATCGTAACGTTATTTGTTAATAGGATTTCATTCAAATTGGCTCAGAAAGTCTTTGGATTCAAGCCAGGTTTTTAAACAAAACCATATTTCTTTTTTTTATTTTACCCTGAAATCTATTTTTTCATCATATACAAGTTTATAGAAGTTATTCTGCATGTTGAATATCTCATGATTGTACTTTTTGTTGAGAATTGCATATTCATCATCACTTATAATTTTATTGTTTAGATTTATTCTGGTGTATATTATACTGCTTAAAAGTTCAAACAGATTATGGGAAAATGCAATTATTGAATTTATCTTCTCAGAATCCAAAAGTTGGCCTGTGTTTTTATCCAATGCTTTAATAAGATCTGATTCTATTATCAAAAATAGGTCAAGTATCATGGATTCAACCGAGGTATAGTTGAAGAATATGTCATTGAATGCATGGTTGTCGGTTATGAAGGAGGATGTCTTTGGCAGAAACTGATTTCTCGTATAATTTATCAGGCCATAGATGTTTATTGATTTGTCAAAGAAGTTTTCATCATTCATGTTTAAGTCAATATCATTTAATGAGGCGTTTATGTTTTTTAATGTTTGGGTTATCTGCTTTAGTGAATTGTCATAGTCATTCATTATAACACATCCTATTTTTTCTGGGTAAACTTATGTTTTCTTATTTCTATAGATATTTATTAATATCTTTTTGTACTTAAATAATGTCATGAATTCTAGGACAAATATGAAATTATTAAGGCCAGCACTTGAATATGCTCATGATATTAAGGAGTTTAGGGATGATTTTTTATCTGCCGGTGAAGATGTAATCAATGGTGGTGAACTATTGGATAGTATGGATTCCATAGATAAATGGATTGAATATGTATCAAATAATAGCTCCTGTGACACTGTATCGGCTGATTGGGTTTTAACGGACACTTATCTGGCAATTGTTGATGAAAGAATTGTGGGAGTCATCTGTTTAAGGCATTGTTTGAATGATTTTTTAAAAGATTTTGGTCATATTGCATTCAGCGTTCGTCCCCATGATAGGAAAAAAGGTTATGCTACAGTGATGCTTTCCATGATACTCATAGAGGCAAGAAATCTTGGGATGAAAAAGGTTAAGTTATCGGCTGAAATGGATAATGTTGCTTCAATCAAGACTATTGTCAATAATGGTGGGGTTTATAGTTATACATTTGATTTTGATGGCCGGAAAGCCGTTTCATATATCATTAAGTTATGATGCTATTTTTTCATCAAAATATTTTTTCATTATATAAACCTTTGCATTTTTTTAATGTTTTTTTATGGCTATGAGTTAGTTTTGTTAAATTTCAATAAATATCGTCATTTTATGATTTTGGTTATGATATTCTTATATTCATATACATTGTTTTATTATATGTGTTATCATTTTGAGTGTTTATTATTATTCTATTAATTTTTAATAATTCCATTATTAATCATTAACAATCGTGATAAATTATTTATACTAAAAGATATATACTATAGTATACAAAATATAATATAATGTGAGGTATTAAACATGTCAATACAAAATGTAACCGTAGCGGGCGGAGGAGTGCTTGGAAGTCAAATAGCATTCCAAAGTGCTTTCTGCGGTTTTAACGTGAAAATTTGGTTAAGAAGTGAATCTTCAATAGAAAGAGCACAGCCAAAAATCGATAGACTAAATGACATATACCTACAAACCTTAGAAGCAATGAAAACAAATCCATTGGCATATTGTAGGGGATTCACAGATAAAAAGAAATTATCTGACGAAGAAATAGACCAATTAAAAGCCAACGTATGCAAGGCATATGAAAACATAGACATGACAACAAGCTACAAGGAAGCTGCAGAAGATGCTGACTTAATAATTGAAGCAATAGCGGAAGATCCGCAACAAAAGATACCATTCTATGAACAATTGGCAAAATACATGCCTGAAAAAACAATATTGGTCACAAACTCCTCTACATTACTGCCAAGTACATTTGCCAAGTACACCGGAAGACCAGAAAAATACCTGGCACTACACTTTGCAAATGAAATATGGAAAAACAACACTGCAGAGGTAATGGGACATTCACAAACTGATGAAAAATACTACGAAGAAGTAGCTCAGTTTGCACAAGACATAAACATGGTGCCACTAAGGCTTAAGAAAGAACAGCCAGGTTACATATTAAATTCAATGCTAGTACCATTTTTAAGTGCAGCAGAAGCATTATATGCAACCGATGTAGCAGATCCGGAAACAATAGACTTAACATGGAAATTAGCTACCGGTGCACCTGCAGGACCATTTGCCATACTGGATGTAGTAGGTTTAACTACAGCATATAATATAGTGATGATGAATCCTGAAGTAAACAATCCGGAATCAGTTCATGCAAAAATTGCAGCTAAACTAAAAGAAAAAATTGATGCTGGAAAAACAGGAGTAAATGCAGGAGAGGGTTTCTACAAATACGATTAAATAAAAAATTAAACCTTTTTTATTTTCCTTAAACCCCCCTCTCTTTTACCTGTTTTCCACTATTTCCAAATAAAATATATAAGAGGAATTATAATGGGAGATACTATTAAATTAAAATTTGACGATAACTTTGAAGGCGAAGAAAAAGAAGTACTGAATAAACTAATATGCTTAACAAGATCAATTTGTAAAAAAGACATAAAAAACATGTCCAAATTACTGCATCATAAGTTCATCCTTGTAAGAGGTTCAGGAAGAAAAGAATTAAAGCAAGAATTCCTGAGAGATATAAGAAAAGATGTATTACATTATGTTGAAGCGACCATAAAGAATCCAAAGATAAATGTAGACGGAGATCACGCTACTATAGACGTGAAAATATACATCAAGACAAGACTTTCGGGTGCTCAGGTTATATGGGACCTAAAGAGTCACTTCATTCTTAAGAAAAAAGAAGAAGAAGGATGGTTATTTAGAGAGTGGGACACAACATAAACAACTCATCCCATTTAATTCTTCTTCACAATCCAAAAAACTATTTTTAAATAAATCAATTAATAATATTATTGTAATTTGCTATGACTTGCAAATTTCACAGCAAAAAAAATTAAAAAAAAAGGTTAGGGTTTTATCTGGCTTTTAGTTTTGTTAACGTAAACGGTACGGCCACGATAATAACTGCTATCAACAGTTGGATGATAATCTCAACACTATTCTGACTGTTTAACAAGTCAAAGATTCCAATAATCCACATGATTGATAGAAATACCGGCATGATATATTTGATTACTGTAACCCATGTTCTTCCAATCTTAACAGTGGAATGTTCATTGAGAACGGGAATTAGCTTATCTACACCATAAATCCATCCAAATATCACGGCCTGTAATATAACTGCCAGTAGTATACCAAACTGATTTATAAAGCTGTCGGCAATTGTCAGGACATAATTACCTGAAGCAGTGGTAAATACCAGGGATAATATAAATCCAAAGATACAAAGCAGTGTCACACTTCTTGCACGACTTATTCTAAACTTTCTTGAAACTGCTAGACACATCGGCTCAAGAAATGCCAGTGCTGATGTAACGCCCGCAAAGAATACGCACAGGAAGAATATTGGTGCAATGACATAAGCCATATCTCCCATTACATTAAATATCTCCGGAAATACCACAAATAATAATCCCGTACCGCTGGTAGCTATCTGTTCAATAGGTAAACCACTTGTAAATGACATGAATCCAAGTATGCTAAATACACCAAGGGAAGTAAATAGCTCGAAGCCGGAATTTGCAGCTACAACCACCAATACATTATCAACCAATCTGGAATTCTCCGGAAGATAACCTGCATAGGTTACAGCTATAGCCTGACCCATTGACAGTGAAAAAATTATCTGACCAAATGCTGCAAGCCATATGTTAATATCCAACAGCAAACTCCAATTAGGATTCAAAAGTGCCTTTATACCAATATCCATGCCGGGCAGTGTAAATGAATAGAACACTATAATTGCCATCATAATAAACAGTAGTGGAATTAATATGTTTACTACCTTACTAATACCCTTATCCAAGGCCTTATGGGATATGTACCATATCAGTAGCCATACGAATATCGTGGCAGCCAATGTAATTATAACCGGTGTGAATACGTTATTCAGGTTATTTGCTCCAACTATAATATGTGTGTTGAAAAACATGTCCGGATTTGTTGTCCAACCTTTTGTAAAGCTTATAAGCAGATAGATCAAATCCCATGCCATTATAACAACATAGTAAGTCAGCACCAGAAATACAAGAAAAGCCGTAATCCATCCAAGTATTTCCAGTTGTGGTCTTATCTTCTTTAGAATATTTGACAATGAATTCTTGAACTTGGCACCCAAACCATATTCAAGAATCAAAAATGGAATACCCATTATAAATATTGCCACAAAGTACGGTATCAGAAATGCTCCTCCACCATTGGAGTAAAGAACATAACTGAATCGCCATATATTTCCAAGACCAACAGCGGCTCCAATCATAGCCATTAAAAAGGAAAATCTGCTTTTCCATTGGTATTCATTATTGTTATCTGATAAATTCGACATCTGTATACCTCACTATTAATACTATATATGTAATTAACATTTAATAAAAATTGACTTTGAGGTATATGAATAATGGACATCTTCTACGATAATTAATTGATGCTATATCAATCAATAACCGCTTAAATAAATAAGATTTTCATATCATTTTCTGATTTTAACAGTTGTTAAGTTTAAGATGCTTAGCTATGGGATGTATAAATTTTTTTTTCAAATGAGTGAAGGGATATCTTTTTCTTAATCTTTGAAAATATTATTAATTGATTCATACAAAGTATAATTATGGAGGTGTTTAGTATAAAAAAATTTGTCAAGGACATATTCAACAAGGGCAATTTTAAGGATTACTTCAAGAGAAACAAGGTATTTCTATTGGTATCAGTAATCGTATTGATATTATCTGTATACTCCGGTTTTACAGACACACATTCATATGCAGCATTCAGTAAATATTCAATGACTAATATGATATTATCAAACATGCATGTAAGCACATTCAGTGCTAACTTCCTTACATCCTTTATTAATACACTAATATATTATCTGTCAATGATTGTTATGGGACTTACATTTTCTGTAATGGCCATGCTGTCATTTGTAGCAAATGCTGTATCAATAGGATTTTTATTCAATCAGAATATGAATAACATAAATCTTCTGCTTCCGCAGTCAATATTTACTTTGATTGGCAGTGTATTTGCCATGTGTGGAGCATTTCTGGTTACTAAGATGGAAGTCAGATTCATAGCATACGTGTCAAATTCAAAGAAAAATCCACTAGATAGACTTAAAGCGCCACTTAAGGATTTAATATTATCTATTGTTATAATGTTGTTATTTGTCATTATTTATTCGGTATTAAATGCAATTTTGGTACCTATGATGATTTAAAATAGATTTATTCTAATTTTAACTCTTTTTTTTAGAAAAAATAGAAAAGGTGGGGTGGTTTAGTGTTCTTCAATTCCAAAATATTCGTTTCTGGCATTGACCATGGCTTGGATATTGGCTAGTGGACTTGCAGCTGCAATACCACAGCTTGGTGCTACTACATCCACACCTTTTTCCAGTGCCTGTAGAACTTCTTGTCTTACCTCTTCAGGTGTTCCCCTATATAATGTCTTACTGGTAGATATATTACCGCATACCTGTGATATGTCTCCAAGACTATGTTTTACTGCCTGTGCATCTCTCATATCCACTGCTTCTTCAATGCTTATACCATTGTATCCACATGACAGCATGTCTTTTAGCATGTTCTTTACGTGTCCACATATGTGAAGTACATTTTGTGACTTCATTTTCTCTTCTATATCTTCAAGTGCGGGACGTGATAATTGCTGGAAATCAAGAGGACTTAATAAATCCCCTGAAGATGTTGGATCTGCTACACATATTATGTCTGGTTTAACTTCATTTAATACTTTGATATATGCCATCACGGCCTCTGCTGCTACATCTATTGCGGCTTCAACCCCATAGTAATCGGTATTGATCATCTTCAATATTTCCTCTACTCCTATCATATGTCCTGCTACCGTAAATGGTCCGGTTATACCTACACATACCGGAAGGTTGTCATATCTTTCATGTAATATTTCTACGGCTTCACATATTACTGGTATTCTTCCTCTTTCTTCAAAGTCATCGGGTATTTCTATTTCTCGTGGATTATCAAATGGGGATTTTACTACTTCAGGGGTTCTAGCCCCTTGACCTAAGTCGACTTCACATCCCATTGATTCTGCTTCAACGGCTAGACAGAATGGTATTTTTGCATCTTCCAGTCCGGCCAATTCATATAATGAAGCACCAAGTGTTGCCATTTGTTCCGGATTTTTATGTGCCTCCGGCCAGGAGGTATTTGTCAGTTCCATTGCATCTAGTATACCTGATTGGGTAACTGTTATCACGGGGGTAATGTCTACTTCTTTACCATTTAACACATCCTCTAGATTTTTTTTATAATTAATTGTCATTTTGACTCACTCCTATAATTCTTTTTTATTTTACAAATTAGAGTATAATTCTAATACTATATAAATTATAAATTATTATTACAAATTGTTTTAGGGTTATATCAGTTTAAACGCTTTTTTGATTTTTCTGTGTTTAATTATAATATTTTTTATAAAAATGAGTAGAATTAGTCATTGATTAAAAAAATGATTTATCAATAATTATATTTTAATCGGGAACTAATACATTAATTATTTAGTTGTTAAATTCATTTAATAAAATTGTAACTATTTTTGAAAAAAATAATATAACTATGTTATTAGAAACAATCATAGAATTAACTATATATAATGGAAGTCATATAACTTTAAGTATGAGATGAATAATTAATGATTTGGTCGTTTTTAAATAAATTTAAACTGAATTAATATTTTTTTAAATATAACTAAATTAATTATTCACTTAAGCTAATCGCCAATCACTTGTTATATCTGTTAATTAAATTTCATTTATTCTATAAAACACTATTTAAATATTTAATAATCCTAGGTACAATTGTATCTTAATTATAATGGATATTTAAAGCTAAACTCATTTTTATTTAATTAATTGCATAATATGATGAATTGGATAATTATAATTGAATTATAATGAGAAAATATATATTGATTATTATTATTCTTTGTATGAAAGACTTAAAAAAAGAAATCATATGTAAATCTTTATATTTAATTGATTTAAATAACTATAATTATAGAAACATAATTATAGATATTCAATTACTATTTAATATGGTGAATATCCAGTCATAATTTTATTAAAGGGGTGAATTCAATGAATGATCCAAATAATAATAAGGGGGATACTCCTCAAAATAATAATGGCAACAATCCAAATCAACAAATGAATAATAACGGGAATTATAATCCACAAAATAATTATAATCCACAAAATAATTATAATCCACAAAATAATTATAATCCTCAAAATAATATGGATGAAAATTCAATCATCACAGGATTATTTTATAAGTTTGACAGAAAACAAAATATGTATAGAATAGCAAAAACAAAAACAATATCCATAGCATTATTTTTCTTCATGTTACTATTTGGACTATGGGCAACATATGATACATATGGATACCTAGAAGGATGGGATTTTTTCGGAGCTTTAATATTGGCATTGATAGTTACAATTCCAGTATTCGTCATAGGATTCATCATTGGAAAACTAATGGAAGATAATAATGCTCCTAATATGCAATACAATCCTCAGATGCCAAATAATCAGTATAATCCACAAATGCCTAATATGCAATACAATCAGCAGATATCTAACAATCAGTATAATCCACAAATGCCTAATATGCAATACAATCCGCAGATGCCAAATAATCAATATAACCCGCAGATGCCTGAACAACAAATATCTAATCTGGATTATATTCCACCAAATAACCAACCAGTTCCAAATACACCTAATAATCAAGTACCAAACGATGACTTCCAAAGAGTAAACACTCAAGAAGCAACAAACACACTATCCAATGTTGACAATACCCAGCATTATTATAATCCACCAACCGAAAATAACCAAGAAGAAATCCAAAATATAAATGATATGGAAGATACAATTATCCAAGAAAAATCCAATGATGATTTAAATATTGAACAAAATCCTTCTGAAGATATTCCACAAGAAAGTATAACTGATAATCCAAACGCTGATGAAAACATTGCCGATAGCATGGATGATAACCCTACAGAAGCATATTATAATATGGATAATCTCGGTACAAATCATGATACTGTCGAGAAGGCAACCGCATACTGGCTAGGTGAAAGATTCCAGTCAGAATACAAGCCACCATTTACAATGTACATATTTGACAATGCAGAGGATGCAGAAAAAGCACTTCTTGAGTTGCCTTATATACACAAGGCAATAGATACAGGAAAACTGATTTGTGATGAAGTATTCATCTACGGTTATTACAAGGTAGCCGATGCAAATTACGAAGCGATAATATGTGGAAAGGACTTGACTTATGAACAGTTCACGCAGGCAGAAAAAGCTTTTGAAAAATACGGCGGTAAACGTAAAAACAACCTCGAACCAGAAAAGACAAGTGAAAATATACAACAACAACCATCAGATAACAACACTCAAAATAAAGAAAGCAGCGTAAAGTTCAGGGAAAAGATAACCAAAGATCAGTTCACATATGAATGTTATGATGCAGACAACAAAAATGACGCACTGGAATTTCTAAAACAGCAGGATGTAAATCAGAGATTATATTACATCTGTGTATACACACCGGAAGGTGATTATGGTAAAGACATTGATGGAGTCTACCAAATGTAGAATCCATCACCATTTAACTTTTTTAAAACATATTTACCCCCTCTATTTCCAATATCTTATTTTAATTATGTTGAAATATATATTATTTATTAGATTAATCTATTTTATTATAGTATTTAATAATATTAAATAAATACGATAATCAATATAAAAAATTAAAACATTTAAATACTTAATTATCCTATATAATAATGAATAAAAAATATATTATGGAAGATGCTAATATGAAAGGAATAATAGGTGCTATATGCGGTGATATAATCGGTTCATCATATGAGTTTCATCCAGTAAAAACTAAGGACTTTGATTTATTTCCTAGTAATTCCAGATTCACTGATGATACCGTTATGACATTAGCTGTTGCAAATTGGTTACTACTAGATTTAAACCTCACTAAAAATGTTCTAATAAGTCAAATGCAGATACTTGGTTCAGAGTATCCACGGGCCGGCTATGGGGGACGATTTTCAACTTGGCTGACGGATGAAAAACCTGAAGCATACAACAGTTGGGGAAATGGATCTGCCATGCGTGTTAGTCCAGTAGCATGGTATGCAAGTACCTTGGATGACTGTATACAATTGGCCAAGTTATCTGCCGAAGTTACACATAATCATCCCGAAGGTATTAAAGGAGCAGTATCTACAGCATCAGCCATATTCATGGCAAGAAATGATTATTCCAAGGATGAGATTAAAGATTACATTGAAAATAATTACGGCTATGATCTATCAACAGCACTGGAGGATATTCGTCCTAATTATTCATTTGAAGTATCCTGTCAAAAATCAGTTCCCCAGGCATTAAGATGCTTTTTGGAGGCTGACAGTTATGAGGACACAATAAGAAATGCAGTATCTTTGGGTGGTGACGCTGATACTCAGGCAGCCATTGCAGGTTCAGTTGCAGCAGCTTATTACAGTGTTCCTAGTACGATATGTCAGTTCTGTATATCCAAGTTAGATCCTAGATTACATCAGATATTCAGGGAATTTAATGAAAAGACGCTGGGTGATTAGTGTGCCATCAGAATCATTTAATGAAGACCAGGCATATGAGGTTATGGATGGGGTACTTGATATCGAAGAGTGTGAAGACCCAGATGCCGTTGCTGATATAATTAATGAGGAGTATATTAACAATCCAAATAACATTAATTACAGAAACGATTATGCTGATAAAAAAGAGGATGGTATATTAGATAATAAGATAATTTGGTGTTGTCTAATAATTTTTATCATTTTTATCTTTTCTCTAACATTCTAATCTTTAATCTAACTTTTTTTATTTATTTTATAATATGGAACGGTTTTTTATCTGATTTTTCTAAAATCACTGTGATTTTATCATTGTTAAAATCATTTTTACTTTTGTGTTTGCATGTAATGCATGCGGTATATTGGCAGGCATTATAATTATTTCACCTTTATTGAGTGAATATTCAGCCTTATCAATTGTTATTGTTAAACTACCATCAACAACCTGTACCAATGCATCAAATGGTGCACTATGTTCGCTTAATCCCTCATTCTCATCAAAAGCAAACAGTGTAACGTTACCTGTTTCTTTCTTAATTATCTCGGTACTCACTACTGATTTTTCCTGATAATCAATGAGTGATTCAATGTTTATTATTTCTGCCGTGTTTAAACTCAACGTATCACCTTCAATAAATATATAATACTTATTATATTCAATGTTTACCTTAAATTTTTTTCACTATTCTAGTGACAAAAGGATTATTATCATTGAATAACATTTATATATTCATTTTTAAAAAAGTTTAATATAATAAGCATTAAAGGTTAAATTATGGAGTATACATTTATACTGATACTGATTATATATTGTTTAGCGTGGTTTGTAGGGCCTGTCTTATCCAATAAACTAGGCTTTTCAAAGAAAATATATATTAACAGTACATTCAATAGGTTAAAAGCCAAGTATCTTGGTTATTTGATAATATTCTTTTCAGTAATAATCTTATTATTGGAGTATAACAATTTAAAGGGTGTTAACCTATACAATACTTTGATACCGGTTGTTTGTATGTTGTTATTTGCTGTCTTCTTGATATTCAGAAATGATGTCTTGAACTTAAAATACTCATGTGAAGATGGTAATGACACGTATTATCTGGACTTTGTGAATATGGGAATTGTTCCCATTATAATCATATCATTGTTGATAAATCTAACGGTGTTCAACAATACGATATTGATTATATTGGTTATGCTTGCTGTATTTGTTGAGTTAATAGTTCTTGTAATTAGTTTATATCCGGATAAGTTACAGAATTATTTCATATTAAGGAAACATTCCTTTGATTACAGGCAATTTGCTACAATCATAGTTGTATTGTCTTTAATACCTGTAGTAATACTGTTTACATTGATTATCTTATTAACATATATATTTTAAACTCTTTTTTATCCATTTTTTTTAATTAAACATGGAATATAATCTATGCAATGTAATCCTTGGAATATAATCATCCTACTTATTAACTCTAAAAAAACTTTAAGAACTATCATTATTAACATAAACCATTAAAACCAATAAAATATTAAAAATAATATTTGTCTGCCAATATTTTTTTTAGAAAAATATTAAAATTATAAATAAAAAGATATTCTCATAAAACGGAGGTGAGCTTATTAAACGAGTTAAATATATTTTAATATTTTTGGTATTAGTAATATTTCTTTGTTCATTAACTGCAATTAACGCTAACGAATACAATGATACAACCACAACAGAATCCAATGGCCCAAATGAACCAGACTATGACAATACACTTGCTTCAAGTTCAACAGGTACATACACCAAAACGGCAGAAAGCATTACAACTAAAAATATACAGAAAAATAAGAATACCGAACTATTAAAAACAAGTTCAAATAACGGTACACAATATGAATTAAAACAATTATTAAATGATGCAAGTACTGGATCTACGATTTATCTGGATAAAGATTATTATTACGAACCACCTTTAGGTGATAGAGTACCAGTCACCATTAATAAAACATTAACGATAGATGGTCAAGGACATACATTAAATGGTATTCATCATATGCGAATCTTGAAAATAACCGCTGATAATGTAGTATTACGAAATATCAGTTTTATCAATGCATTTTCACTGTTAGATTCTGGAGGAGTAGCTATTGATTGGCTGGGAAAGAATGGTGTTTTGGAAGATTGTACCTTTAAAGATTGTATACCTCGTTCAGAGGGAGCTATTGAGGGAACAGTATATGTAAAAGGAGATTCTTTCACTGCAAGAAATTGTTATTTTGAAAACAATGCAGCATTTAGAGGTGCAGGATTTTATCTAAACTCAAATAATAATAATATTATAAACTGTACATTTAATAGAAATAATGGTTATAATGATGACTTTGAACACCAACTTTACTTTAAACATTCAGCAGGTTCCGGAATATTTATCAATGGAGATAATAACTTTATAAATAACTGTGTCTTTTTAAATCAAAGTACAGTATACGGTACAATATATGTTAATGGTGAAAAAAATCTTATAAAAAACAGTATATTCCGAAACAATTATGTTTACAGAGATGGTGGAGCAATATACATCAATCAAAAAAACAATGAAATTATTGGATGTACCATTGAAAACAATACTGCTAAAGAAGAGGGAGGAGCAATATACATCAATGATAATGATAATGAAATCTATGATTGCTTAATATTCAATAACTCTGCAAATATTAATGGTGGAGCAATATACATCAATGATAATGATAATGAAATCTATGATTGCTTAATATTCAATAACTCTGCAAATATTAATGGTGGAGCAATATACATCAATGATATTAATAATAAAATCCATGATTGTTCAATATCTAAAAACTCTGCAAAAAATAGCGGTGGAGCATTATGCATCAAAAAAGAGAACAACCATATTAATTCATGTATAATCTATGATAACAGGGCATTTGAATTAGGTGGAGGTATATATCTAGATGCAAAAAATAATCAGATAAGTAATAATATGTTCCTCCACAATTACCTTATGAAGAATAAAGATATTATAAATCAACGTAATGACATATATTCCAGAGAACGTCTTAATGCTGATAAAAATTGGTGGGGAAATGTAAATACTGATGTTTGTCATCCTCTGGATGCATATATGAAAAAGAAGGTTCTCAGTCCATCAACAAACAACAAGAAAGTTATTGTTAATAATTGGTACTATCTTGATGTTGTAGACAAGTTAAATAACACAATTCCAAAGAAAATCGACATGGTAGGTAAACCTTTTGAAGGTAAAATCATGTTTAAATTAAGTTCTGGAAAAGGTGACTTTAATTATCCGAACTTGGATAATGAATATAATTTAACAGGAGATAAACTTGGTATATTTGATGGTTTTATTTATAACGACAAAACTGTAAAAAAATTTACCGGAGACAGTTTAGAATTTAATATATTAACAAATAATGGATTATCCTACTTAAGAATTGAAAACGATATATTTGGTATTGAGATTCCTTTCACTTTTAGAGAAGGATACCCCTTATCCAGATTACAAGAGATTATTAATAATGCAGGAGAAAATGATACTGTCGAATTACATGAAAATTATGTATATAACCCAGATGTAGATAAAAATCTTAAAGAAGGAATTATCGTAAATAAAACTGTAACCATTGATGGTAACGGTTTTACAATTGATTGTGATAATAAAGTCCGAGGATTCTATGTTACTGCTGATGATGTTCAATTTAAGAACATTATAATTAAAAACGGTAAAGCATACAATGGTGCTGCAATAACATTTAATAATGACGGAGCAATAGTAGATAACTCAACATTCCTATTTAACTTTGCAGAAACTGACGGTGGAGCAATATACTCTCATGGTGAAGATGCATTTATAAACAACAGCAAATTTGACAGAAATTATGCTGCAGATCAAGGAGCAGCATTATACTCATCAGGTAAGTATTTCAAATACTCAAATAACATATTCACAAACAATCAAGCAAAAAACGGTAGAAGCGTATGTGTCGAAGGACCAAACTACTATTTATTCAGTGGATGGGACAATAACACCTATGAAAACAATACATACCTTGACTATGGTGGAGATGCTTCAGAAAATAAAATAGTATACCCAAGCATAAGAAACAGGAAACAAGTAAGAACAGTTACAAGAAGTATTAGTCCAAGCATGACAAAAGTAAGTGAAATTATACTTACAAGCAACAACAAGAAAATAAAAATAATAGACAACCACATAACACTTGAATCATTAAATGAAATATTCAACATGGACTTCAGAAATGGACATCTTTTAGTATACATTGATGGAAAACTGGTATTCAATGCAACAACAACTGATGACTTAACACAAATAATTTATGATTTGTTAAAACTAGTGTCGGGTAACCATGAAATACGAGTAGAATTTACTGATAAAGATGGAAATACAAATAGTTATACTGAAAACATTTCATTAAATTCTTAAACTCCCTTATTTTTTGTGCGACAAGCGATTGTCTTTAATTTGTTCTCACTCGAAACATTGTTTTGTATGTGTGTGTTAGTATAGTATCTATTAACGGATACTTTTAATCCTGTTGTATGGGTTATTCTCCCTTGAAACTGCGTCATTGGTAACAGTGGGGTGGGTTGCATGATAGGTAAAGCCTAATCTTACTTCTAGCATCCATGAAGTGGAGGGCGAGAGAAAGACCAATATTGGCTAATGATAAATGAACTCTTATAAGCATCGTTAAGTTAAACAGCACGTTAGGATGATTAAAGGATGTGTTGTAGTTGCAGGCAGGTCAGACGAAGTGAAAAAGGACGTCTATAGATTACAACCCATATGTCTGTCGGTGTAGTGGGAGGGCTTAAGTTGTGTCGTAGTCTAACAAAAGATAAACTTGGTAAGCCCAGTAAAGTCCAGTAATACATTACTGGTAGGGGTTTCTGTGAGGGAATTCTAAGACCTTATTGGGTAAAGGATGTTAAGGAAGCTAATGCCACATTATCGTTAAGATAAAGGGGAATTTAACAAATAATTAACTCTTGTGGATATGCTGACTTTAACAGGTGTATAACATGAATTAAAACGAATTTGTATCCTAGATGTGATTAATTTATGAGTCAAATTTCAGATGAAGAAAACTGTGCAAATATTAATTTGTGTCAGTCCACGGAATTGGACAAACTCGACAGTGAATGGTCCAATATTAAATGGAACTATGTAAGTCGAAGCATATATAAGATACAACAGCGGATAATTCGTGCTGAAGAATCTGGTGACTATCGAAGAGTTCGAAGTCATTGTAGACTACTTTTAAATGATAATAGAACACTATTGTGGGCTATAAGAGTAGTTACTCAAATAAATGGTGGTAAACGTACGGCAGGAGTTGACTCTGAAATTGTCATGACAAATGCTGAGCGTATGAAACTATTTTACCAGCTTAAGGATTGTAAAATTAATCTACATAGGCCTCGGCCTGTTCGTAGGATTTATATTCCTAAAAAGAATGGAATATTAAGACCTTTGGGTATTCCAACCATACGTGATCGTGTGTTCCAAATGGTATGTAAAATTGCCTTGGAACCTATTTGGGAGCATCATTTTGAAGCCAATAGTTATGGTTTCAGGCCTTGTAGAGGTGCTAGTGATGCTATAGCAAAGATTCACAGTCATGTACGTGGATTTAATCGTCCTTGGATATTTGAAGGTGATTTTAAATCTTGTTTTGATACTCTTGACCATGATTATATCATGGAACAAGTACGGTATTTTCCAGCCTCTAAAACCATTAGTCGCTGGTTAAAAGCAGGATACTTAGACGATAATGTATTTTATAAGTCTGATAGTGGTACACCTCAAGGGGGTATTATATCTCCGCTTCTTGCTAACATTGCATTGCATGGAATGGAGGAAGCATTAGATATTAAATACACTCGTATCCGCAGAAAAGATGGCTCGTATACTTACAGTAATGTGTCTAAGTATGTTATGGTGCGTTATGCTGATGATTTTGTAATACTTTGTAGAACAAAAGAGGATGCATGTAAAGTGCCGAAACTGTTAAATTCTTACTTGGAAAAGAGGGGTTTAACTTTAGCTGAGGATAAAACTAGAATTACTCATATTGATAATGGTTTTGATTTTCTAGGAATCAATATTAAATCATATTTCAGTAGAAATAGAAAAGTGGTTCTTACAAAACCGTCAAAGAGTAGTATTGTTTCATTCAAAGATAAAGCACGGCGTATCTTTATAAAAGCTTATGGGGGAGACATAGAAAGTTTTATTGACTCCTTAAATAATCTTATAATTGGTACTGCTTATTATTGGAGAATGACAGCTGCAGAAAGAACCTTTGAAAAGATGGATTGGTTTATTATATATCGTATTATTCGTCTTCTTAAGAGATTATATCCTAAGAAGTCTCATAAGTGGATTAAAGGTAAACACTTTAAACCATGTAGGGATAAAACGATAAAAGATAAGTATTTGTTTACTAATCCTGAAACAGGTAATCAACTTAAACGTATGAGTTGGATTCATATTAAGTATGCGTGGTGCATTAAATATAAAGCAACCCCGTATAAAAGTGAATTCAATGAGTACTTTGAAAGATTTAAATTTAAAAATAATTACCAATGCTTATATGGAATATAAAATAATTTTTTTAATTTGACTTAGTTTCTTCAGATAACTAATATGCTTGAGCCGTATGTTATGAAAGTGACACGTACGGTTCTGAGGAGAGGAAGAGAGAGCAACCTCTCTAACTTATCCGACTGCAACAAGTTATCTCTTACTATTTTAGTAGATACTATTTTTTTAATTTTTTAGACTTCGCTATATGCAGGTATAATGAAGTAAATATCATATCTCATCTATAGTGTAAACCTCGACTATATCACACTATAAGATTAGCCTGCTTATAATAAATTATATGAAAAATGTATAAACAGCCTAAAATCATTAAACCCGAAGAATGAATAAAAGTCTAAAAACAAGTGTATATAAACTATTACTAAAATAAAGAAAATAACAATGAATCAACACTCGAAGCGTATATAATTATTTTTTCAATGTTACATGTGGTAATAAATTAAAAAAAAAACATTATATAACAGATAAGGGTGTTAATAGAAAAATGAGGACAAATAGATCCAGATGTAATTATAGGGTATGTTTAGGAAAAAAAGATTTTATCATGCCAGTCCTTGTAATACAACTTACTGAAAAAATATTAAATTTATGGGAAGTCAGACTGTATTTTGGACAGTGCCGAAATCGTGGATGATACTACCTATTATCTAAATTGGTTCAATGAATATTTTGACGTAAACTTATGGTAATAGGCTATAAATTCAAAACGGAAGATTTTATTGATTTGCAACAAATAGAATAATTTATTAAGACTTAACAACATAAACATAGTTCATGTAATAAATTTCCAAAAAAAGTAGTGGTTAAAATGAAGAAAAAGATAATATTGAGTATATTATTACTTTCAATTTTTATGATTGGAGCAGTCAGTGCATCAAGTGATAGTAGTGTTGTTTCAAGTTCTAAGCTAACAAATTCTATATCACCTGATAGTAATAATGATAATGTGGATATAAGTAATGATGAAAATAGTGAAGTTAAAGATACTAATAATGTTTTAAAGAAGGACAATTCTAAAAAAGTAATATCTAAAAATAATAATCTTACTAAACGTGATATTAGTGCAAGTGTGAAAAAAGCTAATGATGTTGGAAGTTTTAATGACCTTCAAACTGAGATAGATAATGCAACTGAAAGTTCTGTTTTAAATCTAACAAGAGATTATAACGGAGCTTATGGTTCTAGAATCCAACTTGATAAAGATTTAACTATAGATGGTCAGGGACATACCCTTGATTGTTTAGGTGAAGGCGGTTGCAGTGCATTTTATTCAAATAGTGGAACTATAACCCTGAAAAATCTCATAATAATTAATGGACATAACGATTATAATAATAAAGGTGGTGCCATTCATATAGAAGGTTCTGCTCAATACACAATTATAAACTGTACTTTCAACAATAATTGGGCAGAGGACTATGGCGGAGCAATATACTCCGCAGGAGATTTAACTATTATTAATTCTACTTTTAAATCTAATAATGTTGAGGATGATGATGGTGGAGCAATTTATTGTGAAAAATCTGTAACTCTTGAAAATTGTCTATTTGAAAAAAATCATGCTAATGTTGATGGCGGTGCAATATACAGCAAAAATAATGTCAATGTATCAAAAAATACCCGTTTCATCGAAAATGAAGCAAATGGTGCATCTTCTCAATGTTATGGTGGTGCCATACGAAGTGAAGCTAATGTAGAAGTTAATAATTCTACTTTTACTTCGAATAAGGCTTATGATTATGGTGGTGCAATTTATGCAAATACTGCTTCCATATATTCATCTACTTTTAGTGAAAATAAGGTAGATGATAATGATGGTGGAGCAGTTTATGTTGAGAGTACTATTGATGTTAGGGATTCCTCCTTCTACAATAATCAGGGGTGTGTTGATGGCGGTGCAATATTCAGTAAAAATAATGTCAATGTAAAAAATACCACTTTCAGATCTAATAAAGTAGAAAGTCATAAAGTTGCTGTTGAGGATTATGGCGGTGCTATACGAGCTGAAGGTGATGTTACAATTAATGGCTCTACATTTTATAATAATCAGGCTCGTTTCCGTGGTGGGGCAATTGAATCCGATGGAGATGTACATATTAATAATACTAACTTCACATCCAACAATGCATACACGGATGGTGGAGCAATTTATTGTAAAAAATCAGTATTTATTGAAAATAGTGAATTTGCAGATAATCATGCTTACGTTGATGGCGGAGCAATATTCAGCAAAAATAATGTCAATGCAAAAAATACCACTTTTAGAAATAATAAAGCTGATGATGGCTCAGATGATGGACAGAGTGAAAGTGGTGGTGCTATACTAAGTAAAGGTGATGTTAAAGTTGATAATTGTACCTTCAGTGGTAATTATGCCCGTGATTATGGTGGTGCAATTTATGCAGACACTATTACCTGGGTGGATTCACCTTCATATTTCAAAGACAATTACGTTAAGGTACATGATGGTGGAGCAATATATACAAATAAATTCGCCACTGATGTAAAATATGGTGTTTTCATTAATAATGAAGTTAAATCCGATGATGATGGTGGAGCAATCTATATAAACAAGGAAAATAATGTTTTGTTTTCCCAGTGTTATTTTGAAAATAATCGCTGTGGTGATGAAGGCGGAGCAATCTATTTGGATTCCACTTCTTCTACTTTGTATTTAGAATATAATATTTTTATTGACAATTGGGCAGATACCAAAGGAAACATTATATATAATAAAGGGAAGTATAATAGAATTCATAATAACTGGTATGGAAAAAACGTTTTTGATTTTTCCAATGAGCTTGTAGAATATCATTTTACAGGAAGTGAAAGCCATACAGATGATGCACCTGTTACAGTTGAATTATCTTTAAATGAAACCGGTCAACCAACATTAATTGTCGGATTCATATCAGATGGAGAATTATTTAATTATGATGCACAATTCAGTGCAGATAATGGAGCAACACTTAGTAATCATAAAATAGGAAATAATGTTGTTACCTCAGATATTGAATTTGAGGACGGCATTACAAATGTAAATGCTACTGTTAATTATCAAGTTTTAACATTATCATATTCCTTTTATAAAGAAGATGTTACGATGAATATTAACGTGCCGGAAATTAGTTTTGGTGATAATGCTACTGTAACTATTATTTTCACACCAGATAATGCTACTGGTACGGTTGGAATTAATTCTTCTGATATTGAAATTGGAAATATTTCTTCTGATATTGTAGATGGTGCTGCTACTGTCATTATTTCAAATTTATCAGTGGGTAGTCATGATTTAAATGTCAGTTATTCAGGTGACGGATTATATAACCCTAAAGAGGAAAATGTAATTATTACAGTTAATCCTAAAAGCTTAAACATTAATGCAAGTGCAGAACCAATACATCAAGGTGAAAATGCAACGGTTATTGTAACTGGCTTAGAATGTGCTACAGGCAATGTTAATGTTACTATTGATAATAATAACTGGACGGGCAAAATCAACAACGCAACTGCCGTCATTATTATTGAGGGATTAGACGAAAATACTACGGCAAACGTTATCTATAGTGGTGATGCTAATTATACTAGTGCTATCACTACAGTCGATATTATTGTTAATTCCGTGCCTAAAGAGGATTTAAGTATTAGTGCTAGTGTCGATCCTATTATGGTTGGTGATGATGCTATTGTTGTTGTTACCGGTTTAGAAAATGCTACAGGAAATGTCACTGTCAATATTGATGGTGATAAATGGTATGGTGAAATTAATAATGGTAATGCTACTATTATTGTTACAGGATTAACACTCGATGCTACTGCTACTGTTTTCTATGCTGGTGATTATAGATACAACAATGCAACAACCACAGTTGACATCACGGTAAATCCGGCAATTATTGTTTGGTATGTAAACGGAAATAAAGAATCCAGCGGTAATGGAACAACAGCAGATACTGCATTTAAAACATTAAAAGAAGCATTAAACAAAGCACCAGATGATAGTACAATTTATATTGCATCAGGAACATACACTGGAGAAAACAATACAAATTTAACCATTAATAAGAATTTAACATTCGTTAATTATGATGCTGGTGAAGTAATCTTTGATGCACAAGGAGTAAGTAGGATCTGGACTGTTAACGCAGAAAGAATAAATATCACAGGCTTAACATTTAAAAATGGAAAAGAAGAATCTGCCTGCGGTGCAATCTTCTTTAATCAAACACTTAATAACTCAGATATAAATGCCATTTTTATAGACAATAGTGTAGTTGATGGTCTTGCAGGTGCAATTGGATTTTATGCAGATGTTACTAACACCAATATAAATGCCATTTTAATAAATAACAGTGTAAATAATGGTTACGGTGGAGCAATTTTCTTTAATGGAGAATTAAACAATGTAAATATAACAGGAAATTACACAAACAACACAGCAGACGATTATGGTGGAGCAATCCTATTTTATGGAGATTTAAACAATGTAAATATAACAGGAAATTACACAAACAACACAGCAAAAGAGGGTGGCGGAGCAATCTTCTTTAATGGAGAATTAACTGATGTAAATATAAGTGGATATTATAATAATAACCGGGCAAATGATACTGCAGGAGTATTCTTATTTAATAATAATTTGACTAACGTTATAATATCTGGAGATTACAGTAATAATGCTGCAGAATACTGTGCAGTATACTACGTGAGTGAATTTACAAGCATAAATAATTCCCTCATAACTGGGAATTATTATAATAACTCTGCAAATTATTGTGTTGTATTTTTAACAGAAGGAACCATAAATAATTCCAACATAACTGGAAACTACACCAATAACTATGCGAAAAAAGGTATTAATATAATAGGAGAAGCAAATAACCTTAGTATGTCCGGAAATTATATAAATAACAATATTTCCAATGGCAGTGTGATTTATATTGTATATTGTGATGAAAATTCCAATATTCATGACTCCATTTTCATAAACAATACAATGGATGATAAATTGATTATTGAGGTTATCTCAGGCTCTGTTTTATCCATTAATAACTGGTTTGGAAATAATGCCTCCAATTACAATATAAAACCAAAAGTTAGTGAAAATGTAACTATGGCCAATTGGCTATTCTTAAATGCAACAACCAATACTACAGGTGAACTTACAATAAATGAAACATCTGAAATTACTTTTAAATTATATGCATATAATAGTACTTCAGAAGAAATTAATGAATATGATGCATCAAAAATGAATATGCAATTAGAATTATCACAAACACATGGTAGCTTAGATAAAACAACTGCTTTAATTAATGAAACAATATCATATAAATATGAAGAAGAAGGGCCTGCAATTGTAACTGGTAAATTTAAAACTGCCATATACACCATTGTTTTAGCCAAACAAGCTACAGAGATTATTAATAATAAACCAGAAATAACAATAAATGTTACTAAATCTGATACTGTTAATGCAGTTTTAAATCCTCTAGAAGCAGGTAATTTAACTTATACTTCAAGTAATACTGCTGTTGCTACTGTTGATGAGACTGGTGAAATCATTGGTCTTAGCCAAGGAACCGCGACAATAACAGTTTCATTCGAGGGCAATGATTATTATGCTGCCGCTGCAAGTAAAATTATCCCAGTCACGGTTAATTTAAACCATGCAAGTGTTAGTGTTAATAATAATACTTTGGATTTAATAATTGATGACACATTCCCATTAGTTGCCACAACTACACCGGAAGGTATGGACGTAACTTATGTTCCTGATGATTCCGGCGTTGTTAGTGTTGATGATAATGGCGTTGTCACTGCATTAAAAGAAGGCACTGCCACCATTACAGTTAAAGTTGGTGACAATACTGTTTACACTGAAAACTCAACCATCGTAACAGTAAAGGTTAGAAAAAGCACCATAATCACCTACAATATCATAAACAACACAGAAGGCAACGTACAAATAAACATAACAGTACAGGATGACGTTTACAAAACACCAATAACCGATGCTCTAATCAATATAACGGGAGCCATCAACAGGACCGCCACTGCCGGAGTAATCACAGACACCACACTAACACCTGGAGATTACACCATCAACGTAGAATTTGCAGAAACAGACGAGTACAAGTCATCTGCCACAACTATAGACTTTACAGTAGAAATAGACAAGGACGCTAAAATAAGGGAACTTGAAGAATATATAACACAACTAATCAATACCGTAAATCAACTAAACAACACAATAAAACAACAAGAAAACACGATAAATACATTAAACAATACAATTAAACAACAAGAAAACACGATAAATACATTAAACAATACAATTAAACAACAAGATAACACGATCAATACATTAAACAATACAATAAAAACATTAACAACACAAAACCAGAACCTAACCAAACAAAACACACAACTACAAGCAAACATTACTCAACTACAAAACACCATTAAAACACTAAATGATACCATAAAACAACAAAATAACACAATAAAAACACTCACAAAAGAAAATCAAAACCTAAACAACACAATAAAAAACCTAAACAACACAATAAAACAACAAGAAAACACCATTAAAACACTAAATGATACCATAAAACAACAAAATAACACAATAAAAACACTCACAAAAGAAAATCAAAACCTAAACAACACAATAAAACAACAAGAAAACACCATTAAAACACTAAACGATACCATAAAACAACAAAATAACACGATAAAAACACTCACAAAAGAAAATCAAAACCTAAACAAAACAATACAAAACCTAAACAACACCAACAAACAACTACAAAACACTATCATTAAACAAAACAATACAATAAAAGAATTACAGGAAATCATCAAACAACTAAACAAGACAAGCACACCAACACCAACCACAACAACAGTATCAAAAATAAACGGAAGAGTAGGATCAACCATACAACTAAAAGCAACAATCAAGGACAACAATACAAAAGCAGTAACCAGTGGAAGAGTAACCTTCAAGGTAAATGGTGTAACACTAAAAGATGAAGACGGAAACACACTATACGCCTTAGTAAACAATGGAACAGCAACACTAAACTACACCGTACCAAGAAGCTGGTACAAGGACAATACCACAGTAGAAGCCGTATACGCCGGCAACGATAAATACGCCTCAAGTAGGGCAAACAATACCAAAAACAACATAACACCTGGAAACGTTAAGATAAAAATAGCACAACTACCAACACATGAAAACGGTGACAAGATACAATTTGTCATAACAGCAACAGATGAAAAAGGACAAAGCATAACCGGTGGAACCGTAATCATAAAAGCAAACGGTGTAACACTAAAAGACTCCAACGGTAAAGCCCTACAGGCAAACGTAGTAAATGGAGTGGCAATAATAGACTACAACATCACCCTAAGTGCAAGAGAATACAACCTAACGGCAGTATACTCATACACCGGATACAACCGTATCGAGGCAACAGGCAAACTAAACGTGACAAAAGGAGAAGCATTCATAAGATACACGCCAATAACAACAAAGACAACAACCACGAGAATAACTGCCAATATCGTGGATAAAAACAAAAACAACATCTCCGGAACAGTAACCGTTGGTATAAAACTAGATGGCAAGATGATAACCACCACAACAGCCACTAACGGTATCATTAACGTGACAATCCCAACAAACATCACCACAGGAGCACATACAATAGAACTCATAGCCGGTGAAACCGGAGCATACAAGTCAGATAGGATAACAAGCGTACTTGTAAAGAAATAGATGATTATCCCTCACAGATAAAATAATCGATAAAACTCCCCTTAACCTCCTTTTTTCTAGTACCAATCCTATGTCATCATAGCCATTTCCGAAGTTGTGTATGTTTATTATTTGGTCTTGTATATATAAATGAATTTTCAAGAGATATACTGATTTTTCAGAAGTACATTAGAATAATTACTTTTTTTGATTTTATAGCTTATTTAATTTTTTTCCCTCGTTATGCATGTATATGCTGAATGTAATTTTTTTATTTTTTCCACTTCTTTATTTGGTGATATTATGAAACAAAAAAAAATAACACAACATATAACTAAAAAAAAACCAACTCCAGAATCAACACCAACAAAAAAGTATCCTACTCCAGAAACAAAAACTCTAGAAAATACAAATACAAACTACACAAAAGAAGATTCAAATAAAAAAAAATAACAATTTAAAAGAAATTATTCAAAAAAATTCTTACCTTGAATGCATTTTAAAAAATAAAATCTTAAACTTCCATACCACCAATAAAGTTTATAAAAAATCATCTTTTAGAAACATCTTACAATCATTTTCATAAAGATTATCATAATAGTCATAATAAGAATCATAAGGTAAACTCATACCTTTATCTATCATAGAGACATATAATGAATTTGCGGTATTTTTTGAGATGATATCTTTCTTAACTGCTTGAGTTAAAATCATGGAACTGGTAATCATTTCAATATCCAAACTTTCCACATATTCATATACATCCCGTAAATTGTTGCTTGCCACAATCCCCTTGTTCAAATGAGCTAATGCTATTGCCGCTGCTTCACCTGACCCACAGATTTGGCCAGTTTTACTCCAGAATCCCTTTTCAATAGACTTATATGCTTGGTATTCTTTGGATGTGAATGTTATTTCTTTGATTTCTACAAATCCTTCTTTCAACTTTTTAAAATTTGTTTTTACAATTGGGGGAGTATTTTCAACCATAATTTCGTTATATACTTGTTCGGGAATAATGATTTTAGAAAATAGATCTTCTAATATATGACCTGCATCTACAAACAAAAAACTTTCTAAACAATCAGTATCATAGAAAATGGGTTTATTCAAGGTCATTTGCCCCCTCATAAAGAACGTCATTTCTGAAACTATTTAATAAAATTTCTCTACGTTTGCCACCAGTTATCTTTTTGTCATCATAGGCTTTTTGGGTTAAACGTATTAATTCTCCAATAGAAGAATATTTCTGATTATCCGGCGATGACCTATAAAGACTGGTATCATAACCTAATCTATCAGCTTCACGAATAACATCGTGACTAAATTCATCAAACTGATTTTGACTAATCCAATTTAAGTTTTTAAGACGGATAATCATTGTCAAACGGCTAATCTGATAATACTGTTCGCATTTGATTACATCTTCCAAAGTCCAATCCTCAATTTGATTTTTATTTTTAAACCAAAAGAGTGCACTATCTGGCATCAGGAAAGTGGATGCAAAATCATCCGCATTTTTTTCACTTTGGTTATTGCTATTTACTCCACAACCAATATAATCTGGGGCATCCTCATAAAGCAAATGATATAATTCATGAGCTAATGTGAAATTTTGTCTTCCTATAGTATTATTACTATTGATAAATATTACTTTGTCATCTTTTGTTTTAGCACAACACCCACTAATATTATTTTTCATTGGAAACCAAAGTACTGTTAAATTTCTGATATTGTTATAAACTAAGGATCGAATGTTTACTGAAGCAAAACTTTCAATACCCCACTCATGTCTTAACATTTCAGCTAATGCAGAACTATTCATACTTAATCCTCCTCATCCAATTTTCTTAGTAGTTTTAAAAATCCCGTTATTTCATTCATTTTTGCAATGACATTCAAATCCATTTTTTCATCACTACGAAATGCTATGCATGATTTTTCACGAACATCAGTTTCACCCAACAAATACTCCGGAGAACAATTATACAATAAGCATAATTTATCAAGTAAAGTTATATTAAATTTTCTTTCACCATTTTCTATTTTAGAAAGATTACTTTGAGCAATCCCCAAATAATCAGAAACTTGTTTCTGAGTATAACCATTTTCAATTCTTAACTTTTTTAGATTTCTTGCCACAACATCAAACATTTACACTCCCCCTAAATATTTAGTACTTTGTAATAAAAACTATTTAAATATAACTACTATTATTATGACAACAGTATAACTACATGAAAAAACCATTATAAAAAAATAGGCATTACTAAAAAAAATAAATTATAATAGTTTATTTTTATAAAATAGTATCTAAATAATCCTAAATATCATAAACACTATTTATTAATATTAAATTTAAAATTAGAAGAATATTTTAGAATATTCAATTCTATATGGATAACACATCATGAACAAAAGAATCATCTGTATTTCAAGAAAATACATAAAAAATGGGATTTTGAAAGTGGAAATTAGTTCTATTCAATAATAGATGTATTAATGATATTAACTGACGTAAAAATCCCAATAATTACTGGAGAAAATTAAAACAAAGACTTAAAGAAGAACAAGATGAAAGTGTGACAAATTGTCACAGGTTGAAAATGCCTGCAAAAGATGGTAAAATGCGTTTAACAGATGTTGCCAGTACTAAACAATTGTTACGTATCATACAGTCAGTTCCATCCCCTAATGCAGAACCATTTAAACAATGGCTTGCACAAGTAGGCTCAGAAAGACTTGATGAAATAGCAGACCCTGAGATAGCGATGGAAAGAGCTGTGGAAACATATAGACAAATGGGTTATTCTGAAGAGTGGATAAAGCAAAGAATAAACAGTATCCATATTCGTAATGACCTTACTAATGAATGGAAAAGATCAGGAGTACAACAGGGCAAAGAATATGCCATACTCACTAATGAAATAACCAAGGCATGGAGTGATAAAACCGTTAGTGAATATAAGGATTATAAGGGAATTAAAAAGGAAAGCCTTAGAGATAACATGACAAATATGGAATTGGTTCTTAACATGCTAGCTGAAGCGACCACAACCGAAATCAGCAAGACTGAAAACCCCGAGGGATTTGATGAAAGTAAGGAAATAGCAATAGAAGGAGGTACAATTGCGGGAAACACTAGAAAAACTATTGAAAAAAGAACAGGAAAAAAGATAGTCAGTAAAAATAATGCAACAGATCCATATTCTCTAGGAAAGTAAAGTATAATTGGGGACATGTTCAGTATTGTTTCTATTATATTTATTTTATTTTACGGCTTTAACGGTAGTGTTAATCAGGATAAGCATGAGAAGATTAATTAAATAATTTTATTCATGAGTTATTATTCCGTACCTCTCTTATTTTTTTGTAACTGGAATGTTTCTTAGTCTTTTAAAGAAGTCGAATATTTTTTTTTAAATTTTCCACTTTTTTATTTGCAGATATTACGAACTAAAACTAATATCCTACCTAATAGAATAAATCCCTCCTTATAACTCAACATAAATAAACAATACATTATTCAATAAAAAATCTAATCAAAAACTTACCCCCCTTAGAATGTATACTGCCATAATTGGGGAAGATTTAAAAGAGAGTTGGTGGATTAATGGGATTTATTTAAGGTTGCCGAAGATGCGTTATGAGTAATGAATAATTATTTATGTGTATGACTCAGGATTCTGTATTAGGAAGGCTTTTTTTTCAATGTTGTTCGGTTTTAAATAAAAATAAATATTTGTTTTCATATAATTGTTATTAATAAGCGTGATTTCATATGTTTGCAGAGACGAAAAAAGAAGTTATTATAGAATATCCGGTAGATGTTGTTTATGGGGCCTTGATTTCAGTATTTCCAGTTAAATATTATGAATTAAAAAGATATAATCATATGACACGTGATTTTACTGTTGTTGATTCGTTTAATCCCGCATTTATTATGAGGATAAGTTTAAAGGAATATGACCTGAATTCTACGATTGTTCAATTCATGGTTGATTATCCGCATGCCATATTGGATCTTACCGGTGGAGGCACTCAAGCAATAGAAACTGTTTTGGAAAAGTTGTTGAATCGGTTGGATAAACAAGCAGTAAGTGGTTCTTCTGAATTATTAAACGGTGACATTGAGGTTGTAAATAAGGATACTTTTGTTAATACTACGAAGAATAAATCGCATACTTTGAGTATTGTGGTTGGATATGTCTTATCTTTTCTTGGCATAGTATTGCCGCTTGTCTCCCTGATTTACTATGACCCTGATGATTTTCTTATGGCGATGTTCTTTATTGTGGGAATCGTATGCTTATCTTTTGAGATTTCATTATCTGTTATATTGCAATATTATGAAGATTCAAGATCGGTTTTTCATGGAAGAATACAATTGTGTATCTGTGGACTCTGTCTTATTGTCTTGGGATTTTTAATTCATCCTAGTATTGCGGTCGCGGGTATACTTATTCCTCTTATTTCATTCGTATACTTCTTTAAAAGGGAAAAATCCATCAAATGAAGCATTTTTTTTAATTAATGGAGTATATGTTTCATATTCTTCTTTCTCTGATTATAGTTTTACATCATCCGGGTATATTCCTGTTTTTGTATCATAAATCCTTTTTTATCGTATCGTTGTTTTTCTTGAAAGTTATTGTTTTTTTCATGGATTATCATGTCATGATAAGTATTATTTATAACTATTTATTATAAAACAAATAAAAATATACATTATATTATCCAATAAAATCTTTTCACATGGATAAGTAATGGATAATAATATATCATTATTGGTTATAATCCTATAATCACTATAGATAAGTATAAAAGAAGAAAGGTGTGTTAATAGATGAAAAATATAAAAATCATGCTGCTGTTTGCTACTATATTACTCCTACTTGTGGGAGTAGCCAGTGCAGGTGAAGTATCAGAAGACATAACTGATACAGGTAGCATTACACAAGAGGCAGTTACACAGGATACACATAAAGTATCCGATACTGCTAAGAGTATACAGGAAAATTATGTGGATGAAAATATACAAACAGTCAAAGCATCCGATGATAACTTAAACGAAAACGTAACTAAAACAATAGCCAAAACTCCAAAAGATAGCACTTTAAAAAAAGAACCCATACACTATATTTTATATCGTGTAAATAATTGGAAAGGATTAACGGCGGCAGTTAAAAGTGCTGCAAGCAGGAAAGAAAACGTTACAATTGAATTAGATAGTGGTACATATATAAATACAGGTACAATCAAGTGGACCAATACAAAGAATGTGCTTACAATTAATGGTAATGGACAGACAATAGATGGAAATCAAATGTTGGTATTTGATATTGGTGATGATACTAACATTATTCTTAAGAATATTACGATAAAAAACGCTAAATCCAAGTATGGTGGAGCAATTTCAAGTTTTGGAAATATAAATATTACAGACTCCACATTCGAGGATAACGTTGCAACCGAGTATGGTGGGGCAATTGCAAGCTTTGGAAAGTTATATGTCATAAACTCCACATTTGATTATAATTTCGCATTCAATTATGGTGGAGCACTTATGAGTTCCAAATCAGGAGAGTTACGCATTGTCGATTCAAGCTTTACGGGCAATTATGCACCAAAGGGTGCTGCAATATACTCCTATGGAACTAACAATATTACCGGCAATACATTTACTGAAAATATTGCTACCAACAATGAAACAATTGATTTAGCCGGACTTTATAATGGAAAGTTAAGTTCCAACGTTTATAACTCAACCGATGTTGCATTGAAAACCGTAAATTTAAGTGTTACGGGAAATTATACCATATTCGATGAAGGTGAAGAAATAGTACTGTACTTCGATATTGCTTTAAAACGTCCCCATTATTATGATAAGAATCTCGTGGAAAGACTTGAAGACATAAAAATCTTCATCAATAATATAAAATATGATACAACCACTTACAAGAATTACACCTTATCAAAGCTAGAACCCGGAGAATACAAGGTTTATTACAGGACGTGTAACCACTTTTCAAACACAGTCACATTCAAGGTAATAGCAAGAAACATAACCAACTGGCAACAACTACGTGATGCAGTAGGTGATGTGGAAAGCCAAAGAGCAACGAAAACCATCACACTGGGTGAGGGAACATACATAAATACTGGCACAATCGTTTGGGATAATACAGATACGATACTTACAATTAATGGTAATGGACAAACAATAGACGGAAATCAGCTACAGGTTTTCAACATTACAGTTGGTTCCACAATGATTCTGAAGAACATCACAATACAAAACGCAAAATCATACTATGGTGGTGCAATAAGAAACTCTGGAAGACTGACAATCACACAATCCACACTTGCAAACAACACCTCAATATATGATGGAGGAGCAATATACAACGACTGGGGAAAACTTAACATCACCGAATCCACACTGGCAAACAACACCGCAAGAAAGGGAGG